>NZ_JAKSYJ010000102.1 GCF_022829365.1 Methylobacterium sp. J-077 | reverse complement strand
TACCAGCCGGAGCGCAATTGCCAGCCATCCACGATGTCGCCGACCAGGTAGATCGTGTCGGCGTCGTAATCCCTCAGGAACGACAGCAGCATGCCGGCTTGGCAGCCGCGCGTGCCGAGATGCAGATCGGACAGGAACAGGCCGGGGCCAACACCTATGCCGGCCCCGGAGAGCGCGAGGGTGCCGACGCCGAGCTTGGCCAGGCCGCCGGGTCCGGACAGCGCCTGGCTCAGCGTGAAGCTGTTGGCCGGGTCGGCGATGTCGAGCCCGCCGCCGCCGTTCGCCCAGGTGATCGGGCGGGGGGTGGCGGTGAAGCCGGTGCCGGTGACCTGGAGGATACCGCCGTCGAAGGTGAGCGGGGCGGCGGCGGCGCCGAGGCTGGCATCGCGCCACACGGACAGAGTACCGCCCGCGACGGTGGTGCCGCCGGAATAGCTGTTGGTGCCGGTCAGCGTAAGGGTACCGCCCCCGGTCTTGATCAGGCTGCCGCGGGTCGGGATCGACGCGAACGCGGCGATGCGGCCCGGCTCGAGTTGGACCTCGGCCTGCCACTCTACGGCGATGCCGGCGGCGACCTGCGCATACTGGGTGCTGTTCGGGTCCGCGAGATATTCAGCCAGCCGATCGCCGATAAATGATCGTTGTCCTCCCGAGAGCTTATCGAACGGCCAGTAAACCCGGTATCTGCGACTATCGAGGAACGCCCCGAAGACCCTGCTGCCGATGGGATTCGTGTCGTTCGCCTTCGCGGAGTCGAGGAAAGCGTCCTGGCGGCCGCTGCGCAGTGCTTTGACGATGCCGTCGAGGGTGGCGCGGGTCGCCGGGATCGAGACCTGCAGCGCTGGGAGGCTCAGTTTCGGATCCAGGGCCGCCTTGCGCGTCGGCCAGGCGGCGGCCTCGGCGTCGTTCTCCTGCCTGCGCTGGATCAGCGCGTCCTCGGCGATGTCGTTGGACCAGGTGTCCTTGGTGCCCGCCGGGAGGTTGGCCGCGACGGGGCCGAGGAACTGCCCGGGCCCCTTCATGGCTTTGTTCAGGTCGATCACGCCCCAGCCCCAGATCGCGTTGGGGGCGTTGGGATTGGCGTCCGGAACGCCGTCGACCGCGTTGCGATGATAGGCGGTGGTGAGCAGGACATCGCGGGCCTGCTCGTTGGTCATGTACGGATAGCGCTGCATGATCACCGCGAGCGCGCCGGTGGCATGCGGCGCCGCCATCGAGGTCCCCATCACCGCCGTGTAGCCGGTCTGGTGCGCAGGATCGATGTTCCAGTGTCCAGGCGGCCAGACATCTTTCGAAGTCGAAGGCGGTACGGTGCTGACGATCGCACTGCCGGGTGCGGCGACATACCAATATTTGGAGGCGCCGGCCTTTACGGAATACCAGTCTAATGCGACGCTGCCAGGATCAAAACGGCCGTCGTTCCCCTTTCGAACGGCTCCGACCGCAACCCAATTGCGTTCGAGATCCGGCTGGAAATAGGGCAGTACGGTCCGTATATCGGGGTGGGCGGAAGCGTTGTTCCCTGCGGCAAATACCAATATAGTGTCGTGTTGTTTGGCTACCTCACTGACAGCATCGAAATAAGTCTTTTTTCCTAGAAAGTTCTTATAGGAACTTATCAAGCCGCCGATGCTATTATAATTATCTGCAGGCGGTGAATTTCCCCAGGACGTATTGATGGCCCGCGCCCCGGCCGCAGCCAAGATGCCATAGGCGTTCTTGAAGTAAGCATAATCCGCATTGGCACCGTAGGTCATCTCGTCAGTGGACTGGGTGTTGGTCACGTAGACGTTGGCGTTGAACGCCACACCGTGCATGCCGACGCCGTCCCGGGCGGCCCCGATCGTCCCGGTCACATGCGTTCCGTGCGGATCGTTGTAGGCGGGATTGTATGTGCCGGGAACGCTGTAAGACTGGCCGCTGGAGAACAGTGTCGGTCGCGGTGACCGGTCGATCGGGTTTCCGAACTGATCCATGAAGTAGAAGCCGTTGGATCCGAAGGTGCCGGTGATAGTAATCGGCTTGACGCGGCCGTCGGCGAATTCCGGGTGGGCGCTGTAGAACCCTGAGTCGACTACCCCGACGGTGACGCCCAAGCCGGTATAGCCGGCGGCGTAGGCATCGGCCGCGTGCATGGCCTCCAGGCCCCAATCCGCCTGGTATTCCGGCGTCCGCCAAGTCGCCGGATCGGTTCCGGCCAGGCTCTGCGCCATGGCGTGGTGCGAGACAGATGCGCCCAACGCCGCCAGCCCGAGGGTCGATCGGCGCAACGCTGTCGCGATCGACCGGCGACGATTGAACCCGCCGGAAGCAGTGCTGTTGATGTACGGCTGTGTACGCATCTTCAACGCCTCGATCTCCCAAACGGATGAAAACGAGATCGTCCTCTCCTACAGTGAATCGCCGTTGATCCTGACTGCTTTCAGAGAACGGTCTGAGCTTTCATAGAATAAGAGTCGAAGAACGTGACAGGCAAGCAAGGATATGCGATCTATAAATCCATTAAATGATGATTTTTATTCAAGGCATGACAGAAATAACGATCAGAACGTCATGCGAGGCCTGCCAAACGATGCTGTCGGCTAAATTTTAATTTGGCACATCTTTTGCCTGTCTTGGCAGAGGCGACCTCGATCGCTGGCGCCTCCCGGTGCGTCGGAGACGATGTTTCCTCAGGCTTTGTGATCAAAATGCCACGCCGCCGGATCTGGGCCGGCAAGCGGATTACCTGATCGCGTCAGCCCGGCGCGCCGTCGAACAGCGATCAGGGATGGGCCCGGCGGTGAACGCGAGTCGTTCGCTGCGACAGCAGCGTGGGAGCCGATCCGCCCCTGTTCCAGGTGCGAGCAGGCCTTCGTTGACGGGCTTCCGCGCTTGCCGCTCCGTTCCGGAGCCCCCCGGTGACCCTTAGCTTCACCGGGGGAGCGTGCCGCCGCTGGGCTCAGCCGCGCGTTCCGTCGGCGAAATGCTCGCGGATCCAGCATTCCCCCGAGATGCGTGCGCCGTTCTGCGTCACGAAGGCGTAGGGCGAGTGCTCCACCACCGTGCCGCCGCCGGCCCGGATGATCCAGCGAAAGCACCGTGGATCGCTCGCGCAGGGAATGACTTCGACGCTGTGGGCGGGTATCAGACCGATCGACATGGCAGATGAACGTGCCACGTCGGATTTCCGCTCCCACGCATCGCGCCGCGCGATTACTTACGTGTGCAATCGCACACTCGCAGGAGTTGCGCCCACGGATCGACGGTGCCGAAGAGCCGGACATTTGTGTCGGTTCGCTGAGAATACGGCGCCGTCGCGCGCCGACGTTTTTCGACGTGTCGCAAAGACTTGCGCGATCACGCACGATTTCTTTTCGTGGTTGAGGCCACATTCCGCACCTGGGGACACGGCATGCCGATCAACGCGCTCAACGACCGCAAGAAGCTGTCGAGCGACTTCAACGAGGCCAATGACGCGTTCATCGACGAGGTGCTGAAAGCGCTCCAGTCCGGGCAGATTCCGATGGATCTCGCCCGCGCCTACCTCGCGCATCCCGTCGCGATGATGCACACGGATGGCGCGCAGGCGGTGGCCAACTACTTCAACCGGATGCTCGCGCAGCGGCCGACCATCGACTGGATGCCCGGCGATTGAGCGGCTCGGGCCTGAAAAGGGATAGCGGATGACCGTCGACGAGGTCGAAGACCTGAAGCGCGCGCGCGGCGCCCTGGCGCGGCAGCGGAACGCTATCGCCAAGCGGCTCGGCGGGATCGATGTCGCACCGATCTCCATGGCCGAGGATCTGACTCGGACCCTGCTGGCGATCGAGGCGGTCGACCGCGCCCTGGTCGACGCCGGACAGCCTCACGTCGATATCGGCGGGTCGCACGACGATTAGGCGGGATCGAGCCCGGCGCCCGCCAGAACCTTGCGCGCCGCTCCCGGGCAGGCATACAGGCGCGACGGTGCAAGGAGACCCGACGATGACCGACCGCCTGCCCGGCTTCAACACGCTGGCGATCCACGCCGGCGCCGCGCCCGACGCGAGCACCGGCGCGCGGGCCACGCCGATCTACCAGACCACGAGCTTCGTGTTCGACGATGTCGACCACGCCGCCTCGCTGTTCGGGCTCCAGGCCTTCGGCAACATCTACACCCGGATCACCAACCCGACCAACGCCGTGCTGGAGGAGCGCATCGCTGCGCTCGAGGGCGGCACCGCGGCGCTCGCCGTGGCCTCGGGCCACGCAGCCGAGTTCCTGACCATGCACGCTTTGATGCAGCCGGGGGACGAGTTCGTCGCCTCCAACAAGCTGTATGGCGGCTCGATCAACCAGTTCAACCACGCGTACAAGAACTTCGGCTGGTCGGTGGCCTGGGCCGACAACGACGACCCGGCCTCGTTCGAGGCGGCGATCACGCCGCGCACCAAGGCGATTTTCTGCGAGTCGATCGCCAATCCGGGTGGGGTCATCACCGACATCAAAGCGCTGTCTGATGTCGCGAAAAAACACAACATCCCGCTGGTCGTCGACAACACCATGGCGACGCCGTACCTGATCCGCCCGTTCGAGCACGGGGCCGACATCGTCGTGCACTCGGCGACCAAGTTCCTGGGCGGCCACGGCAATTCGATCGGCGGCCTGATCGTCGACGGCGGCTCGTTCCAGTGGGCGGGCGATGCCCGCTACCCGATGATGAGCCAGCCGCGGCCGGAATATTCCGGGATGGTGCTCGCCGAGACCTTCGGCAATTTCGGCTTCGCCATCGCGTGCCGGGTGCTCGGCCTGCGCGACCTCGGCCCGGCCTTGTCGCCGTTCAACGCCTTCCTGATCCTCAACGGCATCGAGACCCTGCCGCTGCGGATGCAGCGCCATTCCGACAACGCCCTGGTGGTGGCGACGCACCTGTCGCAGCACGAGGCCGTGGCCTGGGTGAGCTATCCGGGCCTGGAGACCGACCGCTACCACGCGCTGGCAAAGCGCTACACGCCCAACGGCGCCGGCGCGGTGTTCACCTTCGGGTTGAAGGGTGGCTACGAGGCAGGGGTGAAGCTGGTCTCGAACCTGCAGCTGTTCTCGCATCTGGCCAATATCGGCGACACCCGCTCGCTGGTGATCCATCCGGCCTCGACCACGCACCGCCAGCTCACCGACGCGCAAAAGACCGCCGCCGGGGCGGGGCCCGAGGTGGTGCGGCTGTCGATCGGGCTGGAGGATCCGGCGGATCTGATCGAGGATCTGGACGGTGCGCTGCGGGCTTGAGGCGGCGTCCGAGACCCGAGAGCCTCGCGGCAGGGCGAAAGTCCGTCCGCTACGGTCGCTTGCCGTCAGTGCTGACGGCGCCAAGCCTCCGTTTCGCGGACGATCTCCTCGACCTCCTCGCGATTCGAACGCCAGCGATAGGCGCCTGGCAATTCGCGATTCTGCAGGAATGCCGTCATGATCGCGACGACGTCACGCGTCGACAACACCTCGTTCGCCCGAACGGTCACCTGATAGCCGTTCGTCTCGATACGCGCGGGCGTCGCCGCGCCCTGCCCAGGCTTCCCCGCGACGAGATGCTGAAACGGACGACGCAGGTCCAGTCCGTCGTTCCCATCTCGGACATACACGCGCCGCTCCACGGTGATCCGACTCTCGCCGGTTTCGGCGTCGCGGCCGCCCGCGGCCTGAACGTAGTCTCCCCATCCGTCGGGGCAATCTTCTTCAAGGATTATGAACCCGCATCCGGCCTGCGGCCACAGCGCTTCGGCCGTCTCGGCGATATCCTCCGGGCGAGGCGCCCGGATCTCGAAATCCCCTTCGGCGGTCAGAATGAAGCGGCGCGCGCTCCCGACCATCCCGTCAGAACGCCTCGTCCGCCAGCGCCATGGTCGTCTCCGCCCCGGCCTTGATCCGCGCGAGCCGCAGGCCGGTCTCCGGCAGCATCCGCGCCATGAAGAACCGGCCGGTGGTGAGCTTGGCCGCCCAGCGGGGCGAGGCCTCCTCGGCGTTGCGGGCCAGGGCCGCCTTGGCGATCCGCGCCCACATGTAGCCCAGCGCCACGAGGCCGAAGAGGTGCATGAAGTCGGTGGCACCGGCACCGGCATTGTCGGGCTTCGAGAAGGCGTTCTGCATCAGCCACATCACGGCGCCCTGCAGGTCGTTCAGCCCGGCCTGGAGCGGCTGGGTGAACGGCGCCATCGCGGGATCCTCGCCATGGTCCTTCAGGAAGGTCTGGACTTCGCCCAGGAACGTCATCATCGCCCGGCCGCCGTCCTTGGGCAGCTTGCGGCCGATCAGGTCCATGGCCTGGATGCCGTTGGCGCCCTCGTAGATCATGGCGATGCGGGCATCGCGCACGAACTGCGACATCCCCCATTCCTCGATATAGCCGTGGCCGCCGAACAGCTGCTGCGCGTCCACTGCGTTGGCGAAGCCGCGATCAGTGAGCACGCCCTTCACCACCGGGGTCAGCAGGCCGAGATGGTCGTCGGCGGTCTGACGCTCTTTGGCATCCTCGGACCGGTGCAGGATGTCGGCCTGCAGAGCCGTCCACAGCATCAGGGCGCGGCCGGCCTCGTTGAAGGCGCGGATCTGCATCAGCGTGCTGCGGACATCCGGGTGGACCAGGATCGGGTCGGCCGCCTTGTCGGGGGCCTTGGCGCCGGTGAGCGCCCGGCCCTGGAGCCGTTCCCTCGCGTAGGCGACGGCGTTCTGGTAGGCGACCTCGGACTGGCCCAGCCCCTGGACGCCGACCGCCAGCCGCGCCTCGTTCATCATCACAAACATGGCGTTGAGGCCGCGATTCTCCTGTCCGACCAGCCAGCCCGTGGCGCCGTCGTAGTTCATCACGCAGGTCGCGTTGCCGTGGATGCCCATCTTGTGCTCGAGGGAGCCGCAGGACACGCCGTTGCGGGCGCCCAGCGACCCGTCCGGGTTCACCAGGAATTTCGGCACCACGAACAGCGAGATGCCCTTGGTCCCGGCCGGCGCGCCCTCGATCCGGGCGATGACCAGATGGACGATGTTCTCGGCCAGGTCGTGCTCGCCGGCCGAGATGAAGATCTTGGTGCCGGTGAGACTGTAGGAGCCGTCGCCGTGCGGCACCGCCTTCGTCTTCAGGAGCCCGAGATCCGTGCCGCAATGCGGCTCGGTGAGATTCATGGTGCCGGTCCAGGCGCCCTCGACCATCTTGGGGAGATAAAGCGCCTTCTGCGCGTCGCTGCCGTGAACGAGGAGTGCGGCCATCGCGCCCTGGGTCAGGCCCGGATACATCCCCAGCGCGAGATTCGCCCCGGAGGCGAATTCCTGCATCGCCGTGTTGACGGTGTGCGGCAGGCCCTGGCCGCCGAATTCTTCCGGGACCGCGAGACCCATCCAGCCGCCCTTCGCATAAGCGTCGTAGGCGGCCTTGAAGCCGGTGGGCGTGCGCACGCTGCCGTCCGGCTCGCGGCGGCAGCCTTCGAGGTCGCCCGCCCGATTCACCGGGGCCAGAACCTCCTCGGCGAGCTTCGCACCCTCGCGCAGGACCGCCTCGACCACGTCCGGGGAGGCATCGGCGAATCCGGCCAGATTGTCCCGGGCGTGGAAACCTAGGACATCGTTGAGCAGGAACAGCGTGTCGTCGACCGGGGCGCGGTAATGCGGCATGAACTGGTTCCCCCTTGCTGAGGCCGATCGCCGAGTTCGGCTCGCCCGTTTGCAAGCATCTAAGCGCGCCGTCGCGTCCGGAGCAACGGCTCAGCCGTCTCGGACACCGGAAGTGTCAGGGGCATGCACGCCTGCGCCGAAGATTACTGGGTCAACCTCGCCTTAACCGTGTGTTTACCAAGAAAGTTAAAGGTCGCCTCGAACGATCCGGCACCCGCGTTCCGTGGATACCGTCTCCCGGTCCCGTCCCGCGAACAGGATCAACGCCGAACGCTGCCGACGACAGGCCACCGATGACCCGCAACGCCATGCCGCAGCTCGACAGTTTCGACCCGGAGGTGCTGGACGCCGCCCGGGACGTCGCGGCGCGAGCGGGTGTCCCGCTCGAGACCTGGATCGCTTCGGTGGTGCCGCAGCAGCAGGGCGCGCAGGGGAATCGACGCCCGCGTCGCCGCCCCCGCGCCGAGAAGGCCGTGCGCCCGGAGGATCGGCTCGATGCCGAGTCGCGCCACGACCTTCCCGATCCGGCCGGCTCCCTGTTCACCGGTCAGGCCGAGCGCGGCTCGGACCAGGGTCCCGAAACCCAGAGCCCGGGCTTCGCCGCCCTGATGAGCCGCATCGACGGGCTCAACCGGAGCTTGGACGAGGGGCGGCGCCTCGCCCAAGAATCCGAGGCCCGGCGCCTGGCCGAGATCGAGACCCGGATCGAGCGCGCCCTGAAGGCGACGCCGGTCCAGCAGGTGACCGAGCGGCTCGGCGACATCGAGCGGCGGATGTCCCAGCTCGGCGAGCAAGTCGCCTCGGGACGCCCGTCCGGCCGCCGCAACCGTCCTGACGTGGCCGAGATCCGCAACGCGGTCCAGGATATCCGCCAGCGCCAGCGCGAGCTGTCGGGGGGCGTCGGCGAGCGCGCGCTCACCGCCGGTCAGTCCGACGGCGGCGTCGTGGCGAGCATGCGCATGGATCTCGCCCGCCGCCTGGAGGCCAGGGTCGAGGAGATCGCGGTGCCGTCCGCCGCCGTATCCGAGTTGCAGCACGAGACCGTGCGTTTGCGGGAGGCGATCAACCAGCTGGCGACCAGCCGGGATGTCGGCGCCCTCGAACAGGCGGTGAACGCGCTCGCCCAAGGCATCGAGCGGGCGCAGGCCGGCACCGATCTCGCCGCGATCGCGGCACCTGTCGAGCAGGTCAGGGCCCAGGTCGAGCGCCTGGCCGAGGAGGTCGCCGAGAACGTCCATACCCGCGTCGCCGACGACGTCCGCCGTCTGGCCGAACGTCTCGACAGCGTCGCCGCCACCGGCCCGGCCGGTCCGGACGGCCATACCCTGGCCGGCCTGTTCGCCGAGCTCGAAGAGATTCGCCGCCTGATCGGCGCCCTGGCCGGTCCGGAGCGCATCCAGGGCCTGGCGAACAGCCTCCAGGCCGTGAGCGCCCAGATCGCGCAGCTGCAGCGGATCGACACCGATGCGAGCCTGCGACCGCTCCTGGAGGAGATCCGCAGCGACGTGCGCACCGCCGCGCCGGCCGCCATCGCGGAGCAGATCCAGACGCTGGCCGACAAGGTCGACGGCCTCTACGCCCGCGACCAGCGGTACGATCGCGCCGGTGCGCCGGATGCGGCCCAGTCCGGCGACATGGCCTCGATCCACGCGATGCTGCGGAGCCTCGCGGAGAAGGTCGACCAGGTCGGCAGCCGCCCGGAACACGGGGGCCTCGACGCCCTGGAGAAGCAGGTGGTCTCGCTCGCGGGGCGGCTCGATGCCCCCCGCGGCGGCGATCCGGCCTTGGCCGGCCTCGGACGGACCATGGACGACCTGCTGCAGCAGGTCGCGGCGCTGCGCGAATCGGCACCGAGCGAGGCCGCCGTCGAGCGCGCTACGCGCAATGCCGTGGCCCAGACCCTGAAGGGATCCAGCATCCCCAGCGCCGATCTCGGCGAGATCGGGCTGCTGCGGGCGAGCCTCGCCGACATGCAGGCCCGGCAGATCGCGTCGGACCAGCGTCTCGGCACCACCCTGGAAGGCGTCCAGTCCGCGCTCGAGCGCCTGGTCAATCGGCTCGGCCCGGCCGAATCGGCGGCTGTGCGGGCACCGTCCCTCGACCAGCGCCTGATGACCTCGACGAGCCCGGAGATCACCCGCGGGGCCGCGTCCGCCGAGGCGTCGCGCCTGGCCGACGATCTGCTAGAGCCCGGCAGCGGCCGTCCCGGTCGGGAGCCGCGGCCGGCGCGGGATTCGACGGTTCGCCGGGCCACGCGGGATCATTCCGCCGAGCCAGCGCGCGGCCGCCCGGCCCCGGAGGCCGGCGAGACCGACATCAAGACCAGCTTCATCGCGGCGGCCCGGCGTGCCGCCCAGGCCGCCCAGGCGGAACTCGCCGCGGAAGCGCCGGCCGATCGCCGGGACCTGCGCACCCACAAGGACGCGGGCGAGCCGGCTACGTCGGGGGAGAGCCGCTTCGAGCGCCTGCGGGCCGAGATCAATCGCCGGCGGCGGCCGCTGCTGCTCGGGCTCGCCGCCATCGTGCTGGCGCTCGGCGCGCTCCAGGCGATCAGCATGCGCGCCCCCGACGAGGCGCCCCGCTCGGTCCAGACCTCCCAGGTCGCCCCGGCGCGCATCGAGCCAGCCCGGGAGCCGCGCCAGGAGGCCAGCACCGAGACTTCGGCGTCCAAGCCGCCGATCGCCGATCCGGTGACCACGCAGGCCCTTCCGAGCCCGCCGCCCACCGAATCACGTCCGGCGAACGCGAAAGTGGCGGTGCCGCAGGTCTCGGGCATGAACATCCTGCAGGCCGAGCTCGGGACACTCCCGCCGGCACTCGCCAAGATGAAACAGGCCGCGTTGGACGGCGACGGGGCGGCGATCTGGGATCTCGCCACCCGTGAGGCCGATGGCCGCGGCATGCCGCGCGACCTGTCCGTGGCCGCGAAGCTGTTCGAGAAGCTTGCGGCCTCCGGCTACGCGCCGGCCCAGTACAAGCTCGCCGGCCATTACGAGAAGGGCTCGGGGGTCGTCCGCGACCTCGACAAGGCGAAGCTCTGGTACGGTCGCGCCGCCGAGCAGGGCCATGCCCGCTCGATGCACAATCTGGCGGTGCTCTACGCCGAGAACCCCGCCGCCAACGGCAAGCCCGACTTCGCGTCGGCGGCCTCGTGGTTCCGGCAGGGCGCCGAGTTCGGCGTCCGCGACAGCCAGTACAACCTCGCGGTGCTCTACGCCCGCGGGCTGGGCCTGACGCAGGATCTTGTGCAGTCCTACGCGTGGTTCTCGGCCGCTGCGGCGCAGGGCGACGACGACGCGGCCAAGAAGCGCGACGACGTGGCGAACAAGCTGAGCCCCGCCGACCTCGCCAGCGCCAAGAGCCTCGCCGCCACCTTCAAGCCGCGCAAGATCGACCCGGCGGTCAACGAGCCGCCCACCCCGAAGGACGCCGTCACGGCGCCGATGTCGCTGCTCGGCGCGCCCACGCCGAACCCGACCGGCTTCACCGCACCGTCCCGGAAGTCGTAGCGGCCGGAGAGTCGAGCACCCGCGACCGCGCCCGGCCATCGACGGCCGGACGAGGCGCTAAGGTTTTGATCGGACAGCATCTTGTCTCCGAAACCGGCCGCCGCCTGCTGTGTTTTGCCGCCCTGAGCCCAGCTTGACCGCTGTGCCGCGATGCGGGATCGCTCAGCAGGGCGATACGCGTCTGCGTTGAAGAAGGCGTAGCCGCTGCCCGTGCAGCGGCTCGGAGGATGGATGGCGCACCGGAACTCTGTCCCGATCAGCGCGCTCGTGCTCGGCGTGGCCGGCCTCATCCCGTTCCTGGGCTTCGCGGCGCTGGCGGTCTCCGGCACGGATGGCGGCCTGAGCAGTATCGGCCTGTCGCCGCGGACGATTTTGTCGGCCTACGGGGCCGTGATCGCGTCGTTTCTGGGCGGCATCCGCTGGGGTGCCGCGGCGGCCCGCAATTCCGGCAACGGCGATTACCTCATCGCGATCGTCCCGTCCCTGGTGGCCTGGGCGGCGATGGCCGCGCCGGCCCCCTGGGATCTGCGCATCCTCGGCGCGCTGGTGCTGGCCTGGGGCCTTATCGATCAGGATCTCACCCGCCGCGGCCTCGTGCCGCTCTGGCTCGGCCGCCTGCGCCTCGTCCTGTCCGGCGTTGCCGGCGCCGCGTTGCTGGTGGCCGCCTGAGCGGCCCGGAGCCGCTGCGGTTTCCGGCCGGGTCGATCGGCCGATCGCTTCACGCCGATGCCGCGGGTCGCCACGGGGTCGGAACCCGCGCATATCTGGCCGACACCAGGGTTCAAGCGGCAGCCCCCGTCCCACGTGGCTGGGTGTCTTGGGCCATGCCCCCGCGCCTTGAGGCGGGTGGGGACGTTGACGCGTGTCCGGGGGGAACTGCCCGCGCCATCCCGCAAAAAGTGCCGGCTCTCGGAGCCGGAGGATGATCAGCTATCGTTGGCCATCTCGCGGAGCAGCTTCAGCACCGCCCCGCGGCGGGTCGGCGACTTGATCGCGCGGAACAGGGACGTGGCCTCCTCGCATTGCGCGTCGCTCGGCCCCGACGGGTCGACGGGCGTGGACTCGACGCGGAAAAAATAGGATGGCGGCACGTCCAGCGTCTCGGCGATGCGCTCGAGCAGATAGCGCGTGGTCGAAGGCGTTTCATCGTCGATCATTGGCTCGAAGCTCGCACCCGATCCGCTTTACACATCGAAGCCGAAGGAGAGCCCGGCCGCGGGAGAGGTTGTGCCGACAACCTATCGCCGAACCGCCGCAGATGCCATCCTATGGTTGTGGTGGTCTGCGATTTGTCGCGCTACGTGCAAACACCCGGGGCGAGCATGCCGTTATCGAGGCATTTCGATAGGACATTCAACATCTTGCGCGATCTCGACCGGGCCGCGACGCCCGAGGAGATCGCGCGCCTGCTCGTCGGTGCCTTCAAGGGCTACGGGATTTCCTACGTGATGGCCGGCATCGTGCCGGAGCCGAACCTGCCGCCCCGGCGCCACGCGGGGTTCGTTCTGACCAGCACCATGCCGGACGAATGGGCCCGCCGTTACGTCACCCGCGGCTACGCCCTGCACGACCCGACGGTTCGTCGGCTCTGTACCAGCGCCGTACCGTTCGACTGGAGCGCCGTGCAGCCCGACACGCCGGTGGCCGGCCGCGTGATGAACGAGGCCACCGAGTTCGGCATCCGGGCCGGACTCACGATCCCGTTCGTCACCCTCGACGGCGAGCCCGGCGGCATCAGCTTCTCCGGCCCGGCAATCGAGATCGAGGCGGCCGACCGCGTCGCCGTCAATCTGGTGGCAACCTATGCCGTCGGACAGTTGCTGCTGATGAACAGCCGGCCGGTGCCCGGCGAGCCGGTGCGCTTGTCGCCCCGGGAGCGCGAGACCCTGCAATGGGCGGCGGAGGGCAAGACCGACGCGGAGATCGGCGTGGTGATGGGCATCACCGCGGCGGGCGTCGATTATCATCTGCGCTCGGCGCGCACGAAGCTCGACACCGTCAACAAGGCGCACACCGTCGCCCAGGCGCTGCGGGCAGGATTGATAACCTAGGGACGTGGTCGAAATCCATGGTTGCATAAAGCGTCGCCATTACCTGCGACCCTACGGTTTTACGTAGTACACACCCGACCGCGAAGACGAGACACTCACGGCATAGAAACGTGAGGTTGTTTCATGATCCATGTGGTCACCCCCGCCAACGCGCATCGTTACGCCGATGCGATGGAGCAGGCTTGGCGCCTGCGGCACGACATCTTCGTCGATGAAAAGGGCTGGACCGATCTCGCCCGGCCGGACGGACGGGAGATCGATCAGTTCGACACGGATCACGCCGTGCACTTCCTGGCGATGGAGGGCGACAGGGTCATCGGCTACAGCCGGCTGCTGCCGACCACCCGCCCGCATCTCCTCTCCGACGTCTATCCGCAGCTCTGCGAAGGCGAACGTCCCGCCGGCCCGCATCTCTGGGAATGGACCCGCCAGGGGGTGGCGCGCTCCCATCGGGCCCGGGGCCGGGTGGTCAACCCGGTCTCGATCGCGCTGCTCACCGGCATCGTCGAGTGGGGCATGGCCCACGGGCTCACCGGCCTGCTGCTGCAGATGCCGACCCTCTACATGATCCACGTCATCCAGCTGCATTTCCGCGCCCAGCCGCTGGGCCTGCCGGTCCTGATCGGCGGCGAGGAGATCATGGCCGCCACCGCCGCCTTCGACGACCGCACCCTGGCCCGGCTCCGCACGGTCCACGGCAGCAGCCGGTCCGTCCTCGTGTCCGAGCCGGCCTACCTGGCCGCGTGATGAGAAACCCCGACATGAACGATGCCCCGCTGGACGCCCTCGCGACGCAATGCCTCTCGGTGCGCGACCTGATCGATTCGGTCGGCGATCCGCTGATGCGGGCGGCGATCGACCTGCTGCTGATCGAGGTCGGCCGGGCCTTGGCGGAGAGTTGTGCGCCGGATAGCCAGGCCGAAGCCTGATCCGGAAGGGGCGCAGCTCGACTTCGCTTGGCCGGCTCCGGCCCGGTTCGAAGACCTTAGAATGAGAACGGCGGGCGCCCCGAGGCGCCCGCCGCTCGCGTTTCGACCGAACGGTTCGCCTCAGACGCCCATCGCCGCCTTGAGGTTCTGATCGACCTTGTCGAGGAAACCGGTGGTCGAGAGCCACTTCTGCTCGGGACCGACCAGCAGCGCGAGGTCCTTGGTCATGTGCCCGGCCTCGACGGTGTCGACGCAGACCTTTTCCAGCGTCGCCGAGAACTTCGCCAGATCGTCGTTGCCGTCGAGCTTGGCCCGGTGCGACAGGCCGCGGGTCCAGGCGAAGATCGAGGCGATCGAGTTGGTCGAGGTCTCGCGGCCCTTCTGGTGCTCGCGGTAGTGGCGGGTGACGGTGCCGTGGGCGGCCTCGGCCTCGACGGTCTGGCCGTCCGGGGTCATCAGCACCGAGGTCATCAGGCCGAGCGATCCGAAGCCCTGGGCTGCGGTGTCCGACTGCACGTCGCCGTCGTAATTCTTGCAGGCCCAGACGTAGCCGCCCGACCACTTGAGGCAGGAGGCGACCATGTCGTCGATCAGGCGGTGCTCGTAGGTAATGCCGAGCGGCTTGAACTTGGCCTCGAACTCCTCCTCGTAGACCTTCTGGAACAGGTCCTTGAACCGGCCGTCATAGGCCTTGAGGATGGTGTTCTTGGTCGACAGGTAGACCGGGTACTTGCGCGCCAGCCCGTAGTTCAGCGAGGCGCGGGCGAAGTCGATGATCGACTGGTCGAGGTTGTACATCGACATCGCGACGCCGGCGTCCGGGAACTTGAACACCTCCTTCTCGATGACCGTGCCGTCGTCGCCCTCGAACTTGATGGTCAGGCGCCCCTTGCCGGGCACCTTGAAGTCGGTGGCGCGGTACTGGTCGCCGTAGGCATGGCGGCCGATCACGAAGGGCTGGGTCCAGCCGGGCACGAGCCTCGGGACGTTCTTGCAGATAATGGGTTCGCGGAAGATCACGCCGCCCAGGATGTTGCGGATCGTGCCGTTGGGCGAGCGCCACATCTCCTTGAGGTTGAACTCCTTCACCCGCTGCTCGTCGGGGGTGATGGTGGCGCATTTCACGCCGACGCCGTGGCGCTTGATCGCCTCGGCGGCATCGACCGTGACCTTGTCAGCCGTCGCATCGCGGTGCTCGACGCCGAGGTCGTAATATTCCAGGTCGACGTCGAGATAGGGGTGGATGAGCTTGTTCTTGATCTCGGCCCAGATGATCCGGGTCATCTCGTCGCCGTCGAGCTCGACGACGGGGTTCGCTACCTTGATCTTCGCCATGGACCGATGCCTTCTCGCGTTGTCCCCGCGCACGGCATGCAAGGGCCGTGCGGTCGCCCGCCCGGATATCGGCCGGGTCCGTATCGCTCCGGCGACATAGCGCGGCCCTTTCGGCAGCGGAAGGCGCGGGCTGTCATCCGGGCGGCATCGTCACCCGGCCCTCGACGGGCGGTCACCCCCTGTGCCAGAGGGCCGGCATGACGACCCGAGACCCGCAGAGCGAGACGCCGCCGAAGATCACCGAGGTGCCCCCGGGGATCGCCCCGGTGGTGATCCTGGTGGAGCCGCAGCTCGCCGAGAATATCGGCATGACCGCCCGGGCCATGGCGAATTTCGGCCTCTCGGAGCTGCGGCTGGTCAACCCCAAGAACGGCTGGCCCAAGAAGGGCGTGCGCGAGGCGGCCTCCGGCGCGACCCACGTGCTCGACCGGGCGACGATCCACGGCACTGTCGCCGAGGCGATCGGCGACCTCCACTACGTGCTCGCCACCACGGCGCGCGAGCGCGGTCAGATGAAGCGGGTTTTTTCCCCCGAGGCGGCCATGGGCGAGGTGGTCGCCCGGGAGGGGCAGCGCATCGCGGTAATGTTCGGCCGCGAGCGGGTGGGACTGACCAACGAGGAGGTGTCGCTGGCCGACGCAATCATCACCTTCCCGGTCTCGCCGGACTTCCCGTCGCTGAACCTGGCGCAGGCGGTGCTGCTGGTCGGCTATGCCTGGCGCCAGGCCAGCGGGCGGGCGGCGCTGCCGTTCTCCGGCGAGCTGCTGTCGCCGCCGGCCAGTCGCGAGGCCCTGGTGGCGCTGTTCGGCAGCCTGGAGACGGCCCTCGACGGCGCCGGCTTCTATCCGCCGGAGAAGCGGGAAATCATCGCCCGCAACATGCGCGATATGCTCCACCGCATGAGCCTGACCGAGCAGGATGTCCGCACCTTCCGGGGGGCGCTGCGGGCCCTGACGCGCAAAGGGACCTGATCAGTCGGCGGCCCGCATGTCGGGCGGCTTGCCGCCGCCGAAGCAGCGTCCGACCGCCTCCCAAAACGCCGCCTGTTCTTCGGGCGTGCAGAGCGCCATACGCGCCTCGACCAGCGCCCGGCCGGCCACGGCGTCCGCCGTCGTGGCGACTTCGGATTCAGTCGGGTTTCTCGCCTCGTTCATCGGAGCCTCCGGTACCGGAGAAAAAGCCAGAGCGTAGCGGCACGGTTCCGTTGCGGGCCGCAATCGGGCATGGAGGCGCCGCGCGTCGGCGGCAGAGGGCGGGGTATCGGGTGCGGCTCAGCGTGGACAATCTCGCCTGCCGCCGCTCCGGGCGCCGCATTTTTTCCGGTCTGGCCTTCGCCGTCGGGCCGGGCGACGCCCTGGCGGTGACCGGGCGGAACGGCGCCGGGAAATCGAGCCTGCTCGCGATCCTGTCGGGCCGGCTGCGGCCCGATGCCGGGCGCATCGACGTGGCCGAGGTCGGGGAGGCGAGCCTGCCGGAATGCCTCCACGCGGTCGGCCATCGCGACGGGCTGAAAAGCGCGCTCACCGCCGGCGAGAACCTGCTGTTCGCGCAAAAGCTCCTCGGCGCGCCCCGCCTCTCCCCCCGGGAGGCCCTGGAGCAGCTCGGCCTCGGCCATGCCCACGACCTGCCGGTGGGCTATCTGTCGGCCGGCCAGCGGCGGCGCGTGGCCCTGGCGCGGCTGCTGGTCTGCGAGCGCCCGCTCTGGCTCCTCGACGAGCCGACCGCGGCCCTCGACACCGCCTCGCAGGCCTTGCTCGCCGGCCTGATGGCCGCGCACAGGGCAGGGGGTGGCCTCGTGATCGCCGCCACCCACCAGGCGCTCGGCCTCGACGGGGCGGCGGAGCTGCGCATCGAGTCGTCCGTCGCGCCGGAGCCCGAGCACATGGAGGATTGGGCGTGACCCGCGCGATCCTCGCGCTGATCGCCCGCGACCTGCGGCTCGCCGGCCGGGTCGGCGGCTCCGGCGCCCTGTCGCTGGTGTTCTTCCTGATGATCGTCGCGCTGGTGCCGTTCGCGCTCGGGCCCGACCTCAACCTGCTGTCGCGGATCGGACCGGCGATCCTGTGGCTCGCCGCCGTGCTCTCGACCCTGATCGGCCTGGACCGCCTGTTCCAAGCCGACGAGGAGGACGGCTCCCTCGAACTGATGAGCGCCGCCCCGGTCCCGCTCGAAGGCGTGGTGCTCGCCAAGGTGACGGCGCATTGGCTGACCACCGGCCTGCCCCTGGCGCTCGCCTCGCCGCTGTTCGGCCTGCTCGTCGCCCTCGACGGCACCGCCATGGGCGCCACCGCGCTGACGCTCCTCGCCGGCACTCCGGCGCTCAGCTTCATCGGCGCGGTCGGAGCGGCGCTCACGGCCTCGATCCGCCGGGGCGGGCTGATTCTCGCGGTCCTGGTGCTGCCGCTGATGATCCCGAGCCTGATCTTCGGTGTCTCGGCCGCCCAGGCGGCGAGCGGGGGAACGGTGCCGTTTCTCGTGCCGCTGGCCGTGCTGGCGGCGCTGACCCTGATCGCCGCCGTGGTCGGGACTCTGGCGGCGGCGGCGGCTTTGCGCTGGCCGGAGTGATCCACGACCTTCAAGCGTTCCGTACCCCATGGTCGGGCCGAAGATGGTCGCATCAATGTCCTGAAATCTAATCCATGGGATTGTCGGCTAATATCTTTAAAAGATAGTCGTATTCCCTGTCGATGTCTTCGATACCTCGGAATGTCGATACCTCGACATGATTGTCGTCAAAGCATTCTATTTCGAGTCGCACCCCATACAGCGTCGCATCGACCCTGATCGTGTGCGGCCGATCCATCGCAAGCCGGAAGGCAATGTTTGCCTTCTCTAAAGTTTTCAGCACGTCGAAGATGGTATGATTTTCCATACGCCTCCCTCCTCCGTGAATCGATGCTGGCGTGTGGGCGACCCGGGAGGCTTTGGCGAACGCTTGGCTTACCGCTACTGTTCGGCCGCTGATCTCTCGGTCGCGCTCGTGTCTTTCCTGTTCGGATTGTGGCCGCCTTCGACGCAATCGAAATGAGGGCCGTCACACGGCGCCAATCATTGTGGGTCCGATCCACTGGCGGCCGTAATGGGTATGACAGCCTTCTGGAATGGAAACGCCGTGGGCTGCCAGTGGCGGCCGAGCTTGAAACGGTGTGCTTCGGTGCGCTCGTTCTCCCAGAGTAGCTTCGCCAAAGTCATGTGATCGCCCGTCTGCAGGGCCTCCCCTACCGCAACCCAGCTCCGGAGGTAATCAGATATCGGCTCGCCATCGATCGCTTTTTGCTTCTCGTATTGCTCCCTGAAGCTCGGGGTAATCAGATCCCAATGTTTTCTGGCAATCGCAAGTTCGCCGAGCACTGCGTTTGTGAGGCACATCCAGATATGATCTTTGTTGAAGCTATAGCCTCGCATTTCTTGGGATAAAATAAAAGTTACAATTTTTTCGATTGAATCTAAGGATCGGAGAAGCGGAAGGACCTCGGCCTCGATCTGACCGCAAAAATCGGCAACGATTGTCGGGTCGTCCCAATCCCAGACACCTCCCTTGCCAGCAGGTTTGAACTGACGTGATCGACCGATCATACCGATTGATCGACCATAACCTCCGAATCCGAACTTATCTCCGCGGATGTACAGCTCCGTGAGTCGCCATTCGAGCGTGAAGTACCCTCGGCTGGGCCGATCATAGATCCGAATCTGTCTAGCTATATGACCAACACTTTGAATGCAAAGAAATTTGCCACCAGTCAGAGCGACATCTGAATTTCGATCGATTAACGGACAGGACAGCGCTCGGATCTGGCCGGCTGATGCAGGAGTTAATTGGGCCATTTCTTAGGTCTCACTTGTATCATGATAAAGCGCACGGCGTCCACAAATTCGCGCTTCGCCGCTTTGATGGAATCAACGGCCTGTTTCGGGGTCCATCCCTTCTGTCCGGTTTTTGGATCGTAGATACACACGGTATCGATGCGAGGTCTTTCAAATACATCGGCTCTCTTGCTGCCAAGAAGGATATAACTTCCGTTCTGATCGCGGTCAGCTAAAATAAGTTCTGCGACAAAATTTGGATCGTGTTTTTCGTTGATGATGCGCGCGATCTCAACATGAATCTTCGTGCCGAGCTGGGTCGCATTTGCATACCCACCTTGTGCTGTCATACGCGCAGTTACTTCGTCCACGATGGCCTGCACTTCCCCAGCTCTTGGACAGGCGTCATCCAATTGAGCTTGGCTGAGCCGACCGATCCACATCGGCATACTCATCTGCGGATCGTCCCCCAACTTATATTCTTGTGCTGTAAGCCCAAGAACAGTGCCGTACCCATCCTCACGAGCGGAGAGGTACGTCAGGAGCTGCAACCCAAGCTCGAAGGTTGCGATGATGGGGGCGGCGATCAGAGGTAGCGCGGGGGCGAAGGCTTGTTGGACGATCGGCTCAGCGACGAGACCGGTTGGTGAAAAGGTGGTCCGCGACAGGACCTCGCCCGTTTTGCCGTCTCGAACCGTCTGCGTTTCCCCGATGGTCTCGAAGACCCGGCTTTCGCCGTCCGGCGCCGTGACGGTGTGTTGTTCGTCGAAGGGCTTTCGTCCCGCACGGATCCGGATCGACAGGACGCGCGTCCCATCCTCTAGCGTTGTGCTCTCCGTGAGCGGGGGTGGATCCTGGGGCGACGGTCCGCCGGGCCGATCCTCTTGGAACGAGGCCCACTGAGCATTGATGGGAGCCGGCACCCATTCGCCGCCGTTCGGCTGGCCCGCTGGCGCCCGCGGCTGCGTCTCCCAATTTTTGGCCTGGAGCTGCCGCTGCAGGCGCATCAGCTTCGTCTCAAGGGCGAGGCCAGCCAAAACGTGGCGCAGAATGATTGCTTCACTATGCGCTTGAGATACGTCACGCATGATGACTCCGCCCCGCCATGACGCCCTGCTGCGGCCGCGAGAACAAAGCAAGAACATAGGAAAAATGTCAAGGTCTAAGACGTGCGGCCCGACCGGCTCGCGCCGGGATCTTCCGCGTTGACGCGCCGCATCGCGCTAACTATAGAGACCGCTTCGCCGAGGGGCCGCGCTTTCGCGCGCGCTGCGTCTCGGCCATCGCCTGACAACCTGATGCGACGACCGATTTCCGGCTGAGCCGGCCCGTCGGCATCGCCCGACGAAGAGAACGAGGACTCCATGGCCAACACCGCTTCGGCCAAGAAAATGACCCGCAAGATCGAGAAGCGCACGGCGGTCAACCGCTCGCGCCGCTCGCGTATGCGCACCTTCGTCCGCAAGGTCGAGGAGGCGATCGCCACCGGCAACCAGCAGGACGCGCTGACCGCCCTGCGGGCCGCCGAGCCCGAGATGATGCGCGCGGCCCAGCACGGCATCGTTCACAAGAACAACGCCTCGCGGAAGGTCTCGCGCCTCGCGGCGCGGGTGAAGGCGCTGGCCGCCTAAGCCGCCACCGCACCACTGGACGACACCAAGCCCGGCCTTCGCGCCGGGCTTTTTCGTGTCCGCATTCCGGATCCGCGCCATCGGTGGTGTCGCGAAGCGTTAACCCTAGACCAGAATTTGGCCCGTTGCAGAGTCTAGGGGTGGCGTGTAGCTTAACAGAAACTAACTGCGTTCAAGCAAAGACTGCCGATTTCGGGACGTAAGCGAATCAATCCGATTCGCCAAGACTCTAGCAAGCGGCTTCGTTGGGGCCGGCAACACTTGCGGTTGGGAATCTGGGCCGTCCCCACAAGTCCCACTGTTAAAGGAACTGTAGGTAATTGTTGATAGGCTCTTCCAATCGGCAAAAGTTCCTTGGTGGGGAGTTGACTCCACCGAAGGAGTCTGTCCCGCCCGGTCATGCGGGACGCTGAGGGCGTAAATCGTGCGTACGCGCGGCCTGCGGGTTTCCGCCGGCGGCGTCGGGAGAGCCAGTGATGCGTGTCGACGGAACGGTGGCGAGCGACGACGAGGGCGGCCGCAGCGGCGGCAACACGGATTTCGGATCCGCCTGGGCGCGGGTGAAGCGGCGGCTGCGCGCCGAGCTGGGCGAGGACGTGTTCGCCAGCTGGTTCGCGCGTCTCGAACTCGAGGGCGTGGCGGCCGGGACGGCACGGCTGACGGTGCCGACGCGCTTCCTTAAGAGCTGGATCGAATCGCACTACCTCGATCGGGTTCTCGGCACCTTCAAGGCCGAGGCCGAGGAGATCGCGCGGATCGAGGTCGGCGTGCGCGGCACCGGCGCCCCGGCCCGCCCCGCTGTCGTCGGAGCGCCCAAGGCCGGCCCGGCCAGCGGACCGCTCGCCAGGCTCCATGCCACCAACACGCCGGCACCGGTCGCCGCCGTTCCGACCGCCGCCGAGCAGCGCAACGCCGATGCCGGGGGCGACCTCAGCGGCACCCCGCTCGATGCACGCTTGACCTTCTCGAGCTTCGTCATCGGCCGCTCGAACGCGCTGGCCCACGCCGCCGCCGAGCGGGTCGCCCGGCACCAGGGCGAGGGCGCGCTGTACAACCCGCTCTATCTCCATGCCGGCGTCGGCCTGGGCAAGACGCACCTGCTGCACGGCATCGGCCACGCCGCCCGCGAGGCCGGGCGCCGGGTGATCTACCTGACGGCAGACCGGTTCATGTACGGCTTCGTCAACGCCCTGAAGACCCAGTCGGCGCTCGCCTACAAGGAGCGGCTGCGCGGCATCGACCTGCTGATCCTCGACGACGTCCAGTTCATCCAGGGCAAGTCGATCCAGGCCGAGTTCGGCCACACCATCAACGCGCTGATCGATGCCGGCCGGCAGGTCGTGGTCGCGTCGGACCGGCCCCCGACCGAGCTGGAGGCGCTGGACGAGCGCGTCCGCTCGCGCCTCGGCGGCGGCCTCGTGGTCGAGATCACGGCCCTTGACGAGGCCCTGCGGGTCTCGATCCTGTCGGCGCGGCTCGCCGCGGTGCGGGCGGCACATCCGGGCTTCGACGTGTCGCCGCAGGTCGCGACCTACGTGGCCCGGGCGATCACGGCCAACGGCCGCGACCTCGAAGGCGCGGTCAACCGGCTGCTGGCCCACGCCACGCTCACCGGCACCGCCGTGACGATGGAGACCGCCGAGAGCGCGATCCGCGACCTCGTGAAGAACCGCGAGCCGAAGCGGATCAAGATCGAGGACATCCAGAAGCTGGTCGCCTCGCGCTACAACGTCTCGCGCTCCGACATCCTGTCGGAGCGGCGCACCGCCGCCGTAGTCAAGCCGCGCCAGATCGCCATGTACCTGTCCAAGGTGCTGACCCTGCGCTCCCTGCCCGAGATCGGCCGCCGCTTCGGCGGGCGCGACCACACCACTGTGCTGCACGCGGTGCGCAAGATCGAGAAGCAGATCGGCGAGGATACGGTCCTCGGCGATGAGGTCGAACTCCTGAAGCGGATGCTCCAGGACTAGGATTCCGACCGGGATACAGGTCGCCAGCGGCCATCGCGATTGCGAGCCGCGCCCGATCGAACCCCGATTGGGCGCGGCTTTGTTTCGAGCATCCATCGACGCTCTACGTTTCACCGCGGCCCGGGATGGTGCGAGGTGCATGCGCCGTGGCAAACTGGCGCCCAGCGAGTCGGCCCGCTATGGCCGCGTCGCCAAAAGGCAAGAACACGCTGGGGAACGCCGATGCCGGAAGCCTTCATCTACGATCACGTCCGCACGCCGCGCGGCCGTGGCAAGGCGGATGGCGCGCTGCATGAGGTGACGGCCCTGCGTCTCGCCGAGACGGCCCTGCGGGCGCTCAAGGACCGCACCGGCCTCGACACGGCTTTGGTCGACGACGTGATCCTCGGCTGCGTCGACCCGGTCGGCGAGGCGGGCGGCGACATCGCCCGCGCGGCGGCCCTGGTCTCCGATTACGGCGACCACGTTCCGGGCATCCAGATCAACCGTTTCTGCGCGTCGGGCCTCGACGCCGTGAATTTTGCCGCCGCGCAGGTGATGAGCGGCCAGCACGCGATGGCGGTGGGCGGCGGCGTCGAATCGATGAGCCGCATCGGCATCGGCGCCTCCGGGGGCGCATGGCCGGTCGATCCGGCGATCGCGATCAAGTCGTATTTCATGCCCCAGGGCGTCTCGGCGGACCTGATCGCCACCAAGTACGGCTTCTCGCGGGACGATTGCGACGCCTACGCGGTCCGCTCGCAGGCACGCTCGGCCAAGTCCTGGGCAGACGGGCTGTTCGGCGGCTCGGTGGTCCCGGTGCGCGACGTCAACGGCATCACGCTGCTCGACCGCGACGAGCATATGCGGCCGGGCACCGACATGCAGTCGCTCGCCGGGCTGAAGGCCTCCTTCGTCCAGATGGGACAGATGGGCGGGTTCGACGCGGTGGCGACGGATGCGCATCCGGATGTCGAGACGGTCAACCACGTCCACCACGCCGGCAATTCCTCCGGCATTGTCGACGGCGCCGCCGCGGTGCTGATCGGCTCGAAGGCCGCCGGCGACGCCGCCGGGCTGCGGCCCCGGGCGCGGATCCGCGCCTTCGCCAATATCGGCTCGGACCCGGCCCTGATGCTCACCGGCCCGGTCGACGTCACCCGCAAGGTCCTGGCCCGGTCCGGGCTGAGCCTGTCCGATATCGACCTGTTCGAGGTGAACGAGGCCTTCGCGGCCGTGGTCCTGCGCTTCTGCCAGGCGTTCGACCTCGATCCCGAGATCGTCAACGTCACCGGCGGCGCGATCGCGCTGGGCCATCCGCTGGGCGCGACCGGCGCGATGATCCTCGGAACGGCGCTCGACGAGCTGGAGCGCACCGGCAAGGAGCGCGCCCTGGTGACGCTCTGCATCGGCGCCGGCATGGGCACCGCCACGATCATTGAGCGGGTCTGAGCGACACTGCGGCGTGGGAGCCGGCGCGGGCCGCTCCCCAAAGCCCGGGAACGCTGGTAGAGGCGCGGACGACGTGCGGCACGAATCCGGGCCGAACGATAACAAATTGGGAGTCGAGCCCTTGAACCGCCTGATCGCGACGCTCTGCTTGAGCGTCTCCTTGAGCCTGCCGCTCGCTGCGCGCGCCGACGAAACGTCGGACCGCGTCGCCGAGGCGACCTCGCTCGTGAACAAGACCCTGATCAAGAACCTTCAGACCGGCTTCAACGTCGCCCTGGAGAAGACCGTGGCGCCGATGCCGGAATCCCGCGCCGAGGCCGTGCGCAAGGAACTCACCGACGAGTTCGAGAAGCAGCGCGGCATCATGGTCGAGGGGCTGTCGAAGGAATACGCCCAGAAGTTCACCCTCGCCGAGCTGAAGCATCTCGACGAGATCTACGCCGACCCGACCTACCTCAAGTTCCAGACGATGAACGCCGATCCCAACTCGGCTGTCACGGCGATCTCGCAGAACTCGGTCACCAAGCTGCTCAACATGCTGGCGGTGGCCGCCGCGACCGACAACACGCCCAAGCCCGGCGCGCCGCCGGTCCCGGCGCCGGCGGCTCCGCCGGCGCCGGCGCCGAAGTAGCCCGTGCCGTCCCCCGCGCGCGATCGGCTGGCCTCAGGCCGCGCGCGCGGCCGCTCGGTGGCCGAACCCTTCGACCGGAGGCAAGGCTTCGAGCTGAGGCTTGGCGAAGTGATAGCCCTGCATCAGCGTGATCCCGAGAGAACGCAGGGCGTCACGTTCCGCCGCGGTCTCGATGCCCTCGGCCAGCACGGTGACCCCAAGGGCACGGGCGATGGCGGTGATGCCGGCAACGATCGCGTTCCGGCCGGAATCCGTGTCGATGCCGCGCACCAGTTCCATGTCGATCTTGATAAGATCGGGCCGGAAATTCGCCAGCAGGTTCAACCCGGCGAAGCCCGCGCCGAAATCGTCGAGCGCCGTCAGGAAGCCCTGCTGGCGGTACGCGGCGACGATGCGCTTCACGTGCTCGATGTCGTGAAACCGCTCCTGCTCGGTGAATTCGAACATGAGGCGCCGGTACGAAAAATCGACCCGCCGGGCCGCCTCAAGCGACGCGCGGATGCAGGCATTCGGCTCGTAGACCGCGTTCGGCATGAAGTTGATCGAGAGCCGCGTGTCGCTGTCGCGTGGGAACAGCCGCCCGGCCAACTCGATCGCCTTCACGCGGGCAGCCTGATCGAACTGATAGCGCGTCGCGTCGGTCACCCGGTCGAGGATCGTGCCGGCCGGCTCGCCGTTGGGGCCGCGCACCAAAGCCTCGTAGGCCCAGACATGTCCGGTCCCGGTATCGAGGATCGGCTGGAACGCCATCGTGAAGTCGAAATCGAGGGCGGCGCCGTCGCGGCAAGCGCGGCAGCCTTTGTCCTTCATCATGTGCCGATTCCATCGGTACCCCCCGACCGGCGGATCATGCATCGCCGCGCTCAATGCAACGTTAACGTAAAACTGTCGACTTTTAGACGGCAAGACTTTGGGGGGACGGCACCATGACGCTGACGGATTTCCGTTTTGAGACCGACGCAGACGGCGTTGCGGTGGCGACCTGGGATATGCCTGGCCGATCGATGAACGTGATCACCGAGGGGGTGATGGACCAGCTCGAGCAGATCATCGGGCAGGTCGCCAGCGATCCCGCGATCAGGGGCTGCGTCATCGCCACCGGCAAGGATAATTTTTCCGCAGGTGCCGACCTCACGATGCTGCAAGGTCACCGCCGGGCCTACGAGCAGCTGAAAGCCGAGCAGGGCGAGGAAGTGGCCATGCGCCACTTCTTCGAGGCGTCGCGGCGCCTGACGTTGCTGTTCCGCCGGCTCGAGACCTGCGGCAAGCCGTTCGCCGCCGCGATTCAAGGCCTGTGCCTCGGCGGCGCCTTCGAGCTGGCTCTGTCCTGCCATCACCGAATCGCCTCGGACGATGCCAAGACCCGGGTCGGGCTGCCGGAGATCAAGGTCGGCCTGTTCCCGGGCGGCGGCGGCACGCAGCGGGTCGCCCGGCTGATGCAGACCGGCGATGCCCTCCAGATGTTGTTCAAGGGCGAGCAGATCCGCGCGCCCATGGCCAAGGGCATGGGGCTGATCCACGCGGTCGCGCCCCAGAGCGAGATCGTCGAGCGCGCCAAGGCGTGGATCCGCGAGGGCGGCTCCGCGGTGGCGCCCTGGGACGTGCCCAAGTTCAAGGCGCCGTCCGGCAAGGTCTACTCGCCCGCCGGCATGATGATCTGGCCGCCGGCCAACGCGATCTACCGCCGCGAGACCCACGACAATTACCCGGCCGCCAAGGCGATCCTGGCCTCGGTCTACGAGGGCCTGCAGCTGCCGATGGACCTCGCCCTGCGGGTCGAGAGCCGGTACTTCGCCCATATCCTGCGCTCGAAGGAGGCGGCGGCGATGATCCGCACGCTGTTCATCTCCATGGGCGAGCTGAACAAGGGC
The DNA here is from genome assembly GCF_022829365.1 of Methylobacterium sp. J-077. Classification (GTDB taxonomy): domain Bacteria; phylum Pseudomonadota; class Alphaproteobacteria; order Rhizobiales; family Beijerinckiaceae; genus Methylobacterium. The sequence continues at coordinate 235,551 of NZ_JAKSYJ010000102.1, read as the reverse complement.
GCCCGCCGGCCGAAGGACGTGCCGGCCACCAGCCTGCGCCGGGTCGGGGTGATCGGCGCCGGCTTCATGGGCGCCGGCGTCGCCTACGTCACCGCCCAGGCCGGGCTCGAAGTGGTGCTGGTCGACCAGTCGATCGAGGCCGCCGAGAAGGGCAAGGCCTACGCCCACACGCTGATCACCGGCCAGATCAACAAGGGCCGCGCCAAGACCGCCGACCGCGACGCGCTGCTCGGCCGGATCACCACCACGGCGGATTACGCCACGCTCAGCGGCTGCGATCTCGTGATCGAGGCGGTGTTCGAGGATCCCAAGGTGAAGGCCGAGGTGATTCAGAAGGTCGAGGCTGTGATCGGCGCCGACACGATCTTCGCCTCCAACACCTCGACGCTGCCGATCACCGGCCTGGCGAAGAGCTCGAAGCGGCCGGACCGGTTCGTCGGCATCCACTTCTTCTCGCCCGTCGAGAAGATGATGCTGGTCGAGATCATTAAGGGCGAGGCTACCGGCGACGCGGCGCTCGCCACCGCCCTCGACTACGTGCGGCTGATCAAGAAGACCCCGATCGTCGTGAACGACGCCCGCGGCTTCTTCGCCAATCGCTGCGTCGGCGCCTACATCCTCGAAGGCCACAAGATGCTGGCCGAGGGCGTGCCGCCCGCGATGATCGAGAGTGCCGGGCGCCAGGCCGGCATGCCGGTCGGGCCGCTCTCGCTGAACGACGAGGTCGCCCTCGACCTCGTGCTCAAGATCGCCAAGGCCACCGAGGCGCAGGTGGGCGAGGGGGCGGTCGATCCGGCCCAGAAGTCGATCCTCACCGCCCTGGTCGAGGGCCAGGGCCGGCTCGGGCGCAAGAACCGCAAGGGCTTCTACGATTACCCGGAGGGCGCGCCCAAGCGCCTCTGGACGGGCCTGGCGGAACTGCAACCGAACCGGCTCGACCCGGAGGCGGTCGATTTCAACGAGCTGAAGCAGCGGCTTCTGGTGGTGCAGGCGCTGGAAGCGGCCCGCACCGTCGGCGAGGGCGTGGTCACCGATCCCCGGGAGGCCGATGTCGGCTCGATCCTGGGCTTCGGCTTCGCCCCGTTCACCGGCGGCACCCTGTCCTACATCGACTTCATGGGCGCCGATTCCTTCGTCGCGCTCGCCCGCGGGCTGGAGGCCAAGCACGGTCCCCGCTTCCGGGTGCCCGACACCCTGGCGGCCATGGCCGAGCGGGGCGGGACCTTCTACGGAGAACAGAAGCGCGCCGCCTGATCGCTGTGGCGCAAGCCGATCAGACCAGGGCCCGAGAGCCGTTCCCGATCGCCTCGGGAACGGCCAGCGCCGCGGCACCCGGCAGACGGGCGAGTTCCTCCAGCAGGATTGCCCGCGCGCAGGCGCCAAAAGCCTGCATCAGGCGGTCCCGCGTATGGTCGGGCGGGAACAGCAGCGCGAACCGCACCGGCAGGGCCGGAGCGAATGGCCGGATGAGGATCGGCGAGACCTTCGCCTCCTCGTAGGCCGCCAGCGGGTTCAACAGACTGACGCCGAGGCCGGCCGAGACGAGGGTGCAGATCGCTGCGCCGAGCCCGGCCTCCGCGGTGATCGTCATCTCGACGCCCGCTTCGTGGAACACCGCATCGATCCGGGCGCGCAGGGCACTCGCCAACGGTGAGGCTACGAAGGGGATCCCGCGAAGATCCTCCGGCTTCAGACAGGCACGGGTGCCGAGCGGATGGTCCGGTGGCAGGACGGCGACGCAATCCATCGTCAGCACGTGATCGAGCCGGGAATCCGGGGCGTCGCTGTAGATCATCGTCAGGGCCGCGTCGCAGAAACCGCTCGACACCCAGCCGTTGACGGTCTCGTCGTCGCCGGCATGAATCGCCACGATCACGTCCGGGTGGTCGGCCTTGAAGCGCGCCACCGCCCGGGCGAGCAGACCACCGGCCAGCCGGGGCATCGCGGCGACCCGCAGCCGCTCGGCACCGAAGGCGCGGATGCGCGCGGCCGCCGCCTCCAGGCTCGTCAAGCCCACGAACGCCCGGTCGACCTCGGCGTGGAAGCGCATGCCGTCGAGCGAGGGCGACAGGCGGCTGCCGCTGCGATCGAACAGGGGCAGGCCGGTCATCGCCTCGAGCTGAGCGATCAGCCGGGTCACCTGCGGCTGCGAGGTGTGGAGCTGCCGCGCCGCCTCGGTCATCGAGCCCGCCGCCATCACGGCCCGGAACGCCTCGATGTGCCGGAAGGTCATGCGCCGCTGCGCCATATCAAATCCGCATGGTCCGCACGGAAATCGGAATTGGACGCCGATCGACGCGCGCAGGATAAACATCCTCCGGCAGGCCGGCGAGTCCACGTTCGACTCCCGGACGGTGCCGGCCTCGCAGACGTGAAGCCGGGTCGATACCCGAGAGTGGAGTGCAGGGGTGTTGAACAGGATCGCGTTGCTGCTGGCATCGCTGCTGTGGGTCGGGACACTTGCGCCATCGTCCGCGCAAGGCTCGGGTCGTCTCGATAAGCTCCGGTCCTCCGGACAGATCAGCCTCGGATTTCCGGATTCGTCGCCTCCGTTCGGATTCCTCGACGGCAACGCCAAGCCGGTCGGCTATTCCCTGGAGATATGCGAGCACGTGGCCGAGAGGCTGAAGGTCGCCCTGGGCCTTCCGAAGCTGGATGTCCGCCATGTCCCGGTGATGTCGGCGACCCGGATTCCGCTGATCAACAACGGCACGATTGATCTCGAATGCGGCACGGCGAGCAACCTGCCGCAACGGCACACGCTCGTGGCCTTCGCGCCCACGACCTTCGTCGCGCAGGTCGTGCTGACCGCCCGGAAGGACATGCCGGTCGACGTGAACGATCTCGCGTCGTTTCGCGGCAAGGCGCTTTCCGCGCAGGCCGGCGGCGAGACCCAGCGTGTCGCCACGCGGATCAACGTGCGCGACAAGCTCGATCTCCGGATCATGCCGGCCAAGGATACCGGCGAAGTGTTTCTTCTCCTGGCCAGCGGACGCGCCGCCGGCATGATCAACGACGACGCCCTGGCCCATGCCACCGTGGCGGGCGCCAAAGACCCGTCGGACTACAAGATCGGCGACAAGGGGCTGGAATTCTCGCCCTACGGCATCCTGGAGCCGAAGGACGATCCGGAGTTCAAGGCCGCGGTCGACAAGGCCGTGATCGCGCTGATCCAGGACGGGACCGTCGCTAAGCTCTACACGAAGTACTTTCAGTCGCCGCTGCCGCCGAAGGGCATCAATCTCGACCTGCCGATGAGCGACGTGCTCAAGCGCGCGCTCGCCAAGCCGACCGATTCCGGCGACGAGGCCGATTACAAATGAATGCCGCGGAGGTTCTGTCCGAGATCATGATGCCCGAGGAATCCCGTACACGGCCGAACGTGGTCGACCTGCGCAGCGATACCGTCACGCGGCCCACCGAGGCGATGTACGAGCGCATGCGCGAAGCGCCGCTCGGCGATGACGGGCTCGAAGGCGACCCGACGGCGCGCGAACTGGAGGTCACCACGGCGCGCATCCTCGGCAAGGAAGCCGGCCTGTTCGTGCCGAGCTGCACCATGGCGAACCTGCTGGCGATCCTGGCGCAGGTCCAGCGCAGCGAGCAGATTTTGCTCGAGGCGCAGGCCCACATGATTAACACCGAGCGGGGTGCGGCGACCTTCACGGGCACCTTCCTGCTCGGTCTCCCCGGCACGGACGGGGCCATGGACCTCGACCGGCTGGAAGACGCCCTGCGGCCCGGCGCCAGCCCGCTCCGGACCGCGATGGTCGCGCTGGAGACGTCGCACAACGCGGCCGGCGGCGCCGTGCTGCCGCTGCTCCACATGGCGGCGGTGGCCGGCCTCGCCTGGACCCGCGGCATCCCGGTGCATCTCGACGGCGCGCGCCTGTTCAACGCCGCGACGCATCTCGAAGTGACACCGGCGGAGATCGCCGCGCAGGTCGACACCGTCTCCCTCTGCCTCTCGAAGGGCCTCAGCGCACCGGCCGGGGCGATACTGGCCGGCCCCGCTGCGGTGATCGCGGAGGCGCGGCGCCTCCGGAAGATGCTCGGCGGCACGCAGCGCCAGATCGGGATCGTGGCGGCGGCGGGTCTGGAAGCGGTGACCGCGATGGGCGCCCGCCTCGCCGAAGATCATGCGACCGCACGCCAGCTCAGCGACGGGCTGAACGGCCTGGACCCGCGCCTCTCGGCGAGCATCCCGCAGACCAACATCGTCCAGGTCGACCTCACCGGGACCGGCCGCGACAGCGCCCGCTGGGTGGACGATCTCGAAGCCGCCGGGATCCTGTCCCGCCCGCTGGGCGAGCGGCGCCTGCGGCTGGTGACGCACCGGCATATCGATTCGGGCGATGTCGCGCGCGCGGTCGCGGCGTTCCGGACCTGTCTCGACGCGGCCTGACGGCCGTCAGGCGACGCGGACCTTCGCGCCGAGCATCCGGGCGAGCAGCTCCACGTCGTCGGCATTGTCGGAGATGAGGTCTGTGATGTCACCGACCTCCAGCGCCTTCACGTGGCGGCAGCGCATCCCGTAGCGCCCGGCCGTGCAGGTGCAGCGCAGCTGTGGGCCACCGGCCCGCTCCTCCAGCACGACGCTGTACCGGTTTCCGGTCGAGCCCCGGATCGCGAAGCTGAGCGCCGAGGGCGCGGCCGGGAAGGCGGAGAGCGCCCGGTCGCTGATCGCCCCCGGAGCCCGGCGGGGCAGGGACGGTCCGCCCGTCACCCGGGTGACCGGCACACCGATCGCCGCCGCGAGGTCGTGGATGTCCGCCGTTTCGGTCTCGCGCATGGCGGCCAGCGCGATCGCCGCGCAGGCATAGGCGTCCTCGCCGGCATCGTGGTGCTCGAAGCGGATGCCGAGGCGCCGGGCGACCTTGCCGAGACCGCAGCCCTCGGGCGCGGGAAACACCCGGCGGGCGATCTGGACTGTGCACAAATACGACAGGGCCGGCACCGGCAGGCCGGCGCGGGCCAGGCCGGCGCGCAGCACGCCGATATCGAAGCTGGCGTTGTGGGCGAGGATCAACCCGCGCGACAGATCGCCGAGATAGGGCGCCATCACCCCGGCGAAATCCGGCTGGTCGGCGACGTTGGCCGGCAGGATGCCGTGGACCCGGATGTTGCCGGGCGAGAACCGCATCTCCGGCGGCCGGATCAGGTGGCTTTCCCGCCGCACGATCCGCCCATCCGCGATCCAGGCGAGCCCCACCGCGCAGGCGCTGTCGCGCCGCTCGTTGGCCGTCTCGAAGTCGAGGGCCAGGACCGTCATCGCGGGTGGACCATGCCGGGGAACGTTCTCGGGGTGTTCCCGACCGGTCTAAGCCCGCGCGACTCGCGCTTCAACCCTGGGCCACCATCGCGAGCCAATCGTCCTCCGACACGACCCGGACGCCGTGCTTCTCGGCGTCCTTCAGCTTCGAGCCGGCCCCGGGGCCTGCGACCACGAGGTCGGTCTTGGCCGAGACCGATCCGGAGACCTTCGCGCCGAGCCGCTCGGCCACCGCCTTGGCCTCGTTGCGGGTCATTTTCTCCAGGGTGCCGGTGAAGACCACGGTCTTGCCGGCGAAGGCCGAGGCGGCTTCCGGCCGCTCCATCGCCTCGACCGCCACCTCATCGAGGAGCGCCGAGACCGCATCGGCATTGTGCGGCTCGACGAGGAACAGGATCAGCGCGTCGGTCGCCACCGGGCCGATCTCGCCATCGTCGGCGAACAGCCGGTAGGCGTCGCCGGGGCGCTGCTCCGCTGCCCGGGCGAGGGCGGCCCGCACGGCACCGGCATCGCCGTAATGCTGCAGCAGGTTCTCCCGCTGGGGGGCGCTGAGGCGGGCGCGCGGGGAATCGGCGGCCGCGTCGTCGTCGGGGAAGCCGAGTTCAAGCAGCCGGTCCCGGGTCGTATCGCCGATTCTGTCGACAGACCGCAGCTCGACCCAGTCAGGCCCCGGCTGCGCGGCGGCCGCCTCCGTGATCGCCGCGATCAGCGCGGGCATGTCCGAAAACCGCTTGGCCAGAGCCTTGGCGGTCGCCTCCCCGATCTGCGGGATGCCCAGTGCGAACAGCAAGCGGTTCATCGGCACCTGGCGGCGGGCCTCGACGCCGGCGAGCAGGTTCTTGATCGCCTTGTCGTCCTCCTCGCCCTTCTTCTTGGCGGCCTTCTTGGGCGGCTCGGTCGCACCCGCCTCGGCGCGCCGCTCGGCCGAGAGCGCTTCGCGCCGCGCCACGACGGCGGCCTTCAGCGTCTCGAAATCGAGCCGGAACAGGTCGGCAGGCTGGCGCACCAAGCCGGCCTCGAACAGCACCTCGATATAGGTTTCGCCGAAGCCCTCGATGTCGAAACCGTTGCGCGACACGAAATGCTTCAGCCGCTCCACCCCCTGCGCCGGGCAGATCAGGCCGCCGGTGCAGCGCCGGATGGCGTCGGGGCGGCCGGTGCGCGGATTGATCGCCCGCACGGCGCGGCTGCCGCAGGCCGGGCAGGTCTCGGGAAAGGCGAAGGGCTGCGAAGCCGCGGGCCGCTTGGCGAGGTCGACATCCATGACTTTTGGAATGACGTCGCCGGCCCGGACCACCGTGACGGTGTCGCCGACGCGGATATCGCGGGGTTCTAGCTTCGGCTGACCGTCGGCACCGATCCCGTCCTCAATGGGTCCACGAATAAACTCGCCGTCGGCGCCGACGCCCTTCACGTAGCCCTCGTTGTGGAGCGTCGCGTTGGAGACGACCACGCCGCCCACCGTCACCGGCTTGAGCTTCGCCAACGGGTTGAGCGAGCCGGTCCGGCCGACATTGATGACGATGTCCTCGACCACCGTCATCGCCTCCTGGGCGGCGAATTTGTGGGCGAGCGCCCAGCGGGGCGAGCGCGAGACGAAGCCGAGACGCTTCTGCAGCGCGAGGTCGTCGACCTTGTAGACGACCCCGTCGATGTCGTAGCCGAGCCCGGCCCGGTCCGCCTCGATCCGGCGGTAATGGCCGAGCATCGCTTCGATGTCGGTGAAGGTCCGGGTCAGCGGGTTCACCGGCAGGCCCCAGGCGGCAAAGCGCTGGAGCACGCCGGATTGCGTCTCGGCGATGGGCTCCGAAAGCTCGCCCCAGGCATAGGCGAAGAATTTCAGGGGCCGGGAGGCGGTGATTCCGGGGTCGAGCTGGCGCAGGCTCCCGGCGGCGGCGTTGCGCGGGTTGGCGAAGAGCGGTTTTCCGGCCGCTTCCTGACGGGCGTTGATCCCGGCGAAATCGGCGTGGGACAGGTAAACCTCGCCGCGCACCTCGCAGGTCTCCGGCCAGCCGGACCCCGCGAGCAAAGCCGGGATGTCCTCCACGGTGCGGGCATTGGCGGTGACGTTCTCGCCGACCTCGCCGTCGCCGCGGGTGGCCGCCGTCTCGAGCTCGCCATTCACGTAGCGCAGCGACAGGGACAGGCCGTCGATCTTCGGCTCGGCCGTGAAGGCGAGCGGCGCGTCTTCGGCGAGCCCGAGGAAGCGGCGGACCCGGGCCACGAACTCGGCGACCTCCTCCGGATCGAAGGCGTTGCCGAGCGACAGCATCGGCACGGCATGCCGCACCTTGGCGAACTTTTCCGAGGGCTTGGCGCCCACCGAGGTACTGGCCGCCCCGGTCCCGGCGAGATCGGGAAAGCGGGTCTCGATCTCTTCGAGCCGGCGGCGCAGCCGGTCGTAGTCCGCGTCCGAGATCTCGGGCGCGTCCTCCTGGTGGTAGAGCCGGTCGGCTTCCTGGATCGCGTCCGAGAGCCGCGCGTGCTCGGTGCGCGCCTCCTCGGCGGTGCGGTCGAGATCGGGCGTATCGGGTTTCGCGGCTGGCATGGGGGCGTTCTAGCGCATCGCGCGCCCCGCGGGAGTCGGTTGCGGCGCGGCGTCCCCACATCCCTCAGCCGCGGGGCGCGAGCAGATCGCCGCGGCCGACCAGCAGAAAGGCACCCAGGAACACGGCGGCGACCGCGGCGCTGAGCACGGCCAGCGGCATCACCGGGGCGAGCCAGCCCGCCAGCACCGTGCCGGTAACCGAGCCGAGATTCATCGCCGCCATGTAGACCTCGAACTGCGTCGCCGCGCCGGCCCGCCCGCGGCTGGCCTGGAGCAGGGCCGGCATCAGCGCGACGATCAGCAGCCCCGGCAGCGCGTTGGTAAGTGCCAGGATCAGCGGCGCCGCCGACCCCAGCAGTCCGGCGGCGATCAGGATGCCGGCCAGCACGAAGGTCGCCGCGCTCGCCAGCAGCAGGAGTCTCAGAGGCCGCACCGGCCCGGCCCGGTCCGACCAGAGGCCGATCGCGAAGGCACCCGCGGTCCCGCTCACGAACGCAAGTCCCGCCTGGAGGCGCGAGAGCGCGGCCGGGTCCCAACCCCGGCCCTGGAGCAGGTCGATCGAGAACGGCAGCTCGAACAGCCCGAGGGCGCCGTCGAGCCCGAAGCACAGGGCAAGCAGTTGCAGCGCCCGCTTCCGCCGCAGCGCGAGGCCGAGGCGACGCAGGAAGCGAGGGAACGGGACACGGCGCGGAGGCGGGCCGCGCCGGCCGAAATCTACCAGCGCGTCACCCGGCGCCTCGCGCACCAGCAGCATCGGCAGGCTCGCCAGGATGCCGCATGCGAGCAGCCCGGCGAGGCTCGCCGCCAGCCCGTAGGCGGCGAGCGTCCAGCCGAAGACCGCGGCGCTCAGGCTGGTCCCGGCGACGAACCCCGCCCGCGTGCAGGCGCTGACCCGGCCGAGCTCGGCTGCGGGCACGTGATCCATGATCATCCGGTCGCAGGCGGTGTCGAGCAGGGACGCGAACAGGCTGTGGACCAGAAAGGCGAGGCCGAGCAGGCCGATCTGCTCGGCGTCGAGCAGCAGCATCAGGGCGACCACCGCGTGGCATCCGAGGATCGCCGCCACCGCGAAGGGTCTGCGCCGGCCCATGCGGAGATGCGCGGACCGATCCACCAGCGGTCCCCACAGGATCGGCTGCAGCGTCCAGGGCAGCCCGGCCAGGGCGAAATGAAACCCGACCTCCGAGGCCGGGACGCCGCGTGCCGCGAGGTGATTGGCCAGGGCGGTCAGGGAGAAGCCGGCGATCAGGCCCTGATAGAGATAGGTCGCGAAGAACACGCCATAGCGGGCGCGTCGCCCGGAGAGACTCGGGGCTTCCAGCCATCCGCCACGCGATCGTGCGCTCAAGCCCGGATGCACTTGCCGGTCCGGTGCCGCACGTCGATGCTCCTCATCCCACCGTCACCGAATCCGAACCCATGCCGCTTCGTCCCGACCAAACTACGGCGTGCGCTCGGAAGCCGCGAGGCGTCGCGTGAGCGCGGCCGACATCTGGATCGTCGATCTCGCCCTCTCGCCGGATCAGCTCGATCTGTGCGAGGCCGTTCTCGGCGCCGACGAACGCGACCGCGCCGGTCGCTTCCTGCGTCCGGCCGACCGTGCGCGCTATCGGGCGAGCCATGCGGCGCTCCGGCTGATCCTCGGCGAATCCTTGGGTATCGCTCCGCTCGTCATCCGCCTGGAGGCCGGCGCCGCCGGCAAGCCCGAACTCGCCGGCTCCGCGCGGGGGGCGCTCGATTTCAACCTGTCGCATTCCGGGGGTCGCGCCCTGATCGGCCTGGCGCGTGGCGCGGCCATCGGCGTCGATGTCGAGGAGATCCGGCCCCTGTCGGACGCATTGCGCATCGCGCGCTCGCATTTCGCGCCCGACGAGGCCGCAGCCCTGGCAGCGTCGTTACCAAATGACATCGAGACCGCCTTCTTCGGGCTGTGGACCCGCAAGGAAGCCGTGGTGAAGGCCATGGGCACCGGGCTGTCGCTGCCGCTGGACCGGTTCAGCGTCAGCGTCCCGCCCGCGCGCCCGCGTCTCCTGCGCATGGCACGAGGCGTCGCCTGGACGCTGGCCGACATCGCCTGCGGACCGGACTACGCCGCGACCGTCGCGGTACAGTCCGCGGAGGCCGAGATCGCGGTTCGGCACCTCCCGCCGGGTTGGCCGAGCCGCCTGCGCTGAAAGCCGAACACCGGCCTTGCGGTCCAGGAAAGGCGCGGCTATAAGCCCGCTGCCGGCAGTTGCGGACACGCAAGCCGGCCTTCGGAGTGTAGCGCAGTCTGGTAGCGCACCACGTTCGGGACGTGGGGGTCGCAGGTTCAAATCCTGCCACTCCGACCAAGCTCCTTCGCGGAGTACAGGTCTTCCCGCTTTTGCTGATCGACACGACTGAAATTGACCAGTCATGTCCGGCGTAAGCTCGGTATTGTCGGCAATCTTGTTTCGCAGCTGATTCAAGCCGATCGCCTTCTGGGTCCATCCGCCTGAGTACACCTGCCGGCCGGCGAGGGCACGAAGGGCGCGCGGCCCGTTGATCCGCCGCAGCTTCGCAGACTTCACGACCTGGTGCCCGGCCGGCACGCCGGCCGCGGCCCCGATGGCGGTCGAGGGCCAGCGTTGTGCGATCGAGGCTGCCCTCGTGACCGCCAAGGCCGAACGCGGGCAGGCTCACAACGAGACCCGCTCCTGGCACGGCCGGCATCGGTACGGCGGCCTCGTGACGATGGCCTTCGCCCTGCTGGCGGTGATCCGCCATCATCCCGACGCGCCGCCCCCAAAAAGCCGGGCTCGGCCGAGACCGCCCGATTGCAGATCCGTCGTTCGGTCCAGGAGATCCGCCGCATGGCCGGGCGGCTGGCCCAGCGGCGCATTCACTTGCCCACGTCATCGCATGGTCGCCCTGGCGACGCGCGCATCAGGCGGCCGCCCGAAACGCCCATCGCGAACGCCGAGCGTCAGATGCCAGAGGGCATCGACGCCGTAAGCCCAGCAGACCACGCCGCCAACGCAAATGCTTCAAAACGTCCTTGTAACGTCAGCCCGTTCGGGAGTGTGGCCCGTCGCGACCTGCGCCAGCGCGCAGCCGTCAGGCGGCCCGGTCGTCCCGGCCGGCGTAGCGGCCCGCCACCGCCTCGCCCTCATCCACCAGCGCCTCGGCGATCCGCAGGGCGAGGGCGTTGCAGGCCTCGTCATAGGCATGGGGATCCGCCTGGATTGCCGCCCGCGTCACCGCGCCGACCCGGTCGCGGACGATCTCGCGGGCGATGCGCAGGGCATCGGCGAACGGCTCATAGGGGCGCGGCATGGTCGCTCCGACGGCATCCGGCCATGATGGCCCGGGTGGCGGCTGCAACGGCCGCGCGGGCGAAAGCGTTCCCGGGGTGCTGGACAGGCTGGTGGTCCAGTCCCAGATCGGCCCCTGATTGAACCAGGCGAGCGACGATGAATCCCGAAACGAACCCACCTCCGGCCCTCGACGACGAGACCCTGGCCTTTGCCGGCCGGGTTTTCCAGTACGCCCGGATGGGCCATGCCGAGGAGCTGGCCGAGCTGTTCGGCCAGGGGCTTCCGGCCAACCTCCGCAACGACAAGGGCGACAGCTTGCTGATGCTCGCCGCCTATAACGGCCAAGTGGAGACGACCCGGGTGATCCTGGAGGCCGGGGGCGACCCGGAACTCGCCAACGACCGCGGCCAGACCCCGCTGGCCGGCGCCGCCTTCAAGAACGAGATCGCGATCGCCCGGCTGCTGCTGCAGCACGGCGCCGCGGTGAACGGCACCGGCGACGGCACCCGCACCGCCCTGATGACCGCGGCGATATTCGACCGCACCGAGATGGTAACGCTGCTCCTCGAGCACGGCGCCGACCCGGATTTTCGCGATGCCGCCGGCCAGAGCGCCGCCGACATGGCCCGCGCGATGGGCGCCCAGGCGACGCCGGCGCAGCTCGACGCGGCGGCGCGGAAGGCGGGGTGAGGGCTCAAAGATCGATGGCGGGCGCCGCCGGGAGGACCGCGAGAGTCAGGCCGAGGGCCGAGACGACGCGCTGGACCGTGTCGAGGCTCGGGTTCCCGGTCTGCGACAGCGCCTTGTACAGGCTCTCGCGGCCGAGGCCGCTCGCCTCCGCGACGGATGCCATGCTTCGGGCCCGTGCCACATCCCCCAGCGCACGGCGGAAGGCTGCGGGATCGTTCTCCTCCAGGGCGGCGGACAGGTAGGCAGCGGCATCCTCCGGCGTGCGCAGATACGTCGCCACGTCGAAGGGCCGGGTGGATGTTTCGGAACCGGCCATGAGCGCCCTCCTCAAACCGTCAGCGCGAGTTTGTGAGCTCGAGCAATGTCGCGAACCTGTGAGTTCTTGTCGCCACCACACAGCAGAATCACGACCGCGCCCTTGGTGCGTTCGACAAAATAGACACGGTATCCAGGCCCGGTATCGATCTTCATTTCGCTGACCCCGCCGCCGACGGATGCCACATGCCCAGGATTACCCTCTGAGAGGCGCACGATCCGACGAAGGATATGGGCACGACCTGTGACGTCGCGCAGACCAACGATCCACCGATCGAACACGTCCGTCGTAGAAACCTCGGGCACAGTCATTGTATCCCATAAGATACAAATCGTCGCAAGCGGCTTCGAGCGTCTTGCCAAGCCGTCCCCATCACCGGATCGGGTGATCTCAAAAGTTTGGGAGCCGAAACGCCATGCCGCAATCGACCTGGATCGACAGAGGGCTTCTCTTTGCTTGCGCGGCGCTGGTCGTGCCTCCCCTCCCGGCCCTCGCCGCCGAGACCCCCTGGCCCGCCTTCGGGCACGACCACAGCAACCGAAACTTCTCCGAACTCACCCAGATCGACCGGGCCAGCGTCGGCCGCCTGCGGCCGGCCTGGATGTTCCAGACCGGGGTGACCGGCTATTTCCAGGCCCAGCCGCTGATGGTCGACGGCACGCTCTACACCTCGACCACCCAGAACAACGTCGCGGCGCTCGATGCCCGCACCGGCCGGCCGCTCTGGACCTACGTGCACAAGGCCCGCACGGAAAAGATCTTCGGGCCGCCCTCGAACCGGGGGCTCGCGGTGTCGGACGGCGTCGTGTTCGAGGCGACCATGGACGGGCGGCTGATCGCGCTGGACGCCAGGACCGGCCGGATGGTCTGGGACAAGGAGGCGGTGCGGCCGGAGGACGGCGAGAGCGAGACCGCCTCGGATCTCGCGGGCAAGCTCGGCGGCAAGGCGGTGCAGGGATCGAGCCGGCTCGGATTCAAGATGCCGCCGCTGGTGGCCGAGGGGCTGGTGATCGTCGGGGTCACCGGGGCGGGCTACGGCCTCCATGTCGAGGACGAGGCCGGCGGGCTCGACGGCGGCGCCGTGGTCGGGATCGAGGGCGGCTACGGACGGCGCGGCTGGCTCGCGGCCTACGATGCCAAGACCGGGGAGGAGCGCTGGCGCTGGTACGTCACCCCGTCCGAGGGCTGGGAGGGCGGCTTCGTCGCGACCACGGCGGACGGCGTGCCGCTCCACCGGGACATCGCCGCCGAGAAGGCCGCCGCGCCGGCCAATCGCGAGGCCTGGCGGGTCGGCGGCGGCTCCCTCTGGATGACCCCGGCCTACGACCCGGATCTCGGCCTGATCTTCCTCGGCACCGGCAACCCGGCGCCGCAGAATTTCGGCCTCTCGCGCCCGGGGGACAACCTCTACACGATGTGCCTCGTGGCGCTCGACGTGCGCACCGGGCAGCTGCGCTGGTATTCCCAGCAGGTGCCGCACGACGAGTGGGGCTACGACGTCGCCGCGCCGCCGTTCCTGCTCGACGGGCCGAACGGCACCAAGGCCGTGGCCTCAGCGAGCAAGACCGGCTGGATCTACGTCCATGACCGCGCGACGGGAAAGCTGCTCGAACGCTCGGCCCCGCTCCTCGACCAGAAGAACCTGTTCGCACCGCCGACTGCGCAGGGCACCGTGGTGGCGCCGGGGCCGCTGGGCGCCGTGTCGTGGCCGCCTACCGCCTATGACGGGCGGCTCGCCTACGTGCAGGTCCGCCACGGGGCGACGACCTACACGGTCAAGACCGTGCCGGCCGCTGGGGACAGGCCGGAGATCCGCTACACCGAGACCGGCGACGCGAAAGGCGAGCCGTCCTTCAGCACGCTCACCGCGGTCGACCTCACGGACGGCGGCAAGATCGCCTGGTCGGTGCGCGCGGGCAGCCGGCTCTCCGGGGGGACGCTCGCCACCGCCGGCGGCCTGGTCTTCTCCGGCGAGGAGGACGGCCATCTCGACGCCCACGATTCCCGCGACGGCACGCTGCTGTGGCGGTTCCAGTGCGGCGCCGGGATCAGCGGCCCGGCCATGACCTACGCGCTCGACGGCAAGCAGTACCTGGCGGTGGCCGCGGGGGGCGCGTCCTACACCAAGGCGGCCGGGTTCGGCACCGGCGATGCACTGCTGGTCTTCGCCCTGCCCGATTGACGCGAGCCGAGCTTGACTGGAGGAGTTCCAGCCTTTGGCGGCGGGGATTCGTCCGGACCATGACGCACGAGCAGGGCAGGGAGGGTGCTGGTGCGGACGCGCAGCCGAGCCATCGCGGCGCGCCGGTGATCCGCACCATCGCGATGCCGGCCGACACCAACCCGGCCGGCGACATCTTCGGCGGCTGGCTCATGGCCCAGATGGATCTGGCGGCCGGCAACGTCGCGGCGCGGCGCTCGCGCGGGCGCTGCGCCACCATCGCGGTCGACGCGATCACCTTCCACCACCCCGTCTTCGTGGGCGACGAAGTCAGCCTCTACGCTTGGCTCACCAAGGTCGGGCGCTCGTCCCTGCGCATCCAGGTCGAGGTCTGGCGGCGGGAGCGGGCGAGCGAGACCACCATGAAGGTCACCGAGGCGACGTTCACGTTCGTGGCGATCGGCGACGACCGCCGCCCGCGGCCGGTGCCGCCGGAGGTAGGCGGGATCTGACCCGGTTTCCGGGGGCAGGATCCGCCACGGCCCTGCCCGCTGTTGCCGGCAGCGCGCGGCGACCGAAGGCACAGCGTGCCTCCGTCCCGTTCATGTCCCGGGACGTTCGGAACGGGCGCTCGATGCCCCATCCGTCGGTCTGCAACGGGCCGGTCGCGGAAGCTCAAGGATCCCTCGGGACCGCGGTGTCGTCGGTCGAAGCCTGCGTCCGATGCCAGGCCCCCAAATTGGCGAGCCTGGCGTAACCGCGACCCTCTCTGCAGCGTCCCGGGGTTCAGTCAGCCCGTCGGGATCGCGATGATAAGCGGGCGCACTGCAAGAGGTGCAGCGACGGTAGAGGCCTAATGGATGGCCTGCAGACAGGTCAATGCGGAAGAACCGCCGTCAGGCTGTATTGAATGCTACAAATGCGACTGAAGTTTAGCTCTTGAACCCCAATTTTTGATCGTATTGATGCGTTTATCATTTATCGATCTGAAAATCTCATATCATGACATCCCGCGAACAATCTTTCACGCCGTGTCGACGCCGCGTTTGATTTCTTAATGCTACGCAAGCATGCCGCAAAGATAGTCTATTTTGCACTTCAATATAATCGAGCAACAAAGCGTGGCTCTTGTTCCGATCGAATTCGGTGATCCAGATTTTACTGCAGGACGACAGTTCCAGCATTCGCATTTAGCGAAAACTGGGATCGACTTGTATTTATTTTCATGAAGTGGTATTCCTCAATTACTCGATAAATATGTTGCCGGCAATTACATTCGCAGCTCGAGAACGTCGGCCGATGCATTTGCCTCGCATCCGATCATATTATGGACGAGGTAAGTCAGGCCATGCCCGACGAAGACCCGCTCACGCACAACGAAAATCCACTCTGGTATGACGGCGTCGAACTCAGTGACGCTGTACTTTTAAAGATCCTGATCGGCATCGCCATAGTCGGGCTGCTGATATGTGCTGCCATCGTGGTGATCGTGATGTACTGGCTCCCAAGCCTGCTTCCGACATGAGCGGTTGGCGGAAAGCGGGATCCGATCCGCCTCACCCCCGCGCGATCGCGTAGCGCGTCCGCAACCGCAGGCCGAACACCGCCATCATGAACATGCAGCAGGTGGCGTTGTTGCCGTTGTACAGCACGGTCTCGAACGAGGCCGAGACCAGGCCGAGGAACCACAGGCGCAGGAACAGCAGCGTCTCGGCGTCGAGGCCACGGCCGCCGGCGACGCGCTGCAGGTCGCGCACCGGGGCCAGCACGAAGGCGACCACGGTGAGCGCCAGGAGCGGGAAGCCACCGATCAGCGCCGTGTCGAGATAGGCGTTGTGCGCGTGATCGACGGTGTTGACCCAGGTCACCTCCTCGGAGCCGCCATACATGGTCCGCTCGGTCATCCAGAAGGCGCCGATGCCCCAGCCCCGCCAGGGTCGGACCAGGATGTTGTCGAGGGCAAATTGCCAGATCTCGCTGCGCCCCGTGAAGGTCGCGTCGGTCAGAAGCGCGCCGACCGCGTCCTGGATCGCCGGGATCAGGACCGAGCCGATCGAGACCAGCGAGAACCCGGCGATCGGCCCGAGCAGCAGCAGCGCCCGCAGGGCTCCGCCGGTCAGGATCCGGCACAGGCCGGTGATCGCCAGGATCACCGGCAGCAGCAGGATCGCGGTCTTGGAGCCGCTCGCCACCAGCAGGCCGAGGGCCAGGAGCACGATGCCCCAGCCGAGCCAGCGGCTCGCAGCGGCGGCGACGTAGAGCCCGACGATCACCAGGATCACCATGGCGGCCCCGGCCTCGTTCTTCTGCGGGAAGATGCCCCGCCACAGGCCCGGATGGCTCGGATCGGAATTCACATCGAAGGCCGAGTGGATCGCCAGATCCGGCACCAGGGCCACCGCGAGGTAGGATGACACCAGGATCACCAGGGCCGACCCGGCCAGGGTCAGGGCGAGCTGCCGCGGCGACCGGGCGACCAGCAGCACGCCCGCCGAGAGCATCGCGGCGATGCCGAACAGGGTGAGCCGCCGCAGCGACAGGCTCGGCTCCACCGACAGGAGCGCGGTCAGCCCCAGCCAGGCGCCGCACAGCATCAGCGGCCAGGTCGCGAGCGGGCGCAGATGGCGGAATCCGATCCGGTGGAGCGCCGCCGCCATGCCGAGTCCCGCCGCAGCGAACAGCACCTGGGTCAGCAGGCTGCCGTCCTCGGAGGCCGCCAGCGACGACCGGTCGGACAGGTCCTTGAGCCAGACGTGGTTCCACAGCAGGACGAACACTGCCCCGTTCAGGAGCACGCGCAGGACATCCGGCACGTCGCGGCCGGCCGCGCCGTTCTGGGCCCTCCCGGCCGGGATCCCGATCGCCGCGTCCGCCGAAGCCATGCCGTTCCTCCGCAGAGGCCGCGCGATGCGGCACAGCTCATTGTAGCGGCTGCGGTCGCCGGGGCGATGGGGCGACCGGCGGTTGCACCGGGGGATTTGGCGATAACCTTAGCGGGCTGGGCGGATTGGGGCATGCGGTGCACGCCGCAGGTTTGGGCGCTGTGGCGGAGGCCGACCTTTTCGTTCCGTCATCGCGAGCGCAGCGAAGCAACCCAGGGCAACGTCCGTTCTCAAACCGTAGCGTATCCCTAGGTTGCTTCGCTGCGCTCGCAATGACGACGAGTCCCCGGCCTTCCTGCAACCATCACGGCGGCGTCGCGTCTACAGACGGCGCCTGCCGGCAGCGGATGCAGGCTGTCTTTGTCGCAGCCCTTGACGGCCGCGCTCGCGAAACTCCGGGGCATACCCGTTCCCGCGCAAAACACAGGTGCACCATGACTCAATCGGCATCCCGGGCGGTCATCGTCCAGCCCGGCGGCGGCTTCGATACGGTAGGGTTCGGCGAGCGGGCGGTCCCGGCGCCGGGGCCCGGCGCGATCACCGTGCGGCTGCGGGCGAGCTCGCTCAACTATCACGACTACGCCGTGGTCAGCGGCCTGTGGGGACCGAGCCAGCCGCGCGTGCCGATGTCCGATGGCGCCGGAGAAGTCGAGGCCTTGGGCGAGGGGGTGGACGAATTCGCGATCGGTGACCGGGTGGTCAGCACGTTCTTCCCGACCTGGCTCGACGGCGCGCCGCTGGTCGAGGGTTTCTCCACCGTGCCGGGGGACGGGATCGACGGCTATGCCCGCGAGCGGGTCACGGCACCGGCCACCGCCTTCACCCACGCGCCCCGGGGCTGGGACCATGCCGAGGCCGCGACCCTGACCACCGCCGCCTTGACCGCGTGGCGGGCGCTCCACGCCGATGCCGGGCTGAAGAGCGGCGACGTGGTGCTGGTGCAGGGCACCGGCGGCGTATCGCTGTTCGCCCTGCAATTCGCCAAGGCGGCGGGCGCGACGGTGATCGCGACCTCGTCGAGCGACGCGAAGCTCGAGCGCCTGCGCGGCCTCGGGGCCGATCACCTGATCAACTACCGCGCCGATCCGGCCTGGGGCGCGACCGCAAAGCGGCTGACGGATGGGCGCGGCGTCGACCACGTGCTCGATGTCGGCGGCCCGGGCACCCTGGAACAGTCGATGGAGGCCGTGCGCGTCGCCGGCCACATCTCGGTGATCGGCATCCTCACCGGCGTGGCCGGGCCGCTGCCGCTGGTCCCGGCGCTGATCCGCCAGATCCGGCTCCAGGGCGTCCTGGTCGGCAGCCGCCGCCACCAGATCGCGATGATCCGCGGCATCGAGGCCTGCGGGCTGCGGCCGATCGTGGACAGCGTCTACCCGCTGGACGAGCTCGTGGCGGCGTTCCGGCACCAGGAGAGCAACCGCCATTTCGGCAAGATCTGCATCCAGATCTGACGCTCGATTCCGGGTAGGCTGGCGGCCTTCGCGGTCGCCACGGTTCCGAGCCGATGTTCTCAAACCCGCCCGCCCCGGTGCTGGCTCCCGGCTTCTCGGCGGTCCCGCCGGGCCACATCGCCGCCATCGTCACCAGCCTCGAAATGTTCGAGCCGCCGGCCCCGCGTGCGGCCAAACACGTCCCCGCCGGGACGGCATTGCACCACCTCGTCCGGCCGGAATGCGAGACCTATCGCGGGCTGTACCGGGCGGTCGGCGCCGACTGGCTGTGGTTCTCGCGCCTGACGCTGTCGGACCCGGAGCTGACGGCGATCCTCGACGATCCGCGGGTGGAAATCCGGGCGCTCCGCCGCGACGGCACGGATCTCGGCCTGCTGGAGCTGGACTTTCGCCAGCCGGACACCTGCGAGCTGGCCTTCCTCGGCCTCGTCCCGGAGGCGGTCGGGCAGGGGCTCGGCCGCACCCTGATCGATGCGGCGATCGAAAGAGCCTGGTCACGGCCGATCCGGCGGTTCTGGGTGCATACCTGCACGTTCGACCATCCCGGCGCGCTCGGTCTCTACCGGCGCTCCGGCTTCACGCCCTGCGCCGTCGCGGTCGAGGTGGCGCCAGACCCGCGGCTCACCGGCATCCTGCCCCGGGATTGCGCGCCGCACGTGCCGCTGCTGGCGTGACCGCCGCGCGGCGGGCCGTGCCTTACCGCCGCATCGTGTACTGCGACCGCCCGGCCGCCTGGCGCATCAGGAACGAGGCCATCTCGGCGAGTTCCGGCGCCTTGGAGCGGAAGGTCACCGAAAGGGCGAGCAGCGTGTCCTTGTGGTCGAGCCCGGGATAGACCCGCTCCTGCACCGGCACGTGGGCCGCGCGCAGCTTGGCGGCGAGGCTCACCGTGTTCCTGGGCTTCACCACCGTGTCGGCCTCGCCGGTGGCCAGGAAGGTCGGCGGCGAGAGCGGGCCCGCGAAGGTCATCGGCTGGGTCAGCGGCAGGTCCGGCGCCTGGCCGAACACCTTGACCGTGGTGTCCTGATCGAGCGGCAGGAAGTCGTAGGGGCCGGACAGGCCGGCCACCGCCTTGATCACCTTGGGATCGACCCCGGCCGCATTGAGGTAGCGCGGATCGAGCCCGAGCATCACGGCGTTGTAGGCCCCGGCCGAGTGGCCGGCGAGCACGATGCGGTGCGGGTCGCCGCCATAGGCCGCGATGTTGTCGCGCACCCAGGCGACCGCCGCGGCGCCGTCCTCGAGGAAGCCCGGGAAGGCCGTCTCCGGGTAGAGCCGGTAATCCGGCAGCACGGTCACGAAGCCCTGGGCGGCGAGCGCGTGGCCGACGAAGGCGTAATCGTCCTTCGAGCCGCTCTGCCAGGAGCCGCCGTAGAAGAACACCAGCACCGGCGCCCGCTCGGCCGTCACCGTGGGGACGTAGACGTCGAGCCGCCGCCGCTTCCCTTCGCCAAAAACCTGGTCCCGGGCCGCCAGGCGGCCGCCGGCATCGCGCGGGCCGATCGCGTCGAACAGGGTCAGCGGCGAGGCGGCGCTGAAGCCGTAGGCCGCGAGCCCGAGGCCCAGAAGGCTGGCAAACGCGATGAGGAGCCGTGTCATATCCCGTCCGGTTGCCCTGATCGGCCCATTCAGGGCTTCGCTCGGGGCGGATTGATGACGGAAGCGGGGCGACAGGTAAAAAATCAGGTCCGCAGCACGATGCAGGCGCCCCCGACCTTGCGGATCCGGCCGCACAGGTCGTCGGCGGCCTGCCGGCTCTGGGCCGGGAGGCGGATCCGGTAGAACGCCCGGGTGCCGCGGTTGCGCAGGCGGGTGCCGATGATCATCGGCCGCGCCTCGCCGATCACCCCGGCATAGGCGTTGCGGGCGCGGTTGAAGCTCTGGAGGGCCAGCGCCTTGGAAAAGTTGCCGGCGAGTTGGATGCCCCAGGGCGCCGCCGGCCCTTCGTTGGGCCCGATCGCGAAGCGGTCGCCGCGGGACGGGATGCGCAGGCTGGCGGTGACCTGCAGGCAGGTGACCGGCGCCTCCGGCTTGGCGTCCTTCTTCTCGGGCGCCCCGCCCTCCGGATCGGTGATCGCGGCGCCGCCGCGCCAATCCTCGGCCGGCGCCCCCGTGATGGCGGCGACGTAGGCCCGGGTCTCGGCGGGCAGGCCGCCCTCGCCGGAGAGCCATTTGCTCACCCGGGCGGCACCGCCGTTATAGGCGGCGGCCGCGAGCCCGAGATTGCCGAACTGGCTCTTCAGGTCCGCCAGCAGGTGGGCGGCGTGCGGGATCGCCTGCTCGGGATCGAACGGGTCGAGCAGCCCGCGCTCGCGCGCCGTGCCCGGCATGAACTGCGCCACCCCCTGCGCCCCGGCCGAGCTCACGACGCCCACGCGAAAGCTGCTCTCGCGCCAGATCAGCCGGGTCAGGAACGGTATCGGCAGCCCGCGCGCCTTGGCGGAGTCGTCGATGAGGCGGCAGAGCGCCTGCTCGACGGTCTCGGTCGCGCCCTCGGACGGGGCCGACGCGGCGGGGCCGGCGAGGAGGAGCGGGAGGAGGGCGAGGAGCGCGCCAAGGCGCAGGCGGGGGGCGATCACGCAACCGCTTGTAGCGGCGCGCACCGGGGGATCAATCCGTACGGTTGGGGGGTGACGACGCGGCGCAAGTCTTTCGGAGATCCCACCCACGGCCTCAACCTCAGGGGCGAGCGAAGGAGGCTTCCGGTCGGCCCCGCGATCCCGCAAGGGCTCCTTCGCGGGCGCCGCTCCGCATCGCCGCCGCAGGATGATGGCGCAGTTGGGCAAGACTAGTTCTGACCGGTCTCGCGTGATCCGAAGCAAGACCACCGGCAGTGATGATCTTTTCGCGTCTCCTGTCCGTTTAAGTTGCGAAATCGAGAGCGCATTCCCTCGCTTCGACGCGGCGACGCGAGCGCTTCATTTGCATGAGCCCAAACTTGGCCCCTGGCTTGCTTGGCCCGCACCGTCCTGGACGCATCGAGATCGGGAGACGGGCACGAGATGGCAGAAGCATCGGGGTTCAGTCGGCGCAAGCTGATCGCCATGGTCGGCGCCGCGGCCGGGAGCGCGCCGGCCTATCAGGTCATGACCAGCCTCGGCTTCGCCGAGGACTCGCCCTATCGCGGGCCGATCCGGCTCGACGGCGATCCTAAGGGCGCCTCGGTGCTGGTCCTCGGAGCCGGGCTCGCCGGCATGACCGCGGCGCTGGAGCTGCATCGGGCCGGCTACACGGTCCAGATCCTCGAATACAACACCCGCGCCGGCGGCCGGAACTGGTCGCTGCGCGGCGGCGACACCTACACGGAACTGGGCGGCGCCACGCAAAGCTGCGCGTTCGACGCCGGCCTCTACCTCAATCCCGGCCCCTGGCGGATCCCCTACCACCACCACGGCGTGCTCGATTACTGCCGCCGCCTCGGCGTGGCCCTGGAGCCGTTCATCCAGCTCAACCACAACGCCTTCGTGCACAGCACCGCGGGCTTCGGCGGCACGCCGCAGCGGATCCGCACGGTCAAGACCGATTTCGACGGCGCCACCGCCGAGCTCCTGGCCAAGGCCACCCGCAAGGGCGCGCTGGACGCGCAGGTCTCCAAGGAGGACCAGGAGATCCTGATCGAGGCGCTGCGGTCGCTGGGCGGCCTCGACAAGGACCTCGCCTACCGCGCCGGCCCGGACTCCTCGGAGTTCCGCGGCTACGCCCACGATCCCGGCGGCGGCCTCGCGGCGCGCCCGATGGACGGCGAGCCGATGGCGCTGCACGACATCCTGACCTCGCGGCTCTGGCGCGGCCTGCAGAACTTCCTGCTGTACGAGTTCCAGACCACCATGTTCCAGCCGGTCGGCGGCATGGGCCGGATCGGTGAGGCCTTCGCCCGCGCCCTGCCGCCCGATACGATCCGGTACGGCGCCAAGGTCACGCAGATCGCCCAGGATGGCCACGGCGTCACGGTGACCTACCAGGATCTCGGCCAGGGCGGCGCGGTGCGGCAGGCCCAGGCGGATTGGTGCGTGTGCGCCCTGCCGCTGACGGTGCTGAGCCAGATCCCCACCCAGGTCGGCTCCAAGATGAAGGCCGCCATCGACGCGGTGCCCTACGCCTCCTCGGTGAAGGTCGGCCTGCAGTTCAAGCGCCGCTTCTGGGAGGAGGACGAGCACATCTTCGGCGGCATCTCCTACACCGACCTGCCGATCCGCCAGATCTCGTATCCGTCGACCGGCTACAATGCGGGCGGCAAGGGCGTGCTGCTCGGCGCCTATACCTGGAACGGGCCGAATTCCTACGAATTCACCGCGCTCAGCCCCGCCGAGCGGGTGCGCCGGGCGGTGGCCTATGGCAGCCAGATCCACCCGCAATACCGCACCGAGTTCGAGACCGGGATCGCGGTGGCCTGGCACCGGGTGCCGTTCACGCTGGGCTGCGCCGGCGACTGGACCGACGAGGCAAGGGCCGAGCACTACGACAATCTCTGCGCGCTCGACGGGCGGATCATGCTGGCCGGCGAGCACGCCTCGTACATCCCCGCCTGGCAGGAGGGCGCGATCCTCTCGGCGCTCGACGCGGTCACGCGGCTTCACAAGAGGGTCCTGGCAGCATGAGCGTGTTTTCGATGTTCCGAACCCTGGCACTGCTCCTCGCTACCGGCGCCGGCGCCGCCGCGCAGGAGCACGCCACCCATGCGGCGATCCCGTCGGCCGGCCCCGCGATGAGCGAGGGCAAGAGCTTCGCCGAGGGCGGGGGCGAGGCGCTCTACGCCCAGGTCTGCGCCGCCTGCCATCAGGCCGGGGGGGAGGGCGCGGTCGGCGCGGCCGCCTATCCGGCCCTCCGGCACAACCCAAAGCTCGCCAGCGCCGGCTATCCCGTCACGGTGCTGCTGTACGGCCTGCGCGGTATGCCCCCGCTCGGGAGCATGATGACCGACACCCAGGTCGCGGAGGTGGTGAACTACGTCCGCAGCCATTTCGACAACCCGTACGGCGACGCGGTCGCCCCCGAGGATGTGAAGGCGGCACGGCCATGAGCGAACGGACCCTGATTCCGGTATCCCTGGCGCTGGCCCTGTGGGCCGGGCCGGCGCTGGCCGAGGACATCACCCGCCACCCGATCCCGGGCTCGGACTTCCCGATCTCGGAGGCGGTGGAGGTGCCGGCCGGGCACGCGACCGTCTATCTCAGCGGCTTCGGGCCTTCGGTGACCAACCCCAACGCCGAGAAGAATTCCGTCGCCGCCGTCGGGGATACCCGCGCCCAGACCGCCTCGACCCTGGCCTCGATCGAGGCGGCCCTGAAGCGCCGGAACCTGTCCCTGCGCGACGTGGTGAAGATGACGGTGTTTCTGGTCGGCGACCCGGCCAAGGGCGGCCGGATGGATTTCGCCGGTCTGATGGAGGCCTACCGCGAGCAGTTCGGCACGGCGGCCCAGCCGAACCTGCCGACCCGCTCGGCCGTCCAGGTCGCGGCGCTCGCCAATCCCGGCTGGCTGGTGGAGATCGAGGTCACCGCCGTGCGGCCGTGATCGGGCGGATCACCCTCCGCATGGGCACCCCGTCATACCGTAGCCGCGACGCGGCCCCGGGATTTGCCCGCCGACGGATCAAGGGCTCGCACCGAGGGTGGCACCATCGGTTCCCGGGTCCGATGGTCCGCGCTCGGAGCGCGCGCCTGCCGCCGTGCGCCGAGTGACGGTCACGACATCCCTGCGGCACCGTCGCGTGCGGAGGATACATCCCGATGACCGGGCATTGTGTGAGGGAGTCTGAACCGTGAAAGCCGGTCGCGAGACCATCGCGACTCATCTTCGATAGGGATAGGTCGAACCGTAAGCCCGTATGACCGCGCGGCCTGCGGTCGGGCGACGGCCGCGTCTCCGTTGCCCCCCCGGCGCGTCGGCATGCTCGTCCGCCGGGAGCCTGACAGGCTGGGCAAGCGTGGCCCGAAGATGCATGCTAGACCATTGGCTTCCAGGGAGTATCGGCTTGTCCGTCGTTCGGCGACACAATGTGAAGCAGGGCGGCACCAGCGGGACCGCCATGGTCTTCGCGCACGGGTTCGGCTGCGACCAGAACATGTGGCGCTTCGTGGCGCCGGCCTTCGAGGACCGCTACCGCACGATCCTGTTCGACCATATCGGAGCCGGCGGATCGGATCTGGCCGCCTATGACGTCGAGAGGTACGCCACGCTCGACGGCTATGCCGACGACGTGGTCGAGCTCTGCCGCGGCCTGTCGGTGACCGGCGGCGTGTTCGTGGGCCATTCGGTCAGCGCCATGATCGGCGTGCTCGCCGCGAAGAAGGCCCCGGAGCTGTTCGCGAGCCTCGTCCTGGTCTGTCCCTCGCCGCGCTATCTCGACGACGACGGCTATGTCGGCGGCTTCACGCGCCCGCAGGTGGAGGAGCTGCTCGAATTCCTCGACACTAACCACATGGGGTGGTCCCAGGCGATGGCGCCGACCATCATGGGAAACGCGGACCGTCCGGAGCTCAGCGAGGAGTTGACCAACAGCTTCTGCCGCATGGACCCGGACATCGCCAAGCGCTTCGCCCGCGCGACCTTCCTCGCCGACAATCGTGCCGACCTCGCGGATGTGAAGGCCCGCTGCCTCGTCATCCAGAGCTCGGAGGACGTGATCGCACCGCAGGAAGTCGGCGCGTACGTGCACCGCCACTTGGCCGACAGCGCGTTCGCGCTGCTCGACGCGACCGGCCATTGCCCGAACCTGAGCGCGCCTGCGGAGACGATCGCGGCCATCGCCGAATTCCTTCGGGAACCGAGCGGTGGGTGACACGTCCGGCGCCCCGTGAACGCCGGACGTGGAGGATCTGGAGGACCTGTTCGAGAACGCACCCTGCGGCTACGCCTCGGCCCTGCCGAACGGACGCATCTCCAAGGTCAACCACACCCTCGCGACCTGGCTGGATTACCCGGCCGGACAGATCGTCGGGCGCCGCTTCCTCGACCTGCTCAACATCGCCGGCAAAGTCTATTACGAGACCCATTTCGCGCCACTGCTGAGGATGCAGGGCTTCTTCTACGAAGTCGCTCTCGACCTGGTGCGCGCGGACGGCACGACCCTGCCGGTCCTGGTCAACGCCGTCGTGCGCAAGGACGCGACGGGCGGCGTGCGCTTCATCCGCATCACCATCTTCAACGCCTCGGACCGCAGGCGCTACGAGCACGAGATGCTGGAGGCACGCCGGATCGCGGAGGCGGCCACGGTCGCCCTGCGGGATCTCAACCTGAACCTCGAAGCCCGGGTCGCCGACCGTGCGCGTGCCCTGGAGCGGGCCTGGCGGCTTTCCCCGGACCTCCTCGCCATCGCCGATGCGCAGGGGACGCTCCTGGCGGTGAACGGGGCCTGGACGGATCTGCTCGGCTGGCAGGCGTCCGACCTCGTCGGGCAAAGCCTTGCCGGGTTTACCCACCCGGATGACCTGGAGCCGACGCGGACCGCCCTGAGCTGCATCACGACGGAGCCGTTGATCGAGCCCTCCGAATACCGGCTCCGGCACGCGGACGGGAGCTTTCGCCGGTTCGCCTGGACCGGCGCGTTCGAGGAGGGCCAGATCTACGTGACCGGCCGGCATACGACCGTCGAACACGAGCAGGCCGCCGCGCTGGCTCGGGCCGAGGAGGCGTTGCGCCAATCGCAGAAGCTGGAGGCCGTCGGGCAATTGACCGGCGGCGTCGCGCACGACTTCAACAACCTGCTGACCATCATCCGCTCCTCGGTCGACTTCCTGCGCCGGCCGGACCTGCCCGAGGATCGCCGGGTCCGCTACATGGACGCGGTCTCCGACACGGTCGACCGGGCCGCCAAGCTCACGGGCCAGCTCCTCGCCTTCGCGCGTCGCCAGGTCCTGAAGCCGACGGTGTTCAATGTCGGCGACCGGCTTCGCGGGGTCGCCGACATGCTCGACACCGTCACCGGCGCTCGGATCCACGTGGTGAGCGAGATCCCGGACGAGCCCTGCTTCGTGATGGCCGACGTGAGCCAGTTCGAGACCGCGCTGGTCAACATGGCGGTGAACGCCCGGGACGCCATGAACGGCGCGGGCACGCTGACCCTGCGCCTGGATAACGCCGGCAACCTGCCGGCCATCCGCGGGCATTCCGCCGCCCCCGGACGGTTCGCGTGCGTCTCCCTCACCGACACCGGAAGCGGGATCGCGCCGGACCAGGTCTCCCGCATCTTCGAGCCGTTCTTCACGACCAAGGAAGTCGGCAAGGGGACCGGCCTTGGCCTCAGCCAGGTCTTCGGCTTCGCCAAGCAATCGGGCGGCGATGTCGAGGTCGAGAGCGAGCCCGGCCGGGGCACCACCTTCACGCTCTACCTGCCGATGATCGATGGCGAGGCATCCGAGCTACCGGCAACCACACGCGACTCGGAGGGCTTCCCGACCGGCGAGGGGCAATGCGTGCTCATCGTCGAGGACAACCTCGAGGTCGGCCGGTTCGCCACCCAGATCCTGGAAGATATCGGCTACCGGACGACCTGGGCCGCCAACGCCGAGGAGGCACTGGAGAAGCTTGGAGCCGATGGCGCCGGCTTCGACGTGGTGTTCTCCGACGTGGTCATGCCCGGCATGGGCGGCCTCGCGCTGGCCAAGATCCTGCAACGCCGGATGCCGGACCTGCCGGTCCTGTTGGCGTCGGGCTACAGCCACGTGCTGGCGCAGGACGGGCAGCACGATTTCGAGCTGGTGCACAAGCCGTACTCGGCCCATCAGCTCGGGCGCATCCTCGGCCGGATGGTGCCGCGGCGGCGGACGTGAGCGCCCGTCGGCCGAGGCGGACAGGGGCGCGGTGCCAGCGCGCAGGCGGCGGGACGAACGTCCGCTGACAGGCCCGGTGTGGAGCGGTCTTTCGGCGGCGACGTCCGGTCGCAACGACACCCAAGACGGCGTTCGCCCGATCGCGCCGCGTGGCAAACCCGCCTCCTACCGCCCCGCCGCCCCCGGTTCCGCCGCCCAGGCCGGCGCATCGTCCCCCAGCCGGCGCGCAGCCCGGTCCCAGCGCATCGCCGTGCCCGCCACCGTGAGCGGCGGGCGCAGGCGGCGGGCCGGGCCCCAGGAGGTCGCCTCGATCTCCGGGGCGAGATCCTCCGGCGTCTCGGGGGCGAGCGCCGGTTCCGGTTCGGCCGGGCCGGCCGCGATCAGGAGCGCCGCGGTCCGGGCCAGCGACAGCCGGGCCTGGCCGCCGGTGCCGTCCTGGAGCCGCTCGGCCAGCAGCCGGAGCACGGCCGCCGCCATGAGGTAACCGGTGGCGTGGTCGAGGGCCTGGACCGGGAGCGGCACCGGTGTCTCGGCCTGCCGCCAGACCTGCCCGGCCTCGGCGAGGCCGCAGCTCATCTGCACCAGGCTGTCGAAGCCGCGCCGTCCGGCCCAGGGGCCGGTCCAGCCATAGGCGTCGAGCGACACGTCGATCAGGCCCGGGGCCAGGGCGCGCCGTGCCTCCGGGCCGTAGCCGAGCCCGTCGAGGGCGCCGGGGCGGTAGCCGTGGACCAGCACGTCCGCCCCCGCCAGCAGCGCCTCGAAGGTTGCCCGGTCGGCCGCCCGGCGCAGGTCGAGGCGGGAACAGGTTTTTCCGAGGGTCACCTCGGGCTCGATCGCCGGCTCGGTCCAATCGGGCGCATCGATCCGCAGCACGTCCGCCCCGAACCCGGCCAGGAACCGGGTCGCTACCGGGCCTGCCAGCACCCGGGTCAGGTCGAGCACCCGAAGCCCCGCCAGCGGCCGCTCCGGCCGGGGCCGCCAGCGCGATGCGGTCCGATCGGAAGTCGGGGTGAACGCCACCAGGGGTTCGGCCGCCACCGCGAGTCCCTGGGGATGGGCCGCCCAGGCGTCGAGCCCGCGCATCTCGGCCGCGCAGCCGCCGTCTTCCAAAACTGCCGCCTCCAGCTCGGCCTTGGCCCAGCCGGAAACCGCCCGTTCCATGCCGGCCCGATCGGCTTGCGCGCCGAGCACTCGCTCGGCCGCCGCCCGGTGGTGCGGGGCGTTGGTGTGGAGCCGGATCCAGCCGTCCCGGGCCCGGTAGTCGCCGGCCACCGGGTCCCAGGGCGCCGGCACCCGCCAGCCGACCGGCCGCAGCGAGGTCGCGAACCAGAACGACGCGAGGCGCCGGTCGACCGTGACGGGTCCGGCGAGGCCCGCAACCTCCGCGAGTGCTAAGCCAGCCGCCGCAACCGAGGCCGCGGCGAGGTCGGTGGCCCGGAACGCGGAGGACAGGGCGCCGGTGCCGGTGATGCGAAGGGACTGCAAACCCCGCGAAGAGCCCGCGCAGGATTGCCAGATCCGCGCGGTCAATTCTTCGACGCGTTCCGGCATGGCGCACTCTCCCGCTGCGGGCTGTGCGCATCATCGCGCATCCCGGGCCGGGTAGGCTAGGGTCCCGGCCGCGCTATAAGGGACCCATGTCCGAGGCCGAAACCCCGCCGCTCCTGTCCGTCGAGGGCCTGTCCGTCGCCTTCCGCTCCAGGGAGGGCGAGACGGCGGCGGTCGATTCGATCGGCTTCACCATCCGTCGGGGCGAGACCGTGGCGCTGGTCGGCGAATCGGGCTCCGGCAAGTCGGTGACTGCCCTGGCGATCCTGCGATTGCTCGACGGCTCGGCCCGCCAGAGCGGGAAAATCCTGTTCCAGGGCAGGGACTTGATGAGCCTGCCGGAGCGCCAGATGCGCGACGTGCGCGGCGCCGACATCACCATGGTGTTCCAGGAGCCGATGACCTCGCTCAACCCGCTCCACACGATCGAGCGGCAGATCGGCGAGGTGCTGGGCCTGCATCGCGGCCTGTCCGGAAAACCCGCCCGGGCGCGAATCCTCGAGCTTCTGGAACTGGTTGGCCTGCGCGACGCCGAGCGCCGGATCGGTGCCTACCCGCACGAACTGTCCGGCGGCCAGCGCCAGCGGGTGATGATCGCCATGGCGCTCGCCTGCGAACCGGACCTGCTGGTCGCCGACGAGCCGACGACCGCGCTCGACGTCACCGTGCAGGCTCAGATCCTGGCGCTGCTCGCCGACCTGCAGAAGCGCCTCGGCATGGCGCTGCTGTTCATCACCCACGATCTCGGCATCGTCGAGCGCATCGCGGACCGGGTCTGCGTGATGCTGAAGGGCAAGATCGTCGAGACCGGCGATACCAAGGCGGTCTTCGCCGACCCGCAGCACGCGTATACCCGCCGCCTGATCGCCTCGGAGCCGAAGGGCCGCGCCAACCCGGTCCCGGCCGATGCGCCGACGCTGGTGGAGGCCGGGCCACTCAAGGTCTGGTTTCCGCTAAAATCGGGGGCGTTCCGGCGCGTCACCGGCCACGTCAAGGCGGTGGACGGGGTCTCGCTCAAGGTCCGGACCGGCGAAACCGTTGGCGTCGTTGGCGAATCCGGTTCGGGCAAGACCACGCTCGGCCTCGCGCTGCTGCGGCTCACCGGCTCGGAGGGACCGATCGTGTTCCTGGGCCAAGCCATCGACGGCTTCACCGTGGCGCAGATGCGCCCACTCCGGAAAGACATGCAGGTGGTCTTCCAGGACCCCTACGGCTCGCTCTCGCCGCGCATGTCGGTGGCCGACATCGTCGCCGAAGGGCTGATCGTGCAGGGCGCGGCGCGCTCCCGGGCTGAGCGCCGGGCGGTGGTCTCGAAGGCGCTCACCGATGTCGGCCTCGACCCGGCCGCCATGGACCGCTACCCGCACGAATTCTCCGGCGGCCAGCGCCAGCGCATCGCCATCGCCCGGGCCATGGTGCTCAACCCCCGCTTCGTCGTGCTCGACGAGCCGACCTCGGCGCTGGACCGGTCGGTGCAGGCGCAGATCGTCACGCTGCTGCGCGACCTGCAGCGGGAACGCGGGCTGGCCTACCTGTTCATCAGCCACGACCTGAAGGTGGTCCGGGCGCTCGCGAACTACGTGGTGGTGATGCAGAACGGCCGCGTGGTCGAGGAAGGCCCCGCCGAGACGATCTTCTCCGCCCCGCAGACGCCCTATACCCAGGCGCTGTTCAAGGCCGCCTTCGCCCTCGACAGCGATGTCGCGGCCGAGCTGGAGCCCGCCTGACGTGGCCCGCGCCCTCCTCATCGTCCTCGATTCCGTCGGCATCGGCGGCGCCCCGGATGCCGCCGCCTACGGCGATGCCGGGTCCGACACGCTCGGGCACATCGCCGAGGCCTGCGCGATCGGGCGCGGCGACCGGGCCGGCCTGCGCGCCGGTCCGCTGCGTCTGCCCCATCTCGCCGGCCTCGGGCTCGGCCTCGCCGCCGCCGGGGCCTCCGGCCGGATCCCGCCGAACTTGGCCCCAGCCGGGAATCCGCGCGGTGCCTACGGCCACGCCGTGGAGGCGGCCGCCGGCAAGGACACGCCCTCAGGCCATTGGGAGATCACCGGCCTGCCGCTGCCCGCGCCCTGGGGCCATTTCCCGGACACGCGGCCGGCCTTCCCGCCCGCTCTGGTCGAGGCCCTGATCGCCGAGGGCGGCCTGCCCGGCATCCTGGGGGATCGGCACGCGCCCGGCGTCGCCATCATCGACGAACTCGGCGCCGAGCACGTCCGAACTGGCAAGCCGATCTGCTACACCTCGGCCGACAGCGTTTTCCAGATCGCCGCCCACGAGGAGGCGTTCGGGCTGGAACGCCTCTACGCGCTGTGTCGCGTGGCGCGCCGCCTGTGCGATCCCTACCGGGTCTGCCGGGTCATCGCCCGGCCGTTCGTGGGCTCGGCGGAGGCGGCCTTCCGCCGCACCGGCAACCGCAAGGATTTTGCGGTGGCGCCCCCCGGCCGCACCCTGCTCGACCGGGCCGAGGCCGAGGGACGGGCGGTGGTCAGCGTCGGCAAGATCGGCGACATCTTCGCCCATCGCGCCACCGGCCGCGAGATCAAGCCGGGCGGCAACGCGGCCTGCCTCACAGCCGGGCTCGACGCCCTGGCCGACCTGCCCGAGGGCGGCCTGGTCTTCGTCAACCTCGTGGATTTCGACACGGAGCACGGCCATCGCCGGGACGTGCCGGGCTACGCCGCCGAGCTGGAGGCGTTCGACGTCCGCGTCCCCGCGATCCTGGCGGCGCTCAAGCCCGGCGACCTCGCGGTGATCACCGCCGACCACGGCAACGACCCGACTTGGACCGGGACCGACCACACCCGCGAGCAGGTGCCGGTCCTGGCCTTCGGCCCCAGTGTCGCCCCCGGGGCGATCGGCCGGCGGGACACGTTCGCCGATATCGGCGCCACCCTGGCGGGTCATCTCGGGCTCCCCTGGGACGGCGCCGGCCGCGTATTCCTGTAAGGAGCCGCGCCATGCGAGACGACGACGACAGGCCGCGCAAGGCCGTCGCCCACGAGATCGGGCAACCCCTCGATACGCTGTCGCTCTCCGACCTCGACGCGCGCATCGCGCTGCTGCGGGAAGAGATCGCCCGCATCGAGGCGGCGCGCGCGGCCAAGCAAGCGGCCCAAGGCGCGGCCGACGCCTTCTTCAAGCGGGGCTGACACCTTGGACCGAACCGAAACCCTCGCCGCCCTGCAGCGCGGCGATCTGGCAGGCGCGCGGGGGCTGCGGTTGCCCGACGGGCTCGCTGAATTTCCCCGCGAGATTTTTGGCTTGGCCGACACCCTGGAGGTGTTGGATCTCGGGCGGGGCAGCTTCACCGACCTGCCGGACGATCTCGGCCGGCTGCACCGCCTGCGTGTGCTGTTTTGCTCCGGCAATCCCTTCGAGCGCCTGCCGTCGGTGCTGGGCGATTGCCCGACGCTGAGCCAGCTCGGCTTCCGCGGCTGCGGCATCCGGGCGGTGCCGGCGGGGTCGCTGCCGCGCGACCTGCGCTGGCTCACCCTCACCGACAACCGGATCGAGAACCTGCCGGATGCCCTCGGCGAACGCCCGCTGCTGCAGAAGCTGATGCTGGCGGGCAACCGCATCGCGCGCCTGCCCGAGGGCCTCGCCGATGCGAACAATCTTGAGCTGATCCGCCTGTCCTGCAACCAACTCGACGCCCTGCCGCCCTGGGTGGCGCGCCTGCCGCGCCTCGCTTGGATCTCCTATGCGGGCAATCCCGCCGAGCCCGTCACGGAGCCCACCCCGTCGACGCCCGTGCCATGGTCGGCGCTCGAGGTCGGCGACTTGCTCGGGGAGGGGGCCTCGGGCCGGGTTCACCGGGCGCTCTGGCGCGGACCGTCCGGCCCGCAGGACGTGGCGCTCAAGCTGTTCAAGGGCGCGATGACCAGCGACGGCCTGCCGGAGCGCGAGATGGAGGCCTGCCTCGCCGCCGGCACCCATCCGGCCCTCACCGGCGCCCTCGGCCGGCTCGTCGACCATCCCGACGGTGCGCAGGGGCTGCTTCTCCGGCTGCTGCCGGCGCAGTGGCGCGTGCTGGCCGGCCCGCCGAGCCTCGCGACTTGCAGCCGCGACATCTACGATCCAGCCCTGCGGCTCGACACCAGAAAAGCCCTGCGGATCGCCCGTGCCGTGGTGGACGCCGTCGCCCATCTGCACGGCTGCGGCCTGCTGCACGGCGACGTCTACGGCCACAACACGCTCTGGGATATCGAGACCGGCGCGGCCGTGCTTAGCGATTTCGGCGCCGCTTCAGCGCTGCCCGCCGGGGAAGCGGGTTTAGCGCTGGCGCGGATCGAAGTACGGGCGGTGGGTGTTTTGCTCGGCGAGCTGCTCGACCTTTGCGATGCGGCACCGAACGGGCTGCGGGTTTTGGCCGAGGCCTGCACGAAGTCCGATCCCGAGAGGCGGCCAGGCTTGGGGGAAGTGGCGATCGGGATCGGGCGGACGTGAGATTGCGTGGGGAGAGATCTGAAAGCGTTTCACAAAGCACCCCGCACCGAAAAATTCTTTTCCGCCCACAACAATTTACAGGAACTTTTATGAGATTTTTCAAACCTAACGAGTACGTAGACTGTGCGATAACATAAAGTCAAATCTATCTCAAACCTATTAACGAATTAAATGATAATACATAAAGTTCAGACAAATCTAACATTGTTTCTAGAAAATTTATGCCTCAATATCACTCTTGTAAGCTAACCTAATGGCGCGAGTTGAGAATACTCTATTGATATCAAGACTTGTGCAACTAGATGGTCTACGTGGTGTAGCGGCAATCAGTGTCGTCTTCCATCACATTCTATCGGCCTTGAGACCGGATCTGGTCGTAGAACTGCAACAAAACACTGCTTGGATCGCGTACACGCCCCTCTCCGTCTTCTGGAACGGGACGTTCGCTGTCTCAATTTTCTTCGTCTTGAGCGCGTTCGTGGTGACGCAAGCCACGTTGCGAAAAGCCGATCCCTTCTGGATCGACGCCGCCATCCGGTATTTGCGGCTTGCGATTCCGATGACGGTCAGCGTGCTCATTGCCTGGTTGCTGCTCAGCCTGTACCCAACTTCGGCTACGAAAGCATCGTCCCTCGTCATGAGTCCCTGGCTGCATTGGACATATCAGGACGTCATTCCAGGGCCGACCTCCGCCATCTACGATGGCTTGCTTGGAGCCTTTTTGTCCGGAGGCTCATTCTTCAACAACGTCCTCTGGACCATGCGGCCGGAATTGCTCGGCTCGTTCGTCTGCTTCTGGATATGCCAGTCAAAAAACGCTTGTGTGAGACTATGTTTCACGCTTGTCTTTGCTGTTGCCGTAATACTTGTCGGTAAATACGAATATTTATGTTTTACCCTCGGAATCGTGCTGCGCGAAGCTTCGGTTTCTGGCCGCCTCCCGACTGCGTTCCCGATTCCCGCACTGATCGTGGGACTGATCCTCGGCTCGCAGAGCATCGAGTCGATGAGAATGCTTGGCCTCGACTCGCTACCGGCCGCCTTCACCCCTGAATTCCGAGGAGGTCTGCTCTATCCGATTGCGGCTTTGCTTGTCGTGTATAGCTGCATGCGTTCAAGTCTGATTGCCTCCGCCCTTTCTGGACAGATCGGTAGATTTCTCGGCGCGATCTCGTTCCCGCTGTATCTCATTCATGTGCCAGTTATATACACTGTCGTTGCCAATCTTTTCCTTACCTTGCATGGAAGGCCAGTTTTGTTTTTCTTCGCATTTATCTTGATCAATATACTCATGGTTATTCTGGCCTATGCCATTGAAAGGTGGCTGGAGCGGCCGTTCTTAAGACTTTTGAACGATCTGAGATTGGTCCTTCGAGTGAAGAGCCGACATAAGGCTGGGCTGAGCACATCCGCATAGTCCGGAACAACCCCCGAACAGGCGTTTCGAGCGAATGCCGCTCCAAGCCTTAATCGGGTGCTCGTTCGCTCGTGGAGAAGACTTGTCTTGCTGTGCCGTTCGCTCGGCGACTGGTCGAATCGTCCCAACGCGCCGGGCAATTACCGCCCCGCCGGCCCCGGATCGATCGCCGGCAACTCGTTCGCCGGCAGGCTCGCGCCGGCCTGCGCCTGGGCGCCGCCGACGCCGCGGGCGCGGTTGGCGAGCGTCACGGTCAGACGTTCGGCCGTATCGGGCTGCATTACGGCCAGAATCTCGGACATCTTGCGCGGATTCATGGCCAGGACGATCGGCACAAGCACGTCTTGGCCGAGGCGGTCGAACACTCGGGCGGCGTCCTTCGGCTTCATCGCCTCGTACATCGTGACGATGTTCTTGAGGCCCTGCTTCTCGGCCTCCTCGCGGGCCTTGGCGGCTGAATCGACCTTCTCTTCCGCCTGCTTGAGGTCGCCCAGACCGGTCTCGAGCTTGCGCTCGGCCTCGTTGAGCATCTTCTCGCGCAACTCCAGCTCGTCGTTCTTCTGGCGCAGCGCATCGCGCCGGGCGCCGAGCTTTTCCAGAAGCGCGCGCTCGGTGAGGGAACCGGACGCCGCCTTGGCCGGCTCGGAGGCAGGCATCTCCGGCGGTTTCTCAGCCGGCGCCGCGGGCGTCTCCTCCTTGGCCCCGACCGAGCCGGTGGTGACGGGGTCCGGCGGCTCGTAGCCGGTGCGCGCCCGGGCCACCGCCCGGCCGTATTCGGGCAGGGTTCCGGCCCCAGGCAGGCCGACCTGCGCCAAGGTGAGCAGTTTGAGCAGCAACAGGCCGCCGGCCGCGATCGCCACGGCATCGATCAGGCGCAGCCGCACCGGCCGCACGGGCTTAAGGCGCGAGCGGCGCAGGGCCGTGGCGCCCTTGGGCGGCGGCTTCGGGACCGGCTTGGCCGCGGGCGGAATTTTCGGGGCCGGGACGCCGGTCACGCGGCGCGCGCCCGCACGCGGGCTAGTGCACGCTCGCTCATCGCTAGGGCGGCTGCGGCCGCGGCACCGAGACGCTCGCCATTTGGACTCTTGGGATCGGTGCGGAGCACTTCAGGCTCGGGCTCCGGTCGCGGAGCGGGCGGCGGATCGGCCCGGGCCGGGACGGCGCGCATCTGCGCGACGATCGCGCCGATGCGCATCACCACGGTCTCACCGGCCACGATCTGCGCGGCCAGCTCGGCGGAGCGGGCGGTAGCGGCCTCGATCCGCGTGGTGAGGGTCCGGTCGCCGTCGTCGATCGCCGAGCGCAGCCCGGCGATGGCGCGCTCGGCCGTGCCGGTGGCCACCATCAGGTCACCGATGGTCTGGCGCAATGCCGCTTCGTCACCCTTGAGCTGGCTGATCCGGCGCGACAGGCGCAGGCAGGTGACGATCGTGGCCGCAAGCAGGACCGCGACCAAGATGTCCGCGGCGAGCGCGACAAAGAGACTCATGATCCGGACCTATCGCACGCTAGACGTCGGAATGGCTGTTCATCGAGGCCTCGTAGGCCTGGATGGTCGTGCGCGAGCGGCGCAGGGGCCGCGTGACCTGAACGGCGATGTTGCCATCGACCTGGCCGATCCGGCCCTGGGTCAGAGCCCAGTCGCCGCAGCGCACCGCGATCAGGTCGGACGGCTTGGCATCGAACATCAGAGTGTCGCCGACCTTGAGGCGCATCACCTGCTTGAGCGGCAGCATCATCTCGTGCAGCACCGCCTGCATGGTCACGTCGGCTTGCCAGATCTCGGTGGCGAGATGCCCCTCCCAGACGTGGTCGCGGCCGAGCTTCTCGCCCATGAAGCTCTGGGTGAGAAGCTCCCGGATCGGCTCGATGGTCGCGTACGGGAACAGGATCTGCAGCATGCCGCCACGCCCGTCGACGTCGAGGCGCAGGCTGATCAGGATCGCGGCGTTGCCGGGCCGGGTGATAGTGGCGAAGCGCGGGTTGGTCTCGATCCGGTCGATGCCGAAGGTCACCGGCGAGAGCGGCTGGAATGACTGCTCCAGGTCACCCAGGATGATCTCCACGAGCCGGCGCACCAGCGTCATCTCGATCGACGTGAAGGGCCGTCCGTCGAGGCGGCTCGACGACCCGCCGCGCTTACCGCCGAGCAGGAGGTCGAAGGTCGCGTAGGCGAGATTCGAATCGACCGTGACGAGGCCGGAATTCTCCCATTGCTCGGCCCGAAACACGCCCAGCAGGGTCGGCAGCGGGATCGCGTTGAGATAGTCGCCGAAGCGCACCGAGGTGATGTTGTCCAGCGTCACCTCAACGTTGTCTTGGAACAGGTTGCGCAGGGAGGTCGATAGCAACCGGATCATCCGGTCGAAGACGATCTCCAGCATCGGCAGGCGTTCGTACTGGACAACGCCCGAATCGACGATGGCCTGAACGCCCCCGGCCCCTGAGGCCGAGAGCTCGCGCATGGAGAAGCCGAGGACGCCGTCGATCTCGTCCTGGTTCAGCACCCGGTCGTTGCCCGCGAGCTCGGGGAGGTTGTCGCTCTCCCCGTCCTCGATCATCGTCGCCCATTCGGCGGCGACGTCTCCGGCGTTGCGCGTGGTGCCCTGCTCGGCGAGGGCCGCGCCCCATTCCTCGGCGAGCGACGTGTCGCCGCCTTCGGCGCCCTGCTCCAGAAGGGCGGCCGACCAATCGTCTTCGGGAAGTTCGTCCTCGGGTTCCATCAGGCGCGTCCGCTCAAGGCCTGGCTCTCGGGGACCGTCAGGGTCGTCGGGTGGCTCACTGGACGATCACGTCCTTGAACAGCACCGCCTCGACCTTGGC
Source organism: Methylobacterium sp. J-077 (assembly GCF_022829365.1). Taxonomy (GTDB): domain Bacteria; phylum Pseudomonadota; class Alphaproteobacteria; order Rhizobiales; family Beijerinckiaceae; genus Methylobacterium. The sequence goes on along the minus strand of NZ_JAKSYJ010000102.1, from coordinate 197,942 downwards.
GGGGTAGACAGCGACGTTGACGCGCCGCAGCAGCTCCTCGCGCAGCCGGTAGAGGCCGACAGAGCCGGTGAGGTCGCTCACGCGCAGCTCGCGCATGTAGACCTGGAGTGTGTCCTCGATGCGCGGCATTAGGGGCTTCACCTCGTCCTCGACCCCGGAATCCTTGAGCTCGAGGGCGAGCCGCAGCTTGGCGTACTTGGCCTTCTCCTGCGGCATGTCAGGGCTGAGGTTCAGCAGCATCTCACGCAGCTCGACGAACACGATCGGCTTCTTGCCGTCCGGGCCGACGCCCTTGGCGCCTTCCCCGTGCCCGCTGCCGTGTCCGCCACCCCCGGCGGCCTCCTGGCCCTCGGCACTCCCGCCATGGCCCATCATCATGAAGGCGCCACCACCGCCAAAGACCAGCAGCAGCGCGACGGCCCCTATGATGATGAGCTTCTTCTTGCCCTTGGGGGCGGCGTCGGCGCCGGCCTCGCCGTCTTCGGCGGCTTTCTTGGGCTTCTTGGCCATGGGAATTAATGCTCTATCGCGGATATCCGCGTGCCGGGTACCATCGGATATCGAAGCATTACGGTTAACGTGTCGTTAAGCGGGCAAATCCTGCCGGGCCAGGATTGCCGCCGCGCAGGCCCGACCCATCGGTAGCGTTACCGATCGCCGGCGTAAATCATTACAATTGCAATCAAAAATGGAACCCGAGGTGTTGGCACAGCGGATGCTGAATCGATCGTTGCCGCCACCGCGGCACGCGAGTGTCAGAGTCCACGATGCAGAATGCCCTCTTCGTCGGCGTGTCGAGCCAAATGGCGCTCCAGCGCGAGCTGGACGTGATCTCCAACAACATGGCGAACGTGTCGACCACCGGCTTCAAGGGCCGGAGCACGCGCTTCCAAGAATACCTGATGCCGGTGGCGAGCGCGGATTCCTTCGCCCGGCCCGACCGGCGGCTCTCCTACGTCATCGACCAGGGCACCACCCTGGATCTGGGGCAGGGTCCGATCGAGCAGACCGGCAACCCGCTCAACGTCGCCGTCAAGGGCTCGGCCTTCATCGCGGTCCAGTCGCCGCAGGGCGAGCGCTACACCCGCAACGGCGCGTTCGAGATCGACCCGACGGGCGCGCTCGTGACCAGCGACGGCTACAAGGTGGCGGGCGATGGCGGGCCGATCACCATCAACCCGCAGGAGACCGGGCTGGCGATCGGCACCGACGGCACCGTCTCGACCAATCTCGGCATCCGCGGCAAGGTCAAGCTCGTCACCTTCGCCAACCCGCAGCGGCTCACCAACGAGGGCGGCAACCTCTACGCCTCGCCCGAGCCCGCGCGCCCGGCCGGGCTCGAGGGGCGCCTGGAATCCGGCGCGCTCGAACGCTCGAACGTGCGGCCCGTCATCGAGATGACCCGGCTGATGGACGTGAACCGGTCCTACGCCATGGTGTCGAGCATGATCACCCGCCTCGACGATCTGCGGGGCACGGCGATCCGCCGCCTCGCCGACGTCGCGTAAGGGGGTCTGACCGATGCGCGCCCTCTACTCCGCCGCCACCGGCATGGCGGCCCAGGAACTCAACGTCCAGGTCATCTCCAACAACATCGCGAACCTGCGCACCACCGGCTACAAGCGCCAGCAGGTCCACTTCCAGGATCTACTCTACCAGAACCTGCGCCGGGCCGGTTCCTCGACCTCCGAGCAGAATACCCAGCTTCCCGCCGGCCTCGCGCTCGGCTCGGGCGTGAAGACGACCTCGACCGCCCGCGTCATGTCGCAGGGAACGCTGAGCTCGACCGAAAAGGATTACGACGTCGCGATCCGCGGCGAGGGCTTCTTCCGGGTGACGATGCCGGACGGCCGCACCGCCTATTCCCGCGACGGCTCCTTCGACCTGTCGGCCACCGGTCAGCTTGTGACCCGCGACGGGTACCTGCTCGATCCGGCGATCACCGTGCCGCAGACGGCGACGGCCGTGACGATCAGCGCCACCGGCGCTGTCCAGGCGACGTTGCCCGGGCAGACCGCGCCGCAGGCGGTGGGCCAGTTCCAGCTGTCGCGCTTCGTCAACAAGGTCGGCCTCGAATCGATCGGCGACAACCTGTTCGTCGAGTCCGCCGCCTCGGGACCGGCGATCAGCGGCCTGCCAGGGGCGGAAGGATTTGGAAACCTTCAGCAGAGCTATTTGGAAGAAGCGAACGTGAACGCCGTCACTGAGATCTCGTCGCTGATCGCCGCGCAGCGCGCCTACGAGATGAACTCGAAGGTCGTCACCGCCGCCGATCAGATGCTCTCCACCACCTCGCAGATGTTCCGCAGCTGACCGCGCGTCCTGCCATCACTTCAGGTCTCCGCTCATGTATGCCGGCTTCCATCCCAACACGGTTCTCGCCGACCTGCCCCTCGTCAGCACGGCAGCGGACGAGAGCGACCTCAGCCCGATCGTCCGCCGGGCCCGCCCGCGGGTGGCGCCCCCCGGCGCCGCGGTGCTGCTGCGCGCGGCGCTCGCCTTCCTGACCTTCGCGGCCATCGGCGCTCTGGCGATCCCGGCCATGGCCGAGCCCGGGATGCAGCAGGGCGAGACGCAGAAGACCCAGCCGCGGTTGCGCGGCGACGTGACAGCGCGAGGCGACGTCTTGGCGCTCGCCGACCTCGTCGAGGGCGCGCCGGACGCGCTCGCGGCGCGCCCGCTGTTCCGCTCGCCTGCGCTGGGCGCCACCGGGACGATCCAGACCCGCCGTATCGTCGAGGCCGCCGCCGCCCTGGGCATCACCGGCCTGGAGACCGGCGGCCGGATGCAGATCGCCGTGCAGCGCGCCGCTCGGCGCCTCGGGCCGCCGGATATTGAAGCGGCGCTCAAGCGCGGCCTGGAATCGGGCTACGGCCTCGATCCGCGCAGTGTCGCGGTCCGCTTCGACGGCGACGGCCCGACCCTACTGGCGCCGGTGGACCTTGCCGGTCAGGCCGCCGCCCTCGATCTGACCTACGACCCACGCTCGCGCCGGGTCTCGGGACTCGTCAGCCTGGGCGAGCGGCAGGCCTCGCTGCGGGTCTCGGGCGTCGTGATCGAGCTGCGCGAGGTCGCGGTGTTGACGCGGGCGCTCAACCGCGGCGATCCGGTGCGGGAGGGCGACCTCGTCCTGGAGCGCCGCCCCCGCGAAGCCGTCGCGACGGACGCGCAGGCCAATGGCACCGCCATCGTCGGCGAAGTGGCCCAGCACCCGCTCCCCGCCGGCACGGTTCTGCGGGTCTCCGACACCGCGCTCCCCGAACTCGTGGCGCGGGGTGAGAGCGTGACCATCGTGTACGAGACCGCCAGCGTCAGCCTGTCGATGCGCGGCCTCGCCAACGACGCAGGCCGCATGGGCGCGGTGGTCAACGTCGTGAACGTCGCCTCGAAGAAAGTGCTCCAGGCCACCGTGATCGGCCCCGGTCGGGTCTCGGTCGGTCCCGGCCCGGTGGCCCAGCAGAGCGTCGGCACCCAGCCAATCCAGGCGACGGCGTCCCTGCGCTGATCGCCCTTTCGATGCGTCAACGAGTTCCCCCGATGGCCAGCCGCCTTGTCCTGAACCCGCTCGCCGCCGCGCTGATCGCCGGCGCGCTCGGCGCCTGCAACACCGCCGACCGGCTGTCCCAGGTCGGCGCCACGCCGGCCCTCTCGGCGATCGAGGATCCAACGACCCAGCCCGGCTACAAGCCGGTGCGGATGCCGATGCCCGACGTGCAGCCGGTCTCCTACGCGCCGAACTCGCTGTGGCGTACCGGCTCCCGGGCGTTCTTCAAGGACCAGCGCGCGGCCCGGCTCGGCGATCTGCTGACCGTGAAGGTCAACGTCACCGATCAGGCCAACATCAGCAACGAGACCAAGCGGTCCCGGGCCAACACCGAGAGCTTCGGCCTGCCGAACGCCCTGGGGCTGGAGAACAACGCCGTCGGCAAGGCCTTCGGTGTCGGCGCCACAGCGCTCCTGTCGGCCACCTCGGCCACCGCCAATGACGGCGCCGGCTCGGTCCAGCGCGCCGAGACCGTGACGACGAACGTCGCTGCGGTGGTCACCCAGATCTTGCCCAACGGCAACCTCGTGGTCGAGGGCAAGCAGGAGATCCGGGTGAACTTCGAGGTCCGCGAGATGGTGGTGGCCGGCGTGGTCCGGCCGGAGGATATCGAATCCGACAACACCATCGACTCGACCAAGATCGCCCAGGCCCGGATCGCCTACGGCGGCCGCGGCCAGATCACCGACGTGCAGCAACCCCGTTACGGCCAGCAGATCGTGGATATCCTGCTGCCGTTCTGAAAGCCCTCAGCTCGGCTCCTCAGGCTCCGGCCCGCGGGTCACGTCGAGACCCGTGCCGGCGCCGGGGGGCGGGCCGACCTTGACCGGGGCGCCGGTGCGGGCGGATTCGTAGATCGCTTCCATCAAGACTTGGTCCTGCAGCCCCTCCTCGCCGGGGGTGCGAGGGCGCAGGTTCTCCTGAATGCACCGGGAGAAGTGGTCCATCTCCAGGGCGAACTGGTTCTTAGGGCTCAGCACCTTCTCGTCGCGGGCACCGGCTTTGCCGTCGCGGTGGGACACGAACAGGCGCTGGCCCTCGTACGCGAAGGCGTTCTGCAGATCGATCGCGGCGTTGCCGGTGTGGAGCGTCAGGCTGCGCGCCTCGTAGACGCCGTAGCTCGACGCGCATTGCGCGATCACGCCGGACGGGAAGTGCATCGTGAAGCTCACGGTCTCTTCGACCTCGCGGAACTTCGGATCGTCCGGCGGCGATTGGATCTGGGCCTGGATCAGGTCCGGCTCCTCGCCGAGCACTGCCCGGGTGGTGTTAAGGCAGTAGAGCCCGATATCCGGCAGCGAGCCGCCGCCCGCGAGCGCCTTCTTGAGCCGCCACTGCTCCGGCTGCCCGGTGGTCTGGCCGTTGAACGCCTGGATCATCCGCGGGCGCCCGAACTCGCCGGAGCGCGCGAGCTTGATCACCGCACGGTTATGCAACTCGTACTGGCAGCGATAGGCGATCATCAGCTTGACGTTGGCCTGGTTGCAGGCCGCGATCATGTCGCGGCATTCCTGCGACGCCACCGCCATCGGCTTCTCGCACAGCACCTGTTTGCCGGCCGCCGCCGCGGCCAGGACGTTGTCCCGGTGCACGCCGTTGGGCGTCACGATGTAGACTGCCTGGATCGCGGGATTGGCTTTGAGCCGGTCCCACTCGTCGTAGCCGTAGACGGCATCCTCGGGCAGCCCGTATTGCCGGGCGACGAGCTTGGCCTTGTCGGGACTGCCCGACATCACCGCGGCCAGCCGCGAGCGCTTCGCCGCCCCGAAGGCCGGGAGGATCTCGTCGAGGCTCAGACGCCCGAGGCCGACCACGCAATAGCCGACGCGCTGGCCCGGGGGCTGGGGGGCCGGGCTTGGCGCCGGCGGGCGGTCGGCCTGGCCGCGCCAGTTCGGAAACATCACGCGCCCGCCCTGGACCGCGCCGGTATCGGCCGGGACCGCCGGGCCGGGCTGCGCCGCCTGGGCCGCACCGCCGAGGCTGGCGCCGGCCAGGGCGCTCCCCGCGGCCAGGAGGGTGCGTCGTGAGAGCCGGGTGTCGTCCGCCATGAGCCTCGCCGTTTCGCTGAATTGGGGTCACGGCCCCGAATCGCCGCGACAGGGGTCGAGCATCCGCGATCGGCACTGTCCCGTCAGTGAACGCCGGCTGGCGCTAGGTCGTTTCCGCCGAGCAGCGCGGCGCGCAGACGCGTGACCTCGGCCTCGCTGTCGGCGAGGCGACGGGCCAGCGCCGCCGGCTCGGACGCCGCCCGCGTCTCGGCAAAGCCGATGCCGATCGTGGCGCCCGTGCGCCAGGTCACGAAGGCCCGCCGGGTCTCGTTCCGGCATGGGATGAACAGGTCGAAACAATCCGTTAGCGTGGCCTCCACCGGGACGCCGATCCTGGCACCGCCGAGGGATACGTCGCGCACGACGCAGTCGATCTCGGGCAGGAAGGCAGCAATCCGAATGCGTCCGCCCAGGCAGACGCGGCGGCGGGCGGTTTGGCGACGCTCGATCACGATCGCTGTCCTCAGGCTGTCGGTCGTTCCGACAACCTCAATCGAGCCCAGATGGCACCCTGAGGTCCACCTTAACCCCCGGTTTACCTTAACGGCCCGGTCAGGCCGGGGGCGGCGGGTCCGGCGCCTCGACCTCGCCCCGCCGCTGCAGCTGAAGGGCGACGAACCAGCACAGGCAGGCCCAGGCCGCGCCGATGCACCAGCCGGCCAGTACGTCGCTCGGCCAGTGGACGCCGAGATAGATCCGGCTGAGCCCGACGAGCAGCGTCAGCCCGACGCCGAGCCCGAGCACCAGGGCCTTCGCGCTCCGGTTGCGGTCGACCCTCGCGACCAGGGTCGCCAGCGTCAGGTAGGCGATGGCCGACATGGTGGCGTGGCCGCTCGGGAAGCTCGCCGTGAACACCTCCATGCCGTGGGGCACGAGATCCGGCCGCGAACGCTGGTAGAACAGCTTCAGCACCGTCGAGACCAGCTCGCCGCCGCCGACCGCGGCGAGCATGAACACACCGATCCGGCGCCGCCCGGAGACCGCCAGATAGGCCGCCACCGCACAGGTCAGGAACAGCACCGTGAAGACGCTGCCGAGCCCGGTGATGTCGCGCATCGTCTCTTCGAGCCAGGGCGGGCCGATCGGGTCGGACAGGTCGGCCGGGTTGCGCAGGGCGAGCAGGATCTTGCGGTCGAGCGCCGCGGTCGAGCCCTCGCCGACCTCGTGGGCCAGGTAGAAGAACCCGTAGCCGAGGATGCTGACGCCCAGCAGGGCGACCAGCGGGCCGACCTCGTTCAATCGCAGGCGCAGCCAGACCGCCATCGCCCGCCCGGTGAGCGGGTTGTGATGCAGACCGCTCGGCGCCCTCATGGCGCGCTCCCTGCGTCGCGCGTGCCGACCATCAGGCATTTTCTCCGAAGGCCAGCACGGCGACGGCCTCCCAGGGACCGCCGAGATAGCGCCACAGCCGGGTCGCGGGCGCCGTGAAATGGAATGGCGCGAACCCGGCCGCCAGGTCGACGTGGAGAGCGCGTGCCTTGTCCGGTGCGACCTTGTTCTGCACGGTCACGTGCGGGCGCCAGCCCTGCCGGTCCTGTGCGGTGAGGTGGGGCTCAAAGGTCTTGGCGAGCCGGGCCCGGAAGTTCGAGAGCGATTCGGATTCGAGCACGTAGGCCACGCCCCGCCCAGTGAAGCGGAGGCCCGTGACGGCGACCTCCGGGGCCGGGACCGTGCGGGCCAGCGTCGAGATGGCCTCGATCACGCCGCGCTCTTTGTCCCCCGGCAGGTGGTGGAACAGCGTTGCGTGGGCGGGGATGAGGTTCAGGGCCTCGGGGAAATTGCGCCGCCGCTCGCCGTCGAAGCGCGCGAAGGTCGGCTCGTCGAAAGCGAGGGTCAGGATCAGGGGGGCGGCGTCATGCATGCGGGGCGACATGGCGCCTGAATCCGCTCAGGTCCAGTACAGCACCCGCGCGGCCGGCAGGTCCCGGGCCAGACACGCCGTGAGATGCGCCCGCATCGCCTGCATCAGCGGCTTCGGGAAGACGTGCTTCACCGTGCCGAACTTGGTGCGCTTCTCCACCCGGTCAGCCTCGTCGAGGGGCAGGTCCGAGCCCGGATACCAGCCGCGCAGAACCGCCTTCGAGATCGGCGTGAACCGGTGGGTGATCAGTTCTGCGGTTAGGTCGAGATCGGGGATGCCGGCCAGCGCGTCGGCGGCGTCGCGGATCAGCCCGGCATAGGCCGCCTCCCAGCCTTCCACCGGGATGATCGGCGCGATGGTCAGGCCGACGGGATAGCCGGCTCGCGCCATCGCGGCTATCGCGGCTAGCCTCGCGTCGAGCGGGTCGGTGCCGCCCTCATAACGTGCGGCAATCCGGGCATTGACCGAGAAGCGGATGCGCGTGCGCCGGTTGTGCGGCAGGTCGAGGAGCGGCGCGACGGCGGCGAACTTCGTGGTGACGCGCAGCTGCACCGGCGCGTCCCAGGCGCCGAAATGCCGGATCGCCGCCGAGAGCGAGCCAGTGAGGTGTTCGATGCCGAGCGGATCGGTGTAGCAGGAGGCCTCGAAGGTGGTGCCCTCATGCGCCCGCTCGGCGGAGGCCGATGTCACGGCGCCCTGGCCGGCATAGGCCGCGAGGTTGCCCAGGATCGCGTCGAGATTGGCGTAGGCGCGGGTCACCGGCGGGCCCTGCAGCGAGCCGGCGAGGTAGCAATACTGGCAATGGGCCGGGCAGCCCTCCGCCAGGTCGAAGCGCCAGTCGGCCGAGGGCGGGATCGGCTGGAGCCGCAGCTTGGTCGGCGGCGCCACCGTGATCGCCAGGGTCGCCTTGGCCGAAATGTAGGCCTTGCGCGGATCGGCGTCGCGCAGGCCGATGAGGCGGTTGGCGGCGAGCCGTTCCACCGGCAGACCCATCGCCTCGGCCCGCTCCACCATGGCCCGACCATGGGCGAAATCCAGCGCCGCTGGGGTCACCAGGACCCGGCGCGGGTGCCAGAGCCGGGCCGGACGGGGGCGGGCCGGATCGGCGTGCGCGGCCGGCGAAGCGGGCATCAGGGCAGGTGACGAGGACATCTCTATCGAATGCGCGCCCTCAGCGCAGGGTCCGGCCCCGATGCCTGGGCGCAGTGCGGCCGATCCGCTCGCGAGGGACGCAGAAACCGGTTCGGCACCGGCAAATCGAGGTCGACGGAAACTCGGAGCCGTTCCCGATTGCAAGCCGATCGGGAACGGCTCTAAAGCACGGCCATGGCTTCAGGCAGGGAGAGCGTGCATGTCGGCCGCGACGGATGGCTGTTCCTCATCGGTGGCAGCAACCGCGTCCTAGACCGGTACCGGGGCGGCCTGCGGCACTGGCTGCTGCTGCGCGGCTGGGCGCGGCTGATCGAAGCCCGAGCCCGGCGCGCCGAAAGCCTCGGGATCCGCTGCCTGCACGTCATCGTGCCGGAGAAGCTGTCGGTCTACGACGACAAGGTCGAGGGGTTGCGCTACGCCCCGGCCAAGGCCTCGACCCGGCGCCTAGCCCGGCGTTTGGCCCGGCACCCGGCCTATCTCGATCTGCTGGCCCCGCTCCGGGCGGGCCGCGACGGCCCGGTGCCGCTGTATCTGCGTACCGACACGCATTGGACCATCCAAGGCTGCCTGCTCGCCTATCGGGAAATCATGCGCGCGCTCGGGGCGATCCCGCCGGCCGATATCGCGGGGCGGCCTCAGATCATCTCGGAGGAGGTCATGGATCTCGGCGAGAAGCTGCGCGAGCGCCCCCGGGAGCGGCTGGACCGCGTCATGCTGCAGCGCGACGCCAAACGGGTCGAGGTCGGCCCGCTGCTCAGCGCCTACGAGGCGCAGGGGCGGGACCGGGAGGCCCATGTCGGCGCGCACGTCGTCTACCGGAACGAGACGGACGGCGCCGATCCGCGCCGCCTCGTCCTGTTCGGCGACTCCTGCGCGCATTTCGACCCGTTCCTGCTGACCGGGCTGCTGGCCGAGAGCTTTCGCGAGGTCCACTTCGTCTGGTCGGCGAGCCTGGACTGGCCCTACATCGAGCGCGTGCGCCCGGACATCCTGCTGTTCGAGCTAGCCGAGCGCTTCCTGGCCCGGCTCCCGAAGGACGATTTCGACGTGACGGTCTCGGGCCAGCGCGGGACCGGCGGCCGCCTCGCGCAGATGAAAGCCGCCCCGGCTCAGTAGATCGCAGGATCCAGGCGGGCGAACTCGGTGATGCTGGCCGCCTGGTACTGGGCGAAGGATTCCGGCGCGCAGGCGATGCCGATCATCAGGACAAGGAGGGTCGCCACGCAGGCGAGCGTCGCCGTGACGAGGTCCGCGTGCCGCCGGAGGGTGTGGATGATCAGGCACCCCAGGGTGAACAGGACCGCCTCTGCGATGGGCACCAGCGCGAACGACATCTCTTAAGCTCCATCCAGTCTCCCGCCGGACCAGGGCCGCGGCGGGCACGCAGCGGCGGACGGGTGTCGCGAAGATGATCGATTATGCTGCACCGCAACAGAAGCGTGGGCGCAAGCCAGCGTTGCACGCCGCTCTTGAGCGGATCGCAGCCGGAACGGGTCGCCCGGCGCATGCCCCTTTCCGCCCGGCGCCCGGCGCCCATCTCGCCTCGATCGCTTCTTGGAACGGGACATCACCATGGGCCTCCTCGTCGACGGCGTCTGGCGCGACCAATGGTACGACACCGCCTCCACCGGTGGCCGGTTCGAGCGGAAGGCCTCGTCCTTCCGGAACTGGGTGACCGCGGACGGTGCGCCTGGCCCCTCAGGGGAGGGCGGATTCAAGGCGGAGCCCGGGCGCTACCACCTCTACGTCTCGCTGGCCTGCCCGTGGGCCCACCGCACCCTGATCGGGCGCGCCCTGAAGGGCCTGGAGGACGCGATCACCGTCTCGGTGGTCGACCCGCATATGGGCGCCGAGGGCTGGGTGTTCGGCGACACGCCGGGGGCGACGCCGGACCCGATCCACCAGGCGACCCGCCTCTACGAGGTCTACCGGGCGGCGGACTCGATCTATACCGGCCGCGTCACGGTGCCAGTGCTGTGGGACCGGCAGCGGGGCACCATCGTGTCGAACGAATCCGCTGAAATCCTGCGGATGCTCGACGCTGCCTTCGGGGGGACCGGACCGGACCTGTACCCGGAGGACATGCGCGCCGCAATCGACGCGATCAACGCGCGGGTCTACGACCGGGTGAACAACGGCGTCTACAAGGCCGGTTTCGCCACCGCACAGGACGCCTACGCGGCCGCCTTCGAGGCCCTGTTCGCCGAGCTCGACGCCCTGGAGGCGCGCCTCGACCGGAGCCGCTACCTGTGCGGCGACCGCCTGACCGAGGCGGATATCCGTCTGTTCACCACGCTGGTGCGGTTCGATGCGGTCTATGTCGGCCACTTCAAGTGCAACCGCCGCCGGATCGCCGATTATCCGAACCTGTCGAACTACCTGCGCGACCTCTACACGCTCCCCGGCGTGGCCCCGACCGTGAACCTCACCCACATCAAGCGCCACTATTACGAGAGCCACCCGACCATCAACCCGACCGGGATTGTGCCGCTCGGTCCGGACCTCGACTTTTCAGCACCGAACGACCGGGCCCTGCGCTACGGCTAGACCGACCTCGACCCGGCGAATGGGCGCGCCAGCCTCGACAGGACGCCGCCCACACCTAATTCGACGGCAAACGGAGGAAACCCGGCCCCCATGACCACACGCCTGCGCCTCGCGCTGCTCTGCGCCCTATTCACAGTTCCGAGTGCGGCGAATGCCCAGGCGGCGCTCCGGCTGGAGGGGGCCTGCGAGAAGCTGGTCGTCGACGGGCGCGATCTCAGTGCGTCCTGCGGCAACGTGCTGATGAACGCGGTGAGCCGCAACCGCACCAGTTTCGACTTCACCGCGTCGGACGGCCAAGCGTTGAGCTTCAGCGGCAACGGCGCCCAACAGGAGGCCACCGAGGAAACCGATCCGCTGCAGCCGATCAACCTCGTGATGGTGGGCAAGACCGGCGCGCCGACGCTCGCGATCGGCGCCTGTCGATTCTCCACCCCGGAGCCGGGACGCACCGCGATTACCTGCGAGGCGAGCACCGCGGACGGCCACGCCTATGCGGGGACCTTCGTGACCGCCGCCAAAGCTGCGGAGAAGGCGCCCACCGGGACGCCCGCCCGGTGAGTTTGGGCTGGTCAGAGCCGGTCAGAAGCCCCATCTAAGGCGCTCCACGAAAAAAGTTCCGAAGCCAGGCCAATGCTGAATGACATCCTCGCCGGCGGCGCCGCCCCGGCCGGCGATACCGATGCCCTGATCAAGGACACGACCACCGCGGGCTTCCGGCAGGATGTCATCGCCGAGTCGATGCAGCGGCCGGTCCTCGTCGACTTCTGGGCGCCGTGGTGCGGCCCCTGCAAGCAGCTTACGCCGGTTCTGGAGAAGGTGGTCAAGGCGGCCAAGGGCGCGGTCGCCCTGGTCAAGATGAACATCGACGACCATCCGTCGATCGCTGGCCAACTCGGCATCCAGTCGATCCCGGCAGTGATTGTCTTCCAGAAGGGCCAGCCCGTCGACGGCTTCATGGGCGCGGTGCCCGAGAGCCAGATCAAGGAGCTGATCGACCGCGTTGCCGGCCCCGCCCAGGATCCGGTCGAGATGGCGCTCGCCGACGCCGCCGCCCTGATCGAGGAGGGCGACCTCGCGGGCGCGTCCGAGATCTACGCGGCCGTGCTGGAGCAGCAGCCCGACAACGTGACGGCGCTCGCCGGCCTGGCGAAGATGCAGCTTGACGCCGGCGAGATCGAGAACGCTAAGCGGGTCCTGGCCATGGTCCCGGAGGCGAAAGCCTCCGACCCGGCACTCACCGGCATTCGCGCTGCTCTTGAACTCGCCGAGCAGGCCGCCTCGCTGGGCGACCTGGCGGGCCTGCAGCGGGAGGTCGAGGCCAAGCCGGACGCCCACCAGGCGCGGTTCGACCTCGCCCTTGGGCTCGCCGCCGCGGGCGAGCGCGGCCAGGCGGTCGATCATCTGATCGAGTTGCGCAAGCGCGACAAGGACTGGAACGAGGATGCTGCGCGCAAGCAGCTCCTGCAGTTCTTCGAAGCGTGGGGCGTGATGGATCCCGACACGATCCGGGGACGCCGCAAACTTTCGGCGCTCCTGTTCTCGTGACGCATCGACGCGCGCTGGGGCGGACCGTCCGACCCAGCTGGCCCAACCGGGAGGCGCCATGAGCACTCATGCGAGCTACAAGGGCCCGGCGGATTGCCCCGCCGTCATCCCGGTCTTCCCGCTGCCCGGCGCGTTGCTGCTGCCGCGCGGACAGATGCCTCTGAACATCTTCGAGCCGCGCTATCTATCGATGATCGACGATGCGATGCGCACGGACCGGGTCATCGGCATGATCCAGCCCGATCCCGAGGGCTCGGGCGCCGCGAACCCCAAGCTCTACCGGGTCGGCTGCGCCGGACGGATCACGCAATACGCCGAGACGGGTGACGGCCGCTATCTGGTTTCGCTAACCGGCATCAGCCGGTTCCGGGTGGAGAGCGAGTTGGCCTCCACCAGCACCTACCGCCGCTGCCACGTCTCCTACGACGATTTCGCGGTGGACTTCGAGCCGCGCGCAGGTGAGGAACAGGTCGACCGCGACGGCGTCCTCAAGGCGCTGCGCGACTTCGTGGAGTCGAACGACCTGAAGGTGGATTGGGCCGGGATCGACGAGGCGCCCGACGAGGCCCTGGTCAACGCCCTTTGCATGATGAGCCCGTTCGGCGTCCGCGAGAAGCAAGCGATGCTGGAGGCCTCCGACCTCAAGACCCGGGCGGAGATCCTGATCGCGGTGACGCAGATGGAACTGGTTCGCGGCTCCGGCCCCGAACCGACGATGCAATAGGCTGCCCGATCGATGACCAACGACCTCACGACCACCATTGAGGCGACGCGCGTGGATCCCAAGCTTCTCGAAATCCTGGTCTGCCCGCTGACCAAGGGCACCCTGGAATACGATTCCGCCCGCCAGGAGCTCATCAGCCGCTCCGCCAAGCTCGCCTACCCGATCCGCGACGGCATCCCGATCATGCTGCCGGAAGAGGCGCGGCCGCTGACGGATTGAGGATCGGACTTAGGACCACACAGCCGGATCAGTTTGGCCGCACTGCGCTTGAAGCATCGTCCTCCCGTTCGGGATACGACCTCCTGGGGTTTTGAAGCAAAGGCGCTTTTGCAGATCACGACGCGCCCCCTCTCCCGTGCGGGAGAGGGTGGGGGTGAGGGACCCGCTTTATCCGAAAAGACCTGCGCCTCACCCTGTCCCTCTCCCGCACGGGAGAGGGGATCTGCGACGCGTCCTGAGATGCGTAAGCCCGGCAACCCCGGGTGTTGGTACGTCGGCGCCTCAACTGCCCTTATCCAACGGCGATCTGAACTCTGAGAGTTGGCCCGGCCGACCGTGGCCTCAGATCAGAATGCGCACCGCTCACGTTACGATGTTTGCACGAACGCCCGCCAATACCGCCAAGCAATCGCAAAACGCAGCGTGGCTATTCCCGCCCCATCCGACCGCGGATCCTGATCTTACCCCCAAAAACGTGCGGTCATACTCTCGCCGCTTCTCTCATTCAGCATAGGGTCATCCTCCATCAACGAGTGTGACCCGGCGCGCCATGACGGGCGGCGCGCGCTTTGCTGAAAGAATTTCCTGCATGATCAAGCTGGTTGCCACCGTAGTTTTCGCCGCCGGCCTGTCCTCCGCCGTGTCGCTGCCGGCTTCGGCCGAGTCGGGCGCGAACAACGGGACGTGGGCGGTTGAGCTGGTGACGGAGAGCGGCCTGTGCAGCGCCCGCTATTCCTACGCGCTGGCGATCCGGGAGGATCAGGTGCAACTGGTCTCGGGCGGGGCAGGGGCGCGGGTGAGCGGCCATGTCGGCGCCGATGGCAGCATCGGGCTCGCCGTCACCAACGGGACGGCGAGCGGCACCGGGACCGGGCGGCTCCAGGCCGGCACCGGCTCGGGCACCTGGAAGGTCGCCTCCCTGTGCTCCGGCCGCTGGACCGCGCGGCGCCGGGACGACCGCACCGCGCAGGCCGACTGATCTCGGTCAGGCGGCGCCAGCCAGCCAGGTGCGGGCCTCGGCGAGGCGAGCGCGCTCGAATACCTTGATCTGCGTCGGCGAGACGAAGTTGAAGGTCTCGGCCAGGGCCTTCAACCAGGGCGCATCCGTCACCAGAGCGACGTGGCTGACGCTCTTCATCATCGAGATGCCGAAGCGGGGATCCTTGAAGAAGGCCGCCGGCTCCATGCCTTCGAAGGCGCGGATATCCTCGAGCAGCTTGAGCTTGCCGCCCTTGTCGAGATCCGCCTTCATGGCATTCATCGCGGTGTTCATCTCCTCGTCGGAGATCTTGCCGTCGACCACGATCTCGGCGACGTTCGAATCCGGCGTCTTGGTGTAGGTCAGCACTGATCGCTCCTCCGGGAACCGCACGCGTCCCGCCCCCGGCATCCGGAAGCGGGTCCGCTGCCCGTGCCGGCAGTGTCTTACAAAAAGCTCTGCGGGTCGACATCGATCGCGACCTTGACGTTGCCGCGCACCTTCGGGCCGCGGGCGATCCAGGCGCGCAGATAGGCCTGCATGTCGACGTTGCGCTCGGTCTTCACCAGAAGCCGGAAGCGGTAGCGGCCCCGGATCAGGGCGAGCGGCGCCTCCGCGGGCCCGAGCACCATCACGCCCTCGGGCGGATCGGCGGCGCGGGCGAGCGCCTGGCCGTGGGCCTCCGCGACCTCGCGCTCGGCGGCCGAGACGATCAGCGCGGCGAGCCGCCCGAACGGCGGCAGGCCCGCTGCCTCCCGGGCCTGGATCTCCTCCTGGTAGAAGCGCTCGGCATCCCCGGACAGCAGCGAGGCGATCACCGGGTGCTCGGGCTGGTAGGTCTGGACCAGCGCCCGCCCCGGCTTGTCGCCGCGCCCGGCCCGGCCGGTGACCTGCTGGAGCAGCTGGAAGGTACGCTCCGCCGCCCGGGGATCGCCCGAGGTCAGGCCGATATCGGCGTCCAGCACCCCGACCAGGGTCAGGCCCGGGAAGTTGTGGCCCTTGGCCACCAGCTGCGTGCCGATCACGAGGTCGCATTCCCCGGCCGCCACCGCCTCCAGCTCCTGCCGCAGCCGGTCGGCGCCGCCGGGAAAGTCGCTCGACAGGACGACGATGCGGCGATCGGGGAACAGCTCGGCGGCCTCCTCGGCGATCCGCTCGACCCCGGGGCCGCAGGCCGTGAGATTGTCGAAGGTGCCGCACTCGGTGCAGGCGTCGGGCCGCCGCTCGGTATAGCCGCATTGGTGGCAGACGAGCGCCCGCCGGAACCGGTGCTCCACGAGCCAGGTCGAGCAGTTCTTGCACTGATAGCGATGCCCGCAGGCCCGGCACAGGGTCAGCGGCGCGTAGCCCCGGCGGTTGAGGAACAGCAGCGCCTGCTCGCCGCGCTCCAGGGTGGCCTTCACGGCGTTGACCAGCGGCGGGCTGACGAAGCGGCCGCGCTCAGGCTGGTCCTTGCGCATGTCGATGGCGGCGATATCGGGCAGGCGTCGGCCGCCGAAGCGCTCCGGCAGCAGCACGTGCCTGTAGCGCCCCCGCGCCGCGTTCACCCGGGTCTCGATCGAGGGCGTCGCCGAGGCCAGCACCACCGGGCAGCCCTCCAGGCGGCCGCGCACCACCGCCATGTCGCGGGCGTGGTAATGGACGCCGTCCTCCTGCTTGTAGGCGGCCTCGTGCTCCTCATCGACCACGATCAGGCCGAGGCGGACGAAGGGCAGGAACAGCGCCGAGCGGGCGCCGACCACCACCAAGGCCTCGCCGGCCGCCACAGCCGCTCGCAGGCGCTCCCGCCGCTTGCCGCCGATACCGGAATGCCAGGCCGCCGGCCGGACCCCGAAGCGCTGGGCGAAGCGGTCGAGGAACTGCGCCGTCAGGGCGATCTCGGGCATCAGGATCAACGCCTGCCGCCCGGCCCGGATGCAGGCGGCCACGGCCTCGAAATAGACCTCGGTCTTGCCCGAACCGGTGACGCCTTCGAGCAGGACCGGCCGGTTGTCGGCCGCGTCCGACTCCGGATGCCGCCACGGGAACGGTTCGACCAGCTCCGTCACCGCCTCGGCCTGGGCGGGGGAGAGCGGCGTCCGCGGGAAGTCGGGATCCGGCCGCGGCGCGACCGGTTCCGGCTCCACCGCGACGGTCTCTAGGACGCCGTCGTCGATCAGCCCGTCCACCACCGAAAGCGAGACCCCGGCCTCCTTGGCGAGCGCGCTCTTGCCGCGCAGTTCCCGGTCCGCCGCCACCGCCAGGACCTTGGCCCGGGCCGCGGTCGGCCGGGTCGGCGGCTTGTCGGTGAGGCGCACCGCCACCCGGGCGGTCTCGGCGGCGGCGGCCTCGTCGGGCAGGCGCAGCACCATGGCGAGTGCCGAGCCCTTCGGCGCCAGGGTGTAGCGGGCGATCCAGTCGACCAGGCTGCGCAGGGGCTCTGAGAGCGGCGCGTAGGGCAGGCGGCCGGTGACCGGGCGCAGGTTCGAGCCGCCGGCGGTCTCGGCCAGGCCCCAGACCACGCCCACGATCTCCCGGGGGCCGAGCGGCACCTGCACCACGTCGCCGACCGACAGGTCGAGGGGGCCGGGCACGGCGTAGCTGTAGGGCGCATCGAGCGCCAGCGGGATCAGGATCTCGGCGACAAAGGGCATGCGGGGCGTATCGGGCGGGTCCGTTCCGGGTCCGTACCATACGGCCGGGAAAAGAACCCGCGGCTTCAGCGGTCGCGCAGGCCCGGCACCAGCGGCAGCGCGGCGAGGCTGAGCGCCGCCATCGCCCAGAAGGCCGAAGCCCCGAATGCCCCGTAGAGTGCGCCGGAGGCCAGGGTCGCGAGCACGCCGGACAGGCCGAGCGCCACGCACCCGTAGAGCGCCAGCGCGGTGGCACGGAGGCCCGGGGGCGTGGTGACCTCGATCAGTCCAAGGCAGGCGAGGTGCAGGAGGGCGAAGCTCAACCCGTGCAGGGCCTCGGCGGCGGCCAGCAACGGGATCGCTGTGGTGGAGGCAAGCACCGCCCAGCGCAACCCTCCGGCGCAGGCCGCGACCGCGATTCCGGCGGCTGGCCCGATCCGCGCCAGCAGCCAGGGACCGGCCAGGAGGAAGACCAGCACCTCGGCCGCGACCGATCCGGACCAGAGCAGCCCGGCAGTGCCGGCTCCGATCCCGGCGCCGCGCCACAGGATCATGGCGAAGGCGTCGTGAAGCGAATGGGCGCCGATCACCAGCGAGCCCGCGAATACCACGCGCGGGAAGCGCGGCAGCCTCAGCAACCCCGCGACGTTGTTCGACGCCAATTCGCGTTTCTTCGCCGCGTCGTCATGCGCCGGAATCGCCAGGGCCGCCCCGGCCGCCGCGATGAACAGGAGGCCGCTCGCCACCAAGGCGGCGGCCAGACCGGATGTTCCGATCAGCCATCCGGCGGCGCCGGTGGCGGCGATGAAGGCGGCCGAGCCGGCGGCCCGGACCCAGCCGTACTGGAAGACGGTTCCGCGCCGGGCAGCGGCGAGGGCCAGAGCGTCGGCCAGCGGCGCCGGCGCGGCGGTTCCGGCCGCGTAGAGGAGGGCCGGCCCGAGGAGTTGCCAGAAGCCGGCTCCGGGCAGGTGCGCCAGCACGGCGACACCGGCGAGGGCGACGCTCGCAGCCAGGACAGCGCGGCCGGCCCGGCGCCGATCGGCGAAGGCGCCGGCCAGGGGGCCGACCACCAGCCGGACGGCGCCGGCGGAGGCCAGGAGAATGCCGATCGCACCCGGGGTCAGGCCCCGGGCCGCCAGGAAAGCGGGCAGGATCGGCGAGAGGAGGCCGTAGGCGCCGAAGAGCGCAGCGTACAGGACGAGGAAGCGGCCCAGACCGCCCCGCCATCCTTCGCTGATCGCGCCGTCTCCCATGGAGGGCGCATAGCATCGGCCGGCGCCCCTGTATCAGGGGCGCAGGGACAAGGCCTCAGGAGTGGCGGCGCACCGCGTAGCGGTAGCGGCGGCCCTGTTCGTCGAGGAGCTCGCTATCGGAGCCTTCCTGCCAGACGACCTCGTCCTTGGGCCCCTTGGCGTTGGTCAGGGTCGCGCCGCGGACGATGTCGAGGCTGAGGCCGAAGCCGTAATTGGTGGCTGTGGCGTCCGTGATCGCGGCCGAGATGTCGGCCTCGTCGGGCAGGCAGGCGAACAGGACGCCGTCGGCGATCGCGAGGGTATAGGTCTGCACGGTTGGGCTCCGGAGATCGGGACGAGTGGGGGCCGGCACACGAGCGCCCCAAGCTAGGAGGCCCATTCGGGACGAGAAGCGCGTTCTCCGAAATGCTGCATTGCAACATGGGGAGAGCGCGCTCCATCACAAGGTGTCGAGCCCCGGCGCCTCAGCGGGCCAGATGCGCGTCCAGGAACCGCGCCATCTCGCCGAACACCGCCTTGGTCTCCGGCGCGTTCGGAGCGGCGAGGTACTGCGCGTGCGACATGCCCTCGAACACCTGGAGATCGGCTTCGATCCCCGCAGCGCGCAACTTGCGGTGCGTGCGCACCGTGTTCGACAGGAACAGGTCGCGGGTGCCGCTGATCAGGATCGCCGGGGGCAGGCCGGAAAAGTCGCCGTAGATCGGCGAGAGCTGCGGATCCTTCAGGTCGCGCCCGGCGGCGTAGAGCTTGGCAGCGGGCGTCAGGTAGCCGGAATAGCTCACCAGCACGTTGTCGAGCCACTCGTTGGTCCGGTAGCTGTCGCCGGTCTCGGTCATGTCCGACCACGGCGTGCCGAGCCCGATCGCGGCCGGCAGGGCGAGGCCCTCCTGCTTGGCCCGCAGCATCAGCGCCAGGGTCATGCCGCCGCCCGTGGAGGTGCCGAACACGCCCATGGTCTGCGGCTTCTGCATGGCCAGCATCGCCTTCCAGACCGCGGTCGCATCGTCCATGGCGGCGGGGTAGGGGGCGTCGGGCGGCATGCGGTAATCGACCGAGATGACCTTGTAGCCGCCGAGCCCGGCCATCAGGATCGCCTCCAGGGTGCCGGCCTCGCCCGGGTTGTAGACGTAGCCGCCGCCATGGATGTGCAGCAGCAGCCGGTTGCGGTTGGCCTCGGGGATCGTCCTGGGCTGGACCACGAACACCTTCACGCCGCCGATCATCGCGGCCTCGCTGGTGACGCCGAGCGTTTCACGGAGCGCCGGCAGGGTGGCGGCGCCGGCCGCCGCCAGCCGGTCGACCAAAACCTTCCAGCCGGCGGCGTCCGGCGGATTGGCGTTCCAGGCCGGCACCCGGTAGGGCGCCGCGACGGCGTTGCGGAAATCCGGGCTGACGGTGTCGGGCACGGGGATCACCCGGCCCGGCACCGTACGAGGGCCGGGCGCGGCATTGGCCGAGCCCATCTCGGCTTCCAGGCCTTTGAAATCGGCCACGGGCGCCGCCTGCCCGAAGGCGGCATGCGTGCCGAGTGCGATCATCAGCATAGCGGGCAGGCTCAGGCGCATCGGGTTTCCTCCGGCGAACAGCCCGTCGCGATGGCCCGTCTCGTTGCGGGCAGGGGCGTTCGGCCGAGAGGGATACAGGGGTGCGGGCAGAATGGGACCTGTTTTTCGTCCTAGGGTTCGGGCGTTGCGCGAACCTTTGAACACAGTACCGTCATTGCGAGCGCAGCGAAGCAACCCAGTGATGCGCAACGTTGTGAGATCGCGCGCTACCATGGGTTGCTTCGCTGCGCTCGCAATGATGGATTGAGGGACGGCTCGCCCCCCCCAAAAAGAATCACCCCCCCACCCGGGGCAGGGCGGCCGGGTGTTCGGGCTCGACGACGACGGTGGCGGGCACGGTTCCGTCGCCGACCAGGGCATCCGCCACGGCATCGGGCGAGATCGCGGCTTCGGCTGCGGTCTCGCCGGGCTCGGCGGTGATCCGGGCGGTCTCGCGGCGGGGCGGCGTGTCGGCGCCGGCATGCTCGTCGGCGACGCGGGGCACGGCCTCGGCAGCGATCAGCCCGATCCCGGCAGCGTGCTCGGCCATGGCGACGCTGTCGGCGGCGAGGACCAGGCTGGAGCCCGAGCGGGCCACGGCGCCGGCGAGCCGGACGATCTCTTCCACCCGGGCGGCGTCGTTGGAGACGTTGCGGATGTAGACGGCGAGCACCCGGCCGGGATGTTCCTCGACGATCTGCGCGTAGACCTCGGGGTCGTGCTGGCCGCTGTCGCCGATCAGCACGAAGGGCAGGTCGCGGTAGAGGGACAGCATGTGGCGGATCAGCGCCTGCTTGTGGTCGGTGGCCCGGCGCGGCAGCGGGTGCGTCCAGGACAGGCCCCATTCCCGCAGGAACAGCACCGGCCCCACCGGGATCCCGTGCCGCTGGAAGAACTCGGACAGCATCTCGTAGAGCCCCCAGGGGGCGCGGGAGACGTAGAGCATCGGGTTACCCTCGGCCCCGCCGGCGCCTGCGTGGAGAGCCCGGTACAGGGCGGCGACGCCAGGAAACGCGACCCGGCTGTCGGCATCCTCGACGAACAGCCGCCACAGCATCTTCAGCTTGTTGGCGACGCCGGTCCGCATCACCGTGTCGTCGATATCGCTGATCACCACGCAGCGGCAGCCGGCGGGCGGGATGAACACCGCGCCCTCGGCTCGGATCGGCGTGTCGTCCTCAAGGACGAGATCCACCTTCTGCCAGGTGCCCGGGCGCCCGGGCAGTTCACGCGGATGCAGGTGCAGGCGGAAATAGCCGTCCCGGTCGGTCGCGACGCTGGCTTCGTCCCCACCGAACCGGGCCGTGATCGCCGCCCCCGCCACCGTCCGCCGGGCGATGCGGCGGCGCAGGTCGCGCCACTGCGCCCGCAGGGAATCGGGATCCTCCCCGGGGATGCCCGGGGATTGCCGGAACACCCGGCCGATCAGAAAGATCTCGTCGCGGGAGCCGTAGCCGCGATAGGGCTCGACCACGAGCCCGCCGGGCCCGGTGCCACCATGCCCCGTCCCGCCATGCCCCTGGGCACGGCGGACCGGGCGAGTGAGGACCCGCAGCGCCTTGGTGGCGCCTCGGCGTACCCGGGAAGCCATGCCGCCGCTCTCCTGTCTTGAGGTTCAAGCCTGCGGCAGTTCGGGGCTGAGCCCCATCGCGTCGAGGCCTTCCTCCAGCAGGTCGCCGGCATCCGGCGCGCCGAGCAATTCCTTCACGGCACCCTCGCCGACGGATTCGCGCTCGCGGGCGAAGCGGACCGCGTCGCCCCATTCCTCCGGCTCCATGTCGCCGCGGCCGATATAGAACAGGGCCAGGAGCTCGGCCCTCGCATCATCGTCGAGCCCGGCGATGGCGCCCCGAACCTCGGATTCGGTGGCGTCGTCGGTGCCCGAGATCAGGACGTCGGTGGAGCCGTCGTCGATCGGGTTCGAGCCCGAATCCGGATCGGTGTTGCCTTCCTTCACCTCGATGGCGCGCAGCCGCAGAACGATGTCGGTGACGGTGTCGACGGCGATATCCATGCGCTGATCTCCGGTGGCTGACGACGTGGGGCGCCCGCGCCCTCAAGCCGCGACAACGGGCGAGGGCGCGCCGAGTTCGCCACGCCGGGCGGCTCCGGCCGGGTTTGCGTGGTTCGCGCCACTTCCCGGCCGCAGGACCGTAGGCTAGAGCCTGCCAGACCTTCCGAACAACCGGATCGACAGCGGCGATAGACGTGACATCTTTGAACGCCGCCGGGATGAATCCTGCCGATACCGTCGATCACGCTGTTAATAGCGCCGACAAGCCCCGGCACACGAGGGCGCGAGCCGTGGCGCTGCTGGTTGCCTCCACCCTCGCGGCGGCCCTCGTCGCGGCGGCGACGCTTCCGGTCCAGGCCCGAGCCGCGGGCACCGAAGCCAGCGCGCCGAGCTGCTACGTCACCGGCGGCGGCGGCCTCGAGATCTGCCGCGACGGGGCCGAGGCCGAGGGCGTTCTGATCGCGCCGGCGCCCTGCGCGTTCGTGCGCGGCGTCCAGATCCTCCGGCTCCCGCGGGCCGAGGCACCCGGCCCGTTGCAGACGATCTTCCAGGGCCAGAGCCCGGTGGCGTCGCGCCGCAGGGACGAGCCGTGCCCGGAGCGGCGCGCCACCGACAGCCGCGACGGCGGCTCGCTGCGCACAGGCCGCAGCCCGGAGGCGCTCGCCACGACGCTGCCACCCTCGGCCGACCGGTTCTGGGTCGATCTCCCGGAGGAGCGCGCGGCCAAGCGCGGCGCGACGGAACCGGCTTCCGAGGGCATCGGCCCCCGCGACCCGATCGCGGTCTCGGGCCGCGACTGGGCCGGGGAAGCCTACAGCTACGTGTTTCTGCTCGGGCAGGAGCGGGTCGGCGGCGAGCCGGATGACGACGCCCCGACCCGGCGGCGCGGCCGCAGGGCCGGGCCGGACGAGCCCGCGGCGCAGCCGGCCGACATCAGGCGCCGGGTGCAGATCGCGGCCCGGACCGTCGATTTCCAGACCTTCGAGATTCGCACCCGGAGCCCGGACGGCTACGGGCTCGCCTGGACGCCGTTCACCCCCGGCGGGCGCGGCACGCCGCCCAATCCCGCCCCGGTGGCCGACGAATCCGGCAAGCCGATCGCCTCTGCCTGCCCGGCCCCAGCCTTCGAGACTCACGGCTTGGCCGGCTCGATCAGCATCGTCGACCGGACCTACCACTACGTCTACACCGACGTCCTGCCCGAGGATTGCGGGCTCGCCCCGGAGAAGCGCCGCACCGCCCTCTACCTGCGCACGTCGAAGGACCTGTCGGCCGCAAAAGTCTGGTCGGCGGCGAAAAAACTCGCCGGGCCGCTGCCGCCCGGCAGCCTGGTCCGGGTGGCGCGGGCCAAGGGCATGCCGCGCTGGGCCGTGTCCTATACCTGCCAGCGGCCGGCCAATGCGCCGGGCGGCCCGGTGGCCGATATCTGCCTGCAATACACCCCCGACCTGAACCTCGACGGGATCGGCGCGCTGACCCTCTACGCAGACCCGGTGGAGGCCGGCCGCTCGCCGGCCTATCTCGGGCTGCGCTCGGGCGGCGACGGCAGCGGTCGCTTCGATCGGAGCGCGCATTTCTGGATGACCGATGCGCAGGGCAATCTCGACACGCCGGCGGTCTATGCGGGCAAGGCCGGGTTCCTGACCTGGCTCGACCGGCTCGCCCCGACGGCCTCCGGGCGCGACGCCTCGAGCCTCTACGGCCGGCCGGTCTACTGGGCGACGTGGACGGTGCGTCGGATCGGCGCGCAATAACCCGCGCGAGGCGCTATATGGGCGGCCTTCCCGCCGCACGAGTCGTGCCTCTTGGAACCGATGGACACCCATATCGACCTGTGGTTCGCCGCGAGCATCGTGGTGATCTCACTGCTGCTCTCGGCCTTCTTCGCGGGCGCCGAGACCGCCTTCACCGCCGCGTCCCGGGCGCGGATGCACGCCCTCGAACAGGCGGGCGACCCGCGGGCGGCGATCGTCAACCGCATCCTGGCGATCCGCGAGCGCTTCATCGGCGCGATGCTGATCGGCTACAACATCGTGGCGATCGGCGCCTCGGCCTTCACCACCAGCGTGCTCACCGCGCTGTTCGGCAAGAACGGCGTCATCTACGCGACGGTGGGCATGTCGGTGCTGGTCATCGTCTTCGCCGAGGTGCTGCCGAAGACGCTGGCCATTTCCAAGCCCGACAAGGCCGCGCTGCTGACCGCCCGGCCGGTGGCCTTCGCGGTCGCCATCATGGGTCCAGCCGCGATCGCCATCGAGCATCTCGTGCGGCTGATGCTGAAGCCCTTCGGCGTCACCATCGGCGAGCACCAGTCGATCCTCACCGCCTCCGAGGAGCTGCGCGGGCAGGTGGCGCTGATGCATCGGGAGGGCGGCGTCGCCAAGGCCGAGCGCGACATGCTCGGCGGCCTGCTCGACCTGTCGAACCTGTCGGTCTCCGACGTGATGGTCCACCGCACCAAGATGCGGGCGATCGACGCCGACCAGCCCTCCGAGGACATCGTCCGGGCGGTGCTGGCCTCGCCCTATACCCGCATGCCGCTGTGGCGCAGGACGCCCGAGAACATCGTCGGCGTGCTCCACGCCAAGGACCTGCTGCGGGCGCTGGACGCCGCCGGCGGCGACGCCTCGGGGCTCAAGGTCGAGGCCCTGGCGCTGGAGACCTGGTTCGTGCCCGGGACCACGTCCCTGCGCGCCCAGCTCAAGGCCTTCCTGACCAAGAAGACCCACTTCGCCCTGGTGGTCGACGAGTACGGCGAGGTGATGGGCCTCGTGACCCTGGAGGACATCCTGGAGGAGATCGTCGGCGAGATCGCCGACGAGCACGACGTCACGGTGTCCGGCGTGCGCCCGCAGGGCGACGGCTCGGTCCATGTCGACGGCGGCGTCCCGATCCGCGACCTCAACCGCGCCATGGACTGGAACCTGCCCGACGACGAGGCCACCACCATCGCGGGCCTGGTCATCCACGAGGCCCGGACCATCCCCGACCAGGGCACCGCCTTCAACTTCCACGGCTTCCGCTTCCAGGTGATCCGGAAGGCCAAGAACCGGATCACCACCCTGCGGATCACGCCGCTGACCCCCACGGGGGTCCAGACCATCGCGTAGGCGGAGGCGCAGCGCGACCCGGTGTGACCCGGGCCGCGCCGGTTCCCGTCAGGCCGGCATCGCCTCCAACCCCTCGGCGCGGATCCAGTCGCGGGTGCGGTCGAGCGCCCGGCCCAGCCGGTCGAACAGCGCGTCGATCTCGTCGGGGGTGATGATCAGCGGCGGGCAGACGGCGACCCGGTCGCCGGTCAGCGACCGCACGATCAGGCCCTCGCCCTGCGCGAAGGCGACGCAGCGGGCGGCCACGCCCGCCTTCGGGTCGTACTGGCGCTTGCTCCCCTTGTCGGCGACGATCTCCAGGCCGCCGATCAGGCCGATGCCGCCGGCCTCGCCGACGATGGCGTGGTCGGCGAGTGCGGAGAGCCGGCGCTGGAAGTGCGGCGCCTTCTCGGCCGCGCCCTCGATCACCCGGTCGCGCCGGTAGATCTCGATCGCCTTCAGCGCCACCGCGGCCGCCACCGGGTGGCCGGAATAGGTGGTGCCGTGCCCGAAGGTGCCGAGCTTCTCGCTCTGGCCGATCATCGCCTGGTAGAGGGGCTCGTCGATGCTGACGCCGCCGAGCGGCATGTAGGCCGAGGTCAGGGCTTTGGCGAAGGAGATCGAATCGGGCCGGATCCCGAGGGCCTCGCTGCCGAACCAGGTGCCGAGCCGGCCGAAACCGCAGATCACCTCGTCGGCGATCATCCGCACGTCGTACTTGGCCAGCACCGCCTGGATCGCGGGGAAATAGCCCCGCGGCGGCACGATCGCCCCGCCGGCGCCCATCACCGGCTCGGCGATGAAGGCGGCCACCGTCTCCGGCCCCTCGCGCAGGATCGTCGCTTCCAGCTCGGCGGCGAGGCGGGCCGAATAGGCCTCCTCGGTCTCGCCCGGCTCGGCGCCGCGATAGAAATGCGGGCAGGCGACATGCAGGAAACCCGGCAGCGGCAGGTCCCAGTCGGCATGGTTCGCGGTCAGGCCGGTCATCGAGGCGCTGGCCACCGTGACGCCGTGATAGCCCTTCTGCCGGGCGATGATCTTTTTCTTCCGCGGCCGGCCCAGCGCGTTGTTGTAGTACCAGGTGAGCTTGACCTGGGTGTCGTTGGCCTCGGACCCGGACGACGTGAAGAAGATCTTCGAGGTCGGGACCGGCATCAGCTCCTTGAGCGTCTCGGCCAGCTCGATCCCGGGATCGTGGCTGCGGCCGGAGAACAGGTGGGTGAACGGCAGCCGGCCCATCTGGACCCGGGCGGCCTCGACCAGTTCCGCGTTCGAGTAGCCGAGCGCCGTGCACCACAGGCCCGACATACCCTCGATGTAGGACCGGCCCTCCGTGTCGTAGACGTGGACGCCCTCGCCGCGCTCCAGCACCAGCGGGCCGGTGTGCCGGTGGGTCGACAGGTTGGTGTAGGGGTGGAGCAGGGTTTCGACGTCGCGGGTCGCGAGATTCGAGAGCATCGTTCGCACCGTCCTCATCCCAGGGAAGCCGCCACACTACCGACCCGATGCCCGTGCAGGTAGCCCCGCGGGCCCCGTGCCCGGCTGGTGCCGGATGCATGCCCCCGTGTTTGACCCGCGCGACGCACGATCCATGCTGAATCCCGAAACCTTGGTGGCGCAACCAGCCCCCGGGCGCGCCTGCGGCGCCTGCACCCTGTGCTGCAAGGTCTACGACGTGCCGGCGGTGGAGAGCGTCGCGGGCCAATGGTGCCGCCACACCAAGGCCGGCCAGGGCTGCGCGATCCACGCGACGCGCCCCGATCATTGCCGGGCGTTCCACTGCCTCTGGATGACCGAGAGCTGGCTCGGGCCGGAATGGAAGCCCGACCGCGCCAAGCTGGTGCTCACGCTGGACCCGCTCTCGCGCAACATGAACGTCCAGGTCGATCCCGGCCAAGCGAATGCCTGGCGCCGGGAGCCCTATTACGGCCAGCTCAAGCGCTGGGCGGTGGCCTCGGTGCCGCTGCGCCGCCACGTGCTGGTGCACGTCAACAAGACCACCACGGTGGTCCTGCCCGACCGCGACGTCAGCCTCGGCGTGGTCGGGCCGGACGAGCGGATCGTCTCGCATGACCGGATGACCCCGCAGGGCCCGAGCTTCGACGTGCAGAAGGTCAAGGCCGCGTAAGGCCCTTGCGGCACCCGCGGGTTTGCCCGACTGATCGGGCATGACGACGATCCACGATTTCACCGTTCCCGCGGCGGACGGGAGCCCTTACCCCCTCGCGCAGCATCGCGGCGCGGTGCTGCTCATCGTCAACACCGCCTCGCGCTGCGGCTTCACCCCGCAATATGCCGGGCTGGAGCAGCTGTGGCGGGCGCATCGCGCCGAGGGCCTGACGGTGCTGGGCTTCCCCTGCAACCAGTTCGGCGCCCAGGAGCCGGGGGACGCCGCCGAGATCGCGAGCTTCTGTTCGCTGACCTACGACGTCAGCTTCCCGGTGCTCGGCAAGGTCGCGGTGAACGGGCCCGAGGCCGAGCCGCTGTTCGACCACCTGAAGCAGGCCCGCTCAGGGCTCTTCGGCACCAAGGCGATCAAGTGGAACTTCACCAAGTTTCTGGTCGGCCGGAACGGCCAGGTGATCGCCCGGTTCGCGCCTTCGGCCAAGCCGGCCTCGCTGGAAGGGAAGGTGCGTGCCGCACTGGCCCAGCCGGTGGGGTGAGCCACCTCGACCATCATCGCGAGCGCAGCGAATCAACCCAGTGAAACGCGCGATCTCCAACCATGGCGTTTCCCTATGTCATTTCGCTGCGCTCGCAACGACGTCGGTGAGAGGTCGGGCGGCGACTCAGGCCGGATCGGCCTCCGCGAGACGGTGCGTCTGCGCCGTCAGCCGCAGAAGGCTCCGCAGCGGCGCGATCCGCGACGGGCGCATCGCGTCGCGCAGAATGCCCACCAGGAACCGCGCCTCGGCGATCTTCCGAAGGGTCGGGTCCGCAGCGCCGCCGATCAATGCCTGTCGTTCCAGCCGCGATAGCGCCGCGAACAGCGCCCCGCGCGCCGCTTCATCGTCGGACGATTGCTTGCTACCGAGCAGCGCAGCCAATTCATCTTCGAAACGATCATGACGACAAGGATCGGCGCGCATTGATGATCCGATGACTGGAATAGTCCGACCCTAAGTCAATCCTCGCGGGATGTCAGCCGGCTTCGCTGCAGCACGGCAGCGAAGCCGGGATTGTTGCGCAACTGCATCTGCGCAATCCACCGAGAGCGGGTTCAGACGCTGGCGATGAGTTCGGCCGCGGCCTCGAATTCCGCCCGGCGGATTGCCAGCCGCGCCTCGGCCTCGGCATCGCCGCCCCAGACGGCCGCCTGATAGGTCTCGTCGACATGGGCCGCGTCCCAGGCCTCTGCCGGGGTGAGCCGGCCCCGCAGCACCGCGAGCGCGATCAGCAGCGAGCCGGTGAGCGTCGTCAACGTGTGCAGGCCGGCCAGCCGGAACGGGCTGTCCACCGCGGCCACCGCCTCGGACAGCGCCCGCACGGTGTCGGACGGTTGGGTGACATGCATCACGCCCTCGCTGAGGATCACCCGGGCGCCGAACGCCTCCCGGGCCCAGTCGAGGATCGGGTCCCAGGCGGCGGCCTGGGCCGAGACCAGCCGCTCCGGATCCCCGGCCCGATAGGCGACGAGGTCGGTGCCCGCATAGGCGCAGAGATCCTCGACCACGGCCGCGTGCCGGGGCGCGACACCGTCGATGCTGGTATTCGCAAGTCGGGTCAGCGGCATCTTGGCCGGGTCGATCACGATGGCCTGGGCGGCCCATTCGGCCGCGACCTTTTCGGCCAGAGCCCGGGTCGGCAGGCTCAGCGGATTGCGCGCCGGCGTGTTGGCCGGGCGCCCGTCGAGGGTCAGCCGGAACCCGTCCGGGCCCTCGGCGAAGCCGGCCTCCTGGTAGAACCGGCGGGGGAGGGCGGGCTTGGCATGGCCCCGGGCCGACCGCATCGGATCGGGCCGTTCTCCCCCGTCGCCCGGTTCGCCGAGCCACTCGTTCGTCACATCGCTCATGGATGCGAGATAGGGGGTTTCGGGTTCGTCGGCGAGCCTGTTTGGCACGACCCCGCGTGTCCCACCCGCGTCCTCATTTTGAGGTGCGAGCGCAGCGAGCCTCGAAGGAGCCCTCCAGCCGGCCGCGCGACCCCTGGAGGGCTTCTTCGAGGCCTCCGCTTCGCTCCGGCACCTCAGGATGAGGAGGAGGGTAGGAATAGCCTAACCTGCACCGGCAGGCGGCTCCCCCCCGGAAAACAACCACTCCAGCGCGCCGGCGCTCGACACCACCGTGACCGCCCCGGCCCCGTAGAGGGCGCCGGCCGGGTGGTAGCCCCAGCCGACCCCCACGGAGACGGCCCCGGCCGACACGCCCATGGCGATGTCGAAGGTCGTGTCGCCGACCATCACGGTGGTGTCGGGGCTGCAGCCGGCCTCCGCGATCGCTTGGAGCAGCATGGTCGGGTCGGGCTTGGAGGGGGCGTCGTCCGCGCTCTGGGTGGTGGCGAACCAGTCGGCCCAGCCGTGATGCTCGATCAGCCGGTCGACGCCGCGGCGCGATTTGCCGGTGGCGAGGCCGATCAGCACGTCCTCGCGGGCATGCAGCCGGGCCAGCAGCTCGCCCATCCCGGGGAACAGCGGTTCCTCGTAGGCGGGATCGACGCGCAGGCGGTTATAGGCCTGCTTGTAGCTCTCGGAGAGTTCCGCGATCGGCCCGTCCTCGCCGACCAGGCGCCGGAACGCCTGCGGCAGCGACAGACCGACCACCGAGAGCGCCTCGCGCCGGCCCGGGGCCGGCAGGCCGTTCTCCGCGAAGGCGAGCCCCTGCGCGGCGACGATCAGGTGCTGGCTGTCGACCAGGGTGCCGTCGACGTCGAAGACGATGAGCTTCATCGCCCGACCATGCCGGGCACGGGGCCGCCCGTCACGGCTTGCGGCCGGGCTGGACCGGCGGGGCGGCACTCGGCTGCGCCGGCTGGGTGTGGGTGCGCTCGTAGCCGAGCCGGCAGCGGATCAGGAACCGGCGCCGCTTGCCGCCGCGCAGGCCGCGCTGGTGGGAAGCGCGGTTGCAGGCCGCGTAGGACCGCCGCCGCCGCTCGGCCCGGCCGCTCGACGCCGAACGGGGGGCGGCCTGCGGCGCGGCCGCGGACGCGGCGGGGGCCGCAGCAGTGGGTGCGGCCGGCGGCGGCGCCTCGGCCGGCGGTGCGGCGCTCGCCGGTGCGGCCGGCTTGGCCGTCTCGCCCGGTGCGGCGTAGGCGACCGGCCCGACAAGGCAGAGGGCGGCGAGGCAGGCCAGCGTCGCGAGCTTCATGCGTCAGGGTCTCGAACCGCGGGAAATCGGCCCCGCGGCGGAACGGCGGGTCGCGGATCAGCATATGAGGCGAGGCCGCCGATTGCCAAGGCATGCCGGACGCGAGACCGTCGGGTCACGGTCCGCGCTCCACCGGCGATATCGGGCCGCCGAGGAGCGATACCCGTGACTGCCCGATGAGCCTCGTCCTGCTGCCCGGCTTCATGACCGATCCCGACCTCTGGGCGGACATAGGCCCGCTTCTCGCGCCGCTCGGCCCGATCCTGCACGGCGACCTGAGCCGGGACACCGCCATCGACGCCATGGCCGGGCGGGTCGCCGCTGAGGCGCCGGACCGATTCGCGCTGGTCGGCTTCTCCATGGGCGGCTACGTCGCCCGGGAGATCGCCCGGCTCGCGCCGGATCGGGTCCAAGCGCTCGTGCTGATCGCCACCTCGGCCCGCGCCGACACCCCGGCCCAGGCGCGCCGGAAGGCGGCGGCGGTCGAGAATGTCCGCCGCCAGGGATTCTCCGGGCTCAGCCGGGCCGCGATTCTCGGATCGATCCATCCGGACCGGGCCGGCGACGCGGCCCTGATCGCCCGCATCCGGCAGATGGGCGACCGCCTCGGCGGTGAGGTGTTCCTGCGTCAGGCGGGGCAGGCGCGCGCGAGCGACCGCGACCGGCTCGGCTCCATCGCCTGCCCGACCCTGGTGGTGGCCGCCGCCCAGGACGGCCTGCGCAGCCTCGACGAGGCGCGGGAGCTGCAGGCCGGCATCCCCGGCGCCGTCCTGACGGTGATCGACGGCTCCGGCCACATGCTGCCGATGGAGGCCCCCGACGCCCTGGCGGAGGCGATCGTGCCGTGGCTGCAGGCTCAGCTCTCCGGCGCCTCGACGATCGGGTCGTAGCGGGAGGCGTCGAAGCCCAGGAGGTTCCAGCTCTGGGCCATGTGCGGCGGCAGCGGTGCGCTCACATCCACCGGCCGGCCCGTGCGCGGATGCGGGATCACGATCCGGCGGGCGAGCAGGTGCAGGCGGTTCTGGATGCCGCCGGGCAGCTCCCAGTTCTCCACGGAAAAGTATTTCGGGTCGCCGACGATCGGATGGCCGATATGGGCGGCATGGGCGCGCAGCTGGTGGGTGCGGCCGGTGACCGGCTTGAACGACAGCCAGGACAGTTTCTGGGCGGCCTGATCGACCATCGCGTAATAGGTCAGCGCATGGCTCGCGCCCTCGTCGCCGTGCTTGGCGACCCGCATGCGGGCATCGGCATCGGTCGGCTCGTCCTTGGCGAGGTAGGTCGAGACCCGCCCCTGGCGCACCCGCGGCACGCCCGCCGTGAGCGCCCAGTAGATTTTTCGCGCGGCCCGCGAGCGGAAACTCTTCGCGAGCGTGGCTGCCGCCAGCCGGGTCTTGGCGATGATCAGGCAGCCGGCCGTATCCTTGTCGAGCCGGTGGACGAGGCGCGGCTTCTGCCCGTCCGCCCCGGTCAGCGCCGCGAGCAGCCCGTCGACGTGGCGGACCGTGCCCGACCCGCCCTGGACCGCGAGGCCGAAGGGCTTGTTCAGCACCATCATGTCCGCGTCCTCGTAGAGGATCAGCGAGCGCAGGAACTCGGCATCGTCCTGCTCCCGGGCGGCGCTGCGCGGGCGCTCGGTCGGCTGGTCGAGGCGCAGGGGCGGCACGCGCACGCTCATGCCCGGCTCCAGCCGGTCGTTGGGCTTGGCGCGCTTGCCGTCGACCCGCAGCTCGCCCTTGCGGACGATGCTCTGGACCCGGGTGAAGGGCAGGAGCGGGAAGCGCGCGGTGAGGAACCTATCGATGCGCATGCCGGCCTCGTCCGCCTCCACCGTCAGGGTCTGCACCCCGGAGGCGAGGGTCGCGGAGGCGGCGGCGCGCTGCTCGCGCCGGGTCGGGCCGGCCGGCGGCGCGGACGGTTCCGGACGCGACTCGACGGATCGGGTCTGCGCCTTCGCGGCCGGCCTGGCGCTCGGCCGGGGCGGCGCCTTGCGCGGGGGCGGGGCCTCGTCGCGCGCGACCGGGGCAGGCCGCGGCTTCGGCTTCGCGGCGGCTGCGGCAGCCGCCGCGACGGCATGGGGCGTGCCCTGCGCGGTCCAGGGATCGCGGGTGCCGGCATCGTCGCCGCTGTTGCGGGCGGCGCGCTCGGCGGCGTCGCGGGCGCTGGTGCGCGGGCCGGTGCGGGCGCGCCCGTCGGACTGGAACTTGCCAGGCGAGAACTTGCCGGAGGAGAACTTGCCGGCTCCGGGCTTGCGCCCGTTCGGGCCGCCGCGTGGGGGTGGTCGTGTCGTCATGATTCCGCCAGCACCCGTCTCCGCTTCGGACAGAACGTCCGGGCGCATCGGCCGCGGCGTCGCGGAGGACCCGGACCGATGGGGTCGCCCGGCTCTAGCATCGCGGGGGCGCAGCGGCAAAGGCGGGACGGTCGATCGCACAACCGTCGGTATTTCAAGCCGGTATCGCAGAGCACGGTCGCGGCGACCGCGTCGACCGACTCGAGCAAAGCCGCGGCGGCGCGCGCCCCCGGCATCCGCGCCCGCTGCGGGCTGTTCCCGGCCGACAGGGTCACGATCAGCGGCTGCGCAACGCCGCACACCGCCCGGAATTCCCGCACGAGCGCCGCGTCCGCCCGCTCGCCGAATTCGACGCTGCCCCCGAGCGGCCGCACGCCTTTCAGGCGCCCGTCATCGGCCTGGACCTCGGCGACCAGCAGCCGGTGCCCCCGCCGGGGCAGGCCCAAGGCCTTCCCGCGGATCTCGGAAGGGGGGGCGCCAGACCGTCATTCGGGCGTCGTATCGTGCCCCCCGGAGCGCGACAACGCCCCGAAGCGCCCGGCTCCAGCCGGAGCTTGCCGGATGGCGAGCTCGCGTCCGGCGGGCGGGCTCACTTGTTCCTGTAGCGCGGCAACGTCTTGTCGGTGACGAGGTCGAAGGCGACCCAATCGTATTGCTGCACCGGTTCCCGCCTGATCAGCTTCACGGCGTCGTCGATCGCCCGGCCACCCTCGACGGCCGCGTCCTGAAAAATGGTCACCATCATCCGCTTCTGATCCAGCGCCTCCAGGCCATCGGGCGTTCCATCTACGCCGCCGATCAGGATCCGACCCGGCGGGATCTTGGCTGCCTCCAGGGCATCGGCCGCGCCCATCGCCATCTCGTCGTTGTTGGCGGCGATCAGGTCGATCCTCTGGCCTTTGGCGAGCCACCCGGCGACGAGCGTCGCGGCCTTCTTGCGGTCCCAGTCCGCGGCCTCTTCTTCGACGATCGAGATCCCGGGGAACTCGGCCAGCACTTCCTTCACACCCTGCGTCCGCAGGACCGAGGCCGAATGGGATGACGGGCCGCGGATGATGGCCAACCGGCCGGCACCGTTCGTCGACCGGGCCATGATCCGCATCTGCAGCCGGCCGGCGACCAGATCATTGGGCAGGGCCAATGCGACACGTCCGGAAAACCAGTCCTCGCGCGGACCGTTGTTGACGTCAACCAATGGAATGTTTGCTTCCTGCGACAGCTTGGTGATTTCCCGGGTCGCCGCGAATTCGACCGGGAGGATGACAATCGCGTCGACCTTCTCGCGGATGAAGCGCTTCACCTGCTCGACCTGCTTCGCGCCGTCCCCGGTCTCGGCATATTCGAACCGCACGGAATGGTCGGGATAGGTCTTCGCACGCGCCGCGAGGCCATCGCGCAGATATTGGAAGAAGGCGACGGGCGGCACCATCGAGACCCCGATGGTCGTCGCCGAAGCGCGGCCGGCGATCAACGCGAGCCCCGCGCCGAGCGCCAGGGCCAGCAGGCCTCTCGTCCCGCGGCCCGTGCCGCTACCGGCCCGGCGACGGGCGGCGGCAACGCCCGCTCCGGCGACTTCGCGGCCCGTGACGGCACCGGTTCGAAACTCTGACGCCATGAAACTTCCCCCCTCTGCGACGGATCACGTCGATCGCCGCCGTCGCCCCTCTCTCAGCGCCCTGGCGTCACGCCGCCCGGATCGTCCGGAGGAACTGGTTCACTTCACCGCCGAGTTGCTCGGCCTGACGGGACAGGCCGTTCGCCGAATCGAGGACCTCGCTCGCCGCCCGGCCCGCGCTCTGGGCGATGTCCGAGACGCCCGCGATGTTGGTCGTCACCTCTTCGGTCCCGGTCGCAGCGTGGGAGATGGTGAGCACGATGTCCTGGGTCGCCGTGTTCTGCTGTTCGACCGCCGCAGCGATCGAGGCCGCGGCACCGCTCATGTCCCGGATCCGGGTCGAGATGCCTTCGATGGCGTGGACGGCCTCATGGGTGGAGCCCTGAATGGTCGCGACGTGACGCGCGATATCGTCGGTCGCCCGAGCCGTCTGGCCCGCGAGCGCCTTGACCTCGGAAGCGACCACGGCGAAGCCGCGCCCGGCCTCGCCGGCGCGGGCCGCCTCGATCGTGGCGTTAAGCGCCAGCAGATTGGTCTGGGCGGCGAGGTTGGAGATGATCCCGACGACGTCGCCGATCCGGGCTGCGGCGTCGCTCAGCGCCTGGACGAGGTTGCTGGTCTGCGTCGCCTCCTCGGCGACACGATGCGCGACAGTGGACGCGATCTCGGCCTGGCGGCCGACTTCCCGCACCGACAACCCGAGATCGCTGGCGGCGGCTGCCACCGTCTTGACATTGGTAGCCGCTTCCTCCGCCGCCGCAGCCACGGCGGTGGACTGGCTCGCGGTCTCGCCTGCGATGCCGCTCATGGTCTCGGCGGTCGTGTTGAGGTGGGTTGCTGAGGATGCCAGGGCCACCACGATGCCGCCGACGGCCGTCTCGAAGCGCGTTGCCATCTCGCGCATGGTGGTCTGCGCTTGCCGGTCCGCCCGCGCACGCGCCTCGCCAGCCTCCGCCTCCAGGGCGCGGTTCTGGAGCATGTTGTCTTTGAAGACCTGGACCGCGCGTGCCATCGCGCCGATCTCGTCGCGCCGTTGAGCAGCGGGGATTTCGGTGGTGAGATCGTTTCCGGCGAGCTTGCGCATCACGTCGGTGATCGTCGCGATCGGCGTCGCGACGCGGCGCACGATGAGGAAACCGATCGCCAAGGTCAGGAGCGCGACGACGCCCAGCCCCACGGCCACGGCGGTGCGCGACATCCGGCCGACGGCGTCGGTTTCCGCGACGCGTTCGGCGACGCGCGCCCGCCGATGATCCAGCACCGTATTGACGGCCTTCTTGAACATTTCGGCATCGGCACGCAGCGCGCCGGCGAACACGGTGTCGGCCTGCTCGCGTTCGCCCGCCCGGTCGAGCGCCAGAGCCTCGGCTTCGACCGCGAGGAAATGCTGCCACGCCGCGCGCAGACGATGGGCGATGTCCTGTTCCTCGACCCCGGAGATGGTCGGAGCATAGGCGCTCCAGGCGGCGGAGAACGCCTCCTCCACGTGCGTGTTCTCGGCCGTATAGCTCCGCCGCTCGTCTTCGCTGCGCGCGCTATGGGCAAGGATACTGAGGGCCCGGAACTCCTGACTGAGTTCATTCATCCTCGCGAGACCGGCCACGACTTCGAGCTCGTCCGCCATCGCATGCGCAGCTTCATTCACCCGCTCGATACGGGAGATCGAGAACACCCCGACCGACATCGAGAGCGCAAACAATACAAATAACGATATTCTAATGAGATTTCTTAAATTGAATTTGCTTTCCGGCGACGTCTTTTCTGTCATGTTGATTGCTGCCCGATTTAGAATTTGGGCTATCCTGAACGTTGAGTGTGTCACTTTCGTGAATTTTACATCTCGCACTGCAGTGATTCAATTTTCTTCTACAATGATACTTATTCCCGATCATATAAACTATATTTATCAGATTGCCATCAATGCTGAGCAAATGCTTGTCTTTGAACCGCACGACTACTCTCGATATACGGATATCCGGGCGTCGAACGCCACGATCGGATCCATATCGGATCTGTATCGTGGCGCTTGACGCCGCCGTAACGTACAGCCAAGCTATTCCGCGACGGTTCCCTTCGGGGATCAAAAGGGAACGCGGTGTGGGGCCTGCTCCGAAACCGCGGCTGTCCCCGCAACTGTGAACGGTGAGCCCTTCACCACCACGTCACTGGGTCTTGGCCCGGGAAGACGGTGCGAGGGCGGCGACCCGTGAGCCAGGAGACCTGCCGTCAGCCGTGGTCACACGCGAAACGCGCCGGGCGGGGTGTCCTGGCGGGTGTCGAGACGCCCGTGCGCGAGCACCGGGCGGCGCGGCCTCGTTCGCGGTGACGTGCCACAGCAAGCGCGCCCGCGTCCCAGTTCCCGATGCTCTCCCTTGACGTGCCGATCCCGGCCGCGCGTCCGCGCGACCCGATCCTCCGCCCGGGCCCCCGCGCTCCGGCGAAGCCCGTTCCGGCACGTCATCGTAATTGTGATGTTATTACATTGCTTTTAGGGCATCCAAGCCGGCGCTCGCCGCATACGGACCCCCTCACGCCATGTCACGATCCAAAAACCCGCCCCGCGGCCGGCGCGCGCCGCTCTGCGGTGCCCTGCTCACCCTCCTGGCGAGCCCGGCCGCGTCCCAGGAGGCGATTGCCCTCGACCAGCTCTCCGTCGAGGGGGAGGGCGGCGTCAGCCTGACCCGCGCCGCACCCACCGGTCTGAACCTGCGCACCCCCGACCGGACCGCCAGCCGGCTCGGCCTGACGCCCTTGGAGACCCCCGCGAGCATCGACATCGTATCCGGGGAGACCGCACGGCTGCGCGGACAGGACACGATCGCCGAGGCCGTGACCCAGGACGCCACCGGCATCACCACGATCGCGGCGCCGGGCAACGGCAACGGCGCGTTCACGTCCCGCGGCTTCGCGGGGCCGAACTCGATCCAGCAGCTCTACGACGGCACCCGCTTCTATGTCGGCGCCAACACCGTCACGTTCCCGTTCGACACCTGGAACGTCGAGCGCATCGAGGTGCTGCGCGGGCCGTCGTCGGTCCTGTACGGCGACGGCGCCATCGGCGGCGTGATCAACGTCGTGCCGAAGAAGCCGGTCTTCGTGCCGATCAACACCGCCCGCACGGTCATCGGCACCGACGGGGTCGCGCGGCTCGCGCTGGATTCGGGCGGGGCGCTCGGCCGTGAGGAGTTCGGTGAGACCTTCGCATATCGCCTCAACGTCAGCGGCAACCGCGCCGACGGCTGGATCCGGCCGGAGGGCGATTTCCGCAATCTCGCGGTCTCAGCCGCCCTGCTGTTCCAGCCGAGCCCGGACCTCGCCTTCACGGTGAGCCACGACCTCGGCTACCAGGAGCCCGCACGCTACTGGGGCACGCCCCTGGTCGAGGGCAGAATCCCGGACCTGATCCGGTTCAACAACTACAACGTCCGGGACGCGAAGATAACCTGGGCGGATAACTGGACCCAGTTCAAGACCGAGTGGACGCCCTCGGCCGACATCACGGTCCGCAACACCGCCTACCGGCTCACCAGCCGGCGCCACTGGCTCGATACCGAGCAATATATCTACAATCGCGGCACCGGACTGGTCGACCGCAGCGATGACCTCGAGATCTATCACAGCCAGGAACAGGTCGGGAATCGCCTGGACGCGAGCGTCAAGGGCAGCCTGTTCGGCCTGCCCAATGCGTTCGCGGTCGGGTTCGACGTGAACCACATCGACTTCCGCCACACGAACAATTTCTACTTCGAAGAGACGACCCCCAGCGTGCCGCTGACCGGCTACGATCCGGGCTGCTTCCCGCAGACCGGGCGGGCGCGGCCGGCCTACGCCACGCAGACCAGCCAGGCCTCGGTCTTCGCCGAAGACCGGGTGATCTTGTCCGACAAGTTCTCGTTCCTGACCGGCGTGCGGCTCGACGTGCCGACGCTCCACCGGCAGGACCTGCAAACCGGTTCGCAGTTCGAAAAAACCTATCAGGCGCTCGGCTACCGGTTCGGCCTCGTCTACAACCCGACGCCGGACAGCGCGCTCTACGCGCAATACAGCTTCGCCACCGACCCGGTGAACAGCCTCATCACGCTCAATCAGTCGCTGGCGGGGTTCCAGCTCGCCACCGGCACGCAGGTCGAGATCGGCGCCAAGGGGCTGGCCTTCGACGGCGCCCTGGACTGGACATTGGCCGGCTACCGGATCGTCAAGGACAACCTGATCTCGGCCGTGCCCGGCCAGCCGACCCTGTCGACCCAGGTGGGGAGCCAATCTTCGCAGGGGTTCGAGCTGGCGCTGGGCTGGCAGTTCGCCCCGGGCTGGCGGCTCGACGGCAACCTCGCGCTGCTGCACGCGCAATACGATGCCTTCGACCAGAACGTGGGAGGCGCCACAATCTCGTATGCCGGCAACCAGCCGATCGACGTGCCCGAGCGGGT
Organism: Methylobacterium sp. J-077; assembly: GCF_022829365.1. Classification (GTDB taxonomy): domain Bacteria; phylum Pseudomonadota; class Alphaproteobacteria; order Rhizobiales; family Beijerinckiaceae; genus Methylobacterium. Next base: position 159,173 of record NZ_JAKSYJ010000102.1, on the reverse strand, counting down.
CGCCAATCTCTGGCTGACCTGGGACTTTGCCCGCGCCTGGACGGCGCGCGTGGGGCTCCAGAACGTCGGCCAGGTCTACAGCGACTTCTCCAACACGGCCCGGCGCCCGGCCTACAACCTCGTCAACCTCGTGCTCGACCATCAGGTGACCGCGGATTCGCGCCTGAGCCTGCGGGTCTACAACCTGTTCGACAAGGTCTACGCGATCAGCGGCAACGCCGTGAACGGCGTCGGCACCAACTGGCTGCTCGGCCGGCCGCGGTCGGTGGAAGTCGCCTACACGGTGACGTGGTGAGGCGCGGGATCAGCAAGGCGGCCCGACGCTGGTTGCTCCTGTTCCACCGCTGGGCCGGGATTGCCACGGGCTCGTTCTTTGCCCTGTGGATCGGCTCCGGGCTGGTCATGCTCTACGTGCCGTTCCCGGCGCTCACCCCGTCCGAGCGCCTCGCGCTCCTGGCGCCGATCGCCTGGGATCAGGTCGCGGTCGCGCCGGATGCGGCGCTCGCGGCTGGCGGCCTCGCGGGCGTGCCGGCGGCGTTCGGCCTGGAGATGCGCGGCGATGAGCCGGTCTACCGGATCACCGGGCGCGACGGGGCGCGGGCGACGGTCTCGGGCCGGACCGGCGCGCGGCTCGGCCCGGTTGAGGCCGAGACGTCCCTTCGGCTCGTTGCCGGGGATCGGCCGGGCGCCCGCGTCGCCCCGGTGGAACGGGACCAGTGGACCGTCACCGCCCGCTACGACCCGCTGCGGCCGTTCCACAAGGTCGCCCTCGGCGATCCTGCGGGGACCGAGCTCTACGTCTCGCAGGTCACCGGCGAGATCGCCCTGGATACGACCCGGTTCGAGCGCGCCTGGAACTGGCTCGGCTCGGTGCCGCACTGGATCTACCTGACGCCCCTGCGCGCCCGGGCGGAGCTGTGGCGGACGGTGCTGCTCTGGCTCTCGGGCTTGGCCGCCCTCGGGGCGCTCAGCGGCCTCGCCGTCGGGATCTGGCGCCTGCGCCTGCGCCGCCGCTACGCCACCGGCGCGGTGACGCCCTATCGCGGGCTGGCGCGCTGGCACCACCTGTCCGGCCTCGCGGGTGGCTTGGCGCTCGGGGGGTTCATCCTGAGCGGCTGGATCTCCATGAACCCGAACCGCTGGTTCGCGTCGAACGCACCGCCGGCGGGGCTCGGCGCCGCCTATGCCGGGGCGCCCGGCGACATCGGCCTTGAGGCTGGTCGGCTCCGCGGCCTCGCCGGACCGAACGCCCGATCTCTCCGATTCACCGCCATCGGCGGCCGCTGGTGGGTGGTCGCCGAGGCGCCGGGCAGCTTGCGTGCCGTCGCCCCGGACGCCGGCCCCGGCCCCGATGCCAGCATCCTGGCGGAAGCCGCCGCTGCGGCGATCCCCGACGGGCACCTGCGGGCGACCCAGAAGCTCAGCGCCTACGACGCCTATTGGTACCCGCACGGGTCCGACCCACGGCCCCTGCCGGTGCTGCGCCTGCGCTTCGACGACCCGGCCGCCACCTGGCTCAACATCGACCCGCGCGACGGGACGATCCTCCAGCGCCTGGACCGGTCCGGCCGCATCAATCGCTGGCTGTTCGACGCCCTCCACCGCCTCGACCTGCCGATCCTGACCCGCCGCCCCGCCCTGCGCGACGCCGCGCAGTGGCTCTTGAACCTGCTCGCGGCCGGGATCGCGATCACCGGGATCGTCGCGGGCTGGCGGCGGCTCGGCCGGAGTTTTTCGCCGCGGGCTCGGTAAGGCGGCACGCGGCGGCCTTTTGAGACCTCCTGTCGTTCCGGTGCGCCGCCCTCGACCTGCGTTTGGCAGCGCCCTTCGACCCTAAGCGCGTGGCGCTGCCGACCCTTCCCGCTCCTCCGCCGTAAGCGCCAGCGCGACGGACGTCCCGGTCCGTGCCGAGATCAGGGCCGCCTCGATGCAGGCCATCACCTGAAGCGCCTCCAGCGCGGCGACATGATCGATCGTGCCCTGGGCGATCTGTCGGGCCACGCCCTCGTAGTAGCGCCGCTGATCCCCGGCCACCGCAGGCGCGTGCGCCACCGACCCGGTGCCGTCGTGGATCGCGAGACCGTCCGGGTCCTCGCCCCATCCCGGGGCGCCGGGAACCATCCCGGCCAGGAGCTGCTGCTCCTGGATGTCGAGGCGTTGCTTGACGAGGCTGCCGGCCTCGCCGTGGACGACGAAGCGGGGCGAGCCGCCGGCGACCAGCATGCTGGCCTGCAGCACCGCGCGGAGAGCCGGATACTCCAGCACCACGTGGGCCCAGTCGTCGGACAGGGCACCGGGGCGCAGCCGCGCCACGCTCGCGGTCACCCGGTCGGGCAGGCCGAACAGCTGGACCGCCTGATCCACGAGGTGGGGCCCGAGATCGTACCAGATGCCGCTCCCCGGTCCGGCCCCCTCCCGCCAGCGGTCGCGGATTTGGGGGCGGAAGCGGTCGAAATGCGATTCGAAGTGCCGGACCTCGCCGATGACGCCGTCCGCGATGGCTGTCCGGACGGTGAGAAAGTCGCTGTCCCAGCGCCGGTTGTGGAACACGGACAGCATCCGGCCCTGGCGCCGGGCCAGCGCCACCAGCCCGCGCGCTTCGGCAAGGTCCAGGGTGAAGGGCTTGTCGATGACGACGTGCTTGCCCGCCTCCAGGGCGAGCCGGGCCAGCGGCGCGTGGGTCTCGTTGGGCGATGCGACCACCACGAGGTCGACGGCCTCCGAAGTCGCGACCGCGCCGGGATCAGTGATGACAAGCATGCCGGGCAGGTCGTCATGGACCTTGGCGGGATCGCGCGAGCCGACCGCCCGGAGTTCGAGCGCCTGAACGGATCGGATCAGCGGGGCGTGGAAGGTCTTGCCGGCATAGCCGTAGCCGATCAGGCCGACTCGGATTGGTGTCGTCGCGCTCGCCATTCAGGTCTCATCGGATCCCGGTCATCGGGGCCGCACGATCATAGACGCGTGGCCGCGCGGGTTCACACCATCCGGCGGGCCCGCCGTCCAGGGCCGTTCCTAGAACCGCGCCGTCAGGAACAGCCGCACGTTCCGGCCCGGCAACAGGATCTCGTCCTTCTTGAACGAGGTCGAATTGCGGATGTCGGCGTCGAGCAGGTTGCGGCCCTGGACGCCGAGGGTGATCGCGCTGGCCCCGTAGACCGCGGGGTCGACCGCCTGGGTGTAGCTCAGCTCGGCGCGCAGGTCGTCGTAGCCGGGGGTGGGGGTCTCGAACCGGGCGGTCGCCTCGTGGCTGAAGGCGTGGAGCAGGTTCACCCGGGCGAACCAGCCATCCGCCCGGAGGTAGACACCGCCGCCGACCCGATAGGGCGGAATGCGCGGCACGTTGGTGCCGTCGTCGAACTGGGCGCGGACGAAGTCGAACTGCGCCTCGATCCCGGCGAAGCCGTTTCCGACCGGCACGAGATCGACCTGCCCGATGATCTCGGCACCGTAGAAGGTGGCGTTTTGCTGCTGGTAGACGATCTGCCGGTTGTCGGTGCCGGTGCCGGTGCCGCAGGAGGCGAAGCCGTCGTCGCAGGTCAGCCCCGTATAGTTGCGGTAGATGAAGCCGGTGTAGCGCGTGTAGTAGCCGGTGGCGTCGAGGCGCAGCGGTCCCTCGGCCCGCCGGATGCTGGCTTCCACCGTACGGGCGCGCTCCTTCTTGAGGTCGGGGTTGCCGATCTCGAAGGTCGCGGTGGCGTCGTGCGGCCCCTGCGAGAACAGTTCGTAGCCGGTCGGCCCGCGCTCGACGTAGGAGCCGGTGAGGCTCGCCACGAACCCGTAGGGCAGGTCCTGCAGGGCGCCGAAGCTGGCGCTCTTCGGGGCGAAGCGCCGGGTCCGGGCGTACTGGACCGGGTCCTGCCCGTCGACCGGCACGTAATCGGCCGGGAACTGCGCGGCCGTGCTCGACAGCCGGTCGACCTCGTAGCGCCCGGCCGCCTGCAGCCGCGTGCCCGGGCGCAGTTCCAGCTCCTCGAACAGGTAGACCGCGTTGGCGCGGGACTCGGTCTTGGGCAGGAAGGATTCGAGCTGCGTGTTGATCACGCGCCGGTCTGACTGGAAGCCCAGCGCGCCGGTGAGCGTGCCGAGTTCGGTGAAGACCGGGACGTGCTGCAGCTCGAGGCGCCCTTCCGCCTCGCGGTTCTTGAGGATCGCCTGGACGCCCTCGATCCCGTCCGCCCCGAAGCCGACCTCGTCGTGGCGGTAGACCGAGTAGCCCGCCCAGTAGCGGATCACCTCGAAGGGGCCGTCCAGCGGCCGGTACTCGCCCCGGGACAGGACCCGGTCCTGGTTCGGGGTCAGGCGGGTGCGGTCCTGCTCGGCCACGCCGCCGGGGATCGCATAGACCGCGTCGTAGTGGCTGAACGAGAGGCCGACGAAACCGCGGTCGCCGATCGCCGAGATGCCGACCGCGCCGCCCTGCGACTCGTTGTAGGAATTGCGCTGAATGCCGCCGGGGATCGCGTAGCTGTCGGCGCCGGTCTTGAAGCCGTCGGCGTGGACCGCGATGCCGTCGCCGCCGGCATCCACCGTGGCGGCGCCGAGCCGGCCGTTGTCGACGCTTGAGACGCCGGTGGTGGCCTGCCCCTGCACGCCGTTGGCCGGGATGAAGGTCGGTACCCGATTGTTGTCGGCCGAGACCACGCCGCCGGTGGCGCCCGAGCCGTAGCGCAGGGTCGCCGGGCCGCGGATCACCTCTATCCGGTCGGAGACCAGCGGGTTCACCGGAACCGCGTGGTCCTCGCCGAGGTCGGAAACGCCACCGTTCACGATGCCGTTCTCCTGGATGCGTACCCGGGCATTGTCGAGGCCGCGGATGATCGGCCGTGAGGCCGCCCCCGGTGCGTAGGTCGTGCCGGAGATGCCCGGCCGGTCGAACAGGGCGTCCCCAAGGGTCCGGGCCTGATCGCGGGCGATCTGGTCCTGGGTCACGACGGTAACGGGCGAGAACGTGTTGGTCGCCACCGGCAGGATGCCGGTCTGAAGCGGGGGCGCAGGCTCGACCGAGGGCCGGGTCGCCTGGACCGGGCTCGGGCTGGTGACGCTGATCTCGTCGAGGGCGACCGCCTGCTGCGCCCGTGCTGGAGCGATCGACAGGGTCGCGAAGAGGGGTGCCGACAGGGTCGTGCCGGCGAGGAACGCAAGGCGAAGGGCTGGGGGCATCGAAGCTCACGAAATGTTATAGTGTTTCATTCGCGTGCCGTAATGATTGAGCGCAAGGGCTGGGCAAGGGGTAGAGGTCGGAAAGTGAGCAACGTTACATCGTTGCAACATCGTCGCGGATGCAGGGAGGCTGCTGCGCCGCGACCCGCACGGCGCACGTGCGAGGGCGTCATTTGCGCCGCACGCCGACACTGCGAGGGCAGCGAAGCAACTCACGAAGACGCCACGGTCGGAGAACGCGCGCTGCCCTGGGTTGCTTCGCTGCGCTCGCAATGACGGATCGCGTCAGATCGCGATCGCCTCGGCCTCGTCCGCCTCGATCTCGGCGTCGACATCCGTGACCTGGCCGGAGGCGCCGGCCGCCTCGGCGAGCCCGCGGGCGGCCTTGCGGAGAAGCTTGCGCAGGCGGCGCCGGTCGGTCTTGTCGAGATGGTCGAGCAATTCGGCCTCGACCTCTTCCTGGATCCGTTCGATCGCCTCGGCCTTCGCCAGGCCGGACTCCGTGAGCTGCACCCGCACCACCCGCCCGTCGCCCGATTCGGCCCGGCGCTCGACGATGCCGAGCGCGGCCAGCCGGGTCACCGTCTTGGAGGCGGTGGGAGGCCGCACCCGCAGGAGGGCGGCGAGGTCGCCCATCGTCATGGTGCCGGCGGCGGCCAGCGCCTGGACCACCTGCTCCTGCCCGGCGAACAGGCCGAGCTTGGCCAGCCGGTCGCCGGTTCGGGCGCGGTGCAGGCGCGCGGCCTGCACCAGGGCCCAGCCGACGCTGCGCACGCCGGGCGGCCGCATCTTCTTGGACGACCCTTCGGACGCGCCCGCGTCCTTGATCTCACGATCGCGTTTCTGCTTGTCGCCCACCGGAGCGCCCGCATCTATGCCGGCGGCCGCCGGACCATCCTGAACCTGCACCGTCCACTCCCGTCCATGGCCGCCCGGGTTCCTGTGGCGCGGGCCGGTGACGGTGCGATGACGGGGGCCGAAAAGGCCCTGCGCTCAACAGGGCATCAAGCGCTTGAGCCGGTCAAGGATGTCCTCGCCCGTGCAGGGACGGGCGATGAAGTCGGCATGGGAAGGCATCCGGGCCGGGTCGGGCGCCGCCCGCCCGGACACGATGAGAATCGGCAGGTGCGGCCGGGCCTCGGCCACCGCGCTCGCCAGATCGAACCCGTCGGTCTTCCCCGAGAGCTGGACGTCCGTCACCAGCCCGCAGATGTCCGGGCGCGCCTGCAGAATGCTGAGCGCCCGCTCGGCGGAGGCACATTGCACCGTGTCGTAGCCGCCATCCTCCAGCACGTCCCCGAGGTCCATGATCGTCAGCGCTTCGTCCTCGACGAGGAGGATCACCGGCCGATCGCCACCCGAAACCGTCTGCTCGCTCGCCACTGTGTACTCCCTCCGGCAGCGTCCGACCGCGAGGGCCGCCGCACGCGTTGTCAGCCGTGAGCCCAACGGCAGAAACGGTTCCGGGTTGCAGGCCGGCGTGGTGACGCCTCGCGGGATCGTGTGGCGGATGCGCTCAGGCGAGCGCCGCGGCCTGCCCGGGAACGACGGCTACAATCGCCTCGATCAGCCGATCGAGATCGCCCGGCGGGATGGTCAGGGCGGGGGTTAGATAGACGATGTCGCCGAACGGCCGCACCCAGACGCCCCGGTCGAGAAAGGCGGCCTTCAGGGCGGCGAGGTCGGGGGCGCGGGCGAACTGCACGGCCCCGATGGCGCCGAGAATCCGGACATCCGCCACGCCGGGCAGGCCCGTCAGGCCGGCCAACCCGTCCGCGAGCCGGCGCGAAATGGCACCCGCCTGATCCAGGCGCGGCTCGGTCTCGAACAGGTCGAGGCTGGCATTGGCCGCCGCGCAGGCGAGCGGATTGGCCATGAAGGTCGGGCCGTGCATCAGCGCGGCGGCCGGATCCTCGGACCAGAACGCCTCGAACACCTCCGTCCGGGCGATGGTGGCGGCGAGCGCCATGGTGCCGCCGGTGAGCGCCTTTGAGAGGCACAGGATGTCGGGCACGATCCCGGCCTGTTCGCAGGCGAACAGGCTGCCGGTACGGCCGAACCCGGTGAAGATCTCGTCGGCGATGAGCGGCAGGCCGTGACGGCGGGCGAGGCGCGCGATCGTCGCCAGCACCTCCGGCGGATGCAGGACCATGCCGCCGGCGCCCTGGACCAGGGGCTCGACGATCACGGCGGCCAGCGTCTCGCGATGGGCGGCCAGCGCCGTATCCAGCGCCTCGGTCCCGGCCGGGCTCCGCGGCACGTCACAAAAGATCTGGGTGGGCAGGTAGGCGCCGAAGCGGCGATGCATGCCCTCCTCGGGGTCGCAGACCGACATCGCGCCCATCGTGTCGCCGTGATAGCCGCCCCGGAAGGCCAGGACCTTAGTCCGGCCGCTCGCCCCGCGGTTGAGCCACATCTGGGCGGCCATCTTCAGCGCGACCTCGACGGCGACCGAGCCCGAATCGCTGAAGAAGACGTGGTCGAGATCCCCCGGCAGCAGCGCCGCGAGCCGGGCCGCCAGCCGCTCGGCCGGGGCATGGGTCAGCCCGCCGAACATCACGTGGGGCATCCGCGTCAGCTGGTCGGCGACGGCTTGGGCGATGTGCGGATGGTTGTAGCCGTGCACCGCCGTCCACCAGGAGGCGATGCCGTCCACCAGTTCACGGCCATCGGCCAGCACGATGCGGCTGCCCCGCGTCGCCACCGCCTCCAGGGGCGGGGGCGCCAGCCGCATCTGCGTGTAGGGCCGCCACAGGTTTTTGTTCGATCGATCGGACGTCATGGCCGAGGGATGGGCGGCGGGGCTTGGGTGGTCAAGCGGGGGCCTTCTCTGGTCTCGGCGCACCGCGACGCATATCCTCAACGCGCCGGAAGCGCCGTCCGTAATGACGGCCCGGCACCTGCTCGGAAGCCTGCGGGAATGAGCTGGTCCGATCTCGACCTCATGGCCCTCGGGCCGGTGCTCGCCCTTGCGGCGGCGCTGTTCATCTCCCTCTCGGCGACGATGGGGCAGGACAACCACGTGCGGAAGGCACCTGGCGCCGTCGAGGGGCATCGCGCTCCGCCACCTTGACATCCACCGCCGCCACGGCCCCATCACCCATCCGATGGACAGCCTCGACGCCTTCGCCCGCACCAAACTCGACGCCCTGGAGGCCGGCAGCCTGCGGCGGCGGCTGACGCCCACCGAGCGCGGCTCCGGGGCGGCGGCGGCGCGCGGGGGCCGGGCGCTCGTGTCGTTCTCGTGCAACGATTATCTCGGCCTGTCGCACCACCCCCGGGTGATCGCCGCCGCACAAGAAGCGGTCGCGGCCTATGGCGCAGGGGCGGGCGGGTCGCGGCTGGTCACCGGCGACCATCCGGTTCTCGGGGCGCTGGAGGATCGTCTGGCGCGGCACAAGGGTGCCGAGGCCGCGCTGGTGTTCGGCAGCGGCTATCTCGCCAATCTCGGGATCACCCCGGCGCTGGCCGGGGGCGGCGATCTCGTGGTGCTCGATGAGCTGTCCCATGCCTGCATGTGGGCCGGGGCGCGGCTGTCGGGGGCCACGGTCCTGACCTTCCGCCACAACGATCCAAGTGATCTGGCGAAGGTGCTGGCCGAGAACCGTCCGCACCACGCCCGCGCCCTGGTCCTGACCGAGCGGGTGTTCAGCATGGACGGAGATCGGGCGCCGATCGGCGACATCCTGAGCGTCGCGGAAGACTTCGACGCCTGGACGCTGGTCGATGACGCCCACGGGATCGGCGTGGTCGAGGACGGGCCGCGGGCGCCGCTTGAGATGGGCACCCTGTCGAAGGCGCTGGGCTCCTACGGCGGCTATCTCTGCGCCTCGCGGCCGGTGATCGACCTGATGACCAGCCGCGCCCGGAGCTTCGTCTACACCACCGGCCTGCCCCCAGCCTCGGCCGCCGCGGCGCTCGAAGCCCTGGCGATCCTGGAGGCGGAGCCGGCGCGCCGCGCCCGGCCGCTCACCCTCGCCCGGCGGTTCACGGCTCGCCTGGGCCTGCCCGAGGCCGAGAGCGCCGTGGTTCCGGTGCTGGTCGGCGACGCGCAGGCGGCGCTCGCCATCTCGGCGGCGCTCGAAGCCGCCGGCTTCCTCGTGGTGGCGATCCGGCCGCCGACCGTGCCGGCCGGGACCGCGCGGCTGCGCGTGGCGTTCTCCGCCGCCCACGACGAGGCGCAGGTCGACGCCCTGGCCGAAGCGGTGGCGGCGCTGACGGGACGCGCTTCCCGTCCCTGAGCGGGGCGCCTATACCGCGCTTGAGACGCTCCCGCCCAAGAGGAGCCCGCGACACCGAGAGGACGACGACCCATGGACGCCACCGCTCTGCGAGCCCTCCAGGCTCCGATCAAGGACCAGTACCGTTCGGCCCCGGATTCGGCGGTCGTCACCCTGAAGGCCCGGGGTACGCTGGACGACACCAAGATCGCCTGCAAGGTCGAGACCGGCCGCGCCATCGCGGAGGCCGGGCTGCACCCGGCCAGCGGCGGCTCCGGGCTGGAACTGTGCTCCGGCGACATGTTGCTCGAAGCCCTGGTCGCCTGCGCGGGCGTGACCCTGAAGGCAGTGGCGACCGCGCTGGAGATCCCGCTCCGGTCCGGCACGGTCAGCGCCGAGGGCGACCTCGACTTTCGCGGAACGCTCGGCGTCGACAAGGAGGCGCCGGTGGGGTTTCGCAGCATCCGGCTGTTCTTCGAGCTGGACACCGACGCGCCGGAGGACAAGCTCGCGCAATTGCTCAAGCTCACCAAGCGCTACTGCGTCGTCTTCCAGACCCTGAACCACAAGCCCGACCTGTCGGTCGCGGCGACGACGGCCTGACGGCCATGGCCGGCGGCATCACCCAGGCCGAATACTGGAACGGCGAGGTCGGGACCCGCTGGGCCCGCAACCAAGCGGTGCTCGACGCGGTGTTCGCGCCGCTGACCGAGGCCCTGTTCGCCCGCGCGGCTTTGCGCGGCGGCGAGTCCGTGCTCGATATCGGCTGCGGCTCGGGCGCCACGACCCTGGAGGCTGCACGCCGGGTCGGGCCGCAGGGCGCGGTGACCGGCGCCGACATCTCGGCGCCGCTGCTGGCGGTCGCCCGGAGCCGGGCCGAGGCGGAGACGGGCGCCGCGCCGATCCGGTTCGTCGAGGCGGATGTCGAGACAGCCGATCTCGGCAGCTACCAAATGGCCCTGTCGCGCTTCGGGGTGATGTTCTTCCCGGATTCCGCCCGGGCTTTCGCCAACATCCGCCGGATGCTGCGCCCGGAGGGCCGGCTGACCTTCCTGTGCTGGCGGGCGCTGCCGGAGAACCTCTGGGTGACGGTGCCGCGCGAGGCGGTGGTGCCGCTGCTGCCGGAGAGCCCGCCGCCCCCGGCTCCGGACACGCCCGGCCCGTTCCGCTTCGCCGCGGCGGATCCGCTGGTCGCGCTGCTGCGCGGGGCCGGCTTCGGCACCGTGGCCTGCGATGCGGTCGACCGCGACGTGGTGCTCGGCCAGGGCGACACTGATGTCGAGGCGGCAGAGGCCGCGGCGCATGTGGCGCTCAATCTCGGGCCGACCGCGCATCTCGTGCGCGAGGCCGAGCCCGATCTGCGCGCCCGGGCCGAGGCCGCCGTCACCGCCGCCCTGCGCCCGCACGCGGAGGGCGGCTCCGTCAGACTGCGCGCCGCCTGCTGGCTGGTCCAGGCGGCCTGAGCAGCGCGCTTTCAGAACCCCAGCGCGCCGCCGTCGGAGCGCGGGTCGTGCATCGCCTCGATCCGCCCGTCCCGGGCGCGGCGCACCAGCATGCCGGCATGGCCCAGCGTGTCGCTGTAGGGCATTCCGACCGGCTCGATCTGGTGGCCCATGCGCTCCAGCGCCGACAGGATCGCCGGGTCGAACCGATCCTCGACCTTCACGCTGAGCGACGGCGCGCCCCAGGTCCGGCCGTAGAGCAGCCGCGGCGCGTCGACCGCGTCGGCGACGGAGACGCCGTAATCGGCGTAGCGGCAGAAGATCTGGGCCTGGAATTGCGGCTGGCCGTCGCCGCCCATCGCGCCGTAGGCCATGACCCGGCCGTCATCGAAGGCGGCGAGCGCCGGGATCAGGGTGTGGAACGGGCGCCGGCCCGGCTCCAGCGGGTTCACGGCGGCCGGATCCAGCGAGAACGAGACGCCGCGGTTGAGCCAGTCGATCCCGGTGCGCGGCAGCACCACCCCGGAGCCGTACTCCCAGTACACCGACTGGATGTAGGAGACCGCCAGGCCATCCCGGTCGATCGCCCCCATCCAGACCGTGTCGCCGGGGGAGTCGCGCAGGGGCACCGTGGCGGCGCGCTTCATGTCGATGCGCGCGGCTTCCCCGGCGAGGAAGGCGGGTTCCAGGAAATCGTCCGGGTCGTGGCGCAGGCGGCCGAAATCGGTCACCACCCGGTCGCGGATTGCGAAGGCCCGCTTCGTCGCCTCGATCAGCCCGTGATAATGCGCGACGCTCTCCGGGGCGGCGACGTTGAGCCGGTCGAACAGGCCGAGGATGATCAGAGCCGCTAGCCCCTGGGTCGGGGGCGGGAAGTTGAACAGGGTGGCGTCGCGGCGGCGCAGGGTCAGCGGCCTGCGCTCGGCCGCCTGATAGGCCTTGAGGTCGGCCCGGGTCACCGGCGCATCGAGACGCTCCAGGTCGGCGCCGATCTCGTGGGCGATGTCGCCCCGGTAGAAATCGTCGAGGCCGGCATGGGCGAGCTGCTCCAGGGTCGCCCCGAGGGCCGGCAGCTTGCGGATCTCGCCGGCCCGGTAGGGCTTGCCGTCCTTGAGGAACGTCGCGGCGAAGTTCGGGGCCTCGTACAGGGTGTCGCCCGCTTGCGGTTTGTAGCGCTCCTCGCTGGGCGAGACCGGCACGCCGTCGCGGGCCTGGGTGATCGCGTCGGCGAGCAGCACGTCCAGCGGCAGGCGGCCGCCGAGCGCCTTCGACAGCGCCAGCGCCAAGTCCCAGCCGCCGACCGCGCCCGCCACCGTCACCATGGCGTCGGGGCCGCGCGACGGGATCGTGTCGTAGCCCTTCTCGCGGTAACGCTGGATCGTGGCGAGGCGCCCGGCCGGCCCGCAGGCCTCGATGCCGCGCACCCGGCCGCCGCGCTCGCGGACCAGCCAGAAACCGTCGCCGCCGATGCTGTTCATGTGCGGGTAGACCACGGCGATCGAGGCCGCCATCGCCACCATCGCCTCGATGGCGTTGCCGCCCTGCGCCAGCACGGTCCGGCCGGCCGAGGCGGCGAGGTGATGGGGCGCGGCGACGGCGCTGTCGGAGAAGACGGGGGTCTCGGGCATCGAAGATCCTGTGGTGTTCCGGTCGCAGCGTTAGGCAAGTCGGCGGCCGCCGCAAGGTCTCGCGGTTTCCCGAGCCGTGATCGGTTCCGCCCGCGGCACCTGGAACGGGCGCGGGCCCGCCCTCTTTCAGGCCTATGGTGATCTTCGAGTGGGTTGTCGGCGTCCTGTTCGGCGCCGTCCTGTTGGCCGCGCTGGCGCGGCGGCTGGGGGCGCCGTACCCCGCCTTCCTGGCTTTGGGCGGCGTCGGCCTCGCCTTCGTGCCCGGCGTGCCGAACCTGCGGCTCGACCCCGAACTGGCGCTCGCCCTGTTCCTCGCACCCGTGCTGCTCGATGCCGGCTTCGATGCCTCCGTGCGGGACATGAAGGCGGATTGGCGCGCGGTGTTCGGGCTGGCGGTGGGCGCGGTGGCGGTGACGACGCTCACCGTCGCGTTCGTGGCCCATCTGATCGTGCCCGACATGCCGGTCGCCGCCTGCATCGTGCTCGGCGCCGTGGTCGCGCCACCCGACGCCGTGGCAGCCCTGGCGGTGCTGAAGCATGCGCCGATGCCGCATCGACTCGCCACGATCCTGCGCGGCGAGAGCCTGCTCAACGACGCCGCCTCGCTGCTCATCTACCGGCTGGCGGTGGCGGCCGCGATGGCCAACGGCTTCCATCCGGCCGAGGTCGCACCCGCCTTCCTGCTCGGCGTCGTGGCGAGTCTGGCGGCCGGGCCCTGCCTGGGCCTGGCCTTCGTCGCCCTGACCCGCCGCGTCACCGACCCGGCGAGCGCGATCGTGATGCAGTTCGTCGCCGCCTTCGGGATCTGGCTCGCCGCGGAAAAGCTGGAGCTATCGGGGGTGCTGACCATCGTCGCCTTCGCGGTCACGGTCGCGCGCCGGGCGCCCGGGATCACGGCGCCGCGCACCCGGGTGATCTCCTACGCGGTGTGGGACACGGCGGTGTTCGTGCTCAACGTCCTGGCCTTCATCCTGATCGGCATCCAGATCGACCCGATCCGGGACCGCTTGACCGGCGGGGATGCCTGGCAGGCGATGTTCCTGGCGGCGGCGATCTTCACCACCGTGGTGGTGACGCGGCTCGCCTGGGTCCTGCCCACCACCGGCCTCAAGGGGCTCGGCCTGCGTCAGGCGGGCGCCCGGGCGAAATACGGGCCGGGGCTCGCCCTGTCCTGGGCCGGGATGCGCGGCATCGTCACGGTCGCGGCCGCCCTGGCGCTGCCGATGGCGTTCCCGCACCGGGACCTGGTCGTGTTTACCGCCTTCTTCACGGTGCTCGGCACGCTGATCGTCCAGGGGCTGACCCTGCGTCCGCTGCTCGCCTACCTGAAGCTGGAGGATGACGATCCAGTCGGGCGCGAGGTCGGCTGGGCCCGGGCCGCCGCCTACGAAGCGGCTCTCGAAAGCCTGTCGGAAGCCGGCGAAGAGCCGGCGATCGAGTCCCTGCGGGCGGAGTTCCGGTCGGCGCTCGAGGAGGCCGAGGCCCACGAGGAGGGCCGCGCCCCCGAGAGCCTGCCCTCGGACGCGGCCCGCCGCCGGTCGGTGGAGGCTGCCCGCAACGCGGTCCTGTCCCTGCGCCGCCAAGGCCGGATCGGCGACGACGCTTACTTCTTGCTGGAGGAAGAGTTCGACTGGGCCGAACTCAACGCGACGCCGAAAGCGGAGACCTGAGCCGAGAATCAGACGCTCGGGATCAAACGCCCCTGCGCGCCGCCACCCGGGCCTCGATCGCGTCCCAGACCGCCACCGAAAGGTCGGGGCCGCCGAGCCGCTGGATCGCCCGGATGCCCGTGGGGGAGGTGACGTTGATCTCGGTCAGGTGGCCGTCGATCACGTCGATCCCGACCAGGATCAGGCCCCGGTGGGCCAGCTCCGGGCCGATCGTGGCACAGATCTCGCGCTCGCGCTCGGTCAGCTCGGAGGCCGAGGCGGCGCCGCCGCGGACCATGTTCGACCTTATGTCGTTGGCCGCCGGCACGCGGTTGACCGCGCCCATCGCCACGCCGTCGACCAGAATGATGCGCTTGTCCCCCTCGGTCACCCGATCGAGGTAGCGCTGGATCACCCAGGCCTCCCGGAAGGTGGTCGCGAACAGGTCGAACATCGAGCCGAAATTCGGGTCCTTCTCGGTGACCTTGAAGACGGCCGCGCCGCCATGCCCGTGCAGCGGCTTCATCGCCACGGTGCCGTGCTCCAGCCGGAACGCCTCGATCTCCGCCTTGTCGCGGCTGATCAGGGTCGGGGGCATCAGCTCCGGAAAATCGAGGACGAACAGCTTCTCGGGCGCGTTGCGCACCTCGAAGGGGTCGTTGACCACCAGCGTCTCCGGGTGGATCCGCTGCAGCATGTGGGTGGCCGTGATGTAGGCCATGTCGAAAGGCGGGTCTTGGCGCATCAGCACCACGTCCGCCTCGGCGAGGTCGATCCGCTCCGGCGGCGTGAGGGTGAAATGCGCACCCTCGACGTCCTGGACCGTCAGCCGCTCGACCCGCGCGGTCACGCGCCGGCCCTGCATCGAGAGCCGGTCCGGCGTGTAATAGATCAGGGCATGCCCCCGCCGCTGCGCTTCCAGCAGCAGGGCGAAGGTGGTGTCCCCGGCGATCCGGATATTCTGGATCGGGTCCATCTGGACGGCGACGGTCAGGCCCATCGAATATGCCCCTCGCCAGCAGCGCGCGACGCGACCGAAGGCGCGCTCAATCGTCTGACAGCGACTTGCTGCCGGTGCGCTTGTCGTAATCGCCGATCGCCGCGCGGCACTCGGGCGACAGACGCTTGCGGTTGCGCGTCATGCACTTGTCGGCATCCTGGCTGTTCGGATCGACGCCGGCGCAGAGCCGGAAATAGTCATTCGCGCAGCCGAGCTGCAGGCCCTGGTCCTCGCGTTGGGCGTAGGCGGGACCGGCTGCGAGCGTGACGAGCGTCAGCGCTGCCAGGGCGAGGCTCCGACGACGGTAGGCGTGCAGGGTGCGTTCCGGAACGAGTCGCATTCAGCGGTGTCCTCAAATCTCGATCGCGCGGAAAATCGATGCGGCGGTGCCCCGTCCGCTTGGGTCCGGCATATCGGTCGCGCGGGGCGGTAGGCAAGCGCCGCAGCTCCGCATGGGTTCCCCGCGCGGAACGCCGCGCCAAAGCTCCGCGCCCATGTGGCGCCGGGGCCGCATTTAGGGGCGCTATCGTACCGACAAGAAAAAGGCCCTGTCCGTGATCGGACAGGGCCTCAGTCAAAGGGAGGAAACGCCCGCCATGGGCGAAGAAGACTTAGCAAGTCGCGCGCCACTTGCCCTCGGCGCACGCTCCGATGCGGCCGAGACCCGGCAAGACTCCGTTAACCACGTCATGCTGAATGGTTTCCGTAGCCCTTGCCGACGCCCTCCGCAGGGCCCGGGCGCTGCCGCTCGAGCCGCCGACAGGAGCCGGAGACCATGCCCCCATTCACACCGCAGGTGACTTACGAGACCTGCCTGCCGATGCCCGCCAATGACGGGATGCAGGACGCACGGCAGGACGCGCCCGCGCTCCTGATCCCGTTTCCCAGCGCCGAGGCACGCCGGACGCGCCGCCTGCCGCGCTCCGACGAGCAGCGTGGCGAGATCCTGTTCTTCCTCGGCGTGCGCTACGAGCGCCTCGCCTCCTGAGCCTGCCCATGACGGTCGACCGGCCCGGCCGCGCGACGTTTCCGATGGTTTGATCATGCCTGCTCCGGACCGCCATCGGCCGATCCTCGTCCCTGGCGGAGGCAAGCGCGCGCACCGCGCCCGCAGGGCCTCCCTCCTCCTGCCCGCCGGAGCGGCGCTGGCGCTGCTCGCCGCCTGCACCCAGAGCGGCGATTTCGGCCGGCCCCGGACCGGGGTGTGGAACGGCCTGATCGACACCACCGGCAGCTTCTCGACGCGGGATCGCGGCCGGCTGCTCCTCGATTCCGGCCTGACCGACGACGAGCAGGCCCTGCGCGACCGCGCCTGGCGATTCGTGCAGCCGGCCAGCACCTTCTCGGCCTTCCAGGATGCGCTGCTCGGCCTGGCCAGCGCGCACGCGACGCCGACCTGGCGGTTCGACGAGGTCGGCGCTTATTATGAGACGCTTACCGCGGAGCCGTCGCGCTCGCCCGTATCCCGCTATCGCCAGCTCGCCGACGACGCCACGGCCGATGCCCGCTTGATCCCGATCTTCACGGCGCTCGCCGCCCGGGTCATCGACGCCGATGCCGCCCGGCTGCGCAGCCTGCCCTTCGCCAAGACCCTCGACGACGCGGATATCCGCTTGGCCGCGCAGCATGTCGCAGAGAACCGGTGCCTGATCGCCTGGGTGCGGATCGAGACCGGCCTGCGGCTCGCCCGCTACCGCTTCGCCCTGGAGCACCTCTTCGCCCAGGCCCCGGCGCCGGAATCGGTCTCGGCCGAGCGGTCCCTGGCCATGCTCGCCGCCCGCCGCAATCTGCTCGTGCCGCTGCTGCCGCCGGATGCGGCGGCGCGCTGCGGCCTCGAAGCCGCCGCCCTGCCGGTCGCCGAGGCGCCGCTCGTCGTCAAATACTGAGGCGGCGTTACCGCGCCGCAGGCTTGCCCGCAGATTCGTCCGCCGGCATGTCGGTGGTGCAGGACACCGCCTGGACCGCGGCGTTGGCCCCGGGACGCTGGCTCGGGAGGCCGGCGATTACCCGCACGACCACGACACCGCGATTGTCCGGCGCGACGATACGCACGTCCCGGCTCGGATCGTTCTCGTCGTCGTCGGCCAGCGCCTCGTCGTATTGGGCGCGGGTCAGGATCACGAGATCGAGGGCGCCGCGCACGGCGGCCTGGTCGGTCACCGCGTAGAAGGCGCCGCGCCGGGCATGCGCAGCCAGCGACAGCGACAGCGGCCCGGTTCGCGCCGAGACGCGCATCGGCCCGTCGGCGAGATCGTAGGCGCAGACGCCCACCGCCACGGCCGGGTCCGGGATCGGCAGCCACGCCTCCGGCGGGGACGGCTCGTCGCCGGTCGCCACCGTATAGATCGGCTGCGGGTGATCCAGGTTCTCGCTGGTCCGGGCGCGCGAGACCGCGTCCGTCTCGGACAGGCGCGGGATCGCCAGCACGGCGGCGATGTGCACGATCCCCGCGAGCACCAGACCGATCAGCGTGGCGTAAACGAAGCGCAGGTTCACGAGGCGCATCCCAGGCGGGTGATTGCCGGTACCGACTCCCGGTCGAGGGATCCGACACTGGCGGCGACCGGGGTGTCGTAGAGGCGCAGGGCCACGCGCACCGGGCCGCTGTCCCGGGGACTCGGCAGCCAGTTCCCGGGCTGGACCTCCGGGGCGAGCACCACCGAGAACCGCCCGTCGGCCGAACGCAGAACCTCCGTGGAGGTGAAACCCTCGCGCACGGCCGGTCGCCCGGGCTCGCGCGCACCGCGACCCGCGACCGTGAGGGTCCAGGCGCGGGCCGGGGGCGTGCCGCCGCCGATGCGATAGGAGCAGGTGGCGTCGAGCGCCTGGCCCTGGTCGTCGACAGCGGCGGTGAGCAGCAGGCCCTCTCCCACCGCCAGGGGAATCTCGCCCCGGCGGGCGTTGACGGCCCTCGTATAGGGATCGGCATTGGCCGCCCCGGCCCGGGGCCAGGCCGTCCAGGCACCAACCTTGACGCCGCCGAACGGATAGCCGCCGCGCGTCGCCCAGTCGGCGCTGGCGAGGCCAAGGACCCCGCCGAGCGCCAGGGCGTAGACGGCGAGACCGGCGACCGAACTCTTGCGCCAGACACGGGCGACCAGCCGGCCGGTGCGGCCGAGGGAGCGCGGCAGCGGCGCGGGTCGATCGTCTCCGGCCGCGGATCTGCGGCCGGGGCTTCCGGGGATCGCGAGGCTCATCGGATCATCGCAGCTCGATGCGGCCGCCGACGGACCGGGCGCCCTCGGCGACCTCGCGCGGCTGGGCCGGGGGGGCCGCGGCCCGGTCGCCCGGCTTCCGGTCGGCCTTCTGCGAGGCCTTGTCGGAGCCGCCGGCCTCCGGCCTCACCTCGCCGGCGGGCGCGCGCTCGACGGTGCGGAACAGGCCGTTCAGGCCGCCGATCACCTCGAAGGAGCGGCGCGAGAGCTTGCCGTAGGCGCTGGCATTGGGATCGATCGGGGCGGTGGGTCCGCCCGCCGCCTGCTGCTGGGCGGCGCGGGGGCTGTCCTTCAGGCCGGGCAGGCCCTTGATCTCGATGCCCTGGTGGGCCGGCTCCATCACGTCGTGCCAGAGCTGGGCCGGGAGCGACCCGCCGGTGAGCTTGTTGGTCGAGGTGTGGTCGTCGTTCCCGAACCAGACCGCGCCGACGTAATTGCCTGTGTAACCGACGAACCAGGCATCCCGGTAGGCGTTGGTGGTGCCGGACTTGCCCGCGACCTTCACGCCTTCGAGCTGGGCGCGCTTGCCGGTGCCCTCCTCGACGACCTTGTTGAGCATGAAGTTCATGTCGGCCACCACCTGGGGCGACAGCACCCGATCCGGCGGCTCGTCGGCGTGGCGGTAGATCACCTCGCCGGACGAGTTCTTCACCTCCATGGCCGCGTAGGGCTTGGCCTTGAACCCGCCGTTGGCGAACACCGCGTAGCCGGCGGCCTGGTCGATCACCGTCACTTCGTCGGAGCCGATCGGCATCGAGACGGTGTCGATCAGGTTCGAGGTGATGCCCATCCGATGGGCGGTCTCGATGATCTTGGCGCGGCCGGCCTTGGCGGCCCGGGCCTCGTGGCTGATGCCCATGGCCTTGCCCAGCGCGATCGAGATCTTG
This sequence comes from Methylobacterium sp. J-077, assembly GCF_022829365.1. Classification (GTDB taxonomy): domain Bacteria; phylum Pseudomonadota; class Alphaproteobacteria; order Rhizobiales; family Beijerinckiaceae; genus Methylobacterium. Next base: position 139,969 of record NZ_JAKSYJ010000102.1, on the reverse strand, counting down.
ATCGGGATCGTGTTGATCGACTTCGCCACGGCGAGCCACATCGGCACCCGACCGGCATAGGAGCGGCCGTAATTCTGCGGGCACCAGTTGCCGATGCAGACCGGGCTGTCGACCACCACGGTCTCGGGCTTGAACAGGCCCGAGGCGAGGGCGGCCGAATAGACGTAGGGCTTGAACGAGGAGCCGGGCTGGCGCAGCGCGTCGGTGGCGCGGTTGAACTGGCTCTCGCCGTAATCGGCGCCGCCGACCATGGCGCGCAGCGCGCCGTCGGGATCGAGGATCACCATGGCGGCCTCGTCCACGTCGAAGGCGTCGCCGGACTTGCGCAGGATGTCGGCCACCACGTCGTCGGCCCGCTTCTGGATCGCGAGGTCGAGGGGCGTCTTGACGGTGAGCACCCGGTCGCTGCGGAGCTTGCCCGCATCGGCCATGGCCTTGATCTCGCCGAAGGCCCAGTCGAGGTAGTAGTCGGCGGTGATGTCGCGGGTGCGGGTCACCGGCGTCGCCGGGTTGCGCAGGGCGGTCTGGATCTGCCCCTCGGTGACGAAGCCGGCCTCGACCATGTTGTGCAGCACGTCGGCCGCCCGCGCGCGCGCGGCGGGCAGGTTGACGTGGGGCGCGTATTTCGTCGGCGCCTTGAACAGGCCCGCCAGCATGGCGGCCTCCGCCAGGCTGATGTCCTTGAGCGGCTTGCCGAAATAGTAATCCGCCGCCGCCACCGCGCCGAAGGTGCCGCCGCCCATATAGGCCCGGTCGAGGTAGAGCTTCAGGATCTCGTTCTTGGTCAGGTGGCTCTCCAGCCACAGGGCCAGGAACGCCTCGTTGATTTTTCTTTCGAGCGAGCGCTCGTTCGTCAAAAAGAGATTCTTGGCGAGCTGCTGGGTGATCGAGGAGCCGCCCTGCGTGCCGCTGCCGCCGCGCGAATTGTTGACCAGCGCCCGCAGGGTGCCGATCGGGTCGATGCCCCAATGCTCGTAGAAGCGCCGGTCCTCGGTGGAGACCAGCGCCTTGATCATGATGTCGGGAAACTCGTCGAGCTTGAGCGAGTCGTCGTGCTTGATGCCGCGCCGGCCGACCTCGGCGCCGTAGCGGTCGAGGAAGGTGACGGCGAGGTCCTGCTGCTTGAGCCAGTTGTCGCTGGTCAGCTGGAAGGCCGGCTGCGCGAAGGCGAGCATCAGCACGGCGCCGCCGGCCCCGAGGGTGACGGCCTCGCTGGTCAGGTCGAGGGCGAACCGCTTCCAGCCATGCACGGCGAACCGGCTCATCACCCGCTGGAAGCGCTCGTAGGCCGCGCCGGTGGAGCGGCCGCTGTCGTAGAGGCCGGCATTGACCCAGGCGTCGAACGCCAGGGCGGCACGCTCGATGCGGATCTTGATCTCGGTGAGCGTCGGCAGGCGCACGATGTCGGACCCGGCTTGTCGAGCGCCTGCGCGGCGTGCCCATCCTTAGCAGGATCCGGAACGGTGGGCGAGGCTCTGCGCAGTCTCGCGATTCGCCGCGGCCCGGCCCCGCTTGCCCCGCAGCGCCGGCTCGGGCAGAGACACGCTCTTCCCGATCGTGAGATTGACCGATGTCCAAGCCCGAGGCGCTGCGCCGCGGGGTCGCCGAGCCGTTCTGGCGGACCAAGACCCTCGAAGCCATGACGCCGTCCGAGTGGGAGAGCCTCTGCGACGGGTGCGGCCGGTGCTGCCTGATCAAGCTCGAGGACGACGAGACCGGCGAGGTCCACCACACCGATATCGGCTGCACGCTGCTCGACGGCCTGACCTGCCGCTGCCGCGACTACGCCCGCCGCCAGAAGCGCGTGCCCGATTGCGTCCGCCTCACCCCGGAGGCGGTGCGCACGATCCCGTGGCTGCCGCCGACCTGCGCCTATCGCCTGATCCGCGACGGCGAGCCGCTCTATCCGTGGCATCCCCTGGTCTCGGGCCGGGCCTCCAGCGTCCACGAGGCCGGGATCTCGATCCGCGGCCGGCTCGCCGGCAACGAGGAGGAGTTCTCCGACGACGAGCTGCCCGACCGGATCGTGGCCTGGCCGGGGTCGGATCCGGACGAGCGCTGAAGTCTAGCCGGCCCCGCGGCCGAGCAAGCGGCCGCCGGCGAGGCCGTTGAGCCCGATCACGCCCACGACCGCGACCGCGTGGATCAGCAGATCCGCCGCGGTGGAATCGTGCGGGTGGAACGGCATCAGCAGCGCGGCGGCCGCAGCAGCCGCGGCCAGTCCGCCCAGGGCGGCCGTGAGGTTCGGCCGCAGCGGGCAGGCCCGGCGCAGCATCACGACGATCAGTCCCGAGAGCGGCACCGAGACGCAGACCAGGAAGCTGAAGCAGCCGGCGATCTCCTGAGGGTGCGCTGGGCCGGTGCCCGGGGCGATCCAGTCGCGCAGGCAGCCGAATCCGCTGGCCCCGACCCAGAGGACCAGGGCCGGCAGCGGCAGCAAGGCCCAGGCCCGGGAGCGGCCCGGCACGCTGGTGGCGAAGGCCGCGAAGGCCGCACAGACCGCTGTCAGAACCGCGCCGAGCGCCGCCAGGGCCAGATCCGGCACCTGCATGCGCAGCATGAAGCCGGCGGTGTCGATCCGGCTCGCCAGGATCAGCCCGATGAGCAGCGCCGCGCCGAGCCACAGGGCGGCGCGCAGGACAGGCGAGTGCAGCGGCCGGACAGGCTCCAGGCTGCCGGCGAGATCCTCGACAAGCCGCTCGTGGCGGGCGAGATCGGCCATCAGCGCCGCTCCTGCATCAGGTTGGCGCGCAGGGCCTTCAAAGCCCGGTGCAGGTTGACCTTGAGCGCCCCCTTGCTGCGCCCGGTCAGGGCCGCGGTCTCATCCAGCGACAATTCCCGCAGGCCGAGATGCTCCACGGCCTGCCGCTGCCCGTCCGGCAGGGACGCGACCGCGCGGGCGAGGGCGGCGGCCCGGTCGCGCGCCTCCAGGCCCTGGCCGGGCTCGGGACCCGGATCGGCCTCGGCCTCGTAGGCGAGGGGATCGTGGACCTCCCGCGGCCGACGGCCGACCCGGCGCAGGCGGTCGATCGCCCGGCGCTGCGTGATGGCGCGCAGCCACGGCAGGAACGGCCGCGCCGGATCGTAGCTCGCACGCGCGCGATGCACGGTCATCAGCGTGTCCTGCACGACGTCGTCCACCGCCTCGCCGCGCACGCCCTGCGCCCGGGCGATCGCCGACACGACCGGCAGGCACGCCTTCAGCAGGGCGCGATACGCGACCGCGTCACCGCCCTGCGCCGCCGCCATGAGAGCGGCCAATTCCCCTTCGAGCGCCATCCGGGCTCCGCCGCCGATCCGTTCCACGGCCTGGGCTGAGTCTAGCGCGGTGTTGGAGTCCGGCGCCAGCGCCCATCCACGCCCCGCGACGCAGCCCGGCATGGCCAGCATCATCGCAGGCCCTCCTCCGCCCCGGCGAGGCGCTCGCCCAACCGGGCCGCGCCGAGGATGCGGCCGTCATTCGCCTGCAGCAGAAGCGCCGCCGTCTCGCCCGCCGGCGCGGCGGCCTCGAAGGTCGCCGCAGAGCCGGACCAGGGACCGAGATCCTGGATCGCGCGGACGACGTTGGCCTGCTCAAGGGTGCGCCCGGCATTCTCGCCGCGCAGGACCCGGCTGGTATGGCTCGGGTCGAAGCCGACCAGCAGGACCCGGCCGGCGCCGCGTCCGGGCCCGACCCGGGCGGCGAGGCGAGTGCCGTCGCGGACCAGGCTCACCCGGACGGCCGGTCCTGCGTTCCGCGCCTGCGCGATCGCTGCGCGAAGGGCCGCCTCGTCGGAGCCGACCAGCCCTGCCTGTCCGTCGATCACGGCCTGGGGCGTGTAGCTGGAGCCGCCGAACCGGGCGGCATAGTCGTTCTGGCGGGCGGTGGCGGCCGGAAGGGAATAGGGGTCGCGCCAGTCGAGATGGTTCCAGTAGGTGACGTGGAAGGCCAGCGGCAGCACGTCCGCCCCCTCGCGCGCGAGCCGACCGATCAGCGCCTCGGCGGGGGGGCAGGAGGAGCAACTCTGCGAGGTGAATAGCTCGACGACGACGGGGCGCTCCAGGGCTGCCGCCGGACGCACGGCGTAAAGCATCAGGGCGGCGGAGATCAACGCGACGATTTTCATGGCCGGGCCTCCAAGCACCGGCGGAGAATGCCGGCGCGTGTGACCAACCTTTCGGCCGTGTCCCGGCGCCGGTTACGCCGAGACGCCCCCGTCGAGCTCGAAACGGTCCACGTCCCGCAGCAACTCGACGAAGGCGGCCGCGCCGTGATCCAGTGCGACCTGCCCGGCCTCCGCGGAGCCCAGCCGGGCGTCGCCCATGGCCCCGGAGGGATGGAGGTCGCCCGCCTTCCAGGCGAACGCGGCGGGGCGGCCGGCGCGCAGATGGGTGAAATCCCGGACCATCGCGCGGCTGCGGGGCGGGAAATCGGCGATCCGGTCGGTCCGCACCAGATCCGGCCGCAGGGCCAGCATCAGTGCGGTCTCGACACCGCCGGCATGGATGCCGTGGGCGATCTCGTCGAGGGGAAACAAGCCGTCCGGGTAGCCGAACCGGGCCCAGGCCGTCGTGACCGCGACGAGGCCGAACCGGGCGCGCAGGTCGCCGGCCACGAGATCGATGAGGGCGCTGTTGCCGCCGTGGCTCGTGACGATCACCAGCTTGCGGCAGCCGGCCCGGTGGATCGCGGCGCCGATCCCGGTCCAGGCGGTGAGCGCCGTCCCGGTGTCGAGGGAGAGCGTGCCGGGAAACGCATCGTGCTCGTCGGATTTGCCGATGGTCTGGACCGGCAGCAGCAGCACGTCGAGATCGTCCGGCACCCGTTCACGCACTCGGGCGAGGTAGCCCTCGGCGATGATCGCGTCGGTGCCGAGCGGCAGATGCGGGCCGTGCTGCTCGATGGCGGCCACCGGCAGCACCGCGATCGCCCGTCGCATATCGCGCCGGCTCAAGTCGTCCGTCGTCAGATCGGACCAGCGCTGCGCAACCATGTCTGGGCCGGAACTTTCCTTCGACGCCGCCCTCGGCCTCTGCTTGCCGAGGGCGATCTAACCCGCACGACCGACCCGCGTCGACGGGCAGCGGACCAATTCAGGTCCGGTCAGGCGAACAGGGCGTCGATGTCGTTCTGGGACGGGGTTTCCTCGACGGCCTGGGGACCATTGAGAAGCAGGTCATCGGCGCGGGCGCGGCGGGCGATTTCGACCGGATCGGTGGAGGTGGCATCCCGGGCCTTCACGGCGCCGACGAAGCGGGCGAGCCGCTGCTCGAACAGCCGCAGGGACTCCACGACCTTTGCGATGCGCTGGCCGGTGATGTCCTGGAAGGCGCAGGCTTCGAAGATCGTGTTGATCCGCTCCTCGACGGCATCCCGGTAGCCCGGGCCGTCCGGAAGCCCGAGCATCGCTTCCGCGGCTTCCATGATCGTGTTGGTGGCCCCGGCCGTGGCGGCGACGACACTGCCGAGTTCCTCATGCGCCATGGGAATCCGGTCGCGACTCATCTCGTTCGCCCGGAGCGCGCCGATCTCCTCGCGCAGATGGGCGATGTAATCCGCGATCTCGATCAACTCGGAGATCACGGCGTGCGGTTCGCGGAACCGCATATCGGTCTGTCGCGCGGCGGCTGAGGCCATGCTCTCCTCCTGGGATCGGCGACCAGCGATGCCGGCGGCATCGCTCTTGGCGGCTTCGCTCTTGGCGGCTTCGCTCTTGGGCGCCTTCCGGCGCGCCGGGGGCTGGGCCGAAAGGCGCGTTTGGCGTGCCACGGGACTCATCAATTCCCGCAGACGGCCTCGATCTTGGACTTGAGCGTCGCCGCGTTGAACGGCTTGACGATGTAGTTGTTCACGCCGGCCTTCTTGGCGGCGATGACGTTCTCGGTCTTCGACTCGGCGGTCACCATGATGAATGGCGTGGTCCGCAGATTTTCGTCGGCGCGCACGTGCCGCAGCAGCTCGTAGCCGGTCATCGGCTCCATGTTCCAGTCCGAGATGACCAGGCCGTACTTGCGGTCCTTGAGGCGCGCCAGTGCTGCCGTACCATCCGAAGCGTCATCGACCTCTTCAAAGCCGAGTTGCTTCAGTAGATTCCGAATGATTCGGACCATCGTCTGGTAATCGTCGACAACGAGGATCGGCATGCTCAGATCGAGAGCCATAGACCAACTGCTCCGTATTGCCCGGCGGGAGGCCGCGGCGGCTCCCGAAAAGATGAACGCTTCACTAACGCCGCAAAATAGCCGCGCTGCACAGCATTTAAAATAGGGCACGCGCATTGCGAAGCCGTTAATCTGCGGGTGTGGCATTCACCGCCGGCCCCTGCGATGTCGCAGGACGGCCGGTTCGCTTGACCCTCCGGGCGCGTTTCGGCAGGGTCCGGCTCCGTCGGGCCCGATGCGGACAGCGCGGGCGCTCCCATCCGACCCTTTTCGAGTTTCCGACCCCGAATCGATGGCCTCAGGCGACGAACCGGCCACGCGGCCCTTCATGATTTGCGGCGCGGACGTGCCGATCCCGCCGGCCCTGGCCGGCGCCGTCGCGGCGATCGGCAATTTCGACGGCGTCCATCGCGGCCATCGGGTGTTGGTGGAGAATGTGCGCGCGGCTGCGCGCGAGGCCGGCCGGCCGGCGGCCGTGCTGACCTTCGAGCCGCATCCGCGCGCCTATTTCGCGCCCGACGCGCCGATGTTCCGGCTCACGTCGCTCGCCGCGAAGGAGATCGTGTTCGCCCATCTCGGCCTCGACGGGCTGATCGTGCGCCGCTTCGACGGCGCCCTGGCCGCCACGACCGCCCGCGCCTTCGTGCTCGACTTCCTGAAGGGCTCGCTCGGCCTGTCCGGCGTGGTGGTCGGCCACGATTTTCATTTCGGCCGTGGCCGCGAAGGCACACCCGCGATCCTGGCCGACCTCTGCAGCGAGGCGGGCCTCGTCTGCCGGATCGTGGAGCCGGTCGCCCTGGGCGGCGAGACGGAGCCGGTCTCGTCGAGCGCGATCCGGGCAGCCCTGGCGTCGGGCGATGTCGCCCGGGCCAACGCCCTCCTCGGCTATCGCTGGTTCGTGCTCGGCCAGGTCCGCCACGGCGACAAGCGCGGGCGCCAGCTCGGCTTCCCGACCGCCAACGTGATGCTGCCCGAGTGCGGGCTGGCGCACGGAATCTACGCGGTGCGCGTGCGCCTGGGTCCCGGCGAGGTCCGCGACGGTGTCGCGAGCTACGGCCGACGCCCGACCTTCGACGACGGCGCGCCGCTCCTCGAAGTCTATCTGTTCGATTTTTCGGGCGACCTCTACGGGCGCGAGATCGCCGTGGAATGCGTCGGCTACATTCGCGGCGAGGAGCGATTCGACAGCGCCGACGCGCTGATCGCGCGCATGCATGTGGATGCCGACGCGGCGCGGGCCATCCTGGCCGCCGATGCCACGCCGTCGATGCTCGCCTGAAGCCACGAACGCCGCGCACCATCCCGAACGGTCGTCGCCGGGGTTCGGAAAAAGGTCATGCGAATCAAAAATCTAGACCCTTGCCCGGGATCCGATATCTAGGATGTGACGGCGGGATCGATCAGGAGGCGGATGTGCTGGGTCGCTATGAGCGCGGACATAACGGCGAAGCGGTCGTCCAGTATGGGGACGGGACGATGCGGGTGGTCAAGCCGGGCAGCTTCGTGCGCTGCGCGGTGACCGGCGAGCCGATCCCGCTGGACGAGCTGCGCTACTGGAGCGCCACCCGGCAGGAGGCCTACGCGTCGCCCGAGGCCATTCTGAAGCAGCTGAAGGAAACCGGGCGGCCGTAGCACTTACAGCGCCTGGCGGATCTGGCGGCGCAGGGCGTCCGGGTGGTCCAGCACGAGGCGCACCCGCAGCACCTGAACCCGGGCCGCGAAGGCGGCCGGGAGCCGCACGGCATCCTTCTCGGTCGTTACCAGCTCCGCTCCCAATCGCTCCGCTTCCGCGGCCAGGGTCGCGAGGTCCGTCGGGCGATACGGGTGATGGTCTGGGAAAAGCCGCTCGGCCGCAATCACGGCGCCAATGCCACGCAGCGTCGCGAAGAACTTTTCCGGGCGGCCGATCCCCGCGAAAGCCAGGCAGCGCCCTCCGGCCAGATCAGGTCCGTCCGCGGCCACCTGCGCCCGGTGGACCGGCAGCCCGCGCTTCTCCGCCATCTCCGCCAGCCAGGCACCGGGCGCGCCGTCGCCGACCACGATCAGGCCGGCGACGTGGGGCCATTGCCGTTCGAGGGGCGCCCGCAGGGGACCCGCCGGGAACGGGCGGCCGTTGCCGATGCCGGCTGCGCCATCGATCACCGCCCAGGCGAGGTCCTTGGCGAGCGTCGGGTTCTGCAAGCCATCGTCCATCACGATCACGTCGGCCCCGAGCGCCCGGCACAGGGCGGCCCCGGCCGGCCGGTCCCGGGACACGACCGTCGGCGCGTGACGGGCGAGCAGCAGCGGCTCGTCGCCGACATCGGCCGCGGCATGTACATTCGGATCGACCCGGACCGGGCCGGACAGGCGCCCGCCATAGCCGCGGGACAGGAAGGCCGGCCTGCGGCCGAGCTCGGTCAGCAGGGCGGCGACGGCCATCGCGGCCGGTGTCTTGCCGGCCCCGCCGAGGGTGAAGTTGCCCAGGCACAGGACCGGGCAGCCCGCCCGGGCGCCGGGGCGGTCCATACGCCGGGCGGTGATGGCACCGTAGGCGGCGCCGAAAGGCGCGAGGCTGCGCGCAATCGGGTGTCCGGCCCCCGCCGCCCAGAAGCGCGGCGGCCGCATCAGGCCCGCGCGAGCGGCCGCGCGAGATCGCCCCGGTCGAGCCGCTGCAGCTTCATCTGCGCCACGAACGGTTCGAGCACCGCGAGCGTGCGCCCGACCGCGCCCTCGAACGGCCGCAGCGCCCTCGGCCCGGCCTGCACCATGCCGGCGAGACGCGCCGGATCCCCCAGGAGCTCGCCGGCCATGGCGGCCAGCTCGACCCCATCCCGCACCGGCAGGGCGGCGCCGGCGAGGTCGAGGGCGCGATAGACCCCGTCGAAATTCCCGGTGTGTGGCCCGTGCAGGATCGCCGTATCGAGGCGCACCGGCTCGATCGGGTTCTGGCCGCCATGCGGGACCAGGGATCCGCCGAGGAACGCCAGCGGAGCGAGCCGGTAGAACAGGCCCATCTCGCCGATCGTGTCGGCGACGTAGACCTCGACGGACGGATGCGGACGACCGCCGCTGGAGCGCCTCGCGCTGCGCAGGCCGTAGGCGGCCGCGGATTCGGCCGCCTCGCCGCCGCGGCTCGGATGCCGGGGCGCGAGGATCGTCAGGAGCCTCGGAAACTGCACCTTCAGCACCGCGTGGGCGTAGGCGATGATGCTGTCCTCGCCTTCATGGGTGCTCGCCGCGACCCAGACCGGCCGGCCGGCGATCATGCCACCCAGATAATCCAGCTGCTGCGGATCGACCGGGGGTACCTGGGCGTCGAATTTCAGGTTGCCGGTGACGCTCACCCGGGGGGCTCCGAGCTTGGCATAGCGTGCGCCGTCGTCCTGGGTCTGCGTGAGGCAGACCGCGATCCGCGACAGCAGGGCCTTGGCGGTGCGCGGGCAGCGCTCCCAGCCCTTGAACGAGCGCTCCGACATGCGGCCATTGACCAGGATCAGCGGGATCTCGCGGGCGTCCAATTCCAGGATCGTGTTCGGCCAGATCTCCGACTCCGCCACGATGGCGAGGTTCGGCTGCCAATGGGCGAGGAACCGCGAGACCCAGCGCGGCGCGTCGAGCGGCACGTATTGATGCACCGCGCCGGGCGGCAGGCGGGATCCGATCAGCTCGGCGGCCGAGCGCGTCCCCGTGGTCACCAGCACCGAGAAGCCGCGGGCGATCATGCCCTCCACCAGCCCGATCAGCGACAGGACCTCGCCGACGCTGGCGCCGTGCATCCAGGCGAGCGGCCCGACCGGGCGCGCCCGGCCGGGCAGGCCGCGCCGCTCGGGCAGACGCCGGGGATCCTCCTTGCCGTGATGGGCGCGCCAGGCGAGGAGGCCGGCGAGCGCCGGCTCGCCGACGCGCAGGCCGGCCCGGTAGACCTGCAACGGCAGGGTCACGGACGGCAGCTTCACGCGGATTCTCCCACCGGGCTGGTCGCCGCCGCAGGCGCGCCGCGATAGAGCGCGGCGCGGTCGGCGCGCCCGACCAGCGCGTAGGCGCGGGCATGCACCCGGTTCATCTCGGCTTCGAGGCGCCGCCTGAGTGCCTCGAACTCGTCGCCCGCGCAGTCGCGGGCGACGTAGATCGGCTCGCCCAGCACGACCGCCCCCCGTCCGAAGGGCAGGCCGAGACAGGCCCGGTCCCAGGACTTGAAGCGCAGGTGCCGGCTCGTCACAACGGCGGCCGGGACGATCGGGCGGCCGGAGAAGCGCGCCAGCGTCAGGATCCCCGCATCGCAGCGGCGCGAGACCTTCGGGACGTCCGCGCTGAACGCTACCGATTCGCCCGCCTTCAGGGCCCGCAGCATCGCCCGCAACCCTTCGGCGCCGCCCTTGGCGCGCAGGTCGGTCGTCCGGTCCCGGCCGCGAGCGCCGGACGCCCGGATCACGCGCACGCCGAGATGCTCCAGCGCGATGGTGTTGATGTTGCCGTCCGGGTTCTTCGAGATGATCGTGGCGACCCGGTCGCTCGGCCGGCGCATGAACGGCATCATGATGTGCTGGCCATGCCACATGCCGGCGATGAGCGGCACATGCGCGTCGATCCACCCGTCCGCAGCCGCGTGGCCGGCCGCGTCGGCATGCACCTCGAAGCGGTTCGTAGCCTGCACGAGCCGCAGATATCCGGCCGCCACGCGCCCGAGGACACGCTGAACGGCGGGATGGCGGAGGAGACGCTTGCCGAGACTCATGAGACGCTTGTGGCAGCCGGAGCGGCGCAGCCCGAACGGACCGGGCGCGGATTCGTCCGTCCATGGTCTAGTCCCCGTCGCCGAGCCAACGCAACTCGATCGACCATCCGACCGACGGGCACGCCCGGCTGCCAAGCGCGGGGCCAACGCGAAGGCCCGGTGATCGCAGAGAAAATTCATCGCCGAGACTTGTTTAGATCAGTTCTAAATTGTAGATTAGAACTCATATAAACAGGAGCATGACATCATGGCAGCTGCCTTCGAGAGTGGGATCGACGCCGTCGCCGAGGCCCGGCGAGCCTTCGCCTTGCGTTACGTTCAGCCCGGCCTCGCCGGCCTGATCGACGGGTCGGTCTCCACCCTGGCGCCGATCTTCGCGGCGGCGTTCGCCACCGGCCATAACGGGGCAACTTTCCTGGTCGGGCTCGCGGCCTCCGTGGGGGCCGGCATCAGCATGGGCTTCACGGAGGCGCTGTCCGACGACGGCAGCATCACCGGGCGTGGCGACCCGTGGGTGCGTGGACTGGTCTGCGGGGTGATGACGACGCTCGGCGGCCTCGGGCACACGCTGCCCTACGCGATCCCGGACCGGCTGCCGCCGGGCTGGCCGAACCCGTTCCTCCTAGCCACCAGCCTCGCCGTCCTGGTGGTGATCGTCGAGCTGATCGCGATCGCGGCGATCCGCACGCGCTTCATGGCGACACCGTTCTGGCGCGCGGCGCTGCAGGTGATGCTCGGCGGCGCGCTGGTGCTGGCGGCCGGGATCCTGATCGGCAGCGCTTGACGCGCGGGCCCGCGACCGCGATGCGGGGCGCGTTCCGTGCCCCTCTCGAGCGTTGATCGTCGGCCTTGACCTTCCGCCTGGCCCATCTCAGTGACCCCCATGTCGGCCCGCTCGGCCGCGTGCGCCTGCACCAGCTCATCGGCAAGCGCGCCACCGGCTACGCCAACTGGCGGCGCGGGCGCTCGCGCAGCCACGACATGACCGTGCTCGAAACCCTGGTGGCGGACCTGAAGCAGCAGGGGGCTGCGCACGTCGCCTGCACGGGCGACCTGTGCAACATCGGCTTGCCCAGCGAGTGGGAGACCGCACGCACGTTTCTCGAAGCGTTGGGCCCGCCCGAGACCGTGAGCTTCGTGCCGGGCAATCACGATGCCTATGTCCGCGGCTCGCTGGAGGGCCTGCTCACGGCCTGCAGCGGCTACACGGGCGACGATTCGGGCTCGTCCGGCCGCTTTCCCTATCTGCGCCGGCGGGGTCCCGTGGCGCTCATCGGCCTGTCGAGCGCGATCCCGACGAAGCCGTTCGTGGCCACCGGTCGCCTGGGACCGCCGCAACTCGCCGCCGCCGAGGCCCTGTTGCGGGCGCTCGCCACCGAGCCGGGCAAGCCGTTCCGTGTGGTGATGATCCACCATCCGCCGCAGCCGGGGGGCGCCGCGGCGGGTCGCGAACTCAAGGATGCCGCCGCCTTCACGGCGATGATAGCCCGCGCCGGGGCCGAGCTGATCCTGCACGGCCACAACCACACCACCACCAGCGCGTTGGTGCCGGGGCCGGCCGGCGGCTTCGTGCCGGTGATCGGCGCGCCCTCGGCTTCGGCGCGGCCGGACGGCCATGGCGGCCTCGCGCCGCGCCGCGCCTCCTACCTGCTCTACGAGATCGCTCGGAATGGGGCTGGCTATGCGGTCAGCGCGCGGCGGCGCGGCCTCGACGCGGCGGGAGCGGTCTGCGACCTCGGGCCAATCGCCCTGGATTGACGATCGCGGGGCGCAGCCTCGTCGATCCCGAGGCCGGCCGCGCCCATCCGTGGGCCGGCCTCGGCAGGCAGAATCAATGGCTCGCGGCGGCGAGTTCGGACCGTTGCTGCTGGCTGATGCTGGCTTCGTAGCGCTCGGCCTGCAGGCGGGTGAGGCCGCTGATCAACGCGAGCGTCCCGCGGTAGACTGTGTAGGTGCCGTCGTGAGTCGGCTTGACGCGAATCATCTCTGCCATGGAAGCCTGCCTTGTTCTGGAGGTTGCCTGTCTTCGTCGGAGGAGAGCGATCCTTTTTGCTGATCTGGCCGGTCGAACGCCCGAACGTGAAAGAGGTTATCAATCACTCTATGTCTGGCAAGGGCCGGCTACGGCGAAATGCTTAGCTGTCACTGCTGCAATGCGGCAAGCCGTTGCCGCCGCTCGCAATCGTCGCCTGCTCAAAAAAGCGGCCGGTCACTTGCATAAAGAATAAGGCCGCGACCGCCGGGGGCAGACCCTCGCGCGGCACGGATCCGGAGCGAATCTCGGCCCCGCGGGGCTCGGCAAAGGGACCACGCATGCAACTTTGGCGTCTGACCGCGACCGACCTCTCGGCTATGATTCGCACCGGTCAGGTCTCCGCCCGGGAGGTGGCTGAAGCCGCCCTCGGACGGCTCGACGCGGTCAACGGCCGGATCAACGCCGTGGTCGAGCACCGCCCGGAGGCGGTGCTGGCGCAGGCCGAGGCGGTCGACGCCGCCCGTGCCCGGGGCGATGCTCTCGGGCCGCTGGCGGGCGTGCCAGTGACGATCAAGGTCAATGTCGATCAGCGCGGCTTCGCGACCACGAACGGGCTGCGCCTCCAGCGCGACCTCGTGGCGTCCGACGACAACCCCGTGGTGGCCAATCTCCGCCGGGCCGGGGCGGTGCTGCTCGGGCGGACCAACACGCCGGCCTTCTCGCTGCGCTGGTTCACCACCAACCAGTTGCACGGTGAGACCAGGAACCCGCGCGACCCGGCGCTGACGCCGGGGGGCTCGTCCGGCGGGGCCGGGGCCGCCGTGGCGGCCGGGATCGGGGCGATCGCCCACGGGACCGACATCGCCGGCTCGGTGCGCTACCCGGCCTATGCCTGCGGCGTGCATGGCCTGCGCCCGAGCCTCGGCCGGATCCCGGCCTGGAACGCCTCGTCGCCCGAGCGCGGGATCGGGCCGCAGCTCATGGCGGTGTCGGGTCCGCTGGCGCGCAGCATCGCGGATCTGCGTCTCGCCCTCCACGCGATGGCGGCCTCCGACCCGCGCGACCCGTGGTGGGTTCCGGCGCCGCTGGAAGGCCCGGCGATACCGCGCCGGGCGGCGCTCTGCGTGCGCCCCGGCGGCCTCGCGGTGGTGCCCGAAGTTGAGGCCGCGTTGCGCGACGCCGCGCGGCGGCTGACCGACGCCGGCTGGGCGGTCGAGGAGATCGCCGACACCCCGCCGATCCGCGAGGCGAGTGCCTTGCAACTCCAGCTCTGGCTCGGCGACGGCTACGCAGCGACCCGGGCCGCGGCCGAGCGCGAGGGCGACCCGGCGGCCATCGACCTACTGGCGTATTTCCGCGAGCCCGCGGAGGCGATGCCCCCCGACGCCATCGCCAAGGCGCTGATCCGGCGGGCGACGCTCGCCCGGGACTGGTCGGTCTTCCTCGCCGAGCATCCGGTGCTGCTGGTGCCGGTCTCGGCCGAGCTGCCGTTTCCCGACGGGCTCGACCGGACCGGCGAGGACGGGATCGCGCGCGCCTTCGAGGCGAACCTGCTGCAGGTCGGCCTGGCGCCGCTCGGCGTCCCGGCGCTCACCGTCACCACCGGCCTCGTCGGACGCACGCCCGTGGGCGTGCAGCTCGTCGCTGCCCGCTATCGGGAGGATCTGTGCCTTGCGGCGGGCGCGGCGATCGAGGCGCCGGGCGTGCCGGAGATGCCGATCGATCCAGTCTGACCCAAACCCGTCTGCCGCCAGGGAACCGGATTGCAAGGGCCTCGATTATACAACCAATAGTTGTGCGAGGCCCCCGATGTCCGTGATTGCCACCGCAGGCTGCGTCGGAAGTTCTCTGATCTGTGCGCTGGCGGCGCCCTCGGGCCCGTTGCTGGCCGTAGCGGGCTTCTTCGGCGGCGGCACGATCGGAGGAATGATTGGCGCCGTAGCGATCGCGGCCCTTGGCTGGGGCCGCGCCTGATATCACCCTCGACCGCGCGGCCCGGCAGTCTCCGCTAGGAAGGACTGGACCCTGGTCCAGCGCAGGCCCGGGTAGCGGTCCGTGTCGAGGGGCGTCAGCCGGGCGCGGCCCTCGAACATATCGCGCAGGTACTGCATGCCCTGCCAGGCCGGGAACACCGCCCCGCGCCCGGGCGCGAGGGTGCGGGCGACGCGGATCATCAGACCCAGGGAACCAAGGCCGCCGGCGCGCAGCGTCCGATAGCGCGCACCCCGCGCCGCGCTCGCGGCTTCGGCGAGATCGCGGGCGCTGAGGCTTTCGCCGGCGATGCGCAGCCAGCGCGGCGTCTCTGGATCCAGGGCGGCCCGGGCCGTGAAGGCGGCGGTGTCGTCCTTGGTGGTGAAGTCGAGGATCTGGTCGGCGCGGCCCCAGTGGAGGACCCGGCGCGGGCGGTGGAGGATCAACGGCGCCTGCCCGTCGAGCAGTTCCATGAAGGCGCCGCTGAGCACCGAGGTCGCCTGGATCGGCGCAGCATCGAGGCGTGCCCGGAAGGCGCGGCGCAGGTCGAGGTTGCGGTTCCCGCCCGGCGCGGTCCTGGCGTAGTCGATCGAGAAATCCGACGGGATGAAGCGCGGCACCCCGGCTCGGACGGCGCCCTCCAGCAGGGCGGTCTGGACATCGATCACCGTCGCGCTCAGGCCGTTGACGGCCGAGACCACGCAGGCCGCGCCCGCGCAGGCGGATTGCCAACTCCCGGGACGGCCGGGGCCGGCCTCGACCACGCGGGCGCCCAAAGCCGTGAGCGGCGCGATCCGGGCGCGATCCGTCCCGGGCCGGACGAGGGCGGTGACCGCCGCGCCCTCGCGCCGGAGCGCCCGCACGATCCGCAGGCCGAGATCGCCGGTGGCGCCGGCGACCGCGACCGTCACGGGGTCCGGACTCACGATCGGCCCGCGGTGCCGAGATTGGCGAGCAGAGCCGCGAACAGCCGCGCCCGCTGGGGCAGGGTCTCGATCAGCACGTGCTCGTCGAGGGTATGGTAGCCCTGGCCGAGCGGCCCGAGGCCGTCCAGCGTCGGGATGCCGTTGGCCCCGGTGAAGTTGCCGTCCGAGCCGCCGCCGGCGCTGCGATGGGGCAGGGGCTGGCCGAGTGCCTCGCTCAGGGTCCGCGCCCGATCGTAGAGGGCCAGGCAGCCGGCATCCGGCTCCCAGACCGGCCGGGTGACGCCCCGGGTCACGGAGAAGCGCACGCCGTCCTGCTCGCCCGACAGGGCCAGCATCCGCTCGACGCCGCGGTCGAGATCGGCCTGGCGCTTGGCCATGCTCAGCGCCTGCCCGCGGCACAGGGTCGGGACGCAATTGACCCATTGGCCGCCCGAGACGATCCCGGTGGAGACGGTGCAGTCGGCATCCGACAGGCCGTCGATCGCCAGGATCATGCGCGCCATGGCGCGGATCGCCGAGCGGCCCTCATGGGGCGAGGCGCCGGCATGGCTCGGGCGGCCCACGGCCTCCAGGTCGAAGCGCGCGATGGCGTAGCGGCCGGTGACGACGCCGTTGTCGGCCTGGCCGGGCTCCGGCACCAGCACGAAGGCGTGGCGGGCGGCCTCGGCCTCGATCAGGTCCCGGGTCGCGGGGCTGCCGACCTCCTCGTCGCCGGTGAACAGGAAGGTCACCGGCAGCGGCGTCTCGATCCCGGCGGCCGCCAGGGCGCGGATCGCCGCGAGGGCGATCACGTTGCCGCCCTTCATGTCGAGAATGCCCGGTCCGTAGGCGCGGTCGCCCACGATCCGCCAGGGCAGGCTCGCCAGGGTGCCGACCGGATGCACGGTGTCGAGATGCCCGAGCACGAGGATGCCGGGCCGGTCGCGGTGCCGATGCGGGAAGCGGGCGCGCACGCAATCGCTCAAGCCCATCCGACCCGGGACGGTCTCGACCGCGGCCCCCGCGACGGCGAGGTCGCGGGCGGCCAGGCCCACCATCCGGTTAACCGCGGCGGCATCGTGGGTCGGGCTCTCGCATTCCACCCACGGGCGCAACGTCGCCAGGATGGACTCCGCGTCGAACGGCAGGTCCGGGATCATCGGGCGCTCTCGGCGGGGGACTCGGTGAAGGGATCGGCCACCTTGGGCCAGTAGCGGCCCGAGCGCTTGGTGTAGGGGATCGCGCCGTAATCCGGCGGGACCGCGCCCGGCGCCGCGACGTAGCGGACCTCGCTCGCGATCGGCGCGAAGGCGGCGTAGAAATGCTGCATCGACTTCACCACCACGATCCGCTTGTCGTCGAGCGTCAGCCCCAGCCCTGAGAAAGCGTCGGGCGCGAAGGCCTGCTGGCGGATATGGGTCAGGACCACGTGGATCCCGTCGGCCTCGACCCAGGCGGCGGGTCCGAGGCGGGCCCGGCCGCCGCTGAGGCCGCCCTGGCTGTGATCCTCGGAGAGGCCGCGCACGGTGATGCGCAGATCCACCGGATCGCCCGAAGTGACGCCGCACTTGCCGCCGATGCGGAGCACGAAGGTCGCGCCGAGCCCGGCCTCGTGGCAGATCCCGACTGCGCCGGGATCCCAGATCAGGCCGAGTGCCACGTCCTTGATGCCGCGCTCGGCGAGCCGGGCCAGGATCGCGGTGTTGTCCGAGGGCGCGCCGGCGCCAGCATTGTCGGCGAAGTCGGCCAGCACCATCGGGCGCGGGTCGTCCGAGGCCAAGGCCGCGTCGATGGCGGCATCGATGCCGTCGCAGCGACTCGCGGCCTCCTCGCGCATCGCCCAGACCTCCCGGGCGAGGTCGTCCGCCAGCGCCTGCGCCTTGGCGGCATCGCCGTCGGCGACCACCAGCATCCTGGCGCCGACATCCGCCACGTCGCCCCAGGGGAAGCCGTGCCCGAAGGAGACCGACAGGATGCCGTCCCGGCCCTCGAGCGCCTCCATCCGGCGCACGAAGCCGGCGACCGGCTCGCGGGTGGTGCGCCACATGTTGATCATCCGGCAATCGGCATAAGCCATCACCGGCCGGATGTCCTTAGCGACCGTGCGCATCACCAGCGGGTAGAGGTCGCGGGCGCGGTCGACGATGTCGGTGTGGGGATACTCCTTGTAGATCACGATCACGTCGGCGCTCTGCCGCATCGCCTCGGTGAGGTGGCAATGCAAGTCGAGCTCGACGCCGATCGTGGCCTCCGGCCCGACGATTTCGCGGGCCCGCTCCAGGGTGTCGCCCTCGCAATCGTCGTAGCCCTCGGCGACCATGGCGCCGTGCATGAACAGCAGCACCGCATCGACCGGCATCGCGGCACGGAGATCGTCGAGCAGCGCGTCGCGCAGTTCCTCGTAGACGGCCCGCAGGGTGATCCCGCCCGGCTGCGCGAAGGTCGAGAGGCTCTCGACGACAGTATGCCCGTCCGCCTCGGCCTGCTCGCGCCAGGCCTTGAGGGCGATGTTGCTGAGCCGGGGTGGGTTCTTGCTGCCGTCCCGGCGGGCATAGTCGGCCAGGAAGGCCGCGCGGCCGGTGGGCAGGGGCGCGAAGGTGTTGGTCTCGGTGGCAAGGCCGGCGATGAAGATCTGCAAGGTCTTTCGGTCCCCGTCTTCGGCCGGCCACCTTTCAGGCGGAGGCCGGGCTCAGCGTGATGATCGTCTCGGTGGCCGCCTCCACGGCGGCGCGGCCGTAGAGCATCGGCACATGGTCCCGGCGGCCCCAGACCGGAGCCAGGTCGGCGTAATGCGGGCTGCCCGGGCCCCCCGACTGGCCGGGCACGTTGATGAACACCGACCGGTCCCAGTCGCCCACATCCACGACCATGCGGAACGAGGCGCCGTGGGTCAGCTGGAACGTGTCGGTCCGGTACTCCGCGTGCATGACCGATGCCGCGGCACCGCCCACGGGCAACGGGCCGACACCCCAGCCCGCATCCGAGCGCAGAGCCGAAAGCGGATGGGCGAACAGGGCGTGGTGCAAAAGGCCCCAGGACCAAGTTTCGGGATTTGGACCCATCCGCGTGCGGCAGTCTCGGAACGCGGCACCCAAGGTCTCCGTCAAAAGGATTGTCCGCGCGGCCGGATCGAGGCCGTCCTCCAGCCGCTCGATCAGGCTCTGCGTGTCGCCGGGCGGCAGCAGGCGCCGGGTCGGGGCGTCCGGCACCAGGGCCTCGAGCAAGGCCGGGCGCAGATGGCGGACCCAGAACACTTCGATCAGCGCGGCGGCGGCCGAATTCTCGTGCAGCGATCCGTCGAAGGGTGCCAGCAGGGCGCGAGCGGCCTCGATATCGGGATCCGCCGGCAGCGCCCACAGCAGCCGCGCGAGCCGCAGGGCCGGCTCGGAAACGTCGTCGCCCTGGAGCGCCCGGGAGTCCGCCAGGCTGTGCCGGTTCTGGCCGTCGAGCACCGTGCGGATGCGGCGGGCGCGCCAGGGCTCGGCCCATTCGAAGCCGAGCTTCCGTGCCTCCGCGGGATAGCCCGGCGGCAGGTTCATCTCATTGGCGGTGGCGAGGTAGCCCTCCGGCGGGTCGATGCGGCGGGGCAGGGCGCCGGGCTCATGGAACCCGGCCCAGTCGTAGCAGCCGTCCCCCGGCACCGGCAGCAGCCCGTCATGGGCCAGCCGCAAAGGCGCCTTGCCGGCCATGAACCATGCGATCCGCCCGGTCACGTCGGCATAGAGCTGGTTGACCGATGGCGCCGCCCAGTGGCGCAGGGCCTGACCGAACGCCTCCGGGCTCGTGGCGCCGAGATAGGCGAGGCTGCCGAGATAGGCGGCAGCGCCCGGCTCGGACCAGACGGTCCGCAGCGCGAAGGCCCGCCCTGCTGCCTCACGGATCACCGGGCCGTGCCGGGTGAAGCCCAGCACGACGGTCTCGTCCGGTCCCCCACGCACCGGGATGTTTTCCAAGACGCGCTCGATCGGCTCCCAGCCGTCACCGTAGCGGAAGCGATCCGGATCGGCCGAGTCGGCCTCACAAACAAAAAGATCCTCCTGGTCCATCGGCGCGATGGTCAGGCTGAAGGCGGCCTGTCCGTTATGGCCGATGGCGATGCCGGGCAGGGCCGGCTCGCCCGCCCCGATCACGTCGAGGCCCGGGGCGGTGAGATGGACCACGTAGCGCAGCGATGGCTGCAGGTAGATCCGGTGCGGGTCGCTCGCCAGGATCGGGCGCCCCGTCTGCGTGCGGGCGGGCCCGACGACCCAGTTGTTCGAGCCCTCGACCGGCTCCGTTGGGATGGCGCGATTCCCTCGCGTGACCGCGCCGTGGGCGTCGACCTTGGTCCAGTCCCAGGCCTCCTCGCGCGTGGCCGCCATCCGCTCGGGGGTGAACCCGACCGGGGCGGTGGCGAGGCGGAAATCGTCCAGCAGGTCGTCCGGCCAGTCAGAGGCGTCGAGCCCGTCCGGAATGACCGGATCGTGCGGCGGGCTGAGGCGCTTGCGCAGGTCGTCGGCGGCAAGGCCGGCCTCGCGGGTCTCGGCGCGAGCGAGCACGCGAGCGCGGGCGACCTCGGACAGGACGTTGCGCACCAGCCCGTGGCTGCGGATGCGGACCACGTCCTCCGGGAGCCATCGGGCCGGGCGCGTCTCCGTCAGGGCGAATTCGGGCGGGCGCAGTTCCGGCCGCGTCTCGGTCAGTTCGACGAAGGCGTTGATCCCGTCCACGAAGGCCGTGACGATCGTCTTCGTATCCTGCGGCCCGTAGGCGGCCCATTCGGCCACCATGTCGCCGCGATACAGGTACAGCCGCACGGCACGGTCCTGGGCGAGGTAGCCAGGCCCGAAATCCGCCGCCAGCAGGCCGAGGCCGCGCTTGCGCCAGAGGTCGAGCTGCCACAGCCGGTCCCGGGCGGCGTTGAAGCCCTGGACCCGGAAGGCATCCAGTGTGGACGCGGCCCGGATATGCGCCACGCCCCAGCGGTCGATCCGGATCTCGGCGGGGCCGTCGAGCCCGGGAAGCGCGTAGGCGTCTCCGCTCACAGGGCGACTTCGATGAGGTGCGGACCGGGATTGTCGAGTCCGTGCCGGAACGCCGCGATGAAGTCCTCCAGCGTCTCGACGCGCCGGCCCTCGACGCCAAAGCCCTTGGCGAGGCTGACCCAATCCACCGCCGGGTCGTCGAGGCTCAGCATGCCCAGCGCCTTGGGGCCGGGATTGTGCGCGCCGACATTGGCGAGTTCTGCACGCAGGATCGCGTAGGAGCGGTTCGACCAGATCAGCGTCACCACGTCGAGGCGTTCGCGCGCCTGGGTCCAGAGCGCCTGGGCGTTGTAGAGCCCGCTGCCATCGGCCTGGAGGTTGATCACCTTGCGGCCGGGACAGGCGATCGCCGCCCCGGTGGCCATCGGGATGCCGAGGCCGATCGAGCCGCCGCTCAGCTGCAGCCAGGAATGCGGCGCGGCATCCCGGGTCAGGGCGAAGAAGTTGCGGCCGGTGGTGATCGACTCGTCGCAGATCACCGCGCCCTCCGGGATCAGCGCGCCGAGAACCTGGCCGATCGTATCTTGGTCCAGCGCGCCCGAACGCGGCAGGCTCGGCCGCGGCTTCACGGCGATGGGCTCGGCCGGCGGTGCGGCGACGGCCTCGGCCAGCCGATCCAGCGCGTCGAACTGATCCTCCTCGGGGGTGGCGAGGGTGATGGTCGCGCAGCCTTCGGGGGCGAGCAGGCTCGGCTTGCCGGGATAGGCGAAGAAGCCGACCGGCTGGGTCGCGCCGATCAGGATGATGTGGCGGAAGCCCTTCAGGGCCTCGATCGCCTGGTCGATCGGGTAGGGCAGGCGCTCGATCGACACCGTGCCGGCGCCCCGGTCGATCCGGGCGTTGGAGGTCATGGCCATCAGCGTCGCGCCGGTCTTGCGGGCGATCCGGTCGGCGATCACCCGGCCTTCGCCCTGCACCGCCCGGTCGCCGAGATGCAGCAGCACCGGCTCGCCGCTGGAAAGCGCCGCCACTGCGGCCGCGATCGCCGGATCCGCGGCCCGGGCCCGCTCGGGAATCGGCGGGACCGGCGCGATGCCCGTGCCCGGGTCCCACGCCGTGTTGGCCGGCAGAATCAGCGTCGCAACTTGTCCGGGCGCGGTGCGGGCGGCCGCGACGGCGGCGGCGCCGTCGGCGCCGATCTCCGCGGCACTCATGCCGGTGTGGACCCACGACGACATCGGGCGGGCCAGCCCCTCGATGTCCGAGGTCAGCGGCGCGTTGTATTCGCGGTGATAGGTGGCGTGCTCGCCGACGATGTTGACGATCGGCGTGCGTGCCTTCTTGGCGTTGTGCAGGTTGGCGAGCCCGTTGGCGAGGCCCGGCCCGAGATGCAGCAGGGTCGAGGCCGGCTTGTCGGCCATCCGGGCGTAGCCGTCGGCGGCGCCGGTGGCCCCGCCCTCGAACAGGAACAGGACGCAGCGCATGCCCTCGACCCGGTCCAGCGCCGCCACGAAATGCATTTCGGAGGTGCCGGGATTGGTGAAGCAGACCTCGACCCCGCCGGCGACGAGCGTCCGCACGAGGCTCTCCGCCCCGTTCATCGTGGTTGGCGTCCCATCGGTCACGGGCAGCTCCCTCTCGGTCCGGCTCAGGCGGCCGGCGACTCGCATTCTTTATTATCGTGGCGCAGGCCGTCCCGAGCGCAAGAGCCGAAACGCGCCATCATCCGACCGCCAGCCGCAGGGACTATGGCATGATCTGGCGCGGGATTTGCCGGTGGCGGCCCGCAACGTCGACGAACGGGATCCGATGAAACTGCGCCGCCTGCTTGCCGTCTCCGTCGCCGGTTCCCTGGCCCTCACCCCTGCGGCACAGGCCGAGAGCGCGCTGCGCATCGCCATGACCGCCTCCGACATTCCCACGGCCACGGGGATGCCGAACAACGGCTTCGAGGGCATGCGCTTCCTCGGCTACCCGATCTTCGAAGGTCTGGTGCAGTGGGACCTGAAGCACACTGACAAGCTCGCCGGCATCGTCCCGGCGCTCGCCGAGCGCTGGGAGCAGGACCCGAACGACAAGAAAGTCTGGACCTTCCACCTGCGCCAGGGCGTCAGCTTCCATGACGGCAGCCCATTCAACGCCGACGCGGTGATTTGGAACCTCGACCGCTACTTCAAGAACGACAGCCCGCAATTCGAGCCGCAGGGAGCCGGCATCTCCCGCGCCCGAGCGCCTCTGGTCGGCACGTACAGGAAGATCGACGATGCCACCGTGCAGATCACGACCACGCAGGTCGCGTCGTACTTCCCCGACATGGTGGTCTATCTGCTGTTCACCTCGCCGAAATCCTTCGAGACGGCGGGGCGGGACTGGGCCAAGGTGGCGGCGCTGCCGGCCGCCGGCACCGGCCCGTTCAAGATCACCCGCGTCGTCCCGCGGGAATCGGTCGATCTCGCCAAGTTCGACGGCTACTGGGACCCGGGCCGGATGGCCAAGGTCGACAAGGTCCGGCTGATGCCGATCCCGGAGGCGAATGCCCGGGTCGCGGCCCTGCGGTCGGGGCAGGTCGACTGGATCGAGGTGCCGGCGCCGGACGCGATCCCGTCCCTGAAGCAGGCGGGCTTCGCCATCACCATGGGCTCCTACCCGCATGTCTGGCCCTACATCTTCAACATCGGCGCCAAGGACAGCCCGCTGAAGGACGTGCGCGTCCGCCAGGCGTTGAACTATTGCGTCGACCGGGCCGGCATCGTCGAGCTGCTCAACGGCACGGCCGAGCCGGCCTCCGGCTGGCTCAACGACAAGGACCCGAATTTCGGATCGCCGAAGAACCGCTACGGCTTCGACGCCGCCAAGGGCAAGGCGCTGCTGGCCGAGGCCGGCTACTCGGAAAAGAAGCCCCTCAGCCTCAAGGTGATGATCTCGTCCTCGGGCTCGGGCCAGATGCTGCCAATGCCGATGAACGAGTACCTGCAGGAGAACCTGAAGCAGGCCTGCAACGTCGAGCTCAGCTTCAACGTGGTCGAGTGGCAGGTGCTGCTGAATTCCAGCCGCGCCCTCCCGGACGCGTCGAGCCTTCAGGGCTCGATGGCGCTGAACGTCTCCTCACCGTCGTCCGACCCCAGCGTGATGGCGCGCTACTTCGCCGGCGACCGGTTCCCGCCCGGCGGCTTCAACTTCCCGAACTGGAAGGACGATCAATTCGACGCCGCCCTCAAGGCGCTCGCCGAGACCAGCGACACGAAGGTGATCGACGCACAGACGGCGCTCGCCCACGAGCGGCTGGTGGACAATCCGCCCTGGTTGTTCATCGTGCACGACCTCAACCCGCGCGGGATGTCGAAGAAGATTCACGGCTTCGTCTCCCCGCAATCCTGGTTCGTCGATCTCACCCTCGTCAGCGTGCAGTGATCCCGATGGCAGATCTTGATCTCGTCGACGCCTCCGCGGCCGAACTCGCCCAGGCGATCGGATCGAAGACACTCTCGCCGGTGGACGCGGTCGACGCGCTGCTCGGCCGAGTCGGGCAATTGGAGCCGAAACTCCAGGCTTTCACGGAGGTGTTTGCCGCCGATGCGCGCTTGGCCGCCGAGGGCGCCGACCGGGCGATCCGCTCCGGCCATGCGGTCGGACCGCTGCACGGCGTGCCGGTGGTGCTCAAGGACCTGATCGACCTAGACGGCCGGATCACCATGGGCGGCTCGGCCGCCCACCGGGCGCGGCGGGCCGCGCGCACCGCGACCATCGCCCGGCGGCTGATCGCGCAGGGCATGATCGTGCTGGGCAAGACCCACACGGTGGAGTTCGCCTATGGCGGCTGGGGCACCAACCAGCATCTCGGCACGCCTTGGAATCCCTGGGATCCTGAGACGCCGCGCACCCCTGGCGGGTCGAGCAGCGGCACCGGGGTGGCGGTGGCGGCCCGGATGGCGCCCTGGGGAATCGGCACCGACACCGGCGGCTCGGTGCGCCTGCCCGCCGCCTTCTGCGGTCTGACCGGCCTGAAGGTCACGGTCGGGCGGGTCTCGACCTGGGGGATCGTGCCGCTCTCGACGACGCTCGATACCCCCGGTCCGCTCGCCCGCACCGTCGAGGATGCCGCGCTCCTCTACGAGGCGATCTCCGGCCCCGACCCCCTCGATCCCGCCACCCGGGGGATCGCCCCGGACGCGCCCTGGTCGACCCTGAACCGCGGCGTGCGCGGCCTGCGGCTCGGGCGGATGCCGGCGGCCGAGCGGGAGGGCGTCGCCGCCGACATGCTGGCGGCCTACGATTCCGCCCTCGACCTCCTGGCCCGCCAGGGGGCCGAGATCGTCGATGTCGCCCTGCCATTCCGGTTCAGCGACTGCGTGGCGATGAGCGGGATCACCAACGCCGAGGCCTATTTCGTCAACGGCGCGCTCGCCGAGGACCCGGCCTCGCAGCTCGGCGACGCCGTTCGGGCCCGGATTCTGGCCGGCGCCAAAGTCTCGGCTCAAGAGTATCTCGGCACGCTTCAGCGCCGCGCCGCGATGAAGGTCGCCTATGCCGCCGCCCTGGAGGGGATCGACGCCCTGCTGACGCCGACGACGGAATCCGCCGCCGTGGCGCTCGCCGAGGTCGACGAGGCGCATCTGCCCTCGCGGTTCACCCGCTTCGGCAACCTTCTGGATCTCTGCGCGCTGGCTCTGCCGGACGGGTTCACCGCCGCCGGGCTGCCGCTCTCACTTCAGATCGTCTGCCGGGGCTACGACGAGGCGATGGCCCTGCGGATCGGCCAGGCCTACCAGCGGGCGACCGACTGGCATCTGCGGCGGGCTCCCGTCTGACCGGGCTCCGTATTCACCGTCCCCTCACGCCGCCGGGGCTTGGCCCGCGACCACCACGCCCAGCGTATCGAGCAGCGAGGATCGCGCCCGGCTGACCCGGCTCTTCACCGTGCCGACCTGGCAGCCGAGCTTGCTCGCCGCCTCCTCGTAGGTGTGACCCTCGGCGCCGACCAGCAGAAGCGCCTGCCGCTGCGCCGCCGGCAGAGTGCCGAGCTGCTTCCACACGACCTTGAGGGTGCTGGCATCCTCTTGGTCCGACAGGCTGGTCATCTGGCCGGCATGGGTGCCGTCCACGTCCTCGATCTCGCGCCGGTTCTTGCGCAACTCCGAGTAGAACTGATTGCGCAGGATCGTGAACAGCCAGGCGGTGAAGTTCGTCCCGGGCCGGAACCGTGCCTGGTTGGCCCAGGCCTTCACGAAGGTCTCCTGCACGAGGTCGTCGGCCCGGCTGACGTCGCCCACCAGCGAGAGCGCGAAGGTGCGCAGGGCCGGGAGCGCCTTGATGATGTCGCTGCGGAAATCGAACGCCACGACCTGGCCGTGCGCCGCCAAAGCGGCCTCGAACCGCTCGACGAGGCCGGCGAGCTGGGTCGGTAGCGGCTCCTGCTCGACGACCCGAAAATAGTCCCGGATCGGCAGGGCGAGGTGCTGGCCGATGATCGCGGCGTAGCCCGTCGCGCCGCTTCGCCCTGTGCCTTCCGCCTCCGTCGCCTTGTCGTCGGTCATGCGCGTATCCTGGTCTCGGCAGCCTGGTATACTGGAATTGCTCTAACGTCGGTAAAGTCCCAAATCTGAACCGATGCCAAACACGCCCGAGAAAACCGGAGAATCGCGCAATCCGCTGCGATCATGATTGATACATCGCAACGGGAGTGGCCGTGAGCGATGCGCCGGTGCAGAATACCGATCGTCAGGAGAGCGGGATGAGCCACGATCACGCACACGACCACTTGCACGGGCATGGCCATCCGCACGGTAGCGATCTTTCGCCCGTCGAGGCGCGGGTGCGGGCGTTGGAATCCCTGCTGACCGAGAAGGGCTATATCGACCCGGCCGCCCTCGACGTCCTGGTCGAGCTCTACGAGACCAAGGTCGGGCCGCATGCCGGCGCCCGGGTGGTGGCCCGGGCCTGGGTCGATCCCGATTACCGGGCGCGGCTCCTGGCCGACGCCACGCCGACGATCGCCGAGCTCGGCATCGGCGGCCGGGGCGGCGAGCATATGGTGGTGGTGGCCAACACCCCCGAGACCCACAACCTTGTCGTGTGCACGCTCTGCTCCTGCTACCCCTGGCCGGTGCTCGGCCTGCCGCCGGTCTGGTACAAGGCGCCGCCCTACCGCGCCCGGGCGGTGATCGACCCGCGCGGCGTGCTGGCCGAGTTCGGGGTGACGATCCCGGAGACCACCCGGATCACCGTCTGGGATTCCACCGCCGAGACCCGGTACATGGTCCTGCCGATGCGTCCCGCGAACACCGAAGGGTTCTCCGAGGCGGCCCTGGCTGCCCTCGTCACCCGCGACGCGATGATCGGCACGGGCCTGCCCGGATCGGTCCCGCCGAGCCCGCCGGAGATGCCGGTATGAACGGCGCCCAGGACCTCGGCGGCGCGCACGGCTTCGGGCCGGTGGTGCCGGAGCCGGACGAGCCGGTGTTTCATGCCGAATGGGAACGTCGGGTCTTCGCGCTGGCGATGGCCATGGGCTACACCGGCGCCTGGAATCTGGACGGCAGCCGCGCCAACCGGGAATCGCTGCCGCCGGCCCAGTATCTCGCGTCGAGCTACTACGAGATCTGGCTGGCGGCCCTGGAGAAGCAGGTCGCGGCCACGGGCCTCGCGACACGCGACGAGATCGCGGCGGGGCGCACCTCCGCGCCGGCCACGCCGGTGGCGCGGGTCCTGGCGCGCGATGGCCTGGAGGCGCGCTTCCGGGCCGGCTTCCCGAGCAGCCGAGAGCCCACCGCGCCCGCCCGCTTCGCGGTCGGGGATGCGGTCATCGCCCGGAACCGGCATCCGACCGGGCATACGAGACTGCCGCGTTACGTCCGCGGGAAGCAGGGCCGGGTCGTGCGGGTCGACGGCGCCTTCGTCTTTCCCGACACCAACGCCTACGGAGCGGGCGAAAACCCGACCTGGCTGTACACCGTCAGCTTCACGGCGCTGGAGCTATGGGGCGAGAGCGGCGACCCCGGCGGGATCGTCACGGTGGCGGCGTTCGAACCCTATCTGGAGCCGGTGTGAGTACCCCGTCACCCAAAACCTTCGCGGCACCCTGGGAGGCGCAGGTCTTCGCCCTGGTGGTGTCCCTGCAGGAGGCCGGCCTGTTCACCTGGGCGGAGTGGGCCGACCGCCTCGGCCGGGCGATCCGGCCAGCGGATGGTCCCGAGCAGGCGGCCGATTACGGCGCCTGGCTCGCCACCCTGGAAACGATCCTGGCCGAGCGCGGGGTCGCGGCCTCCGAGAGCGTCGCGGCGCGCACCGAAGCGTTCCTGCGGGCCGCCGCGGCGACACCGCACGGCCAGCCGATCCGGCTCCAGAACGATCCGCTCTACCGCCCCTGAACCGGCAGGCTGTCGAGCGGTACCGGCGCGGCATGCGCGCGGCCGCTCAGCAACTGATCCAGCAGCGCCAGAACCTCGCGCCGGCCGCAATTGCGTGCGGGCTCGAACGGCGTCCATGTCTGGGTGAAGTCGAGGCGCTCGAACACGTCGCGGTAGCGGCGCAACTCGCCCGGGGTGAGCGGTACGCCGCGCACGAAGGCCTTGTGGGCCGAGATCGTGGTGGCCCGGCGCGGATCGGCCGGGTCCAGCTCGAACTTCAGCGCATCGCCGCAGAAACAGATCCTTCGCGCCCGGTCGTACAGGATAGCATGACCGTCGAAATGCCCCGCGGTGCGATGCAGCTCCAGGCCGGGCAGAGGCTCGAGGAAATCGTCGTAGGGCCAGCTCACCTGAAGTGCCGCGCTCCAGATGAAATCTGCGGCGGGCAGGCACAGCTCCGGGTCGAACCGGTCCTGGAGCTGCGTCAACGCTCCGTAGGCATGCGGGTGCGAGGCCGAGAGCACCTTCAGGCCGCCGAGCCGCTCGATCTGGTCGAGGGCGGCCTCGCTGAAGACCGGGCAGCCCTCGAAGCCCATATTCCCGTTTTCGGTCTGGATCAGGTAGGCGGAGGGGCCGATGCCCGAGACCGGCTCGTTCCAGAACCGCCAGACGCCCGGTTCCAGCTCCTGCCAGTGGCATGGGAAGGCGTCCTGCGCCTCCCGGGTCGTGCGGAACCGCCAGCCGTCCTGGGGCACCACGTGGCGGGCGTCGAGGCAGAGCGGGCAGGAGGGCGGCACCTCGAAATGGCGCTGCCAGAACCCGCAATTGTCGCAGGTATAGGCGGGCAGCTTCAGGGCGCCCGCGAAGGGCAGATAGCCGGGCATCGTCTAGAACTTCTCCTGGCGAATGGTCCCGGGTTCCCGAAGGGCTCGGCCCTTTGGCGGGGTTCGGGGGTGGAACTTCCGAAACACCAGAGCTCTGCTCTGGACCCGCGAAAGGTCGACGACCTTTTGAAACCAGGATTGTCTAGCGAATCCGATGGCGCCGCGCAGCCCGCCCCGGACGGGTCGCCGCCACGGCGGCGCCAGCGAGCCCCAGGAGCGCGAGCCCGGCGAGACCGCCGACCACCGCGTCCCGGGTGCGGCTGGTGACAAACTCGCCACGGGTGGTCTTCATCCGGTCGGTGAACCGCCCGTCGATGCCGACATCGCCCGGCACCGGGTCGTAGAGGTTTCCGGCCATATCCGGGATCGTCGTGTCGGACAGCTGGGCCGACCACATTGAGGCGGCCTTGCGGTCGGCGAAGGCCGGGGCGAGCGCCTGCGCCGCTGCCATCATCATCGAAGAGCGCCCGACCCAGACCTCCCGGCGCGGGTGTTCGACCGCGTAGACGATCGCCTCGGCGCAGAGCCGGGGGTCGAAGACCGGGTCCGGGGCGTATTGGCGATGGCCGGTGCGGTTGCGCGCCCAGTTGAATTGCGGCGTGTTCACCGCCGGCAGGTAGACCACGCTGAGGCTGACGGCGACGTCGTCGTGCAGCAATTCGCAGCGCAGGGCGTCGGTGAAGCCGGAGACCGCGAACTTGGCTGCGCAATAGGGCGCCTGTAGCGGCGCCGCCCGGATCGCGAGGCCCGAGGAGACCTGAATGATCGCGCCGCGGTTGCGCCGCTTCATGTACCTGAGCGCCGCCAGGGTGCCGTAGACCTGGCTGAGATAGGTGGTCTCGGTGACCCGCCGGTACTCGTCCGGGGCGATCTGGTCGGCCGGGTTCACCACGGTCGACATGGCGTTGTTCACCCAGGCGCGGATCGGCCCGAGTTCGGCCTCCACCCGTGCGGCAGCCGCGTCGACGGCTTCCGCATCGGCGACGTCGGCCACGATCGACAGGACCGGTTGACCATAGGCGGCGAGCGCCCGCTCGGCGGCGGCCAACCGCCCGGGATCGCGTGCGATCACCGCCACCGACCATCCGTCGGCGGCGAAGCGATGGGCGGTCGCGAGCCCGATTCCGGCACTCCCTCCGGTAACGACTGCAACCCGTGCCATCCTGGCCTCGCGCGATCGATTGAGAATCGCTGCGGCAACGGGTGTTGCCGCCCCCGGTTGCGCCGCACCACCGTGCCGCAACGTCACGGCCGCCGGTCTTTTCGAAATCCGCCGCGCAACATCCGGCGCTGCGCGCTGTTGATTCTGCGTAGTCGCGCACACCCGAAGCGCGACCGGCCTTGAAGGATCGCAGCCATGCGATACGGACGACGGTTCTCCCTGCCGATCGATCCCTGGCCGCAAGCCTCGCTCGGCGAGCGGATGTCGGTCGGGCTCGTCCTGACGTTCTTGCTCCTGGTCCCGATCTGCGCCGCCAGCGCGGTGATGATCGTGAGCGCGACAATCGGGGCCTACATCGCCTGGTCCTACGATCTCGGCGCCTCGGTGCGGATCGCCATCGAGCGCCTGATCGGCCGGATGGCCGGCTGACACGGGCGCGCGGTCCGGCAATGTGTAGAGGGACAGCACGCGTCCAGACCTGATCGGAAAGCCGCCGTGTGAAGCGTGTTCGAGAACGAGGAACGGCTCGAACCCGGGGGTCCCATCCTCGCCCTCATCGCTGAGGCGACGGAGCGTAGCGGAGGCCTCGAAGGAGCTCTCCAGCCAGCCGCGCGATCCCTATAGGCTCCATCGAGGCTGCTGCGCAGCACTTCAGGATGGGGGGATAGGGGTATCCGCCGGCAGAATTGCCCGTCGTCTAACCGTCATTGCGACTCCGCAACCACCGTCCGACGCAGGGCCGATTTGACCTCGACGCATCGGCTGGGCCAGTCAGGTCCGGAACCGAGAGATCGCCATGTTCCGTTCCCTGATGCGTGCCCGGCGCTTCGCGCCGCTGTTCTGGTGCCAGTTCTTCTCCGCGTTCAACGACAATTTCCTGAAGAACGCCCTGGCCTTCCTGATCCTGTTCGGGATCGGCGGGCAGGCGGATGCGCATGCGGGCGTGCTCGTCACCCTGGCGAGCGCCGTGTTCATCGGGCCGTTCTTCATCCTGTCCGGTCTCGGCGGCCAATGGGCCGACCGATACGACAAGGCGCTGATGGCGCGCCGGCTCAAGTTCGCCGAGATCTTCGCGGCCGGCACCGCGGTGCTCGGCTTCCTGCTGCATTCGGTGCCGGTCTTGTTCGTGGCGCTCGGCCTGTTCGGGACGATCGCGGCCCTGTTCGGACCGATCAAGTACGGGATCCTGCCGGACCATCTGCGCCGCGAGGAATTGCCCGCCGGCAACGCGCTGGTCGAGGCCGCGACCTTCCTGGCGATCCTGCTGGGCACGATCGCGGCCGGCGCGGCCTCGGCGCTCGGCGGCTCCGGCCTGGTGTTCGGCGCCCTGGTGATGGCCTTCGCCGTGCTGTGCTGGCTCTCGGCGCGGATGATCCCGCCGACCGGGGAGGGGGCGCCGGACCTCCATGTCGACCGCAACGTGGCGCGCTCGACCGCCTCGCTGCTGCGCGATCTCTGGGCCGATACGCGGCTGTGGCGCGGCTCGCTGACAGTGAGCTGGTTCTGGCTGGTCGGCGTGGTGGTGCTGTCGCTCCTGCCGGTGCTGGTGCGCGGCGCCTTCAACGGCACCGAGACGGTGATCACGCTGCTGCTGGCTTTGTTCTCCATCGGCATCGCCGTGGGGTCGGGGCTGGCCTCCTGGCTCGCCAGCGGCCGGATCGTGCTGCTGCCGACGCCGGTCGGGGCGGTGCTGATGGGTCTGTTCGGCCTCGACCTCGCCTGGACGATCGGGTCCCTGCCGCCGCCGCCCGCGGAGGCGATCGGCCCGCTGGACTTCCTGCAGACCAGCGACGGCGTGCGCGTCGCCATCGGCTTCCTCGGGCTCGCCCTGGCGGGCGGTCTCTACATCGTCCCGTCCTTCGCGGCCGTTCAGGCCTGGACCGAGAAGGCGATGCGCGCGCGCATCATCGGGGCGGTCAACGTCGTGACCGCGGCCTTCATGGTGGCCGGCACCGTGGCGCTCGCGGCCCTTCAGGCCGCCGGCCTGTCGATCGCCAGCCTGCTCGCCCTGGTGGCGGTGCTGAACCTGATCGTCGGCGCCGTCGTGTTCGCGACCCTGCCGACCAGCCCGTTCCGCGACGCGCTCTCCATCCTGTTCCGCGCCTTCTACCGGCTGGAAGTCCGCGGGCTCGACAACGTCGCGGCGGCCGGACCGAACTGCATCCTGGCGCTCAACCACGTCTCGTTCCTCGACGCGCCTTTGGCCCTGTCGCTGCTCGACCAGGAGCCGGTCTTCGCGGTCGATAGCGGGATCGCGCAGCGCTGGTGGGTCCGGCCGTTCCTGCGGGTCACCAAGGCGATGCCGCTCGATCCGACCCGGCCGCTCGCCACCCGGACGCTGATCAATGCGGTCAAGAGCGGCGAGACGCTGATCATCTTCCCGGAGGGCCGGCTCACGGTCACCGGCAGCCTGATGAAGGTCTATGACGGCGCCGGGCTGATCGCCGACAAGTCGGGGGCCATGGTGGTACCCGTGAAGATCGACGGGCTCGAGCGCACCGCGTTCTCGCGCCTGTCCCGCAGGCAGGTCCGCCGCCGCTGGTGGCCCAAGGTGACCGTGACGGTATTGCCGCCGGTGCGGCTGACGGTGGACGACACCCTGCGCGGCAAGGCCCGGCGGCAGGCCGCCGGGGCGGCGCTCTACGGCATCATGTCCGACCTGCTGTTCCGCACCGCCGACACCGATCGCGGCCTGATGGCGGCGCTGATCGATGCCGGAGACCGCCACGGCTGGCGCCGCAACGCCGTCGAGGACCCGGTCACCGGCCGCCTGACCTACAGCCGGCTGGTCCTCGGCGCCAACGTGCTCGGCCGCAAGCTGATGCCGCTCGCCCCCGAGGGCGGCCGGATCGGCGTGATGCTGCCCAACGCCAACGGCGCCGCCGTGACCCTGTTCGCCCTGGCCTCGGCGGGCCGGGTGCCGGCGATGATCAATTTCTCCGCCGGGCCGGCCAACGTGCTCTCCGCGTGCCGGGCGGCGCAGGTCGACAGGATCCTGACCTCCCGGACGTTCATTGAGAAGGGAAGGCTCGGCAGCCTCATCGAGGCGATCAAGGGAACGGTGGAGCTGGTCTACCTGGAGGACGTGCGCGCGACCATCACGGCCTCGGACAAGATCCGTGCGCTGCTGGCCGGCCGGCGCCCCCTGGTGAAGCGCGCGGGCGAGGATCCGGCCGCGGTTCTGTTCACGTCGGGAAGCGAGGGCACGCCGAAGGGCGTGGTGCTGGCGAACCGCTGCATGCTCGCCAACGTGGCGCAGGTGGCGGCCCGGATCGATTTCGGCCCGACCGACAAGGTGTTCAACGTGCTGCCGGTGTTCCACGCCTTCGGGCTGACCGCCGGGCTGATCCTGCCCCTGGTCTCCGGGGTGCCGGTCTATCTCTACCCGTCGCCGCTGCATTACCGGATCGTCCCGGAGCTGATCTACGGGTCGAACAGCACGGTCCTGTTCGGCACCGACACGTTCCTGGCCGGCTACGCCCGCGCCGCCCATGCCTACGACCTGCGCTCGCTCCGCTACGTGGTGGCCGGCGCCGAGGCCGTGAAGGAATCGACCCGCAGGACCTGGGGCGAGAAGTTCGGGCTGCGCATCCTGGAGGGCTACGGCGTCACCGAATGCGGACCCGTGGTGGCGCTGAACACGCCGATGTTCAACCGCTTCGGCACGGTCGGGCGGATCCTGCCCGGGATCGAGACCCGCCTGGAGCCTGTACCCGGGATCGAGGAGGGCGGCCGCCTCTCCCTCCGGGGGCCGAACATCATGCTGGGCTACCTGCGGGCGGAGAAGCCCGGCATGCTGGAGCCGCCGCCGGACGGCTGGCACGACACCGGCGACATCGTGGCGATCGACGCCATGGGCTTCGTGACGATCAAGGGCCGGGCCAAGCGCTTCGCCAAGATCGCCGGCGAAATGGTCTCGCTCGCCGGCATCGAGGCGCTCGCCGCCGAGCTCTGGCCGAACCAGCCCAGCGCGGTCGCGGCGGTGCCGGACCCGCGCAAGGGCGAGCGGCTGGTGCTGTTCACCCAGGAGACGGGCGCGACCCGGGCCGCCTACCAGAGCTTCGCCAAGGCGCGCGGCGCCTCCGACGTGGCCATCCCCGCCGAGGTGGTGGTGCTGGACGCGATCCCGATGCTCGGCAGCGGCAAGGTCGATCAGGTCTCCGTCGTCAAGCTCGCGCTCGACCGGGCCAAGGAATCGGCCGCAGCTTGAGCGGCGGTCCCATCCTCCCGTCGCGCGTCCCCCAAACGGGGGATGCGGCCGTGAACATGATCGCATGGTATCACGAATACAGTCATGATTCGATCAATCGCCAGTGATTGAGATTCGTCGACTGGATTTCGCGATTCGTGCACGTGTCGACGAGGAGTTGAACATGCTCAAAGGCAGGCGATTTCCGATCTGGCTGACCCGACGGGCCTACTTCAAGAGGATCGAGCGCTGGGCGAAGCCTGCCAAGGCGCGCAAGCCCGTGCCGCAGAGTCTCGAAACCGAACCCGCATTGCTGTCGTCCAACGTCGTGCCCTTCCCGATCCGGCTGGGGCAGGCGGGGCGGCCGACCTTCCCGGACCTGCGCGGCGTCGGCTGAACCGGGCTGCCCGGGACTTGCCTGCCCAGGACTTGCCCGCCGCCGCAGTTCTTTGAATCTGTGCGCGGCGCCGGCAGACCCGGGACCAGGAGGATGCGTGCCACACCACGGGCCTGATCCCGGCATCCTCGCCTCGCCCCCGCGCACCCGCCGGGCGGCCGGCGTCTGCCTCGGGATTGCGGCCCTGTTGCTCGGGCTCGTGGCGGCGGGCGCCGGGATGGTCTGGCGCTACGCCGCTTCGCTGCCGCCCCTCGACTTGGCGGCGGCTGCCGCGCGCTCCACCGTGGTGCTCGACCGGTCCGACACGCTCTTGCGCCCCTTCGCCACCGCGGACGGCCGCTGGCGCCTGCCGGTCACTGCGGCGAGCGTCGATCCGCGCTACCGGGCGATGCTGCTCGCCTACGAGGACCGGCGCTTCGAGTCGCATCCCGGCATCGACCCGGTGGCGATCCTGCGCGCGGCCGCCCAGTGGCTGGGGCATGGGCGAATCCTCTCCGGGGGCTCGACCCTGTCGATGCAGGTCGCCCGCCTCGTCGAGCCGCGCCACGGACGATCCCTGGAGGCCAAGCTCCGCCAGATGGTGCGGGCGGTGGCGCTGGAGCGGCGCCTCGGCAAGGCGGCTTTGCTCGACCTCTACCTGGCGCTCGCCCCCTATGGCGGCTCGCTCGAAGGCGTGCGGGCGGCGAGCCTCGCCTATTTCGGACGGGAGCCGGCGCGGCTCACGGCGGCGCAGGCGGCCCTGCTGGTCGCCCTGCCGCAATCCCCCGAGACCCGCCGGCCGGACCGGTTCCCAGCCCGCGCCCGCGCCGCCCGCGACCGTGTGCTCGATCTGGCGGCGCGCCGGGGCCTCCTCACCATGGCCGAAGCCGCGGCCGCCAAGGCCGAGCCGGTGACGGCCGAGCGAAAGCCGTTCCCGATGCTGGCCGCCCATGCGGCCGAGGAGGCGGTGGCGGCCGAGCCGGGCGCGGTCGTGATCCGCCTGTCCATCGACGGGCGGCTGCAGGCACGGCTCGAGGCCCTGGCGGCCGAGCGCGCCGCTGCGACGGGACCGGCCCTCTCGGCGGCGATCCTGGTGCTCGACAATCGCGACGGCCGCGTCCTCGCCCAGGTCGGCAGCGCCGGCTACCTCGATCCGACCCGACGCGGGGCGATCGACATGACCGTGGCGATACGCTCGCCGGGCTCGGCCCTGAAGCCCTTCGTCTACGCTCTCGCCTTCGAGAACGGGCTCGCCCATCCCGAGACGCTGCTGGAGGACCGCCCGGCGCGGTTCTCGGCGAACTACGCGCCGGAAAATTTCGACCTGACCTTTCAGGGGACGGTCACGGCACGGCGCGCGTTGCAGCTCTCGCTCAACGTGCCCGCGGTGGCGCTGATGGAGGCGGTCGGGCCGGCGCGCTTCATCGCCCGGCTGCGGGCGGCCGGCGCCGGGATCCAGCTGCCGCGCGAGGCGGCCCCCGGCCTGCCGGTGGCTCTGGGCGGCCTCGGCATCACCCTCACTGACCTGGCGCGGCTCTATGCCGGGCTGGCCCGCGGCGGCACGGTGCCGGACATCCTGCGCCGGGCCGGGGATTCAGCCGCCACCGGCGCCGAGCATCGGGTCACCGAGCCGGTGGCGGCGTGGTACGTCGCCGACATCCTGCGCGGGACGCCGCCGCCGGAGAACGCGCTGCCGAACCGAATCGCCTACAAGACCGGCACGTCGTTCGGCTACCGCGACGCCTGGGCGGCGGGTTTCGACCGGCGTATTACCGTGGCGGCCTGGATCGGGCGTCCCGACGGCGCTCCTGTGCCCGGCCTCGTCGGCCGCGTGGCCGCCGCCCCGATCCTGTTCGATGCCTTCGCACGGCTCGGGACCGAACCCGAGCCGGTGCCGCAGCCCCGCGACGCCCTGAGCGCGGCTGCGACCGGCAACCTGCCGCCGCCGCTGCGCCGCCTGCATCGCGATGGGCCCGATGCGCAGGGTCCGACGCTCAGGATCGCCTATCCCCCGGACGGGGCGCGCATCGATCTCGGTCTCGCGGCCGGCCGTGGGGACGATCGCGACACGGCAAGCCAGGGTCTCGCCCTCAAGGCGCTGGGCGGGGTGCCGCCCATGACCTGGCTGGTCGACGGTCAGCCCGTCGCGCAAACGCCGCGGCGCAGGGCTGAGTGGGTTCCGGGCGGAGCCGGTTTCGCGCGAATCTCGGTTCTCGATGCCACGGGCGCGAGCGACAGCGTCTCCATTCGACTGGAGTGATGGACCGGTTCACAAAAGTATGCGGCGAAAATGCCTGGGTGCGTCATCCTGCACCCGCCAATACGTTCGCAAAGGTCGATTTTTCTATTCGGATTCATCGGTCGTCAACAAATACCGGCCAAAAGCTCACGGGTGAGGTCGGTGATGGCTTGGAAGGTCGGCGCCGCGATCGCGGGGCTTCTTGGATTGGTCGGCGTGGCGGCCGGAACCGGCGGCGGTGCCGATCCGCGCCGGGCCGGCTGGCGCGAGAGCTATCGTCCGCCTGCCGAGATCCCGTTCCCCGGCGAGAACCCCTATTCCGCCGCCAAGGCCGAACTGGGCCGGCGCCTGTTCTTCGATCCGATCCTGTCCGGCGACGGCAGCCGCGCCTGCGCGACCTGCCACGTCCCGGATCTCGCCTGGGGCGATGGCCGTGCGCGCGCCGCGACGCGGATGCAGGGCGACATGGACCTGCGGACGCCGACGCTGATCAACGTCGCCTGGCAGGACGGCCCGATGGGCTGGGACGGGAAGTTCAAGACCCTCGAAGCCGTCGCCGCGATGCCGTTGACCTCGCCGACCAACATGAACCTGCCGATGGCCGACGCGCTCGCCCGGCTCTCCGCCGATTCGAGCTATGCCGCCGCCTTTGCCGCCGCGTTCGACGAGCCTGCCATAACCCGGGACCGGCTCGAAGCGGCCCTGGCGACCTTCCAGCGCCTGATCGTCACCGGAACCACCGCGTTCGACCG
The DNA here is from genome assembly GCF_022829365.1 of Methylobacterium sp. J-077. Lineage (GTDB taxonomy): Bacteria > Pseudomonadota > Alphaproteobacteria > Rhizobiales > Beijerinckiaceae > Methylobacterium. The sequence continues at coordinate 102,348 of NZ_JAKSYJ010000102.1, read as the reverse complement.
CTGGATCGCCGGCGACGAGGCCGCCATCGCCGAGCCGGCCAAGCGCGGCTTCGACCTGTTCAACGGCCGGGCCGACTGCGCCAGCTGTCATTCCGGCTGGTCGTTCACCGACAACTCGTTCCACGACATCGGGGTCGGCACCGGCGGCGATATCGGCCGCGGCCGCTTCAAGCCCACATCCGTCGCCTTGCGCTACGCCTTCAAGACCCCGACGCTCCGGGAAGTCGCCCAGCGCGGCCCCTACATGCATGATGGCTCGGCCGCGACCCTGGAAGCCGTGATCGATCTCTACGATCGCGGCGGGATCGACCGCCCGAGCCGGTCCCGGGCGATCAAGCCGCTCCATCTCAGCGCGGCGGAGCGAGCGGACCTGCTGGCGTTTCTTGCGACCCTCTCCAGCGGCGGGAGCCGCGATCTGACGACGGCGTCCTTCGCGGCCACCGCCCCGGCTCCCTGAGTCGGATCCGTCCCGCGGCGGCCTCGCGAGCGCAATCAGCTTTTGAGGTTGTTTGCGCAGATGCGGCCGACGCTGGCGGCGATCGAAGCGTGCGGGGCCTGGCACGGCCGGGCGCGCAGGCTCGGGGCGCGGCCGTACGTTACTCCGTCCCCGGCGATCCGGCGGCACGTGCCGGTCACGGGACGAACCCCTCGAACACCATCTGGTCCGCATGCGCGCCCGCGCGCACGCGCTGGTCCTCGGTCCGCACGGTCCAGGCCATCACCGGGATGCGGCTCAGGAGCCGGCACAGGTAGGTCGGCGCGCAGGGCAGATCGTCGACCCGCCAGGACAGGAAGTCGGGCCGGGACTCCGAGAAATGCAGCAGGTTGGACAGGGCCCGGCGCGTCGCCCAGGGCATGCCGGCATAGGCCGGATCGTCCTGGGTGGTCTCGGCGACGATCCCGCGCGGGATCGCGGGCGGGCACAGGTCGCGGAGCGCCGCGACCACCTGCGGATCGAAGGATTTGAGCGCCACCGGACCGGAATAGGCGGCGGCGATTGCGGCTGCGCGGGCCGCCAGCCGCGGATCGCCGTCGTAGCGGGATTTGACCTCGACCACGACCGGCACCGCCCCGGCCACCGCCGCCAGGAATTCCGTCAGGGTCGGGATCGTCTCGGACGTCCCGGCGACGGTGAGCGCCCCGAGCTCGGCCGCGGATTTGGTCCCGATCGCCTCGCTCGCCCCGGTCAGCCGGCCCAGCGCGGCGTCGTGGAACACCATCGCCTCGCCGTCGGCGCTTAGCTGCACGTCGCACTCGATGGAAAAGCCCCCCGCCACCGCGGCGCGGGCGGCGGCCAGGGTGTTCTCCGGCCGGCCCGCCGCCCGGTCGTGCAGTCCGCGATGGGCGATCGGCCGCGCGGTCAGCCAGTCGGGCGCGGCCACGCTCAGCGGACCTCGAAGATCGCCTCGACCTCGACCGCGGCGTCGAGGGGCAGCTCGGCGACGCCGACCGTCGAGCGGGCATGGCGCCCGCTATCGCCCAAAAGCTCGACCATCAGGTCGGAGGCGCCGTTCATCACCCCGGCCACCGCCGAGAAGCCGGGCGCGGCATTGATGAAGCCGCAAAGCCGCACGCATTGCTCCAGGGCCCGGTCGAGATCGCCCACCGCGGCCTCGAGCTGGGCCAGGACGTTGAGGGCGCAGAGCCGGGCGGCAGACTTGCCGGCCTCGGGTGAAACGCTGCCGCCGACCTTGCCCGTGTGCTCGGGGGCGATGGTCCCGTCCGCCCCGAAGCAGACCTGACCGGAAATGACCACGAGGTTGCCGGTGCGCACGAACGGCACGTAGTTCGCCACCGGCGCCGCCGCCTTCGGCAGGGCGAGGCCCAGCTTCTCGAGGCGTTCCTTGATCGTGCTCATGGGATTCTCCCGCGCTGACTCGGTTCTGCGGGAGCAGGAGCATGACCGCGCCCCGCCGCGCAAGGGGAGCAGCCGGGCGTCACACCGCTGAAATCCGCGCCGCGCAAGCATCGTGCAGAGCAGCCGCGCGCCCGGAATTGACCCCGCAACGTTGACAGGAGCCGGTCGTTTCATAGTAATCGCGCGCGTGCCGCCCATGACGAGGCGGCACTTTCATTTGGAGCCGGCACACCGCTTGCTCCGGGCCTTCTGAGAGACGGAGACGGGATCCGTGACGTCAGCCCTTCTGCCGACCTACGTCCGCGCGCCGCTCGCCTTCGAGCGCGGCGAGGGCGCCTGGCTCGTGACGGAGGCCGGGGAGCGATACCTCGATTTCGGCGCCGGCATCGCGGTCAACGGCCTCGGCCACGCCCATCCGCACCTCGTCGGCGCGCTCACCGAGCAGGCCGGCCGGATCTGGCACACGTCGAACCTGTTCGAGATCCCGGGCGGCGAGCGCTTCGGCCGGCGCCTCGTGGACGCGACCTTCGCGGACGTGGTGTTCTTCTGCAACTCGGGGGCCGAGGCCAACGAGGCGGCGATCAAGATCGCCCGGAAGTACCACGCTGCCGGCGGCAACCCGGAGCGCTACCGGATCGTCACTTTCGCGGGCGCCTTCCACGGGCGGACCCTGGCGACGCTGGCGGCCGGCGGGCAGCAGAAGTACATCGAGGGCTTCGGCCCCAAGGTCGACGGCTTCGACCAGGTCCCGGCCGGCGACTACGCGGCTTTGGAGGCCGTGATCGGACCGGAGACGGCAGCCCTGATGATCGAGCCGATCCAGGGCGAGGGCGGCGTCCGGGTGATCCCGCATGCGGACCTGCACCGCCTGCGCGAGCTCTGCGATGCGCACGGTCTCCTGCTGATCATGGACGAGGTCCAGACCGGTGTCGGGCGTACCGGCAAGCTGTTCGCCCATGAATGGTCCGGCATCACGCCGGACATCATGAGCGCGGCCAAGGGCATCGGCGGCGGCTTCCCGATGGGGGCCTGCCTCGCCACGAGCGAGGCGGCCCGCGGCATGACCGCCGGCAGCCACGGCACCACCTTCGGCGGCAACCCGCTCGCCATGGCGGTGGGCAACGCCGTGCTCGATGTTGTGCTGGCGGACGGATTCCTCGACCGCGTCGCCCATGCCGGGCTGCTGCTCAAGCAGAAGCTCGCCGCCTTGCGCGACCGCCACCCGCACGTGTTCCAGGAGATCCGCGGCGAGGGGCTGATGCTCGGCCTCAAGCTCGGCGTGCCGAACACCGATTTCGCCGCCGCCGCCCGGGCCGCCCACCTCCTCGTGATCCCGGCCGGCGACAACATCGTCCGTCTGCTGCCGCCGCTGATCGTCGGCGACGGCGAGATCGACGAAGCGGTCCGGCGGCTGGACCAGGCCGCCTCATCCTTCGAAGCCCTGCGAGGGGCCGCCGAGTAACAGAGGCAGAGCCCGCTTTTTCGAATCACCGCCCTGCGCCGCGTTCCGGTGCCGGGCGGTGCGAAGCATTTTCGGGTGCGGTCGATCCCGCCGGGCCTGACGAGAATGCCCCTCACCAGGAGATAGAGTGTCGTTCATGATCAGGTGATCGTGGAGCAGGCTCTAGCGAACGTAACGCGATGAAAGCCCAGATTGACGGCCGGGCGCGTGCCCCGGTCCCGCACCTGAACGGTGCCGCCCCCCGCCACTTCCTCGACCTCAAGGACTTCTCCGGGGCGGATCTGCGCGGGGTGCTCGACGCGAGCGCCGCCATCAAGGCGCACCGCCGCAAGGGCGAGCGCGCCGCCGAGCGCCCCCTGGTGGGCAAGACTCTCGCGATGGTGTTCGACCGGCCCTCGACCCGCACCCGCGTCTCGTTCGACGTGGCGATGCGCGAGCTCGGCGGCGAGACCCTGATGCTCACCGGCTCAGAGATGCAGCTCGGCCGGGGCGAGACCATCGGCGACACCGCCAAGGTCCTGTCGCGCTTCGTCGACGCAATTATGATCCGCATCCTCGACCACGGCCAGATGCTGGAACTGGCCGAGCACGCCACCGTGCCGGTGATCAATGCCCTGACCAAGGTCTCGCATCCCTGCCAGATCATGGCCGACGTGATGACCTTCGAGGAGCATCGCGGGCCGATCAAGGGCCGCACCGTGGCGTGGTCGGGCGATTCCAACAATGTCCTGGCGAGCTGGGTCCACGCGGCCGCACGGCTCGACTTCGGCCTGAACATCGCGAGCCCGCCCGAGCTTGCGCCGCCCCCGGGCCTGATCGCCTGGGCGAGGGGCGAGGGCGCGAACGTCACCGTCACGACCGATGCCTTCGCGGCCGTCGAGGGTGCCGACGCCGTGGTCACGGATTGCTGGGTCTCGATGGGCGACGACGACGAGGGTCATCGCCACAACCTGCTGAGCCCCTATCAGGTGAACGCCGCGCTGATGGCCGCCGCCGACCCGGACGCGATCTTCATGCACTGCCTGCCGGCCCATCGCGGCGAGGAGGTCACGGCCGAAGTCATGGACGGGCCGCGCTCGGTGGTGTTCGACGAGGCCGAGAACCGCCTGCACGCGCAGAAGGGCATTTTGGCCTGGTGCCTGGGTGCGGGGACGCCCTGATCGCGGGCTCGCACTCGAGGCACTGGCGCCCCATATGCGTCGGAGCGGGCGGCGTTTGCGGCCCGTATCCCCATCAACGCTGCCGCATGGCAGCATCCCGGCGACGGATGTGGCGCGATGCGCCCCCTCTCTCGTGCGGGCGCGGGCGGGGTTGAGGGACAGATCACTTCGGCCGGGCCCTCTTCCTCACGCCATCCTTCTCCCTGCGGGAGCGGGATCCGCGCCCCGGCACGTCGGAGCGTCCGCGGCGGGAGCCGGACCTATCGATCGGAGCGGGCATGACCTCAGGACCAGCGTCGCAATCCCAGCCGCAGGCCTTCGGCAACGGCCATGACGGCCCGGACGATGCCGTGCTGCCCTTCGCCGTCGAGGCCCTCGATGTGCGCGGGCGCCTGGTCCGGCTCGGCCCCTCGGTGGACACGATCCTGCGTCGCCACGGCTACCCCGATGCCGTCGCCCGGCTCCTGGGGGAGGCCGCGGCGCTGACGGTGCTGCTCGGCTCGTCGCTCAAGTTCGAGGGTCGTTTCCAGCTCCAGACCAAGACCGACGGCCCGGTGGCGATGATCGTGGTCGATTTCGAGGCGCCCGACCGCCTGCGCGCCACGGCCCGGTTCGACGCGGAGCGGGTCGCGGCCCTCGGCGAGCGCCCGCTCAAGGATGCCGACCTGATCGGCGCCGGCCATCTGGCCATGACCATCGACCAGGGCTCCGCGGCCAGCCGCTACCAGGGCGTCGTCGCGCTGGAAGGCCAAAGTCTGGAGGAGGCTGCACACCAGTATTTCCGCCAGTCGGAGCAAATCCCCACGCAGGTGCGCCTCGCGGTCGCCGAGGCCGTGGAGGAGGGCACGGGCCGGTGGCGCGCCGGCGGCCTGATCGTGCAGTTCCTGCCCCAGTCGATCGACCGGGCCCGCCTCGCCGACCTGCCGCCGGGCGATATCCCGGAGGGGCACACGCACCTGTCCGGGCAGGCGGTCGAGGACGATGCCTGGGTCGAGGCGCGGTCGCTGGTCGGCACCGTGGAGGACCACGAACTGGTCGATCCCGGCGTGTCGAGCGAGCGCCTGCTCTATCGGCTGTTCCACGAGCGCGGCGTGCGGGTGTTCGACCGACAGCCGGTGCACGAGGCCTGCCGCTGCTCGCGGGAGCGGGTCATGGGCATGATCCGCGCGTTCTCGCCGCAGGAGCGTCGCGACATCGTCGCGGATGACGGCCGCATCGTCATCACCTGCGAATTCTGCTCCCGGCGCTACGACCTCGACCCGCAGGAGGTCGAGGCCGAGATCGGCGAGCAGCCGAAGCAGTAGGATTCTAGCTTATCAATGATCGAGCGGTCGATGGATCCTGCCGAAGCTGCGGTGCCTTCTTGACCCGGAAAACCCGTCAGACCTTCAGCACCGGCTCGGCGATGTCGCCGTTGCCGCGGTTCTTGAGGTAGTCCGGCTGGAACAGGCACATCCGCACCGCGTCGCGATAGCGGCCGTTCACGAAGAACTCGTCCTTCAGCACGCCTTCGGGGCGGAAGCCGCAGCGCTCGTAGATCCGCACCGCCCGGGCATTGTCCCTGTCCACGTGCAGATACAGCTTGTGGATGTTGAGCACGCTGAAGGCGTAGTCCATGGCGATCCGGGTGGCCTGCCAAGCATAGCCGCGTCCCTGGAAGCTCGGATGGATCGCGATCTGGAACTCGCAGCGCCGGTGCAGGTGGTTGATCTCCACGAGCTCGATCAGCCCCGCGGGCTCGCCGCTCGGATCGGCGACGATGAAGCGGCGCTCGGTCTGGTTGTGGATGTTGCGCTCGTAAAGCTGCTGCAGCTCGGCGAAGGACTCGTAGGCCTCCTCGAACCAGTAGCGCATGATGCTGTCGTTGTTGTTGAGCTGGTGGACGAAGCGCAGATCCTCGCGTTCCAGCGGGCGCAGCTTGATGGTGATGCCGGTGAGCGCGTTCATGACGCGTAAGCCTCGATCAGGGATCTCAGGAACCGCTCGCCCTTGCCGAGCGCATCGAGGGTGATGAACTCGTCGGGCTGGTGGGCCTGGGCGATGTCGCCGGGTCCGCACACCACGGTCGGGATGCCGGCCTGCTGGAAGCGCCCGGCCTCGGTGGCGTACGGCACCGCGATGGTGCGGTTGCGCCCGGCGAGCCGCAGGCACAGCAATTCGGCCTCGGAGCCGGGTTCGGGTGCGAGCCCCGGAATGTCGACCTCCTCGATCGTCTCGATTCGCCCGTAATCACCGTAGCGGTTCAGGCGCTCGCGCGTCACCCGCTCGACCGCCTCGGCGAACAGGCGCGGGATCTCACCCGGGTCGAGATCCGGCAGGCCGCGATACTCCCAGTGGAAGCGGCACTCCTTGGCGAGGATGTTGCGCGCCGTGCCGCCGTGGATCGTCCCGACATGAACGGTGCTCGCGGCCGGATCGAACCGCCCCGACGCGTCGCCGCGCTCGATCATCTGGTCGGCGATCCGGTTGAGGCCGGCGACCAGATCGCAGGCCGCCGCCACCGCGTTCGCCCCCAGCGCCGGCCGGGCGGAATGGGCCTCGTGGCCGTGCACGGTGGTCAGGCAAGTGACGATGCTCTTATGCGCGTCCGCGACCTCCATCCCGGTCGGCTCGCCGACGATCACGGCGCCGGGGCGGGGCAGGTCGGCGCCGAACCGCGTGATCGCGTCCATCGAGCCGAGGCAGGTCGTCTCCTCATCGTAGGAGAGCAGGATATGGATCGGCCGCTTGAGACCGGCCGCCAGCATGTCGGGCACCAGGGCCAGCGCCAGGGCGTCGAACGCCTTCATGTCGACCGCGCCACGGCCGTAGGCCCGGCCATCGGCGACGCGCAGGGTGAACGGGTCGCTGGTCCAGGCTTGGCCCGCCACCGGAACCACGTCGGTGTGGCCGGAGAGCACGACGCCGCCATCGACCCTCGGGCCGACCGTGGCGAACACGGCCGCCTTGTCGCCGGCCGCGTTCGGCAATCGCAGGTAAGGGACGTCCCAGCCGTCGAGATAGGCGCAGACGGACTCGATCAGGGCGAGGTTCGACTTGTCGCTCTCGGTATCGAACGACACGAGGCGGGCGAGCATGTCGAGCGGGCTGAGCCGCTCGCCGTTCCCAGACATGAATCCCTCCGGAGCGAGGCCCCGGAACCGGAACCTCAGTGCAGGCTGCGGCGGACGTGCGGGCTGTCGAGGGAGAAGGCGGGAATCTCGGCCTCGAAGCTCTCGCCGGCCACCGTCGCCATGGTGTAGCTGCCGGCCATCAGCCCATCGGGCGTGTTGAGCGGGCAGCCGCTGGTGTAGCAGAAGGACTCGCCCGGCTCCAGCACAGGCTGCTTGCCGACCACACCTGTGCCCCGCACTTCCTGGCAGGCGCCGTGTCCGTCGATGATGCGCCAATGCCGGGAGCGCAGCTGCACCTGCTCGCTGCCGGTGTTCACAATCTCGACCGTATAAGCGAAGAAATAGCGGCTCTCGTTCGGCGAGGATTCCTCCTCGACGAAGCGAGGCTGAACGGTCACTCGAATTCCCCGCGTCTCGGCCTTGTACATCGCCCTATAAGGCCCTTCTTCGAACGGCGCGATTCGATGAAGACGAATTGAACACGCTTCACAGGCGGTGGTAGTAGGCGGCGAAATCGCCGTCAATTGCGGCGGACTACCTCGCGCGGATGATGCCGCAGGCCCGTCCGATGGTGGTGGAGCCGGGGAAGCCGCGCGTCGGACGACCCGGATTAAGCCGGCATTAGCCAGTCCCGGCGGAGAACGTCGAGGAACGCGGATCCACCCGGAGGCGCGCGAAGGAGTCGAGGCGCGATGAACGCGGGTGCAGGCAAGCAGGCCGCCGAATCGGGCGACGCCGATCCGAGCGCCGGGACCCGCTCCGGCATCCTGCCGGCCGAGGCGATCGCCGCGCTGGCCCAGGCCGGCGGCATCCGCGTTGCCGACGCCTTCGCGGGTGATCAGATCCAGCCCGCGAGCCTCGATCTGCGCCTCGGCGCCAAAGCCTACCGGGTCCGCACCAGCTTCCTGCCGGGGGCGGCCCGCACCGTCCAGGCCTGCGTCGAGCGCTTGTCGCTGCACGCGATCGACCTGCGCCCCGGCGCGGTGCTGGAGACCGGCTGCGTCTACATCGCCGAGTTGCAGGAGAGCCTTGCGCTCCCGGGCGACCTGGCTGCGGCCGCCAACCCCAAAAGCTCCACCGGCCGCATCGACGTGTTCACCCGGGTGATCACCGACCGGGGCGAGGCGTTCGACCAGGTCGAGCCCGGCTATACCGGGCCGCTCTACGCCGAGATTTCGCCGCGCACCTTCCCGGTGCTGGTCCGGACCGGCTCGCGCCTGTCGCAGATCCGCTTCCGCCAGGGGTCGCCGCGGCTGAACGAGGCGGAGCTCGGCCAGTTGCACGCGCGCGCGCCGCTGGTCGATTCCGACACCCCGTCCTTCCAGGGCGGCGTCGCGGTCTCGGTGGACCTGTCGGGTTTCGACGGCCTCATCGGCTACCGGGCCAAGCGCCATACCGGGCTGGTCGATGTCGACGCCCCGGGCCGCCATCGGGCGGCGGATTTCTGGGAGCCCCTGGCCGCCGACGGATCCGGCGCCCTGATCCTCGATCCCGGCCAGTTCTACATCCTGGCCTCCAAGGAATCGGTGCAAGTCCCCCCCGACCACGCCGCCGAGATGGTGCCGTTCGATCCGCTGGTCGGCGAGTTCCGGGTCCATTACGCCGGGTTCTTCGATCCGGGCTTCGGCCATGCCGGGGCCGGGGGTGCGGGCGCCCGCGCGGTGCTCGAGGTCCGCTCCCGGGACGTGCCGTTCCTGCTGGAGGACGGCCAGATCGTCGGCCGGCTCGTCTACGAACGGATGCTGGCGGTCCCGAAAACCCTCTATGGTGCGGGGGCCGGCTCGAACTACCAGGCCCAGGGGCTGAAGCTCTCGAAGCACTTCGTCCTGTAGCCCCGGCAACCCGGACCCCGCGCGGGAGCAGCTTTCGCATGGACGCGGTGGACCGAAAAATCCTGGACGTCCTCCAGCAGGATGCGACCCTGCCGGTCGCAGAGCTGGCCGAGCGGGTCGGTGTCAGCGCAGCCCCGTGCTGGCGCCGGGTCAAGAAACTGGAGGCCTCAGGGGTCATCCGCGGTCGGGTCGCCCTGGTGGACCGGCGCAAGGTCAACGTTTCGACCACGGTGTTCGTGGCCGTGAAGGCGCCCCGCCACGCGGCCGACTGGTCCGACGCGTTCCGCCGGGTCGTCGCCGGCTTTCCGGAGATCGTCGAGGCCTGGCGCCTGACCGGCGAGATCGACTACCTGCTGCGCATCGTCGTGCCCGACATCGAGACCTACGACGCCGTCTACCAGCGGCTCATCGCCAAGCTCGAATTCTCGAATTTGTCCTCCTCCATCGCCATGGAAGAGATGAAGTACACGACGGCCGTGCCGACGATGTACATGGATTGAAAGCCCCCGGACCGGGGCGACCTTCACCCCGCCGCGACCGCGTAGGTACGGTGGACCGAGGAGGATTGCTCCCGGGGATCGTAGCCGTAGACGTGGATCGAGATCGCCGTGTCCGGGCCGTCATTGGCGATCCGATGCAGGTTCGGTCCCGACGGCATCATGCAAGCCACGTAGCCGGGTGCGCGGACCGCATCCTGGGTCGCGACCGCATGCGTCTCGCTGATCGGGCGATACCAGGTCTCGCGCAGGCTGCCGCTGAGCAGGCCGAAGCAACAGGAGCAATGGTGATCGTGCACGGGCGTGACCGCGCCGGGGCGCCACACCATGGCCCAGACGCTGATGGCCCCCGTGCCGAACAGCAGGTTGCGGCCGAGACCCTCCGGCGGCGCGACCAGCCGCGTCCGGTACAGCAAGTCCGGCCGCGCCAGGATCGTCAGCAGGGTCGTCCGGGCCGAGGTCAGATAGGCGTCCGGGGAGCGGCTAGCCGCGTGCGCAAGATCCGCCAGCATCGCCTCGACTTCGGCCGGATGGGTCAGCGGGGTCATGCGCGGTCTCCTTACACAGCCCTCCGTCAGGCTGGGTGAAGCCTAGCGCGAAGGGGCGGAAGACGGGTTGCGAAGTTCGCGCTCGGACGGCCCGCGAGAGCAATGAGGTTGCGCAGAATGGCAAAAAGTCGAAATGTCATTCCAATCTGTGCGGAAGTTGTGCAGCAGGCTCGCGTTTCGCCTCACTGTAGAGCAATGGGACCGCTACGAGTCTCATGCGGTTTCCGGCTCGTCCGTGCGCGGCCCGCTGCCCGTGCGAGCGCCGCGAAGCAATGACGGCTCGGGATCGAGGGGCCGGATCGGGCTTCCGCGATCGACGGGACTTTGCCGCACGACAAGCGCCGGTCAGGACCCGGCAACGGAGCGCTCGAAGGCCCGCACCAGAGCCCCATCGAGCTTGCCGTCCATGCCGTGCAGGATCGCCATGGCTTCGGCGGCCGGCATCGGGGCGCGGTAGGGGCGGCGCTCGACCAGGGCCGCGTAGACGTCGCAGACGGTGATCAGGCGGACGATATCGTCGATGGCCTCCCCGGCGAGCCCGTCCGGGTAGCCCGAGCCGTCGAGCAATTCGTGGTGATGGCGCACCACTCGCAGCACGGCATCGTCGAAGCCACCGGCCTGGACCAGGATCTGGTGCCCCAGCGCCGCATGCGCGCGCATCACCGCCCGCTCGGCCGCGTCGAGGGGGCCCGCCTTGTTCAGGATCGCCAGGGGGATCTTGGCCTTGCCGACATCGTGCACCAGGGCGGCGCGCACGAGCTGCTGGCGGTCGGCCACCGAGAAGCCGAGGTCGATCGCGAAGGTCGCGGCCAGGCCCGCCACGAGCAGGCAATGCTGATAGGTGGCATCGTCGTAGGCGCGCACCGTGTCGAGCCAGGCGGTCAGGCCGCCCTGGCCGATCGCCCCGAGGATCGGCTCCAGGCCGTCATTGACCAGGGCGGCATCGACCGTGCCCGAATCCCGCGCGGCATCGAGCAGGTTGGCGATGACCGCGCCTGCCTTGTCGGCGGCCTGCACGACCAGCGCTGAGCGACCGCGCGCACCCGGTTTGGGCGTGTCCGGCACGGGCGACACTTGCGCCCGCAGGGCCTCGACCACGGTTCCGACAGGCGTGTCCTCCGGAAGGCAGAGCTGCGCTCCAAGTCCGCGCGCCGCCGACAGGCTGCGGGCGCCCATGCTGCGCATCAGGAAAATCCGCGGCAGGTCCGGGAAGGCGGCGATCAGCGTCCGCAAGCCCACAAGCGGGGAGGGCTGCAGCAGATCGAGGTCGGCCACCAGAGCGAGGCAGGGGCCGGCGGGCGGCATCGCGGCAGCGTCCAGCACCGCGCAGGAGGCGATCTGCTGAAGCGCCAGCAGCAGATCGGCGCGGCGCGCGGGTTGATCGGTGTAGAGGACGACGGTGCCCACGCGCATCTGGCCCTTCGTGGCATAGAACCGCCGCCGCCACGCGGTCGGACCCGGACCACGCAGCAGGCAACCCGGTCTAGCGCGGCCGCCTTGCCAGACCGTAACGGTCCACGCGGGCTTTTAACCGGCAGCGGCCTCGTCGAGCAGCCAGGCCACGTCGCCCAGATTGGTCACCCGACCCGCGGGCAGATCTTCGCCGGCGGCGAGCCGGGCCAGGGGTTCGCGCTTGCCGGCGCCGGTGACGAGGAACAGCACGTGCCGCGAGGAGGCCAGGGCCGGGAGCGTCAGGCTGATACGCGGCACGAACGGCGCCAGGCCGGCTTCGGGCACCGGCGCGACCAGGCGCGTGGTCTCATCGACCGCCGGCTTGCCGGGAAACAGCGAGGCCGTATGACCGTCCTCGCCGAGGCCGAGCAGCACCAGATCGAACAGCGGCCGGGCGGGGTCGAGGGTCTCGGCCCCGTAGAAATCGAGCAGGATGCGCTCGTAGGCCCGGGCCCCGACCTCCGCACCCTCGTCGGACGGGATGAAGTGCAGGTGCGTCGACGGGATCCGGGAGCCGTGCCCGAAGGCCTCGCGGACCATCCGGACGTTGCTGCGCTCATCGTCCCAGGGCACCACCCGGTCGTCTCCGAAGAACCAGTGGATCCGCTCCCACGGCACCCGGGCGGCGTAGTCCGGGCCGGCGAGGAGGCCGTAGAGCACTTTCGGGGTCGAGCCGCCGGACAGGGCGATCGCGATCCGCTCGGATTGGGTCTCGCCGCAGGCCACGATCAGCCGCTCGGCCGCCTCGCGGGCGACCGCCTGCGGATCGGGCAGGACGTGGGTTCCGGCGGGAAGGCTCATGGGTCAGGACTTCTTCGGTTCCTGGTGGCCGCCGAATCCCTTGCGCATGGCCGAGAGGAGCTTGTCGGCGTAGCTCTCCTGTTCCCGGGAGCGGAAGCGGCGGTACAGGGCGTTGGACAGGACGGTGGCCGGCACGCTCTCCTCGATGGCGGCATTGATTGTCCAGCGGCCCTCACCGGAATCCTCGACGTAGCCGGAGAAGTCCTGAAGGTTCTCGTCGCCGGCCAGCGCCTGGGCGGTCAGGTCGAGGAGCCAGGACGAGACGACGCTGCCGCGCCGCCAGACCTCGGCGATGTCGCCCATGTTCAGGTCGAAGCGGCGCTCGGCCGGAAGCGCCTCCGAATTGGCGTGCTTCAGGATGTCGAATCCCTCGGCATAGGCCTGCATAAGGCCGTACTCGATGCCGTTATGGATCATCTTGACGAAATGGCCCGCGCCGGTCGGCCCGGCATGGATGTAGCCCTGCTCGGCGCGGGGGTCGCGGCCCGCGCGGTTCGGCGTCTTCGGGATGTCGCCGATGCCGGGCGCCAAGGTCTTGAAGATCGGATCGAGGCGATCGACGGTCTCGGTGTCGCCGCCGATCATCATGCAGTAGCCGCGTTCCAGCCCCCAGACGCCGCCCGAGGTGCCGACATCGACGTAGTGCAGGCCCTTGGCCTTCAGCGCGATGCCCCGGCGCACGTCGTCGCCGTAGAACGAATTGCCGCCGTCGATGACGCAGTCGCCCGCCTGCATCAGGCCGGCCAGCGTCTTGACCGCCTCCTCGGTGATGGCGCCCGCCGGCAGCATCACCCAGGCGGCCCGGGGCATCTCCAGCTTCGAGACCAGATCCTCCAGGCTCGACGCGCCGACCGCGCCGGCCTCGACCAGCCCGGCGACCGCCGCCGGGTTCTGGTCGAACACCACGGCCGTATGCCCATCGCGCAGGAGGCGCCGGACGATGTTGCCGCCCATCCGGCCGAGGCCGATCATGCCGAGTTGCATCTGTGATCTCCTCAGGATTTCAACTCCCCCTTGCGGGGAGGGGGATGCCTGTGCCTAAGCCACCGCCGCCTTCAACGCCGCTGCGATACGCTTCAGTCCGGCGTCGAGGTCGCCCTTGATGTGGACCCGCAATGCCCGGCGGCCGCGCTCGGCCAGCACCGCGAAGTCGCCCCGGGCCTGCGCCGCCACCACGGTGGCGAAGCCCAGCGCCCGGCCGGGGATCGGCAGGTCCTCGGTGGGCTCCGCGGTGATCTGCAGGAACACGCCGGTATCCGGGCCGCCCTTGTAGGCCTGCCCGGTGGAATGCAGGAACCGCGGCCCGAATTCCAGGCAGGACGCGACCTTGCGGGCGTCGCGCACGGCGATCCGCGCCTCCTGCAGGATTCCGGTGGCCTTCGGGTCGCGCGGGACATAGGCCAGCAGCCCGAGATAATCGCCGTCCTTCAGACGGGCGACCTGCGCCTTGAGCGCCGCCTCCAGGCCGTCCGACGCCTGGGGCAGGGCCTCGGCGTTCTTCGGGTCGGCGTAGAGGGCGATGGACCCGTCCTCGAACAGCGGCGTCTCCGCGGGGAGGGCGCCGTCGCGCTCGGCCTCCGAGAACAGCTTCTTCGTCTCGATCTTGCTGGCCTCGACATCGGGCTGGTCGAAGGGATTGATGCCGAGCACCGCGCCGGCCACCGCGGTGGCCATCTCCAGGCGGTAGAATTCCTGCGGCAGCTGCTCGACCGAATCGAGGGTGATGCGCGCGATCGGGTGGCCGTCGCGTTCCAGGGCGCGCAGGGCCTCGTCCTGCGCCTCCTCGGCATGTCCGTCGAGGCGCAGGTAGATGAAGAACCGGTCGCGGCCGTAGACCGCCGGGACGCTCGCCGGTTCGCCATCCACCGGCACGAGGCCCTTTCCCTGCTTGCCGGTCGATTCGGCGATGAGCTGCTCGGCCCAGGCGCCGAAGCTGTCGATGCCCGGCGAGGCGATGATCGTGACCTTGTCGCGGCCCGCGAGGCCCGCCGCGCCCATGGCGGTGCCGAGCAGCACGCCCGGGTTCTGGGCGGGCGGCACCACCGGCCCGCAGGAGCGGACCATGATCCGGGCCGTCTCCAGCAGCGCCTTCACGTCGAGGCCGAGGGCCGCGGCCGGCACCAGCCCGAAGGCCGACAGCACCGAGTAGCGGCCGCCAATCTGCTTCACGCCATAGAAGATTTTTTTGAATTGATCGCTTTGCGCGGCGCGCTCCATGTCGGAGCCCGGGTCGGTCACGGCGACGAAATGGTCGCCCGCCCGGTCACCCAGCGTCTCCTTCACGCGCCCCAAAAAGTAGTCGCGAAAGACGTTGGGTTCCAGCGTCGAGCCTGATTTGGAGGAGACGATGAACAGGGTCCGGCCGAGATCGATGCTCGCCTCCAGGGCACGTACCTGATCCGGGTGGGTCGAATCGAGGATCTGGAGCTTCGGGAAGCCCTCGCGCTGGCCGTAGGTCAGGCTCAGCACCTCGGGGCCAAGGCTGGAGCCGCCCATGCCCAGCACCACCGCATCGGTGAAGCCCTCCTGCTTCACCCAGTCGGAGAAGGCGGCGTAGTTGGCGGCCTTCGCCAATTCCTCCTCGACGATGTGCAGCCAGCCGAGCCAGCTCGCCTCGTCGTGGCCGGACCAGACGGTGGCGTCGCCAGCCCAGAGCCGCCGGATCGAACCGCTCGCGCGCCAGGCCTCGACGGTCTTCTTGGCCTCAGTGGCGAGGGTGACGTCCATGACCAAGCTCTGGCCGTCGAGGCGCCGGCCGAGCAGCGCCGCGCGCTTGCCGGCGACGGCGCCGAGCAGGTTGTCGGCGGCGTCGATGAACAGCTGCACGCCCTCCGTCACCAGCTGCTCGGCCACGGCCTCGATGTCGATGCCGGCCCGGGCGAGCCGGGCCATGACGGCCTCGGCGCCGGGCACGTCCTCCTCGATCGTCGCCCGGACGGTGCCGTGGTCGCGGAACGCGTCCATGGTGGCGGGCGGCATGGTGTTGACGGTGTTCGGCCCGATCAGCTCCTCGACGTAGAGCACGTCGGAATAGGCCTTGTTCTTCACCCCCGTGGAGGCCCAGAGCAGGCGCTGCGCCTTGGCGCCTTTCTCGGCCAGGGCCGTCCACTTGGATTCCGAAAAAATCTTGCGGTAGCGCTGGTAGGCGAGCTTGGCGTTGGCGATCGCGACCTTGCCCTTGAGCTGGCCGAGCGCCGCCTTCTCGTCGGGGTCATTGGCCTGGGCGATCTTCTCGTCGAGCAGCTTGTCCACCAGCACGTCGATCCGGCTGATGAAGAAGCTCGCGACGCTGGCGATCTTCGACACGTCGTGGCCGGCCTTGGCCCGGGCGTCGAGCCCGTCGACGAAGGCGCGGGCCACCGCCTCATAGGCCTCCTGCGAGAACAGGAGCGTCACGTTGATCGAGATGCCCTCGGCCGTGAGCTGGCGGATCGCCGGGATGCCATCGGGCGTCGCCGGCACCTTCACCATCAGGTTGTCGCGGCCGACCGCCTTGTGCAGGCGCCGCGCCTCGTGGAGCGTCGCCGCGGTGTCGAGCGCCAGGTAGGGCGAGACTTCGAGGCTGACGTAGCCGTCCGCCCCGTCGCTCGCCTCGTAGACCGGGCGGAGCACGTCGGCGGCGGCCTGGATGTCGGCGATGGCCAGGCCCTCGTAGAGGTCGATGACCCGGCTGTCGCCGTTCTCCTGCACGGCCTTCAGGCTGGCATCGTACTCCTCCGAATGGCCGATCGCCTTCTCGAAGATCGACGGGTTGGACGTGACTCCGCGCAGGCCGTCCGCCTCGACGAGGCGCTTCAGCTCACCCTTCTGGATGAAGCCGCGGGCCACGAAATCCAGCCAGACCGCCTGATCCTGTTCGTCGTGCAGGGCCTTGAGCGCGTTCATGTCGGTTCCTCGTCCTTCCCTACTCACGCCCTGCTCTCCTCCCCTTTGCGAGGAGGAGCCGGAGGTGGGGGTGGTGCCGGATGAGGCTCGGCGGCTCCTTCTGAACCACCCCCACCCCTGACCCCTCCCCGCAAGGGGGAGGGGACACGCCTTATCGCTTATGCTTGGCCAGCTGTGCCTTGGCGGCCTCCAGAACCTTCTCGGGGGTGAAGCCGAACTTGGTCTGGAGCTCCTTGATCGGGGCCGAAGCGCCGAACGTGTCCATGCCGATCACCGTACCCTCGGTGCCGGCGTAGCGGTCCCAGCCGATGATGCTGCCCTGCTCGACGGTGACTCGCGCCTTGACGGCGGGGGGCAGCACCGAATCCTGGTAGGCTTTGTCCTGGCGCTCGAACAGGTCCCAGGACGGCATCGAGACCACGCGGGCCTTCACGCCCTCGGCCTTCAGCGCCTCGTAGGCGCCGACGCAGAGCTGCACCTCCGACCCGGTTCCGATCAGGATCACCTCCGGCGTCCCGTCGCTGTCGGCCAGCACGTAGGCGCCCTTCGCCGTGCCGGAGGCCGCGCCGAACTTGGTCCGATCCAGAGTCGGCAGCGGCTGGCGGGAGAGCGCCAGCACCGCCGGCTGATCCTTCAGGGAGAAGATCACCCGGTAGGCCTCGGCGACCTCGTTGGCGTCGGCCGGGCGCAGGGTGACCAGGCCCGGGATGCAGCGCAGCGACAGCAGCTGCTCCACCGGCTGGTGGGTCGGCCCATCCTCGCCCACGCCGATCGAATCGTGGGTGAAGATGTGGAAGACCGGCAGCTCCATCAGCGAGGCGAGCCGGATCGGCGGGCGCATGTAGTCGGCAAACACCAGGAAGGTCGCGCCGTAGGCCCGCAGGCCCGACAGGCCGAGCCCGTTCACGATCGAGCCCATCGCGTGCTCGCGCACGCCGAAATGCAGGTTGCGTCCGCCCGGCGAGAACGGCCCGAACGAGCCGGCGCCCTCGAAGGTGAGGTTCGACTTGTTGGACGGGGCCAGATCGGCCGAGCCGCCGAGCATGAACGGCACGTGCTGGGCGATGGCGTTGAGCACCTTGCCGGAGGATTCCCGCGTGGCGATGCCCTTGGCGTCGGGCTCGAAGACCGGGATGTCCTTGTCCCAGCCCTCGGGCAGGCGCCCTTCCAGGAGGGCCGCGAGATCCTCGGCGTGGTCGGCATCGGCCGCCCGGGCCGCGGCGAGGAGGTCCTGCCAGGAATCGTACAGGGCGGCGCCGCGCTGGCCGATGCCATCGCGAAAGTTCTCGTGCACGCCGTCCGGGACCAGGAACTGCGCATCCTCCGGCCAGCCATAGGCGCGCTTGGCGCCCTTGACCTCGTCCTCGCCGAGCGCGTCCGAATGCGCTTTCGAGGTGCCCTGCTTCTTAGGGGCGCCGTAGCCGATCACCGACTTGACGACGATCAGGGTCGGCCGGTCGTTGGTGGCGAGGAACGTGTCGAGCGAACCGGCGATCGCGTGCAGGTCGTTGGCGTCGGCCACCCGCAGCACCTGCCAGCCATAGGCCAGGAACCGGGTCGCGACCTCTTCGCCAAAGGCGAGTTCGGTGTGGCCCTCGATGGTGACGGTGTTGTCGTCGTAGATCCAGCAGAGGTTACCGAGCCGCAGATGGCCCGCGAGCGAGGCGGCCTCCGAAGCCACGCCCTCCATCAGATCGCCGTCCGAGCAGATCGCGTAGACATTGTAATCGAACAGCGGCAGCTCGGGCCGGTTAAGATGTGCGCCGAGGAAGCGGCTGCCCATCGCCATGCCGACCGAGTTGGCCACTCCCTGGCCGAGGGGGCCGGTGGTGGTCTCGACGCCGGTGGTGAAATGGTACTCGGGGTGCCCCGGGGTCCGGCTGTCGAGCTGCCGGAATTTCTTGATCTCGTCGAGCGTCACCGCCGGCGCGTTGCCGCCGTCGCTCTCGGCGACGTTGGCGAGGTGCAGCAGGGCGTAGAGCAGCATCGACGCGTGGCCGCAGGACAGCACGAACCGGTCGCGATTCGGCCAATGCGGATGTGCCGGATCGTAGCGGAGATAACGGTTCCACAGGGTGTAGGCGACCGGGGCCAAGCCCATCGGCGCGCCGGCATGGCCGGAATTGGCCTTCTGCACCGCGTCGATCGCGAGCGTCCGGATGGTGTTGATGCTGAGCGTATCGATCTCAGCGAAGCCCGCCTTGGCGGGAGTGTCAGCGCCGCTCATGATCTCGCGTCTTCCAGTTCGCCTCTTGCGTGCCGCTTGGCGGCTTCACGCTGCCGAAGGACGGCGGGAGGGGCTCCGTTGGCCTTACCACCCTGCCGATCCGCCGGCCCTTCGCCGCGCGTATAGCTGAGCAGCGTGTTGACGAGCGCGACATGGGTGAACGCCTGAGGGAAGTTACCCACAAGGCGCTTGGCTTGCACGTCGTATTCCTCGCTCACGAGGCCGAGGTCGGTGCAGATGCCGACGAGCCGCTCGATGATCGCCCGGGCCTCGTCCCGCCGGCCGAGGCCGATCAGGTTATCTGCGTACCAGAACGTGCAGGGCAGGAAGGCGCCCTCGTTGCCGGACAGGCCGTCCGTGGTCTGGCCCTGAGTCTCGTAGCGGAGAACGAAGCCATCGCGCATCAGGTCCCGGCCGATCGCCTCGACGGTTCCGACCACCCGGGGATCGTCCTGCGGCAGGAAGCCGGTATGGGCGATGAGCAGCAGGCTCGCATCGAGCGCCTTCGACCCGTAGGATTGCACGAAGCTGTTGAGCTCGGGATCGAAGCCCTTCGCGCAGACTTCGGCGTGGATCTCGTCGCGGAGCGCGCGCCAGCGCGCGGCCTGCTCCTCGGTGGCGCCGGATTCGTGCATCTCGTGCATGCGCAGGGCCCGGTCGAAGGCGACCCAGGCCATAACCTTCGAATGCGTGAAGTGGCGCGGGCCGCCGCGCACCTCCCAGATGCCCTCGTCGGGCTTGCGCCATGCGTTTTCCAGATGGCCGAGGATCGCCAGCCCGACCCGCAACCCGTCTTCGCTCACCGGCAGGCCGCGGGCATGGGCCTGGTAGAGCGCGTCGAACAGCTCGCCGTAGACGTCGATCTGGAATTGCGAGGCGGCGGCGTTGCCGATCCGCACGGGCTTCGAGTTCTCGTAGCCGGGCAGCCAGTCGAGCTCGATCTCCGGCAGCAGCCGCTCGCCGCCGATGCCGTAGAGGATGTGCGCCTGTTCCGGATTGCCGGCCACGGCCCGCAGCAGCCAGCCGAGCCAGTTGCGCGCCTCGTCGATATAGCCGCCATCCATCAGGGCGATCAGCGTCAGCGTGGAGTCACGCAGCCAGCAGAACCGGTAATCCCAGTTGCGCTCGCCGCCGAGGCCCTCGGGCAGGGAGGCGGTCGGCGCGGCAACGATGCCGCCGGTGGGCTCGTAGATCAGCGCCTTCAGGGTGAGGAGCGAGCGCTGCAGCATCCGGTCCCAGGCCGTGCCGCCGGCACAGCGCTCGGACCATTCGCGCCAGGCCTGATCGGTGGCGTCGAGCACCTTGCGCGGCTCGATCGGGGTTGGGTCGTCTTCGTGGGACAGGCCGTAGCTCAGGACGAAACGGTGGTGCTCGCCGGCATGGAGGGTGAACTCGGCCACCGTCGTCTGCGCGTCGGAACCCTTCAGATGGACATCGGTGCGCAGCACGACCTTGTGCGGGCCGGAGACGGCGCGCAGGTCGCCCAGTTCCGAGCGCGAGACCCACGGCACCGCGGAGCCGTAATCGAACCGCACCGCCATCTCCATGCGCATGGCGACGCGGCCGTGCACGCCTTCGACAAGGCGCACCAGATGGGAGCCGTCACCGATCGGCATGAAGTCGGTGACCAGGACCTCTCCGAGCCGGGTCTTGTGCCGGGTCTCCAGCACGAGGCTACCGGGGCGGTAGGCCCAACTGGTCTCGACATGCTCGGCCTCGGGAAAGATCTTCCAGAAGCCGTGTGACTCGGTGCCGAGCAGGCTGGTGAACAGGGCGGCGGCGTCGAAGCGCGGCCAGCACAGCCAGTCGACGCTGCCCTGCCGGCTGATCAGCGCGGCGCTGCGGCAATCCCCGACAAGCGCATAATCCTCGATGCGTGCAGCCATCCGGCCCCGGCTCCCGCGAAGCCGGGTCCCCCGGCCATCCGCTGCAACGCACCTAGGACGCCCGGTTGCGAGGTCCAGAGGCGGTCACACGGCAAGCTGAACCGAATAAGGCGCGGTGCAGTCCGATCGACGTGCGGGTCAGCGCAGGCAGTCGGCCACCACCAGGGCGACGGAGCCCTGCACGGCCGCCGCGCCGTCGCGCATCAGGCTGGCCGCATCGCCGACGGCGCGGGCAGCGGGCGCCAGCTGTTCGGCCACCGAGGCGGCGAAGGGCAGGGCGGCGGGGGGCAGCAGCCCGGCCTCGTCCGAATCCGGGGCCTCGGCTCGGCCCGCCGCCAACGGATCCGCGACGCGCTGGGGCGTCTCCGGGCAGCGCCGGCCGGGGCAGGAATGGCGGCTCGCGGTCGCGATATGCGACGTCGCCCGCGCCGCGATCGCCGGCCTTGCGGGCGGTGTCGGAAGCAGGGGATAGACTTCGGCGAAGGCCAAGGAGGCGGGGCGCCGAACCGGCTCAGAAATCGCGGTAGGCTTGGCGAAGGCGGTGGGCGAGGGCGCCTCGCGCTCGGTCATCTCGGCGCGGGCGTCCGGCGGCGTCGGCTGTGACGATGGGCAGTACAGTGAGGCCACGCCCAGGATCGCCACCACCACCACGGTCGGCAGGAACGGCATCGACACGCGCCCGGAGGTGGCATCCGTCAGGGCAAGCTGGTCTGGCCTGCGCATCCGTTTCACCATCCCCGCGATCGTTCCGAGATCGCCAGAATGCCCCCAGCATTGCGGCGGAAGCTGGACCGTTTCTTTGCGCGGCGGTAACGCTGGCGACGGCCGCGGGGCACACACCTTGCTTTCCCTGCGGCTTGGCCGGGCAGCCCGAGCCGCCCCCCCCGAGAAGACCCGCCCCGACCGGGCCCCGATGACCGAATCCAACCTGACCGTCGCCGTGATCGACCCCAGCCGCGCCCGAGCGGCGATCCTGGAGGAGGGCTTGCGCGCGGCCGGCATCGGCCGGATCGTCGTGATCCCGGACACCGCCGACCTGCTGGAACGGGTGACCGCCCTCAAGCCCGACGTGGTGGTGATCCACCTGGAGAGCCCGAGCCGCGACATCCTGGAACAGATGTCAGGGGTCTCCCGGCAGGTCGAGCGGCCGGTGGCGATGTTCGTCGACCGGTCGGACACCACCATGATGCAGGCGGCGGTCGACGCGGGCATTTCGGCCTACGTGGTGGACGGGCTGCGGGCCGAGCGGATCAAGTCGATCCTCGACATCGCGATCCTGCGTTTCAACGCTTTCGCACGGCTCCAGCGCGAATTGTCGGAGGCCCGCGGCGAGCTGGCCGACCGCAAGCTGATCGAGCGCGCCAAGGGCATCCTGATGAACCTCAAGGGGCTGACCGAGGACGAGGCCTACAAGCAGCTGCGGCGCAAGGCCATGAACGAGAAGCGCAAGATCGCCGACATCGCCCGGGCCATCGTCACCACGGCGGATCTGCTCGGATGAGGCTCCAGCTCGGCTACATCCCCCTCTGCGATGCCGCGCCGTTGATCGCGGCGCACGAATTCGGCTTCGCCCGGTCCGAAGGGCTGGAGCTCGACCTCTCGGCCGAGCCGTCCTGGGCGACCCTGCGCGACCGCCTCGCGCTCGGACATCTCGACGGCGCGCACATGCTGGCGCCGCTCGCCCTCGCGAGCCGGCTCGCTCTGTCCGGACCACCTTCCGACCTCGTCGTGCCATTGCAGCTCAGCGCCAACGGCAATGCCATCACGGTATCGCGCGGCCTCTGGGCGGCCATGGCCCCGGAGAGCGAGGCCCTGGCGGACGTGGCCCGCGCCTTCGCCCGGGTGGCGGTCGAGCGCCGGGACGCGGGCCGGCCGCTGACCCTAGGGACCGTGCATCCGTTCTCCTGCCACACCTACCAGCTGCGCCTGTTCGCCGAGGCCGGCGGCCTCGACCCCACGGCTTTCCGCACGGTCGTGGTCCCGCCGCAGCATAGCGTCGAGGCCCTGACGCGCGGTCTGGTCGATGGCTACTGCGCGGGCGCCCCATGGAACGACGTGGCCGTGGCGGCGGGCCATGGGCGGATCGCGGCGCTCGGCAGCGAACTCGCCCCCGATGCCCCCGAGAAGGTGCTGGCCGTGTCCGCGCGGCTCGATGGCGCGACGCTGCCTCTTGTCCGGGCGGTGGCGCGGGCCGGCCAATGGTGCGCCGACCCGTCCAACCGAACCGATCTGGTCCATCGCCTCGCGCACCGGACCTATCTCAACCTGGACGCCGACCTGATCGGCCGGTCCTACCACGGTGAGGTGATCCTCGACGGAGCCGGCGCGACGCGGCCGATGCCGGGACGTCTCGATCTCGGCGCGCGCGTGCAGGAGCCGCGTCCGGAGGCCGCCCGCTGGCTGGTGGCGCAGATGCAGGCTTCGCATCAGATTTCGCCGGAGAGCCGCCTGGAAGACGCAGCGACAGCCGTCTACAGGCCCGATCTCTACCAGGCCGCTCTGGCGGATTGAGCGCGGTTGGACAACACGTCCATTTCGTCATTCGGACGATGCTCGGACGTGGCAGATCGAGGAACGTTGCCGAGCCTCGGCCGTTACGTCTTTGCCATGCCCGGATGCCGCAAACTCGATACCGCCTCGTCGACCTCGCATCCGCGCAGCCGGATCGAGCTCCGACGCTATGTTCGCCGCGGCGCCAAGGCTCCGCGCGCCTGCAACGATAACCGCCGTCCCGGCTTTGTCCCCTCTTGGTATTGGGTCCTCGTGGCCGGCGCCATGCCGACCCTGGGCCTGTTGGCGATGCTCTCGACGCTGATCTGATTTCGGTATCGGGCCCCCCAGCGCGAGCGCTGGCCGCAGTCTCGCGGTCTTCGCGGGCGCAGCGAAGCCAATCGCGGCACATGACAGGATCGCGCCTTCGCGCTCGCAATCACGGCGTGAACGATGCAGCATCCCTCAGCCTGCGACCGGAATGGCAGCTCGGTACTGCTCAGTCGTAGTCCCGCTGATCGTTTAAGCGACCGCCAGCCCGCTTTTTGTGCAGCGCGATCCGTGTCCGGCCGGCCCGCACGGACCGACGGGCAGCTGCAAATCCATTAACATTCGGAATACCTTATAAGTATGGATCGTGCTTGGCATGACTTCTGCAAGCATATCCTTGTCCGTCAACGACGATGGGCAGCGCCGTCAGCGAGGCCGCTGATCCGGTCCTCCTGAGGCAGAAGCCTGCCCCGGGGATGACCGGCAGCGGCTTTTTCGTGGGCGGTCCGCCGACGATCCTGCACTCGAGGTTCCAGACGCGATCGAGAGATGGCGACATCCCATATGGATACCAGCGTACACGATGCGCGCGCCGAGACCGGGCTGCCGCGCGAGCGACTCGTCGTCGTCGGCAACGGCATGGCCTCGCTCCGATTCCTCGAACGCCTGACCGAAGGGTCACCCGGCCGCTTCGACGTCACCTGCGTCGGTGCCGAGCCGAAGGCCGCCTATAACCGGGTCCTCCTCTCCTCGCTGCTCGGCGGCGAAGTCGACGAGGCGGCCTGCGAGTTCCGCGGCCTCGATTGGTACGCCGCCCACGGCATCCGCCTGATCACCGGCGCCCCGGTCACCCAGATCGACCGCGAGAACCGCCTCGTCCTCGTTGGCGAGACCCATGTCCTGCCATTCGACAAGCTGGTCCTCGCCGTCGGCTCCCTGCCGATCCGGCTGCCGAAGCCTGGCATGGATCTGCCGGGCGTCATCACGTTCCGCGACCTCGCCGACGTGGCGGCGATCCGCAAGGCCGCCGTGCAGCACGCCAAGGCGATCGTGATCGGCGGCGGCCTGCTCGGGCTCGAAGCCGCGGTCGGCCTGGCGCGGCTGGGGGTCGACACGACCCTGCTCCACGTCATGGACCGGCTGATGGAGCGCCAGCTCGATCACCACGCCGCCGGTCTGGTGAAGCGCGCCATGGAGGCCCGCGGCGTCCGGGTGTTGCTCAAGGCCGATACCGACCGGGTCGAGGGCGACTGCCGCGTCGAGCGCCTCGTCCTGGCCGACGGGACCGTGCTCCCGGCCGACCTCGTGGTGATGTCGGTGGGGGTGCGCCCCTCGGTGGCTTTGGCCCAGGGGGCCGGGCTGGAGATCGGCCGCGGCATCAAGGTCGACGACCGGATGACCACCTCGGACGCCAACGTCTTCGCTCTCGGGGAATGCGCCGAGCATCGCGGCCTGATCTACGGGCTGGTCGAGCCGGCCTACGAGCAGGCCGATACCCTGGCCCGGCACCTCGCGGGCCAAAGCGCCGCCTATGCCGGGACCTCGCTGGCCACCAGCCTGAAGGTCTCGGGCCTGCCGGTGTTTTCCGCCGGCCTCGTGGACACCCCCGAGGATGCCGAATCCATCGTCCTGTCCGATCCCGGCGCCGGTCTCTACCGCAAGCTGCTGGTGCGGGACGGCAAGCTGATCGGCGCCGTGTTCGTCGGCGACATCGCCGAGCAGGGCGCTTGCAAGGGCCTGATCCGCTCCGGCGATCCGGTCGAGAACCTCGATGATCTGATGTTTGGGCGCCCCGCGCCCGAGCAACTGGCTGCTTAGGTAGGGAGGCGCAGATGGCCGAGACCACCACACAGACCGCCCCGGACGGCTTCAACCCCGAGCAGAAGCGCTACCTCGAAGGCTTCGCTTCGGGCGTCGCCGCGGCCCGCCTGACCGGCGGCCTGGCGATCGGGCAGGGCCCGGCCGCGCCGGCCGAGCCCACCGGGCCGGACGCGATCCACATCAAGGCGCAGGACAAGACCGTCAAGGACGGCGGCAAGCTCTGCGAGCAGGAGAAATGGAAGCGCGCCGAGAGCCCGTTCGACGGGCATAACCGGCTGATCGCGGAGGCCGCCGCCGGCAAGCAGCCCAAGCCCGAGGACAATTTCCGCTGGCGCTACCACGGCCTGTTCTGGGTCGCCCCGAACCAGGTGAGCTACATGGCCCGCCTGCGGATCCCCAACGGGATCCTGCATCATTGGCAGTTCGCCGGCGTCGCCGACCTCGCCGACCGGCACGGCGGCGGCTACGTCCACGTGACGACCCGGGCCAACCTCCAGGTGCGCGAGATCAGCCCCGAGCACGCCCAGCCGTTCCTCGACGGGCTCGTCGATATCGGCCTCACCGCCCGCGGCTCGGGGGCCGACAACATCCGCAACGTCACCGGCTCGTCCACCGCCGGCATCGACAGCCAGGAGTTGCTGGACACCCGCCCGCTGGCGAAATCCTGGAACAACTGGATCATCAACGACCGCTCGCTCTACGGCCTGCCGCGCAAGTTCAACGTCGCCTTCGACGGCGGCGGCGTCATGCCGACCCTGGAGGAGACCAACGATATCGGCTTCCAGGCGATCGAGGTGCTGGAGGGTGCCGCGGTGGCGCCGGGCGTGTGGATGCGCCTCGTGCTCGGCGGCATCTCGGGCCACCGGGACCTCGCCCGCGACACCGGCATCGTGCTCAAGCCGGAAGATTGCAACGCGGTCGCGGACGCGATCATCCGGGTCTTCATCGAGAACGGCGACCGGACCAACCGCAACAAGAGCCGGATGAAGTACGTCCTCGATGCCTGGGGCTTCGACAAGTACCTCGCCGCCGTCGAGGAGAAGCTCGGCCGCAAGCTCGATCGGGTCGATCCGGCCCATGTGGCGCCGCGCCGGCCCACCGACCGGTTCGCCCATGTCGGTGTCCACGCCCAGAAGCAGCCCGGCCACAACTGGATCGGCGTGGTCCTGCCGGTGGGCAAGATGACCAGCGACCAGGTCCGGGCGCTGGCCGAGATCGCCCGCGACTGCGGCGACGGCCAGATCCGCCTCACCGTCTGGCAGAACTTCATTTTTTCGGGAATTCCGGACGCGCGTGTGGCGGAGGTCGAGAGCCGCATTCTCGAACTCGGGCTGACCACCAAGGCGGCGGGCATCCGCTCGGGCCTCGTCGCCTGCACCGGCGCCCGGGGCTGCAAGTTCGCCGCCTCCGACACCAAGGGCCACGCCCTGATCATCGCCGACCATGTCGAGCGCACCGTCACCGAGCTCGACGTGCCGGTGAACGTCCATCTCACCGGCTGCCACCATTCCTGCGCCCAGCACTACATCGGCGATATCGGGCTGATCGGCGCCAAGGTGGTCGTCTCCGAGGAAGGCGACACCGTCGAGGGCTACGACATCGTGGTCGGCGGCGGCTTCGCCGAGAACCCGAAGATCGGAACCGAGATCTG
This sequence comes from Methylobacterium sp. J-077, assembly GCF_022829365.1. Taxonomy (GTDB): domain Bacteria; phylum Pseudomonadota; class Alphaproteobacteria; order Rhizobiales; family Beijerinckiaceae; genus Methylobacterium. The sequence continues at coordinate 75,395 of NZ_JAKSYJ010000102.1, read as the reverse complement.
GAAGGCCGTGAAGGCCGAGGACGCGCCCTTCCGCGTCGAGGCGCTGCTGCGCACCTACCTGGCCCGCCGGGAAAGCCCGGACGAAAGCTTCCAGTCCTTCACCGCCCGCACCGGCGCCGAAGCCCTGCGGGACGCCGCCGAGGAACAGCCAGCCCTGAAGGCCGCCGCATGAGTGAGCACGTCGCGCCCCCCCTCGTCCTGATCCCCGAGACCGCCCCCTTCGACGCCGACCAGCGCTCGTGGCTCTCGGGCTACTTCGCTGCCCTGTTGGGTCCGGCCGTGACCGGCGCCACGGCGCTTGCACCAGGCGAGGCACCCCCCGGCGGGCCTCGGCTCGCCGACAACGACGACGCGCCCTGGCACGACCCGTCCGTGCCGATCGGCGATCGGATGGCGATGGCCAAGGACCGGCCGGAGCCGCAGAAGCTGATGGCCGCCATGGCCCAGCAGGATTGCGGCCAGTGCGGCTACAATTGCGCCGACTACGCCAACGCGATCTTCCTGAAGAACGAGGAGCGCCTGAATCTTTGCCAGCCCGGCGGCAAGGAGACCCTGCGCATGCTCAAGAAGCTGGAGGAGGAGTTCGTCGCCGCCGGCGGTGCGCCCGCCGCCCCAAAGGCCGAGGACGACACGCCGAAGCCGGCGGCCGATCTCGGCCCCCTGGGCTTCTGCCGGGAGAACCCGGTCGAGGCCCTGTTCCTGTCCCGCCGCCGCCTCAACGATCCGGGCGGCGAGAAGGAGACTTGGCACATTGAGATCGGGCTCGACGGCACGCCGATCACCTACGAGGCCGGCGATTCGCTTGGCCTGTTCCCGGCCAACGCCCCGGCGCTGGTGGACGCGGTGATCGCCGAGCTCGGCGCCAGGCCCGAGCGGATGATCGGGTCCAAGACCCTGCGCGACCACCTGCTCAAGGACTATGCGCTGGGCGCCGCGCCGGACAACCTCTACCAGCTGCTGTCGCTGCTCACCTCGGGGGCGGCGCGCAAGAAGGCGCAGGCTTTGGCCTCCGGCGAGGACCCGGACGGCGACGCCGCCTATCTCGACGTGCTCGGCGCCCTGCACAAGTTCCCCGGCGCCCGGCCCGACGCAGAGGTCTTCCTGGAGGCCCTCGACGAGCTGCAGCCGCGGCTCTACTCGATCTCGTCCTCGCCGAAGATGGATGCCGGGATCGTGTCCCTGACCGTCGATGCGGTGCGCTACAATCACCGCTCGCGGCTGCGGCTGGGCGTGGCCTCGACCCATCTCGGCGAGCGCCTGCCCGAGCAGACCCACGTCAAGATCTACCTGCAGAAGGCCCACGGCTTCGCCCTGCCGGCGGATCTCTCCACAGACGTGATCATGTGCGGACCCGGCACCGGCATCGCGCCCTTCCGGTCGTTCCTGCGCGAGCGCGCCGCGACCCGGGCGCCCGGCCGCAACTGGCTGTTCTACGGACACCAGCGCCAGGCCACCGACTTCTTCTACAAGGACGAGTTGAACAAGCTGAAGGACGACAAGATCCTGACCCGCCTGTCGCTGGCCTGGTCCCGCGACGGCAGCGAGAAGACCTACGTCCAGGACCGGATGCGCGAGAACGGCGCCGACCTGTGGAAGTGGCTCGAAGGCGGCGCGCATTTCTACGTCTGCGGCGATGCCAAGCGCATGGCCAAGGACGTGGAGCGGGCGATCATCGACGTGGCGGCGCAGTACGGCGGCAAGAGTCCCGAAGACGCGGTCGCCTATTTCGGCGCCCTCAAGAAGGCCGGGCGGTATCAGGCCGACGTGTATTGAGCCGCGCCCTCTCCGTGCGGGCCACGGTGGTCACGCCGCGGTCCATGCGGACCGCGACGCGCCCCCTCTCCCGTGCGGGAGAGGGGACCCACGCACCATCCGGTAACGGGGACGATCCACTCGCTGTCGGATGACAGCGAGCGCGGCCCGCCTCTTGCGGCGGATGTCGAACAAAAAACTTCGAGGACCCAGCCATGACCCTGTCCGTGGCAGACCCGACGGTGCGGACGACCTGCCCCTATTGCGGGGTCGGGTGCGGCGTGCTCGCGACCCCGGACGGGCAGGGCGGCGCCGGGATCGCGGGCGACACCGAGCATCCGGCCAATTTCGGCCGGCTGTGCTCGAAGGGCTCGGCTCTGGGAGAGACCCTGTCGCTGGAGAACCGCCTGCTCCACCCGGAGGTCGACGGCGCCCGGGTCTCCTGGGATGCTGCGCTCGCCACCGTCTCGGAAAAACTCCGCACGGTCGCCGAGGCGTACGGGCCGGACTCGATCGCCTTCTACCTCTCGGGGCAGCTCCTCACCGAGGATTACTACGTCGCCAACAAGCTGGCGAAGGGCTTCATCGGCACGCCGCACGTCGACACCAATTCGCGGCTGTGCATGTCGAGCGCGGTGGCGGCCCACCGCCGCGCCTTCGGCTCCGACACGGTCCCGGGCTGCTACGAGGATCTCGACGAGGCCGACCTGATCGTCATGGTCGGGTCGAACACCGCCTGGTGCCACCCGATCCTGTTCCGGCGCATGGCCGACGCCAAGGCCCGGCGGGGCACCAAGTTCGTGGTGATCGACCCGCGCCGGACTCAGACCGGCCAGGAAGCCGACCTGTTCCTCGGGATCAAACCCGGCAGCGACGTGGCGCTGTTCTCCGGGCTGCTCGTGCACCTCGCCGATAACGGGTTCCGCGACCGGGCCTTCGTGGACTCGCACACCGCCGGGCTCGACGCCGCCCTGGATCGCGCCCGCCTCATCGCGCCCGATGTCGCCGCGGTCGCCGCCGCCACCGGCGTGCCGGAAGCCGACATCGCCGCGTTCTACGACCTGTTCGCCGGCACCCGCCGGGTGGTCACCGCCTTCTCGCAGGGGGTGAACCAGTCGGCGCAAGGGACCGACAAGGGCAACAGCATCATCAACTGCCACCTCATCACCGGCCGCATCGGCGAGACCGGGATGGGGCCGTTCTCCCTCACCGGCCAGCCCAACGCAATGGGCGGGCGCGAGGTCGGCGGGCTGGCCAACATGCTGGCCGCGCACATGCATTTCGCCCCCGAGGAGGTCGACCGGGTACGCAGGTTCTGGGGTGCGCCCCGGATCGTCACCGGCGAGGGCATGAAGGCGGTGGCCTTGTTCGAGGCGGTCGCCCGGGGCAAGATCAAGGCCCTGTGGGTGATGGGCACCAACCCGCTGGTCTCGATGCCGCAGGCCGACCGGATTCGCGACGCCCTCACCGGCCTCGACCTCTACGTCGTCTCCGAGGTGATGGCCGATTCCGACACGGTGCGGGGCCTGGGGAAGACCACGGTGCTGCTGCCAGCCCTCGCCTGGGGCGAGAAGGACGGCACGGTCACCAATTCCGAGCGGCGGATCTCCCGGCAGCGCCGGTTCCTAGCCGCCCCCGGCGAGGCGCGGGCGGACTGGGCGGTGCTGTCCGAGGTCGGCCGCCGGCTCGGCCACGGCCGGGCCTTCGCGTTCGACTCCGCGGCGGCCGTGTTCCGCGAGCATGCCGGGCTCTCGGCCTACGAGAACAACGGCACCCGCGACTTCGACCTCGGCGCGCTCACCGACATCAGCGACGCCGCCTACGACATCAACCTGCCGGTGCAATGGCCAATCCCGAAGCGCTCCGGCCCCAAGGGCGCGCCGCAGGGCAAGGCCCGGCTGTTCGGCGACGGCCGGTTCTACACCTTCGACCGGCGCGCCCGGTTCGTGGCCGTGCAGCCGCCGGGCCTGGCGCAGGCGGTCTCCGGAAATTTCCCGTTCGTGCTCAACACTGGCCGGGTGCGCGACCACTGGCACACGATGACCCGCACCGGGAAGAGCCAGCGCCTCTCGGCGCACCGCGCCGTCCCGTTCGTCGAGGTCCATCCGGACGACGCGGCCAGGCTCGGCCTGACCGAGGGCGGCATCGCGCGTCTGCGCACTGAGCACGGCGAGGCCGAGCTCGAAGTGATGATCACTGACACGGTGGTGCCGGGCGGCCTATTCATGCCGATGCACTGGGGCAGCGCCTACGCATCGAAGGCCCGGGTCGGCGCCCTGGTGCGCGGGGTGCCGGATCCGGTCTCGGGCCAGCCCGAGTTGAAGGCGACCCCGGCCGCCCTGGAGCCGGTCGCCTACCGGGCCCGGGGCTTCCTGCTGTCGCGTCGGCAGGTAGCGCTGCCGGAGGGCTGGTGGTGGGCGCGGGCGTCGATCACCGGCGGCTGGGGCGTGCAATTCGCCACGGCGGCGAGTTCCAGCGCCGTCGCGCTGCTGGTGCGCGGGCTGATCCAGAGCGAGGCGCTGGCCGGCTTCGAGCTCGCCGAATATGCCGACCATGCCCGCGACCGCTACCGCTGCGCCGTCTACGACGGGGCGCGTCTGGTCGCCTGCCTGGCTTACGCTCCCGCGGAGGCGCGTCCCGATTGGGAGGCGGCCAAGGCCCTGTTCGCCACCGAGGAGCCCGAGGCGGCCGAGCGCCGGGCGCTGCTTTCCGGCCGCGCCGCCACTGCGTCGGCGGGTCCGGTGGTCTGCGCCTGCCACGGCGTCGGCGCCGACGTGATCGCCGCCACGATCGGGGCCGGGGCCGGCTCCGTCGAGGCGGTGGGCGCCGCCTGCAAGGCCGGCACGAATTGCGGCTCCTGCATCCCAGAGATCCGCAAGATGCTGACCGGGGAGACCGCCCGCGCCGCGTGATTTTTTGGTATATGCCGGATCGAGAACAGATCGGCCCGTCCCATTAGCCCCCCTCATCCTGAGGTGCGGGCGCGAAGCGGCCGCCTCGAAGGAGCCCTCCAGCGCTCACGACGATCCCTGGAGCCCGCCTTCGAGGTCCCAACGCGGCACCTCAGGATGAGGTTGTCTGGCGGGATGACCGGCACGATGTAGGCTCAGGACAGACCCGTGACCGATTCCCCCGTCCCCCTGCGCGCAGCCCGCGCCCCCCGCGAGACCCAATCCGCCGGCCTCGAGCCGCTGGCGGTGCTGCCGGTGTTCGTACCCCTGCGCGGCAAGCGTGTGGTGCTGGCCGGCTCCTCGGGTGGGGCGCCCTGGAAGGTGAAGCTCCTGGCCGCGGCCGGCGCCCATGTCGACGTCTACGCGCCCGAGCCCAGCGACGAGATGCGGTCGGTGCCGGGCGAGATCGTCGACGGGCACGTCGACATCCACGAGCGCGCCTGGACGCCGGACGATCTCTGGGGCGCGGCGTTCTGCATCGGCGCCATGGAAGACGAGACCGACTGCGTCGCCTTCGTGGCTGCCGCCCGGGGCGCCGGCGCCATCGTCAACGCGGTGGACCGGCCGCATCTCTGTGACGTGAAGTTCGGCGCCCTCGTCAACCGCTCGCCGCTGGTGGTCGGCATCTCGACGGAGGGCGCCGCCCCGGTCTTCGGCCAGACCGTGCGCGCCCGGATCGAGGCGATGCTGCCCCGGGGGTTCGCCCGCTGGGTCGGGGCCGCCCGCGACTGGCGGGACAACGTCACCGCGCGGTTCCACGGCTTTGCGGAGCGGCGCAGCTTCTGGGAGCGCTTCACCGACCGCGCCTTCGCTGAGCCCGACCGGGCGCCGACGCAGCAGGACCTCGCCGAGCTGCTCGGCGAGACCGAGGCGGCGCCGAAGGGCGGCGCGGTAACGCTGGTCGGGGCTGGCCCCGGCGACGCGGAACTCCTAACCCTCAAGGCCCTGCGGGCGCTGCGCAACGCCGACGTGATCCTGTACGACGACCTCGTCGCCCCGGAGATCCTGGACTATGCCCGCCGCGAGGCGCGGACCATGCTGGTGGGCAAGACCGGCCACGGCCCGTCCTGCCGTCAGGACGACATCAACGCCCTGATGGTGCAGCTCGCCCGCACCGGCAAGCAGGTGGTGCGGCTGAAATCCGGCGACCCGCTGGTGTTCGGCCGGGCCGGCGAGGAGATCGAGGCCTGCCGGGCCGCCGGCATCCCCGTGACCGTGGTGCCGGGCATCTCGGCCGCGCAAGGCGCGGCGGCGGCGCTGGGCCTGTCGCTCACCCACCGCGACGCCGCCCGCCGCCTGCAATTCGTCACCGGCCACGACCGCCGCGGCGCCTTGCCGGACGACCTGAACTGGGGCGCGCTCGCCGATCCGAGCGTGACCACGGTGGTCTACATGCCCAAGCGGACCCTGAGGGCGCTGCTCGCGCGGGCGGTGGACGAGGGATTGGCGCCCTCGACCCCGGCGCTGCTGGTCTTCAACGTCAGCCGCCCCGACCAAGCCTCGCTGCGCGGCACCGCCGCCGACCTCGCCGACCATGTCGAGGCCGCCGGCCTCGACGGGCCGGCGCTGCTGATGGTGGGCGAGGCGTTCTCGGAGATGCGGGCCGCGGTGCCGGCCGAGGCGGCGCCGGAGCGAGTGGCGATCTGAGGCGGCGCGGTATCGTTCCAGCATTGGCCATGCCGAAGCAGTCACGCCCATCGCTTTTGCTGGCCGCCGTGATCCGCGGTAGAATGATCGCATGTCATTCGACTCGACCTTCTATGCCCGGACTTTGGGGCAAGGCGCCGCGATCCGCGAGCTGAGCCGGGTGGCCCTTGCCGATCGTCACGAGACCGAGGACGGCCACGTCCTGCCCGCGGGCAGCGAGGGCACGATCGTCGGCCCCTGGGCACGGGGGGCGGCCTACGAGGTTGAGTTCACCAAACCCTTCGCGGCCTTAGTTACGCTCGAACCGGACCAGTTCCGGGTCACGACGGAGCCCGCTTTTTGATCGGCGCGCGTGTTCCGTTCAGGAACGCGCTCGTGCCGCACGAGAAGATCGTCCATTACCTGCTCGATCTGGCGCATCCGGACGGTGGGTCCAAAGCCAAATTCTTCATCGCGCGCGGCTTTTGCCTGGACGACCCGAAAGCGCTGGCCGATGCCCTGCTCGATCATGTCGCCGTGAACCTCGTCGTCAGCGTCCGGCACGGACGCTACGGTGCGCAGCTCGCCGTCGAAGGGCCGATGACGATGCCGGATGGCACGAGCCGGAACCTCCTGCCGGTCTAGCTTTATCAAGATACGGGCGACGGCATCTTCGTTACGGTTTACCCGCAGAGCTAGAGCGCTCGGTCCCGCCTACCGAAAACCAGGTCCGCGTTTCTTGGGGCAAGCCACGCCGAAGAGCTGCAGCGCATGCAATCCCGCGACGATCTGCGCCAGCACGTCCACCTGGGAAACCGCCAAGCCGACTACAAAAAGACCCGCGAGGGCGAAAGACGCCCGCGGGATCTGGGAGGCGCCCCATGAAAAAACGTTCTTGGCTTGCCGGCGCGGCTCTGCTGGCCGCGGTCGGTCCGGCTCTGGCGGCGGACCACGACGCGCCGGGGATGGTGGTGAAGCCCGACGGGGCGTCGGTCGTCTACGAGCCGGGGCCGCCGAACCTGCCCAAGGGCACGCAGATCAGCCAAGTCGCCGGGGATCCGGCCAAGCCCGGGCCGTTCGTGCTGCGGCTGAAATTCCCGGCCCACACGGTGATCGCGCCGCACACGCATTCCAAGCCGGAGACGCTGACGATCCTGTCGGGCTCGATCTACCACGAACACGGGCGCACGCTGGACAAGGCCAAGGGCGCGGCGCTGAACGCCGGCGGCTTCGTCTATCTGCCGGAGGACATGCCCCATTCCCTCTGGACCACCGACGAACCGGTGGAATTGCAGGTCAACGGCTCGGGCCCGTTCGGGCTGAACTACATCGACCCCGCCGACGACCCGAGCCGGCAGGCCGGCGGCAAGGGCTAGGCCGCCGCGACAAGCTCAGGTCTCGCCGGCCACGAAGGCGCGCATCAGGTAGTTGGCGATCGCCATAGGCGGCGGGGCCTGGATGCCCTCGGGATGGGTGCCGGCCAGCATGGCGGCGACGTCCGCGCGGTCGAACCAGCGAGCGTCCTCCAGCTCGGTCGGGTCGGTCACGATGGTGCCGTCGAGGGCCTCGGCGGCGCAGCCAAGCATCAGCGAGGACGGGAACGGCCAGGGCTGCGAGGTCCGGTAGGTGACGGCGCCGACCCGGATCCGCGTCTCCTCGAACACCTCCCGGCGCACCGCATCCTCGAGGGTCTCGCCGGGCTCCAGGAAGCCGGCGAGGCAGGAATACATATGCGGCCGGAAATGCGGCCCGCGCCCGAGCAGGCAGGTCTCGCCCCGGCGCACCAGCATGATCACCACCGGGTCGACCCGGGGGAAATGGTGGGCGTTGCAGGACGGGCATTCCCGCCGGAAGCCGCCGGCCTTCGCCACGGTGGCGGTGCCGCAATTGGCGCAGAAGCCGTGGCGGGCGTGCCAGTCCAGCATCGATTTGGCCACCGCCAGCAGGCCCAGCTCCTCGGCCTCGACGGCGGATTCGGTGGCGATGGCGCGCAGGTCGAGGGTGCGGGTCTCGGCATCCGAAAAGCCCTCCGCGGCCTCAGCCGGCGCCGACGCGGCGAAGACCGGCCCTCCGTCCCGATGACCCAAAAAGATCCGCTGCCCTAAAAGCTCGGGCGCGTCGGCGGGGGTGATCAGCGCGGTCGGCCCCCGCAGCACGATCCGGTCGCCGCAGATCAGGACGAGGCGCGCCTGTGGCGCATCGAACGGGGGCACCGCCTCCTCGGGCTGCTCGGCCGAGTGCCGGTCGAGGCGGTTGCGGACGAAGCCGAGGGTGTCGCGGGGATCGGTCATGGAAGGGTCAGGCCGCGGAGAACAGGGCACCGGCGCGCTCGATCAACTGGGCGCGGGCATGGAACGGGTAGGGCTTTCGCGCCTCGAAACCCCAGACCGGACCCGGCCAGGCCGGGTCCGAGCGGAACCGGCCGACCACGTGGACGTGGAGCTGCGCCACGACATTGCCGAGTGTCCCGACATTGACCTTGTCGGGCTTCGACAGCGCCTGCATCACCCCGGTGGCGATGCGGGTCTCCCGCCAGAGATCCGCGGCGTCCGCCTCTAACAGGTCGGTGATCTCGGACACGTCCGAGCGCCGCGGCACCAGGATCAGCCAGGGGAACCGGGCATCGTCCATCAGCAGCACGCGGCACAGTGCGAGGTCGCCCACCTCGACGGTGTCGGCGGCCAGGCGCGGATCGAGGGTGAAGGCAAACTCGGTCATGGCACGACGGTGTAGCGCAGCTTGCGCCGCCGCGCGCGCCCCCCAATGCGCGGATCGATGACGCAACCGGCCCGGCGCAGGCTTGTCAGAGGGACGGAACGGCGCCCTGGCGGCCCACCGCGATCGTGCCGACCGAGAGGGCGCCGTCCGGCCCGGACCGGGCGAACAGGGTGACGGCCGCGCCGGGTTCGAGCAGGGCTTTTTCGCCGGGGGCGATCGCGGTGACCGGGATCCCGGCCGGGATCTCGAAACGGGCCTCGCCACCGCCATAGCCAAGAGTCAGCCTGAGCGGAGCGCCGCCGCGCAGGTCGGCGACCCAGCCCGCCGTCAAGGTCGCGCCCGGGTCGGTATCCCAGGGCTGAGTCCCGGCCTCGAAGCCGCGCTCGGAGGGGGAGTACAGGGTCACGGCCTTGGCCCGCAGCGGCTCGGCCCCGGGGGTGGCCAGCACGCTGACGTAGCTCTCGGGCTTGATGTTGCGCAGCGCCGCCTCGGTCACCGCGAAGACGCGGGTGCGCGGGTTCATGCGCAAGGTGAGGGTGCTCCCGCCGGGGCGGCGGATCTGGATGCGGTCGGCCTCGGCCCAGTCCACGATGCCGCGGAACCGGGCGGTGGTCGGCTGTGCCCGCACGGCGGTCGCGGCAACGACCATCAGCAGGGAAGCGAGGAGGAATCGGGTCACGGCTGTCGTCACGGGAATCCTGGTCTTGCTGCCGGGGTCCGAACGCCAGGCGCGCGCGGCGGTTCCGGATCCCATCAATGCGCCAGCAGCACCGGCATGTCGGCATGGGCCAGGACGTGGCTGGTGACGCCGCCGAAAATCATCTGGCGCAGGCGGCTCTGGGTGTAGGCGCCCTTGATCAGCAGATCGCAGCCGAACGCCTTGGCTTCCGCCAGGAAGGTCTCGCCCGGCGCGCGCCGGCCAGCCGGGAGGGCCCGGTGCGAGGCCGCAACGCCCTCGCAGGCCAGCGCCTGGGCGAGGTCCTGGGCGCTCGGCCCCGGGACCATGCCGCCCTCCACGCTCAGCACCAGCACCCGCTCGGCCCGGCGAAGGAACGGCATCGCGAAGGCCACCGCCCGGGCGGTCTCGGTTGAGCCGTTCCAGGCGACCAGGATCGCGTCGCCCAGCGTTGTGGGGGCGAGGGGCGGCGCAAGCAGGATCGGGCGGCCGCCCTCGAACAGGGCGGTCTCGAAGGTGGTCATGCGCGGGGCGTTGTCGGTGGTCCCGGGGCGTCCGACAACGGTGGCCGAGAACAGCCGGGCATATTGGCCGAGGAACGCGTCGCCAGTGGGCACGTCCTGCCGCCAGCGATAGCGCGGGCCGGCATCGGCCACCTTTTCGGGGATGCACAGGCCGTCACGGGCATGCCGCGGGATGCCGGCCGCGTCCATGAAAGCGACGAAGCGGCCGCCCGCCTCCTCGGCCTCGGCCCGGTCGGCCTCCTCGTCGCGCAGCCAGGTCATGCCGCCGACCATGTCGACGGGGACGTATTCGGCGAGCGCCGGGCGCAGGGACACGCCCTCGATCAGGCTGCCGAAGCGGGAGGCGGCGAGCCGCGTCGTCTCGAACACGGAGGTCAAGCCGTCGTGCATCGCGACGGGAACGAGCAGGGTCTTCATCGCGGCGTCCTCCTCCGGTGCGTGAGGCTAATCCGCCCGACGTCCGGGGGGAACCGGGGCGGAGGCGGCGCGCACACGGTTTTGCGCGCCGCCGGGATCGAGCCGCGCCCGCGCCCACCGGGCCAGGGGCCGCTCGACGCAGCGATGGACCAGCAGGGCCGCCGCGATGCTGCCGGCGACCATCACGGCGAGGCTGCCCCAGGGATGCAAGGTCGGGGCAAGGCTGAGCCGCAGCAGCACCTCACGCCCGAAGCGCAGGGCGAAGGGATGGACGAGGTAGAGGGCGTAGGAGGCGTCACCCAGGATCACCAGTCCGCGAATCGGCGACGGCAGCGCCGCGACCTGCGCCGCATCCCGGTCCTGTCCGAGCGCGGCTGCCACCAGCAGCGCCGCCGGAACGCCGACCAGCAGCGGGCGCAGGACGCCGTCGGCGGCCCCATCGCCGACGAGCAGGCGAGCGGCCAGGAGCAGCCCGAGCAGTCCCAGGATCGCGATCCCCAGCCGCAGGGCGACGCCCGGCCCAAAACCCTCGCGGTGGGCGAGGGCGAGCCCTGCGCCGAGCAGGAATTCCAGAACGATCGGGTTCGCCCAGAACCGGAACGACACCGGCAGCCCGGGCACCAGCACGCCCGAGGCGACCAGCGTCACCAGGGCCAGGGCGAGCCAGGCTACGGCGCCGCGGCGGCCGAAGCCGAGCCCGATTGCGAACAGGCCGTAGAAGAACGCCTCGTAGTTGAGGGTCCAGCCGAGCCCGTAGAGGGGCTGGACGAGGCCGTCCGGCCGGGCCGCCGGCCAGAACAGGAACCCGGCCAGGATCGTGCCGGGCTCGTTCACCAGGGCCGCCGCATCGCCGAGGAGGTCGGGGCGTGCCAGGGCGAGGGACAGATAGAGCAGGCTCACCAGCCAGTAGAGCGGCACCACCCGGGCGACCCGGTGCGCCAGGAAGCGAGTGCGCCCGCCCGGCACCCCGAACAGCCGTCCGCTCGCATGCACGATGACGAAGCCCGAGATCACAAAGAACAGGTCGACCCCGCCCCACCATGGCAGCAGCGTGCCGGGATCGAGGGCCGGACCCGCGCCGTGCAAGGCGAGCAGCCCGGCCTCGTGTCGCGCATGGTGCCAGACCACCATCAGGGCGGCCGCGGCGCGCAGGATCTGGATTTCGATCAGAATCACGGAGCCGTCTGCACCCAGCGCCTCGCTTTAATCCAAGTCCCTAAGCAAAGAACGGCAGGAACCATAGGCCGATGGCTCCGTTGTCGAACCAATTCGCGATCCTGTCGCCGCAGGGTTTTAGCTGCGAGATCTTGGGACCTGAAAACGGCCCGGGCATCCGCCCCTAACTCAGTGTGCCGGTTCGCGTCTTCACTCGTACACGAGGTTCTCATGCTGAAGAATTACGCTGCCGCGTCCGCGCTCGTCCTGGCGCTGTCGACCCCCGCTTTCGCGCAGGGCGCAAACGATTTCCGCCTGCAGTCGATGCAGGCCAACGCCTTCGAGATCCAGTCCTCGCAGATCGCGCTGTCGAAGTCGCGCAATCCGAAGGTCAGGTCCTACGCCCAGGAGGCGCTTCGTGATCACCGCGCCGCCAATGTCGCGCTGGCCGGCGGCGAGAACAATTACATGGCGGCCCGTGACGAGGGCCTCGGCGGCCTCGTGACCGCCCCGCTGTCCGTGGCCGGCAGCGCTGTCGGCGCCGGTGTCGGTGCGGCGACCGGCGTGGTCGGCGGCACCCTGTCGGGCGGCCCAGTCGGCGGCCTCGAGGGCATCGGATCCGGCGCCGCCAACGGCGCCCAGGCTGGCGGCCGCCTCGGCCGCGGCGACGCGATGGCCACCGGCGCTTCCACCATCGTCCCGCCGAGCCCCGAGCAGCAGCAGATGCTCGCCGAGCTGTCGACGACCCCAGCCGGCCCGCGCTTCGACCGTCTCTACGCGAACCAGCAGATCCAGGCGCACCAGATGACGATCGCCATGACCCAGGCCTACGCCCAGGGCGGCCCGAACCCGGCCCTGCGCACCTACGCTCAGCAGGCCCTGCCGGCCCTGCAGATGCACTATGACCACGCCCAGCGTCTGCCGGGCGCCATGTAGTTTTTTGTGCCCCGCCCGGCTTCGGCCGGGCGGTACGGCGAGAGGCGGTGGGCGCGAGCCCGCCGCCTTTTCTGTGTCCGGTCGCGACGAAGATGTCGTGTTCGCTACCTTCCACCCGCGCCCGCGTCCTGAGGAGCCCCTTCCGGGCAAACCGACCCGGGAGCCGGGCTCGACCGGATCGCGATCGAGCCCGGCGCTTCGCCTCGAAGCAGCCCCTCAGTCGCAGGCCACCGCGGTCGGCAGCACCTTGCGGCCGGCCGTGTCGACCGCCGGGTGGAAATCGCCGGTCTCGGGATCGCGCACCAGCAGCACGCCGTTGGCCACGCCGAAATGCGCGCCGTGGAGGTTGAGCCGGCCATCCGCAACCCGCTCCTTCACGAACGGGAAGGTCAGCAGGTTCTCGATGCTCTGGCTGACCATGGCGTGCTCCATCCGGGTCAGGTAGTCCGGCGCGCTCGAATCGCCGGCCTTGGCCTCGGCGGGGGCCACCAGCGAGACCCATTTGCCGATGAAGTTGCTGGTCGAGAGTGGCGCGGCCTTGTTGGCGAAGGCCTTGATGCCGCCGCAGGTGGCGTGGCCGAGCACGACGATGTGCTTCACCTCCAGGGCCTGGACGGCGAATTCGAGGGCCGCCGAGGTGCCGTGATAGGAGCCGTCGGTCTCGTAGATCGGCACGATGTTGGCGACGTTGCGGATCACGAACAATTCGCCCGGGCCGGCATCGAAGATCGCCTCGGGGGCGACGCGGCTGTCGCAGCAGCTGATCACCAGGATCTGAGGCTCCTGGCTCTGAGCGAGCTGCGCGAAGCGCCGGCGCTCGGTGGGAAACCGGTCCGCCAGGAACGCGCGGTAGCCCTCGGTCAGGAATTCAGGGAACATGCCATCTCCTCACGGTTGCGGTCTTCGCAGATGCGAGATCCGGATCAGCGATCGTGCCAAGTCAGAACGCGCGGCCGGGCCGGAATCATCCCGGCGGCGAGATCGGCCGCGAGGTCGGCGAGACCCGCCGGCTCGACGCGCTCGCCGCTCGCCCGGAGCTCGGCCAGCGGCCACCAGCGGGTGCCGATCACCGGGTTGTCCTCGGTCTCGGCGAGCCGGCTGGTATCGACCCTCTCGTCGGGCAGGCGGACGAGAAAATAGCGCTCGCGGGCGTCCCGCGACTGGCGGAACAGGTGGAACGGCCCGTCGCAGGCCGCGACCTGCGGGCCGATCGCGGCGTCGTCGCGGCCGATCTCCTCGCCGAGCTCCCGTCGGCAGGCGGTGACATGGTCCTCGCCAGGCTCCAGCCCGCCCCCGGGCATGAACCAGAACCGCAGCGGCTCGCCATCCGGCCCCTTCGCGTGGACGGAGGCGTAGGCGATCAGCAGGATCCGGTCCTGCGGGTCGAGGACGATCGCCCGGGCGATGTGACGGATCGGGAGGGAATTCGGGGCGCTCATGGGGCTGAGTTAGAGCACTACGGTCCGACCGAACACGGGTCGCGCGCGTGATCCGGCAGAATTCAGCGCTTCGGCACAACCGTCAGGCGGCGCATCAACACGCCCGGACCGCCGGGGCCCAGATCACCACCGGCAGCCCATAGGCATCCCGCCCGGGCGGGTCCGGAAGCGGCAGCGCACGACCGTAGAGGATGTCCCGGGCCACCACCAGGGCGGCGAGCGCATCGAGATGGTCGTCGGCCGGCACGCCCTTCGTCCGGGCGTCGAGCAGGGCGGACGGCAGTCCGGCGGCCTCGAGCAGGTTCCGACGCAGGGCCAGGCCCTCTTTGGCGCGGGCGCCCTTCTTCGGCAGGCCGAGGGGGCGGCCGCCATTGAGGGCGTGGAACGCGACTTCCGGGTGGACCTCGTGGACCCGCGCCAACGCCTCCGGCCGCGCCCGCAGCAGGGTGTCCACGGCGCGGACATAGCGGAAGATGTTGTAGCCCTGGATCGAGGGCGCGAAGGGCGGCTCGCTCGCCGCCCGCGAGGCGGCCTTCGCGGACTCGTAGTCGGGCGCGTAGATTGCGGCTCGGGGCGGCATCGGGAACACCGAGGATCGCGCGGCCCCGAGCCGGGCGCGGGCGGCCCGGTCGGCGGCCCGGCCGCCCCCAGCGATCCGGTCCGGCAGGCCGATCGGCACGTCGATGCCGACGATCAGCGGCTGCTCCGGCGCGTCGAGGAGCGCCGCCACGTCCGGAAACAGGGCGCAGCGGTGCCGGGCCGGATCGTCGAGGTCGAGGAGCGCCCCCGCCCAGGCGCCCCGGCAGCCGTCGAGCCCCGCGACCCAGCGCGCCATCTCGTCCCCGCGATCGACCATCCTCGGCGATGCGTTCTTGCCCGGGACGCGGCGGAAAGCTATCGGCGACCCGAAGGGCGTGCCGCCGGCCCGGGAGAAGCGTGATGAGCGAGATCCGTCCCCGTCGCAGCGTGCTGGCCATGCCCGGCTCCAATGCCCGCGCCCTCGAGAAGGCGCGCACGCTCGCCGCCGACGTGATCCTGATCGACCTCGAGGACGGCGTCGCGCCGGCGCGGAAGGACGACGCCCGTGCCCTGGTCGCCGCCGCGGTCTCGGCGCGGGGCTTCGGCCCGCGCGAGGTGGTGGTGCGGATCAACCCGCCCGAGACCGAGGATGGCGAGGCCGACCTCGCGGCGCTCGCAGGCGCCGGCCCCGACGCGATCCTGGTGCCGAAGGTGCGCAGCTCCGACGCGCTGATCGCGGTGGGCTCCCGCCTGCGCCGGCTCGGGGCGCCCCCGGCGACCCGGATCTGGGCGATGATCGAGACCCCGATAGCGGTGGTCAACGCCGCCGAGATCGCCGGGGCCGCAAGGGACGTGGACGGACGGCTCGCCGCCCTGGTTGTCGGCCCGAACGACCTGGTGAAGGCGGCCCGGATCCGCCCCCTGGGGCGGGCGGCCCTGCGAACCTGGCTGATGACGATCCTGGCCGCCGCCCGGGCCTACGAGATCGAGGCGATTGACGGCGTATTTTCCCGACTCGACGACGCGGCCGGATTCGAGGCGGAATGCACGGAGGGCCGCGATCTCGGCTTCGACGGCAAGATGCTGATCCACCCGAGCCAGATCGGCCCGGCCAACGCCGCCTTCGGGCCGGACGAGGCCGAGATCGCCGCGGCGCGCCGGGTGGTCGCGGCCTTCGACGCGCCGGAGAACCAGGCGCGCGGGGTCATCGCGCTCGACGGGCGCATGGTCGAGCGCCTCCATGTCGAGGCCGCCCGACGCACCCTGACGCTGGCGGAAGCGATCGAACGGCTCGGCGCGTGAGCGATCTGCCGGAGGTCGGCCTGCGTCTCCTCGACCCGCGGCTGACCGGCTGGGGGTTCCCGCGCTGGGGCTCGGCGGCGGCCGCCGGGCTCGACCTGCATGCCTGCCTGGACGCGCCGCTGATCCTGCCGCCCCGAGGGGCACCGGCCTTGATCCCGGCGGGGTTCAGCGTGCTGATCCGCAATCCCGACTGGTGCGGCCTGATCTTCCCCCGCTCCGGCCGCGGCCACCGCGACGGGCTGGTGCTGGGCAATGGCACCGGGGTGATCGACGCGGATTACGAGGGCCCCCTGATGGTCTCGGCCTGGAACCGCGACGACGCCGATCCGATCCGGATCGAGCCGGGCGACCGGATCGCGCAGCTGGTCTTCACCCGCGTGACCCGGCCGGTCCTGACCGTGCTGGCGGACGAGCCCGGCTCGGGCTCGGGCCGGGGTGCAGGCGGGTTCGGGTCGAGCGGGCGGTAGCCGCCTCGGGTGATCGACCGGCGGCAGGATGAACCACCCTGTCATCCCGGGGCGCCGCAGGCGAGCCCGGGAGCCAGAGCCGCCGACTGTGCCGAATCCTGATCCACTTGCAGCTTTGATTGCCGCCCCAGGCGCTCCCGACGTCTTCGCACATCCTGGAGGGCTCATTCGAGGCCCATTCGCATGCACCTCAGCAGTGGGACAAAATTATTAGATTTATACATAGAAATACAATACAAAGTTCCGCAAAACACGAATAAAGATAGTCATTGTCTCTATATCGCGGAATGTTTTTAAAATATTCTTTCGCAGAACGGCTTATAATGGATAAAATCTAGGTTTTATTTCTTGATCCGATAGCTTGCCGCGGCTAGCGCCGATCTGCTGACGCAATGATGATTCCGACGCAGATCCGCTGCGCGGAGAAGAAGAAGAATCGATCGTCGACAGGCTTTCGCGACTTGATCGGCACCCGCTCCTTCAGGACCTGCACACGCCTTCGCCGGGTTGCATCTTTGGCAATCCTTTTCCTGACCGCGAACGACCTTGCGCTGGCACAGGACAGGACTGATCGCGCCCCGGCTTCGGTCCAGCTTGAGACGCTCTCGGTCGAGGCGCGCAGTCCCGATGCGGGCCGGCTGGGACAGGGGGAAGCGGGCGGCCTGCCGGAAGCGTTTTCCGGCGGCCAGGTCGCCCGCGGCAGCCGGCTCGGGATCCTCGGCAACCGGGACTACATGCAGACGCCGTTCAGCACGGCGAGCTACACCGAGAAGACCATCCGCGACCTGCAGGCGGTCAGCGTCGGCGAAGTCCTGACCCGCACGGACCCGTCGGTGCGCGCCTCGATCGGCAGCGGCAACCGCTACGACGCGCTGACGATCCGCGGCTTCCGGGTCGACAACCGCGAGTTCGCCCTGAACGGCCTGTACGGCCTCGTGCCGGATTACCGGATCGACCCTGCCCCCCTCGAACGGATCGAGGTGCTCAAGGGTCCGGCGGCGTTCCTGTTCGGCGCCCCGATCTCCGGCAGCATCGCCGGCACCGTGAACGTCGTCACCAAGCGCGCGCCCGATGAACCGCTGACCCGGGCGACCGTGGACTACGCCTCGACGACGCGCGGCGGGGCGGAAATCGACGTGGCGCGGCGCTACGGCGACGCGAAGCAGATCGGCGTCCGGATCAACGCCGCGGGCCTGGGTGGCGCGACGCCGATCGACCAAACGGCCCAGCGCAACGGCGTCGGCTCGCTCGCCCTCGACTATGACGGCGACCGGCTCCGGCTGTTCCTCGACGTCATCGGCCAGCACGACGCCTACGACGCCCAGACCCGCGGCGGGAATCCCGATCAGGGCCTGCGCGTTCCCCGGGCACCCGACCCGCGCCGGAACATGTCCCAAAACTTCGATTTCTCCCGTGCCGACAGCCTGACCGCGCTCGGGCGGGCGGAGTTCGACCTGACCTCGGACATCACGCTGTTCGCGGCGCTCGGCGGCAACCGCTTCACCTACGACAAGCAGGAGAACCCCGCCTTCACCCTGCTCGACGCGCAGGGCAACACACGGGTGAACTCGATCTTCCAGAGCGGCAGCACATCGACCCTGTCGGGCGAGACGGGGGCCCGGGCGCGGTTCGACACGGGCTGGGTCAAGCACGAGGCCGTGTTCACCGCGACGTATCTCGACCAGGACCTGACGCTCGGCCAGATCACCTACCCGAACTACCTCAGCAACCTCTACGCGCCGGTCCGCCTGGCCTGGCCCGGGCAGCCGCTGGACGCCGGCACGTTTCCCCGGGGCCGGGCCAGCTACGACCGGATGACGAGCTACGCCGTGGCCGACACGATGTCGGTCGCCGACGGGCTGGTCGAGCTGATGGTCGGCGCGCGCCGGCAGGAGATCGAACTCGGCAACTACGCCCCGGTCACCGGCCTGCTCGGCACAGCCTACGACAAGAGCGCGACGACCCCGGCTTTCGGCCTCGTGGTGCGGCCGACCGAGGTGCTGTCGCTCTACGCCAACGCCGTCCAGGGCCTCACCGCGCTGCGGGCACCAGGCTCGGCGATGAAGAGCACCCAGACCTTCCCGCCGGCCCGGTCGCGGCAATACGAGATCGGCGCGAAGCTCGACTTCAAGACTTTTGGGGCGACGCTGGCCGCCTTCCAGATCACCCAGCCGGCCGGGAACGTCGATCCCGTGACCAATGTCTTCGGCGTCGGCGGCACGCAGCGGAATCGCGGCTTCGAGGGGACGATTTTTGGCGAGATCGTGCCGGACCTGCGCGTCATCGCCGGCGCGACCCTGCTCGACGCCCGCTGGCGCCGGACCCGGGGCGGCCTCTACGACGGCAATCCCGCCACCGGCGCACCGCGCGTCCAGGCCACCACGGGCCTCGAATGGGACACGCCGGTCCTGCGCGGCCTCACGGCGATCGCCACGATCGTCTATACCGGCGCGTCCTATGCCGGCACCACGTTCACCAACCTGCCCTTCTCGAAGATCCAGGATTGGACGACCGTGGATCTGGGCCTGCGCTACGCGACGCTCGTGCAGGACAAGCCGGTCACGCTGCGGGCGACGATGAGCAACGTCACCGACAACCACTACTGGATCGCCAACCCGAACGGCGCCCTCATCCTGGGCGTCCCGCGCACGGTGTGGCTGTCAGCGTCGGTGGATTTTTGAGCGGCCGGGGCGGCGCACGATCCGGATCTGGCGATCGACCCGACGGGTCCTTCCCATCCTTTCCTCATCCTGAGTCGACGGAACGCAGCGAAGGCCTCGAAGGGGGCCCTCCAGGGATCACCGAGCGATCTGGAGAGCTCCTTCGAGGCCCGGCGATCTTCGATCGCTGGGCACCTCAGGATGAGGGCGCGGGTGTGATATTCCTTATCAGTCAGATACTTATAAGAATGCTCAATCCAGCCCCTTCCCCATCCGCCCGGCGAGGTCCTGGATGAACTGGAAGGCGGTGCGGCCCGAACGGGAGCCGCGGGTTGTGGCCCATTCGAGCGCCTCGGCGCGCAGGCGCTCGGGCGGCAGGTCGAGGCCGTAGCGGTCGGCATAGGCGCGGATCATCGCCAAAAACTCGTCCTGGCTGCATTTGTGGAAGCCGAGCCAGAGGCCGAACCGGTCCGAGAGCGAGACTTTCTCCTCCACGGCCTCGCCGGGGTTGATCGCTGTGGAGCGCTCGTTCTCGACCATGTCGCGGGCGAGCAGGTGGCGGCGGTTCGAGGTGGCGTAGAACAGCACGTTGCCGGGCCGGCCCTCGATGCCGCCGTCCAGCGCGGTCTTGAGCGACTTGTACGAGGTGTCGTCGCCGTCGAAGGACAGGTCGTCGCAATAGACCAGCCAGCGATGCGGATCGGGCCGCAGCAGGGCCATCAGGTCGGGCAGGGCCTCGATGTCCTCGCGGTGGATCTCCACGAGCTTCATCGGCAGGGCGCCGTCCGGTCGGCGGGCGTTGATCTCGGCATGGGCCGCCTTGACCAGCGAGGACTTGCCCATGCCGCGGGCGCCCCACAGCAGGGCGTTGTTGGCCGGCAGGCCGCGGGCGAAGCGCTCGGTGTTCTCGATCAGGGTGTCGCGGGCGCGGTCGATGCCGGTGAGCAGGCCGATCTCCACCCGGGCCACCTGGGGCACCGGGGTCAGCCGCCGCTCCGGGCCCCACAGGAAAGCGTCGGCGGCGTTCGGGTCGAAGGGCGGCACGGCCGGCGGCGCGGCCCGCTCCAGCGCGGTGGCGATCCGCTCCAGGAGCGGCATCAGGGTCTCGAGGCTCGTCATCGGATCGGGGGGTTCGCTGCCGGATCGGTGGAACAACCGTACTACGGCGTTCGGCTACGGAAATCATCCGGTTCCGGCTTGGCCGCTCCGGTCCGCGCGTTGCGCTTGTCCCACCGGACGCGATGCGGCAAAGCGGGGACCGCGCACCCCGAGCCTGCGCGTCGATCCGAGCCGACACGATGCACGACATCCGCGCCATCCGGGACAACCCGGACGCCTTCGACCGCGACCTCGCCCGCCGGGGCCTCGCACCGCTTTCGGCCGCGCTGATCGCCCTCGACGAGGCGCGGAAATTCGCGGTCTCGGCGGCCCAGGCCAACCAGGAGCGGCGCAACGCGCTGGCCAAGGAGATTGGGGGCGCCAAGAAGGCCAAGGACGAGGCGCGCGCCGCCGAGCTGATGGCCGAGGTTGCCGCGCTCAAAAGCGCCGAGCCGGAGCTGAAGGCCGCGCAGGAGGCGGCCGACGCAGCGCTGGCGGAAAAACTCGCGGCGATCCCGAACCAGCCCAAGCCCGACGTGCCGGACGGCGCCGACGAGCACGGCAACGTGCTCTACCGCAGCCACGCCTCCACGCGGGAGCGGCTGACCGAAGGCCGCGAGCATTTCGAGCTCGGTGAAGCCAGCGGGCTGATGGATTTCGAATCCGCCGCCAAGCTCTCGGGCTCGCGCTTCGTGGTGCTCAAGGGGCAGCTCGCCCGGCTGGAGCGGGCGCTGGGCCAGTTCATGCTCGACCTGCACACGCAGGAGCACGGGTATCTGGAAGTTGCGCCGCCGGTGCTGGTGCGGGACGCAGCCATGTTCGGCACCGCACAGCTGCCAAAATTCGCCGACGACCAGTTCTTCTCGTCGAACATCCAGAGCCGGGCCGAGATGCTGCACGAGGCCCTGGCCCATGCCGGCGAGGCGGATCAATCCGCCTTCCGTGACGGCGCCCTCGGGCTCGCCGACGTGGTCGACCGAGCTATTGAGGCGGCACCCACACGGGAGGATTTCTGGCTCATCCCCACCGCCGAGGTGCCGCTGACCAACCTCGTGCGCGAGTCGATCCTGAAGGAAGAAGAACTCCCCCTGCGCTTCACCGCCCTAACCCCCTGCTTCCGGGCCGAGGCCGGGGCGGCGGGGCGGGATACCCGCGGCATGCTGCGCCAGCACCAGTTCAACAAGGTCGAGCTGGTCTCGATCACCACGCCCGAAGAATCCGCCACCGAGCACGAGCGGATGCTCACCTGCGCCGAGGCAGTCCTTAGAAAACTCGATCTGCCCTACCGGGTGATGACCCTCTGCACCGGCGACATGGGCTTCGCGAGCCAGAAGACCTACGACATTGAGGTCTGGGTGCCGGGCCAGCGGACCCACCGGGAGATTTCCTCCTGCTCGGTCTGCGGCGAGTTCCAGGCCCGGCGGATGAACGCCCGCTACCGGGGCAAGGACGGCAAGCCGGCCTATGTCCACACGCTGAACGGCTCAGGCGTCGCGGTCGGCCGCGCCCTGATCGCCGTGATGGAGAACTACCAGAACCCGGACGGGAGCATCACGATCCCGTCGGTGCTCCACCCCTACATGGGCGGGCTCAACCGGATCGAAGGGGCCCGCTGATGCGCATCCTAGTCACCAACGACGACGGCATCCACGCGCCGGGGCTCGCCACCCTGGAGGAGATCGCCCGGGAGCTGTCCGACGACGTCTGGGTGGTGGCCCCCGAGAGCGACCAGTCCGGGGTCTCGCACTCGCTGTCGCTGAACGACCCGCTGCGCCTGCGGCAGGTCTCGGAGCAGCGCTTCGCCGTGAAGGGCACGCCCTCCGATTGCGTGATCCTGGGGGTGCGCCACATCCTGGCCGACCATGGACCGGACCTGATCCTGTCGGGGGTGAACCGCGGCCAGAACGTCGCCGAGGACGTGACCTATTCGGGCACGATCGCGGCTGCCATGGAGGGCACGATCCTCGGCATCCGCTCGATCGCGCTCAGCCAGGCCTACGGGGCAGGCGGACGCGGAAATCTCAAATGGGACTGCGCCCGGGAGCATGGCCCGAAGGTGATCCGAAAGATCCTGGAGACCGGGATCGAGCCCGGCATCCTGGTCAACGTCAACTTCCCGGATTGCGAGCCCGCCGACGTGCAGGGCGTCGCGGTGGCGGCGCAGGGTTTTCGCAATCAGGCGCTGCTGTCGATCGACGCCCGGGTGGACGGACGCGGCAACCCCTATTTCTGGCTGGCCTTCGCCAAGGCCCGGTTCGAGCCGGGCCACGGCTCGGACCTGAAGGCGATCGCCGAGAAGCGGATCTCGGTGACGCCCCTGCGCCTCGACCTCACGGACGAGCCGACCCTGACCCGGTTCGCGCAGGCGTTCTCGGCGTGATCGATCTGGGCAGCCTCGAGGAGGCTGCCGGCAACGCGGCCTTCGTCATGGCGCTTCGGGGCCGGGGCCTTCGCGACACCGCGATCCTGCGGGCCATGGAGCAGGTGGCGCGGGAGCCCTTCGCCCCCGCCGCCCACCGCGCCCAGGCCCGGCGGGACATCGCCCTGCCGCTGCCCTGCGGCGCCTCGATGACCGCGCCAACCCTGGTGGCGCAGATGCTGGCGCTGCTGCGGGTCGAGCCGGGCCACCGGGTTCTCGAGATCGGCACCGGCTCGGGCTACGCCACGGCCCTCTTGGCCAAGCTCGGGGCCGGCGCGGTCTTGAGCCTGGAGCGCTACGCGACGCTGGCCCGGGAGGCGGCCGCGCGGCTCTCCGACCAATCCGAGGTCCACGTGGTTCAGGCCGACGGCCTCGCCCCGGACCTGCCGGATGGTGGCTTCGACCGGATCCTGGTCCACGGCAGCGTCGATGCGATCCCGCCGCATTGGCGTGCAGCCCTGGAACCGGCTGGCCGCCTGGTGACCGGCCTCCTTCACGACGGCCGCTGCCGGGTCGCGACCCTGGCGAATCCGGAGGCCGAACCGGAGCTCGGCCCGCCGATGCGTTTGGCGGCGCTGGTACCGGGGTTGGCGCGGGTTCTGTGACGTCCCTGTTCCACGCCGTCATTGCGAGCGTAGCGAAGCAACCCAGGGAAACGCCACCATTCTGAGATCGCGCGCTGCACTGGGTTGCTTCGCTGCGCTCGCAATGACGGTGACAGTCGTTCGCTCGAAGGTGTTCACCCAATCCGCCGCGAGGCCCGCCACAGCCGCCACAGCTTGCGCCAGCGCGGCAGATCGGTGAGCGTGTTGAGGGGGTCGTAGCTCGCCCGCTCCATCGTCGCGAGATAGGGCTCGACCAGGGCCACCGGCAGGAAGGCCGCGCCGGCGAGCGGCGCGATGGCCGGGCGGGCCGCCTCGAAGGCCTTGAGGTGGGTCCGGGCGAGGGTGCGCAGGTCGGCGCAGGCCCGGCGCAGGCCGGGGCCGCCGCGGCCGCTGGTGATGTCCTCACGGGTGACGCCGTAGCGGCCGAGCACGTCGGCGGGCAGATAGACCTGGCCGGAACGGGCATGCCAGGGCAGGGCGCGCAACAGGCCGGTGAGGCCGTAGGCCACGCCGGCATGGCCGGCGGCAGCCGCACCACCCGGCTCGGTGCCGGTGCCGATCACCAGGCTCGCCAGCCGGAACAGGGCCGAGGCGGTCTCGCCGCAATAGCCCTCCAGGTCGTTCACCCGGGGCATCGGGTCCTCGTAGAGGTCGAACACCCGCGCGTCGATCAGGTCCACGAAGGGCTGGCGTAGCAGGCGGTTGACCCGGATCGCCTCCTCGAGGGCCGCCGCCACCGGGTTGGCGCGGACATCGCCCCGGGCCTCGCCCTGGAGGGCGTCGCGCCACCATTGCAGGCGGATCTCGCCGGCCATCGGGTTCGAGGCGGCCTCGCGCACCCGCGCGATGGTCAGGCTGAAGGCGTAGAGGGCGAAGAGATGCGGGCGGGCGGCGGCCGGGGCGAACAGGGTCGCGTAGTAACGGTCCGGGTCGCCGTCCCGGACCAGCTGCTCGCAATGGGCCTGCGCGAAGGCGAGGCCGGTCTCCGCGGACTTGTCGTCGACCTCCGGCATCAATCGACCACGATCAGGGCGGCCGCGACCTTGCGGTTCTCGGCCACCAGGATGTTGTAGGTCCGGGCCGCCGCCCCGGTCTGCATCACGTCGAGCCCGACGCCGGCATCCTTGAGCCAGCTGCGCAGGGACGGGTCGATCGCCGCGATGTCGAGGCCGGTGCCGACCAGCAGCAGCTCGATCCCAGCCGCCTCGGCCTGGACAGGCCGCAGGGCCGTGCGATCGATCGCCTTGGGCGTGGCGACGTCCCAGGCGCGCACGCCCGAGGGCAGGAGCAGGAGCGAGCCGCGATGCGACATCCCGGCGAAGCGGAAGCCGCCATTGCCGTAGGTGTCGATGATGTGGCGCCCCGGCACGAAACCGGATTCGAAGCCCTTTGACGTCTCCTGCTCGGCCATGTCCGAAAAAAACTACTCCGCCGGTTGCGGGACGCCGGACCGCTCGGCCGCCGCCCGGGCGCCCGAGAGCATCAGCCCCAGATAGATCAACACCGGAGTCGAGACGAAGATCGCCGAGTAGGTGCAGATCACGACGCCGCAGAGCATCACGGTGGCGAAGCCCTTGATCGCCTCGCCGCCGAACAGGACCAGCGCCAGGAGCGACAGGCCGGACGAGATCGAGGTCATCACGGTCCGCGACATGGTCGAGTTGATCGACAGGTTCAGCAGGTCGACGGTGGGGATGGTCTTGTAGCGCCGCATCAACTCGCGGGTCCGGTCGAACACCACCACGGTCTCGTTGAGCGAGTAGCCGACGATGGTCAGGATCGCGGCGATCGAGGTCATGTTGAACTCGATGCGGGTGATGATGAACACGCCGACGGTGAGCACGATGTCGTGGAGCGTGCCGACGATGGCGCCGAGCGCCAGCTCCCGCTCGAACCGGAACCACAGGTACAGCAGCACCGCCACGACCGACAGCACGACGCCGAGGGTGCCGGACTGGACCAGCTCGCCCGACACGCGCGGGCCGACGGTCTCGGTGCGGCGGAAATCGTAATCGGCGTCGAAGGCGGCGTGCGCCTTGTTCATCACCGCGGTCTGGCCCTGCTCGCCGGGCTGCAGCGGCAGGCGCACCAGCACGGTGCCCTGATTGCCCAGCTCCTGCACCTCCGGCTCGCCGAAGCCGAAGCCCACTGCGGTGTGCCGGATCGCGGCCACGTCGGCAGTGCCGGACTTGGCCTGCAGCTCGACCAGGGTGCCGCCCTTGAAGTCGATGCCGAAGTTCAGCCCGACGGTGAGGAACAGCACCACGGTCGCGAGCGACAGGGCGGCCGAGAGCGGAAAGGTCAGCCGCCGGAAGCGCATGAAGTCGAAATGCGATTCATCGGGCCAGAGGCGGAGCAGGCGCATGGTCGGGTCTCTTTTCACCGCGAACCGCGACGGAGGGGGCCAGGGCGCTGGGGCCACCTACCGTGCGGGCTATGTATTCTCACATCGTTGACGGACGAGGGCCCCGGTAGAGTCCAAGCGCCTCTCCCTCCCCCCTCTGCGGGGGAGGGTGGCCCCTGCGTCAGCAGGGGTCGGGAGAGGGGAGCGACGTGTCCGGAGAGGTCGCGACAGGCTTCAAATCCCGAACCGTCGCGCTGCCCCTCTCCCGCCCCCCATCGGGGGCCACCCTCTCCCGCAGAGGGGAGAGGGTGGCGCGCCGTTTGCCCTGTGTGCGTCAACGACCTCCCAAAACAATCAGAACGGCAGGGCCTTCGGCCTGAAGGTCTTATACCACACCGCGATCATCATCCGGGTCAGTGTCACGGCGGTGATGACGGTGGTCAGGATGCCGAGGATGAACACAACGGCAAACCCCTTCACCGGCCCGGAGCCGAGGAAGAACAGGATCAGCGCGGCGATCGCCATGGTCGAGTTCGAGTCGATGATCGTCGCGAAGGCGCGGTCGAAGCCGGCCTGGAGCGCGGAGATCAGCGAGCGGCCGGCATGGCTCTCCTCGCGCATGCGCTCGTAGATCAGCACGTTGGAATCCACCGCCGTACCGATGGTGAGCACGATGCCGGCGATGCCCGGCAGGGTCATGGTCGCCTCGAGCACCGACATCAGGCCCAGGATCAGCCCGACATGGACCATCAGGGCGATGTTGGCGATGAAGCCGAAGGTCCCGTAGGTGGCGAACATGAAGCAGACGACCAGGCCCGCGGCCACCAGGGTCGCGAGCTTGCCGGCCTGGATCGAGTCGCGGCCGAGGCCCGGGCCGACGACGCGGCGCTCGACCACGGTGAACTTCGCCGGCAACGCGCCGGCCCGAAGCAGGACCGACAGGTCGTTGGCCTGCTGAACCGTGAAGTTGCCGGTGATCTGGCCCGAGCCGCCGGTGATCGCCGAGCGGATCACCGGGGCGGAGACCACCTCGTTGTCGAGCACGATCGCCATGCGCCGGCCGACATTCTCCGAGGTCGCCTGGCCGAAGCGCTGGGCGCCGCGCAGGTTGAATTTGAAGCTGACCATCGGCTCGTGCGACTGCTGGTCGAAGGCCGGCTGGGCGTCGGTCAGCTCGCCGCCATCCGCCATGACCCGGCGCTCGACCGGGACCTTGGCGCCCTTCTCGTCCTTGGAGGGCAGCATGTCGACATCGCCCGAAGGGCTGTCGGCGAGCATGCGGAATTCGAGCTTGGCGGTGGAGCCCAGCAGCTTCTCCAGCCGCTCCGGGTTCTGCTCGCCCGGGACTTGGATCAGGATCCGGTCGGCGCCCTGCTGCTGGATCGAGGGTTCGGTGGTGCCGGTGGAATCGAGGCGGCGGCGGATGACCTCGATGCCCTGGCTCACGGCCCGGCGCGTGCGGTCGGTGATGCCGGCATCGGTGAGCGTGAGGCGGATCACGCCGCCGGGCTGCTCGGTGACGTCGAGGGTGCGGGCGGCAGTCTGACCGATCGACGTGGTGATCGGCAGCGACAATTCCTGCAGCTTCGGCAGGACCTTGGCCCGGGCGGCGTCGTCCGCGACCTTCACCTGGACGCCGCGCTGGAGCAGGCCGATGCCGCCGTCGGCGCGGACATTCTCCTGCTGCAGGGTGCGGCGCACGTCGTCGCGCAGGGCCTTGGCCTGGGAGGCGATCAGCTCGTTCTGGTCGACCTCCAGCAGCAGCTGCGAGCCGCCCTGGAGATCGAGGCCGAGCACGATCGCCCGAGTCGGCACGATCCAGGCCGGGAACCAGGACGGCAGGCTCGCCATGAAGCCCTTGCGCTGCTCGGGCGAGAAGAAGCTCGGCACCGCGAGCATCAGGCCGATCAGGATCGCGGCGAGGGTCGTGATGATCTTCGCACGGGAGAAGCGCAGCATCGGCCGGTGTTTTCTCTTTCAAGCCGGCGTGTTGCGCCGGCCGCTTCATGGGGAGCGTCAGGCGGCCTTGGCCGGGGCGCCCTTGGCGCGGACCTCGGAGATCATCGTGCGGACGACGCGCACGCGGACGTTCGGGGCGATCTCGACCTCGATCTCGGCCTGGTCGTCCACGGCCTTGACCACCCGCCCGACCAGGCCGCCATTGGTGACGATCGTGTCGTCCCGGCGCACGGATTTGAGCAGCACCTGGTGGTCCTTGACCCGCTTCTGCTGCGGTCGCAGGATCAGGAAATACATGATCACGAAGATCAGGACGAACGGGATCACCTGAAAGGCGATCTCCGCTCCGCCAGCGGCCGTAGCGGCCCCTTGCGCGAAGGCGGGGGTGATCAACGAGCGTCTCCTGCGATGGGCACGCAGGCCTGCCGCCGATTGCGGCGTGTGCAGACCTGTCTGAAAGCGCGCGGACTATAGCCACGGGCTTCCCGAAAGCAACGCCCCGCGCTCCGGCCCTCACAGCAGGCCGAGCAAAGCCTCCGCGAAGGCGTCCGGCGCCTCTTGGGGAAAATTGTGGCCGACCCCCGCGACGATGGCGCACCGGTAGGGACCGGTGAAGTGTCGGGCATCGGTATCCTCCACCGGCGGCGGCCCGACCCCGTCGTCAGCCCCGAGCAGCACCACCGAGGGCACGGAGATGTTTGGCTGGGCCGCCAGCCTGGCCTCGATCGCGACCAGGGCCGGATCGCCGGGGACCAGGCCGAAGCGATGGCGGTAGGAATGGACCACCACGTCGACGAAATCCGGATTTTCTTCGAAGGATCGCGCGGTCCGGGCGTAGATCTCTTCGGAAAACAGCCAGGTCGGCGACCACAGCCGCCACAACAACGCGCAGAATTGCGCGCGGTTGGCCGCCAAGCCCGCGCGGCCGCGCGCACCGTGGAGGTAGTACTGGTACCACAACCTGTGCTCGACATCCGGCGCCGCCGGCTTGCCCGAGGCCGGGATATTCTGGATGTTGTAGCCCACGCCGCAGCTCACGAGCCCCGCCGCCCGCTCCGGCCAGAGGGCCGCCACCACGCAGGCCGCACGGCCACCCCAATCGTAGCCGGCAAGCCAAGCCCGCTCGATTCCCAGCGCGTCCAGGAAGGCCAGGAGGTCGGCTCCGAGCGCCGCCTGCTCGCCGGAGCGCGGGGTGGCCGCGTCGCGGAACCGGGTCGGCCCGTAGCCCCGCAGGTACGGGATCAGGCAGCGCACCCCCTCGGAGGCCAGGCGCTCGGCGACCGCGTCGTAGGCATGGACGTCGTAGGGAAACCCGTGAAGCAGCACCGCCGGCTTCCCATCCGGGGGGCCGACCTCCCGGTAGGCGATATCGAGAACACCGGCCTGAACGCGCTTCACGGATCGCTCCCTGACTGCTGAGGGCAATCTACGCGATTCCCGCGCAATTGCCGCATCCGCTCTTGCCGGCAGCCCGATCCGCCCGACCTTGGGCGCGGTGATCGAACCGGGAGATACGACACGATGGGCCTGCTCGACGGCGTGAAGACCCTGATCGGCGACGTGGTCGCGGCGGCCGACCGGGCGGTCGTGAGCACCGGCAGCGGCAAGCTCGCCCTGGCGCTGGCCAAGTTCTACCCGGGCGGCCTGGTCGCCTTCCTGGACCGGCTGCGCGAGGCCGGCCACGGCGACGCCGTCGAGTCCTGGATCGGGTCGGGCGAGAACCGCCCCGTCCCGGCCGCCGCCATCGCGCAATGCCTGCCGGAGGCGGTCACCGAGCGGCTCGCCTACGACCTGAACCTGCCGGCCGGGCGCGTGCCGATCGCGCTGGCGGAGTTCCTGCCTGCCGCCGTCGCGGGCCAGAGCGAGAACGGTCGGCTGAAGCCGCAGCCCAACTTCAGCACGCAGGTTCGCTGACCTGCGCGCGCCCTACGGCGTGGCGCATTTCATCGCGGGCGGCGCCGTCGCGCAGCTCAGGTAGCAGTCCTGCTTCGCGAAGCAGAACCAGTTCAGCGAACCACTCTTGAGGCAGGCGCCGCCGCAATGCCGGTACACGCCGTAGAGCGGCCGGATGAAGACGGCATCGGTCAGCCCGTGGCCGCCCGGCATCGGACGCGGTGTCTGAGCCATCGCCGCGGCGTCGCCAGCCCAGGCGGTGAGCACCAGGAACAGGGCCAGGGATTTCATGATGGCGCGACCGCGGAACGAACTCGGGCCCGGCATTGCGAGCCATCACCCGGTCGCTGTCGATTAAATTGCGGTTCACGCGTCTCTGCCGACCGCCGGATGGTCTTCCTCGCCGAAGGTGCCCTACAATCCGATGCCGATCGGCTTGCAGACGCGGGTCACACACCGGCAGCCTCGAGGGCACCCGCTCGAGGCAGGATGCGGAGAAGCGGGATCCGGATGTCCGAATGGGCGCGCACGCAAGGATCGCTCGGGCGCTCGGACTCTTCACCGGAGGCGGCAGGCCTCGACATCATCGCACCTAGATCGACAGGAGGACCGGTATGAGCCTGTTCAACACCCTAGGCGGCTCGCTGGAGCAGATGGCGCTCAAGGCGCTGCCCGGCATCATCCAGCAAGTCCTGCCGGGCGGCCTCAACGCGCTGCTCGATCAGCTCCGCCGCTCCGGCTACGAGAGCCAGGTCAATTCCTGGCTGGGCCGGGGCCCGAACCAGCCGATCACCCCTGACGACCTCCAGAAGGTCCTTGGCAACGAGCAGGTCCGCCAGATGGCGGAGAAGCTCGGCGTCCCGGTCGACCAGCTGTTCCCGACTTTGGCCAAGGCCCTGCCGGAGGCGGTCGACCACCACAGCCCGGACGGAACGCTGCAGGAACCCAAGGCCTGATCGCAAGGGCCTCCTGATCGCGTGACATGAGCCCGCGCCAACGAGAACGGCGGCCCCTCTCGGGACCGCCGTTCTCGCCGCATCGAAGGCGCCGTCTCAGTTGCTGGCGAGTTGGGACATCGGGTCCACGGGCGAGCCGCCCTTGCGGATCTCGAAGTGCAGCTGCGGCGAGGTCACGTTGCCCGAGGCGCCGGACTTGGCGATCGTCTGGCCGCGCTTGACCTTGTCGCCGGGCTTCACGTCGATCTCGCCGTTGTGGGCGTAGGCCGAGACGAAGCCGTTGGCGTGGCGAACCAGCACCAGCTTGCCGTAGCCCTTCACGTCCGAGCCGGCATAGGCGACAGTGCCCTCCTCGGCGGCCTTGACCGGCGTGCCCTCCGGCACCGCGATGTTGATGCCCTCGTTGCCCGACGTGCCGTAGCCCGAGATCACCCGGCCCTTGGCGGGCCAGCGAAAGCTCTCCGACGGCGTGGCGTCGGCGACCGAGCCGGTGGCGGCGGGTTCCGGCTTGGCCGGCGCGGCGGCGGCGACCGGCTTCGGCGCCTCCTTGACGGCGACCTTCTCGGGCTTCTCGGCGGCGGCGGCCTTCTGGGCCGCCTCCTTGGCGGCCTTGGCCTCGGCGAGCTTCTGGGTAGCCTCAGCCTTCGCGGCCGCCTTGGCCTCGGCCTTGGCTTCGATCCTGGCTTCCTGGGCCTTCGCCTCGGCCTTGGCCTTGGCGTCCGCCTTCGGATCGGCCTTCTTCTCATCCGCCTTGGCGACCTGCCCGGGGCGGACGTGATGCTTCTTGTCGGCCTCCTTCAGGGACGCCTCCTTGTGGGACTTCTCGTCGGCCGCCTTGCGGGCAGCCATGTCCCGGGCGAGCGCCTCCTTGCGGTCCGCCTCCTTCTCGGCGGCGGCACGCTTGGACGCCTCCTCGCGCTTGGCGGTCTCCTTGGCCTCCTCGCGCTTCGAGGTGACCTTGGCCTCGACCTGCCGCGCGTCCTCGCGCTTCTCCTCGGCGGCCCGGGCCGGGCGGGCGGTCATCGGCGCCGCGGCCGGATTCATCCCGGAGGCGTTGTAGACCGGAATCACGATCTGCCGGCCGGGGGTGATCTGGCTGGCGTTGGACAGGCCGTTGGCCGACAGGATCGCCGAGGCGGGCACCCCGAAGCGCGTCGACATCTGGTTCAGGCTGTCGTTCTTCGACACCGTGATCTGGGTGCCGCCCTGCGCGCTCCAGCCGGGGGCGCCGGTCGAGGCGACGCGGGTGGCCGGCGCGGCCGCCTGGGTCGGGGCCGGGATTGCCGTGGCAGCCGGGCGCGAGGCGGCACCTGGGGCGCCCAAGGCCTCGGACTGGATCCGGCCGGTGCGGATCGCCGGAGCGGGCTTCAGGCCGCCCTCCGGCAGGCTGCCGGTGGCGGCGGGCTCCGACGAGAACGGGTTGGAGAATGGGTTGCTCAGGCGCGATGCGTCCGAGGAACAGGCGGCGGCACCGCCGCCGATGATGCCGATGAGGGCGACGCGCGACAGCGTCCGTAACCCTCGACCCGTACCGCGCACCCGCATCGACGCACCCGTTTGCCTGACGCAACTTGATGCCCCAATGAAGACGGATTCAGGTTAAGCAACCGTTCCCGTCTGGCCTATCGGTAACCGCGCCGCGCTCTGTTCGACCGGGCGTCGGGGCCTCTGCGGCATGAAACGCCGGGGCCTGACCGTGCCTTTTCCGACCCGGCCGCCACCCCACATCGAAGCGATGTTTACCATCCGCGCCACCCACGACAGCCTCGCCGACCTGCCCCGTCTCGAGACCGCCCGCCTGTCGATCGCGGCCCTGCGGCCCGAGGATGCCCAGGATCTGCGCCGGCTCACCGACGATCCGGCGATCACCGCGGCGGTCGATTTCCTGCCGACGCCCTTCACGGTGCGCGATGCCGAGGACCTGATCCGGAGCGGTGCGCGCGGCCAGGATCGCTTCCTGGGAGCCTGGATGCGCGGCATCGGCGCGCAGGACGCCGATGCGGAGCCGCTGCCGGCCGTGTCCGGGTCCGACCTCGTCGGCGTCGTCGGGACGCATCTGCGCGGTCCCGGCGCGATCGAGATCGGGTACTGGGTCGGAGGCGCGGCGCGCGGGCGCGGCTTCGCCTTCGAGGCGGTCTCGGCGATCGTCGCGCTTCTCGCACGCCGCTTCCCGGCACGCATCATCGTGGCGGAATGCCGCCCCGGCAACGTCGCCTCCTGGGGCCTCCTGCAGAAGCTCGGATTCCGCGACACCGGGGAGGAGGGTCACCGCCCCGGCCGACGCCTGCTCCAGCGGGGCTGAGCGGTATCAATCGCGATTCCCCGCGACGCGGGACGGCCGCAGCCGCGTTCAGCTCACAGCTTCGGCCACTGCGCCTGCGGCAGCCCCGTCCGTCACGGTAGCCTTGGCGGCCCGGCGCTTCTTCTTGTGGCCGTCCACCTTGATGGTCCGCTCGTCCTCGGACATGCGCTCGACGAGGGCGAAGCCGTGCAATTCGGCGAGGCAGGCCAGATCCTGCGATGGCTCCTCGATCAAGGCATAAAAGGCTGCCCGCACGATATCCTTCTTGGACGCGTCGGGATGCTTCTCCCGGACGGCGGCGCGCAACGCCTTCGGCGACATGCCGGGCGCGGCGACACTCCGCAACGTATCCGACAAAACCTTGATCACCGGCATTTCCAGAGGCCCTCAACCTGTCCTCGAACGACAGGCGAAAGACGATACGTGATGCGACGCAACCACCGCAAGTACCGCGCGTCTCATGACACATTCGAATTGTTTGTAATTACAAGTATATATCACTAAATAGACGGAATTGGAAAAATTTTATGCTTGAATTCATAGACCAATTCAATGAACGCCAAGTTTTTTGCGACGATGTCATATTTTTCTCCGCGCAAGAAAAAACCCCCGGGCGCGTGCCCGGGGGTTGTCAGAAGGTCCGGCCCGAAGGCCGGTATGGGAATCGGATCAGAAGGTGATGCCGGTCTCGACCATGTAGCGATCCTGCGAGGTGCGGTTGCCGGTGCGGCCGAAGCCGGTGCCCAGCGTGCCCTCGGCGATGTTCCCGCGGGTAATGCCGCCAAGCTCGACATGGGCGTACTCGACCCGGAAGAAGTAGCGGTCGAACGTGAAGGTCGGCGTGACGGTGACCGAGAAGGCGTTGCTGCCGGCCCCGAAGCCGAGCAGGTTCGTTCCGCCGGAGCCCCGCACGCCGGTCTGCTCGGTGTATTCGACGCGGCCGGCCAGCGAGAAGTTGTCGGTGAAGGAATAAGCCGCCAGCAGGGCGCCGCCGTAGGTCGACGCGGTGTTGTTGATCCCGAGGCGGACGTCACGCTCGACGTTGGTGAACTGGAAGTACGGCGACACGATCCACGGACCGTTCGCGTAGGTGTAGTTGATGTTGAAGATGCCGCTGTTCTGCTGCGCGTTCGGCGTGGCGAACTGGTAGCGGGCGCTGCGGTCGAGGACGTTGGTGCGCCCGACGTTGAGGCCGCCGTTGACGCCGATCGTGTTGAAGTCGTCGAGCTTGTAGGCGACGTTGCCGGTGAACCAAGTGATCTCGTTGGAGAAGAAGCCGTCGGTGCCGGCGAGCGAGACCGAGAGCGGGCCGCTGCTGTAATTGACCTGCACGCCCTGGTTGATGAAGTTCTCCTGCACGAACAGGAGGCCGCGGTTGATGTTCAGGTTCTGGTAGGTGAACAGCAGTTCGGTGCCGATCAGGGTGAACATCCGTCCGCCCTGGACCGACCATTCATCGTTGATCTGGATCTTGCCGAAGGCGACCGGGACCGGGCCGAACAGCAGATCGGTCTGGGTGAACGTCCCGAGGGTCGGGAAGCCGAGCTGCGGGATCGAGTAGCCGCCGGCCTGGATGTAGAACTGGAACGCGCCCTCGGGCTTCTGGATGATGCCCTGGATGTTCGAGAAATCGAACCGCGCGGAGCGATCCCGGTCATTGGGGGCGGCCGGCGTCGAGAACGACGCGAACGGGTTGCTCTGGGTATAGCCGTAGCCGGTGACGGCACCGCCGACATAGAGGTCGCCCAGCGGGCCGGCCGAGAAGCAGGTCGGGTTCGGGTTGGCCTTGATCGTGCCGCTGTAGGTCGGGCCCAGCAGCGTCGCCTTGCAGGGCTCCGCCGGAGGCGCGACGGGAACCGGCGCCGGGGCCGCGAGATCGGCCGCGAGGATGCTGGTCGAGGAGAGCAGCACGGTGGCCAGGCCGGCCAGGGTGGATCGCTTCAGCATGGTGTCGCAGCTCGTTCGAATTGGTTCCCGGCCAAGCTGACACCGACCCGTGGATGATACAAAAGCAAACTAATGGCACTTGCCTAGTTTTTGGTCATTCCTGGGCTCGCGGCGCGGGTCTGCAGAGAAATGTGGCTTTATCGCCACAACAGAGTTGGCCGCCCTATGTCAAATCTCTTAAAGACCTGTTCCGGTCCCGTTGATCCGAATCAATAGTGCCGAATCAGTCGTCCGGGCCGAGCGGATCGCAGCGAAACCCGCCGAACGCCGCGCGAGCCAGCCGTTGAGCTAGGGCCGGTAAGAATAGCCGCGCCTCCTCGGCCAGGCGCCAGGGCGGATTGACCACGATCAACCCGCTTCCACACAGCCGGGTCGGATCGTCCGGCCGATCGATCAGCAGGTCGAGGCGCAGGGCCGGACGGGTCAGGGCGGCGTCGAGATCGCGGGCCATACGGTCGATCGCGGCCGCGTCCTTGATCGGGTACCAGGCTAGGAACAGGCCGGTCGGCCATTTCGCCACCGCGCGGGCGAGATGGCTCCCGAGCCGCTCGACCTCGCCCGGCACCTCGTAGGGTGGGTCGATCAGCACGAGGCCGCGGCGCTCCGGGGGCGGGATCTGGGCGTTGACGGCGGTCCAGCCGTCGAGGCTCAGGACCTTGGTGCGTGGGTCGCGCGCGTAGCGGTCCCGCAGGGTCTCGGCATCCGCCGGGTGGAGTTCCACGAACACGCCCTTGTCGCCGGGCCGCAGCGCCTCGCGGATCACCGCCGGGGAGCCGGGATAGGCGGTGGCGCCGTAGCGGGCCTGCACCGCCGCCACGGTTTCCCGGTAGGGCGCGAGCAGCGCCTCGACCTCGGGCGCGAAGGCTTCGGCCATCCGGCCCCAGCCCTCCCGCCACTCGCCGGTGCGGGACGCCTCGTCGGCCGTGAGGTCGTAGACGCCGAGGCCCGCGAAGGCGTCGAGCGCCCGGAACGGCTTGTCCTTGAGGCGGAGATGCGCGAGCACCCGCGCCAGGACAAGGTGCTTGAGCACGTCGGCGTGGTTGCCGGCGTGGAAGGCGTGCCGATAGTTCATGGCTGGGCCCTGAAGCGGATCGCGCGATCCGGGTCCAGCCTCAAACCGCCAAACCGGCCAAATAAATCAGCGGGCGGCGTCCAGCGTCACCTCGGGCGCGCGGCAATTGCCGCGGGCGACCTCGGGGCAGGGGGTGAAGCCGCGCAGGTCCTTGGAGAAGCAGATCCGCACCTCCTGGAGCTGCCCGCGGGTGCAGGTCACCGCCATCATGTCGGGGCGCAGGCCGCGGTTGGCGGCGACGAATTGCCGGGCGATCTCGATCGGCGCCAGGCTCTGCAGGGCGCCGCCGCCCTTCAGGCCATCGGGGATCGTCACGGCCAGCCGCGCGTCGCGGGCGGCCTGGAAGTAACTGGTGGGATCGAGACCGGAACAGGTGCCGTGTGCGCGCCACTCGTGCCGGGCGAGCCCCTCGCTCGGATAGACCTGCCCGGCTACCTCCAGCGCCTGCCGGGTCGGCGCGCGCTCCACCGCGGAGCAGTTCTGCGGGTAGCCGCGGGCATATTGCGGCCAGAGCCCGTGCACCACGAAGCCGAGGCCCCGGCCGGGGGTGCATTGCACGTCGTTCCGGCGCTCGCCGATTCCGGCGCAATAGGTCGGCGACCACGACAGGGACAGCACGTAGAAATCGAACGCGCCCGGCTCTCCGCGGCGGCTGAAGCCGCCGACATCCTGGGCGGCGGCCGGCCCTGCGAGCAGCAGGCCGGCGAGGCAGGCGGCGCGGACGCGCATGGTCAGGGGCGCGCCATCCGGCAGGCGGTGGCGTAGGCGTAGGACAGGTCGCGGTCGAGGCCGTGGACGCAGAACTCGACCCCCCAGGTCGCCCCGATGATGCCGAGGCTCTCGCGCACCGAGTAATCGACCTTGCGGCGCACCCCGTCCGACGTGGTCACGGTGGCCGAGCAGAACCGGCGCGGATAGGTGTCGAGCCCCCAGGGCCGCCAGGCGGTGCGCTCGATCGTGTCGAAGGACCGGATCGTCATCGACGAATTCCAGTACTTCGCCTCCTTCTCGGCGAAGTTGGTCGAGACCCGCTCCAGGACGCTCGGGTCCTGGCAGCCGGGGATCTGCGCGTCGAACGGGAAGATCCGCTCCTCGGCGGGCTCGATATCCTCCCGGGCCGAGCGGGCCAGGGCCGGCTGCGCCACGGAGAGGAGGGCCAGCCCGAGGGCCAGGCTGTGAAGGATCGGGCGCATGGCGCGTGCCTCGACGGGGGTGCTGTCCTGCATGCGCGAGACGATGGCTCGGCGGGGGCGCCAGTCAAGTCGGCTTAGCGTTGAGCCGGTGGTTTACTGGACGGTGCGGCGCAGGTGCCACGGTGCCGGGGCAGGGCGCGGTGACCATGCCCGCCCCCCCTGGACAAGGGCGGGTTGCCAGCCCGGGAAGGCGTCCGTGGATCGTCAAAGTACGAAGTCGGAGGAGTCCAGATCCAGATATCGGCTGCGGATCCGGACGAGGTCGATGCCGGCGGGCGTTGGCTGATAGAACAAGACGTAGTTTCCTACCGCAATGCTTCGCAGCGCTTCAGCCAATTCCGGTCTCGCGCGGCCGATCGGCGATCAACACGAGCTTGGCCTGGATCTGATCGACCAGCCGGTCGGCCGCCCGCACGTCGTCCTGCGCGATGTAATGCCAGATTTCCACGAGGTCTTTTTCGGCGCGCGGGCGCCGGACGATCCTAGTCACTGCGCTCGGAAGTGGATTGCACGGCGGCCAAGCGGCGGCGCCCTTCGGCCTTGATGGCTTCGATATCGAAGGGCGCGGAGGGACCGCTGTCCAAGCCCTCTCGGATATCCCGACGGAGCGCCTCCAGCGTGGCGGCACGACGCCGCTCGCGCGCCTCGACGAGACGGAGCCCGTCGCGCATCACGTCGCTCACCGAAGCGTAGCGCCCGGTCGCCACCATCTCGCGCACGAACTGCTCGTCCTGCTCGTCCAGGATAGAGCTTGACGGCATCGCCCCCTCCGCGGAAGCCGCCAGACTACCACCTCGCGATCGCCCCGCAATCCGGAGCCGCGGCTCAGTAGATCGGCCCCGTGTCCGGCGGCGGCGCGCCGAGCTGCAGCGGCTCGCCGTCTTCCTGCGCCGGCTCCTCCGGCGCGGCCGCGGCGACGCGGGGCGCGGGCCGCACGGGCGGCGCGGAAGCATAGGCCGAGGCCGCGGGCACGCGCGCCGGGGCGCGGGCGACCTGGGTCGGGCTCGCGGCCTTCGACATCGGCGAGACGCCGTAGGGATCGTCCTCCTCGATATCCACCGGGGCCTGCGGGGCGGCCGGCTGGCGGGGCGGCGGCAGCGGGCGCGACAGGGGCCGCTCGACCCCGGTCCCGAGCTGGGGCGTGAACTTGATCAGCGGCTGGCAGATCCGCTTCAGGCCGCGCGGATCGTGCCGGGCAAGGTCGACGTGGATGTGGTCGTAGTGGAACACGTTGGAGCCCGGGGCGAGCACCGTGGTGAAGCGCTGGCAGGCACCCAGGAAGATCTCGCGCAGGAAGCCCTGCTCGGCCTCGGTACCGCGCCAGCCGCCCTTGACGGTGATGACGTGGCCGTCGGCGAGCTTGATCGACATCACGTCGATCGCGTTGCCGAAGCCGTGCTCGGAGAGCTTGGCGCCGGGCTGGTTGTTGCGCCCGCGGCAGGAATAGGAGCCGGCGTTGATCTCGGCCACCGGCACGCCGAAATACAGGTCCGCGGCGGGCTGGATCGTGTCGGCGAGCCAGGCCTCGGCCTCGGCGAGCGCCGGGCAGCCCAGCGTCATCCGCTGCTTCAGGACCACCGTGCCGCCGGCGAGCCGCATCACCCGGAAGGGCTGCTGCATGCCGCACGGGCCCGGCCCGTCCATCGCCGCGATCGGCGTGATGAACTCGCTCGGCTGGACGAGCTTTTTGGCCAGGCAGACCTGCTCCGCCTGGTCGCGCCACGGGTCGCGCCGCTCGAAATGATTGATCGAGCACGCGGTGAGCCCCGCGCCGAACAGCGCCAGGGCCGAGAACAGGGATACGCCACGCCACATGACCCGGACGATGCGCACGACCGCGTAAAGCGTTCGTCAACGCCGATTCGGGAATGGCCCGGCCTGTGGCCAATCGGTTGACAGCGGCCCGGCCCGGGGACTGAATACAGAATGCTGTCACTCCTCGATCTTCGCGCCCGCATCGAAGCCGGCACCCTGACGCCTTCGGGCGCAATTGATCTGTGCCGTGCGGCAATCGCCGCGCGGGAGCCGGAGCTGGGCACGCTGGTGACCCTGGACGACAATCCGGCCATTCCGGAATCCGGCCCGCTCGCCGGGATCGCGGTGGGCGTGAAGGACATCATCGACAGCGCCGGCCTGCCGACCCAGATGGGCTCCGCGCTCTACGCGGGCTGGCGGCCCCGGGGCGATGCCTCCGTGGTGGCGCGGCTCAAGAACCTCGGCGCGGTGGCTCTGGCCAAGACCACCACCACGGCCTTCGCCAGCAGCGACCCGACCGGGACGGTCAATCCGCACGATCCCGGCCACACCCCGGGCGGGTCCTCGGCGGGCTCGGCCGCCGCGGTGGGGGCGGGGATGCTGCCTCTGGCGCTCGGCACCCAGACGGCGGGCTCGGTGATCCGGCCGGCGAGCTATTGCGGCTGCGCGGCGGTGAAGCCGTCCTTCCGGCTGATCCCCACGGTCGGGATCAAGACCTATTCCTGGGCGCTCGACACGGTCGGGCTGTTCGCCGCCGGCGTCGCGGATGTCGCCCATGCCCTGGCGCTGGTCACCGGCCGTCCGGAGATCGCGCGGGCCGAGGCCGGCTCGGCACCGCGCATCGGTCTCGTGCGGCAGGAT
Organism: Methylobacterium sp. J-077; assembly: GCF_022829365.1. Lineage (GTDB taxonomy): Bacteria > Pseudomonadota > Alphaproteobacteria > Rhizobiales > Beijerinckiaceae > Methylobacterium. Next base: position 35,849 of record NZ_JAKSYJ010000102.1, on the reverse strand, counting down.
TTCGCCGAGGCGCCGGAGCCGGAAGCCGAGGCTGCCCTGAGCCGCGCCCGGCAGGCCGCCGAGCGGGCGGGCGCGCAGGTCACCGACCTGACGCTGCCGCCGGAGCTGGCGCTCGCCTGGGAGCGCCACCGCATCATCCAGAACTACGAGGGCCGGCTGGCGCTCGCCTGGGAGTACGATGGCCATCGCGACGCGCTGCCGCCGCAGGTCCGGGAGCATCTCGACGCCGGGGCCGCGATCGGCGCAGCGGATTACGACGCCGCCCGCCGCCACGCGCACCGGGCCCGCCGGGTGCTCAAGGGCCTGTTCGCCGACTACGACGCGATCCTGACCTTCTCGGCGCCCGGCCCGGCCCCCGCGACCCTGGCCTCCACGGGCGACCCGCGCTTCAACCAGCTCTGGACCCTGATGGGCGTGCCCTGCGTGAACGTGCCGGTGCCGGGCGCGCGCCTGCCGGTGGGCGTGCAGGTGATCGGCCGCTTCGGCGATGACGGTCAGGCGCTGGCGGTGGCCCGGATGATCGAGGACGCGCTGCGCGGCTGACGGGCCGCCGGCGCCGGCCGCGATCGCCGCCTCCGGCGGCCCTTTCGGGTCCGGGCTCGCCGGGAGCGCCCCGGAATGACGGCGTTCGCGTGCGGCCGATGGCTACCCGGGAGACCGTATGAAGGAGCGGCGTGCCGGATAGGCCCCTCACCCCCCTCGATCGGCGCGCCTGCGCGGGGGCCGATCGACCCCATTCAGTCGCACCGGCTATCGCGCCGGATGCCTCGAACCGGACATCGAGCAGGCATCCGATCGCTCAGCCTCCCCCCTTCATCGGCATCAGGCTCTTGCGGTCGATCTCCGGCATCTTCGCCATCTGGTCGAAGGGGACGACCGCCATCACGTGACCGTCCGGCATCTTGACGACGTTGAACTGCTTGCCGGTGACCTTATCGGTCGACATCGCGACCATGAGCTGCATCGGCTCGAACGGCGTGACGACGAAATCGTGCCCCCAGGCGCCGACGAGACCCGACAAGGAGGCCATGGCCACGCCCGTGCCGGCGAGGAGAGCGACAGCCGGCAGAATTGCGCGCATCATGATGGATCCCTTCCGGTTCGATCGATGGGACTTCGCAGGCCTGGGCCAATCCGTTACCGGGACTGGATCATCATCGCCCGCCCCGTAACGGAGATCCCCCGGCGAACGAACGGGGCAGGGCGGAGAGGACTCGCGATGACGCTCTATGCGTTCCCACTGATGCGGCGCACTTCGGCGCCCCCGATCAGGATGCGGGCGCGATGAGCGTCGGACGGGTGACGGCGCAGGGACAGCAGCGGCGCGCCGTATATCGGGCGGCCTTCAGTGTCGTTCGTGGGGTCTTGTACGCGTTGCGGACCACCGCCCGGATCGCCGGCGCGCTCGCCCTCGGGGCCCTCGCCATCCTGTTCCTGAACTACGTCGTGCTCTCCACCGACAAGGCGCACGCCTATCGCAACCTCGACCCGAGCCTCGCCGAATGCCGCGACGGGCTGGCGAAGGGTTGGACGGTCCTGGCCGATACCGGCCGCGAGACCCTGCGGGCGACGATGCCGTCCGACGGTGACGGCTGGGTCGACGCCAGCAACGACGAGGACGCGGCGATCGCGAAGGCTCCGCGTTGGGCGACACGGCTGCGCTGCGCCCTGCAGCGTCACGTCGTCCCGGCCCGCGAGCCTGGCGGGCGGGACCTCGCCTACCACCTCGGCTTCATCGAGTTCCAGGAGGACGGCGAACCCTACGCGCTGGTCTCCCGCGAGGGGGCGAGCGACGCGGCCATCGACAGCGCGATGCTGCGCCACGCCATGGACACCGAGATGCGGGCCAAGGGCCTGCCGGCCACGATGGTCAAGCCGGTCATCACCCAGCTCGACGCGCTGAAGAAACATCTTTCGACCGGGTCGCACTACGTGATCGCCTTCATCCACGGCTGGCGGCACGACGCGCGGATCGGCGACGGCAACGTGGCGGACCTGCGCCTCTACGCGGCCCACGCGGCCCGTTTCCTCGCGCAGCGCTGCCCGAGCGACCCCAGCGTCTGCGACATGGACGTCACGGCGATCTATGTCGGCTGGCGCGGCGCGCGCGTCGACGAGCGCGGCCTGCGGCTCTGGTTCGGCGACGCGATCGGCGGCTTCTTCGGCAACCTGTCGGCCGGCGCCACCCTGTTCGACCGGAAGCCGGTGAGCGAAGCCATCGCGCCCGCGGCGATCTCAGCCCTCCGCACCCTCGAGACGACGCTCAGCGCGCCGGGCACGCACAACAAGCTGATCGTCGCCGGGCACAGCCTCGGCGGCAACATGCTGGCGAGCGGGCTCAAGGACGACGTGGTCAAGGCTGTGCGTCGCCATCGGTTCGGAGAGACGCTGCCACCGGTCCTCGGCAATCTCGTGGTCCTGATCAACCCCGCCTCCGAGGCGAGCAAATGGACCGCGATCCAGCGCGAGGTCTGGATGAGGCTGGCCGACCATGCCGATGCCCACACGCCCGCTTCCGAGGTCGAGCGCGACGACGGTTCCTTTCCGGCCGACCAGCGGCCGGTCCTGATGTCGGTGACCGCGGCCCTGGCCTTCCCGGCGGGCGGCCTGCGGCCCGGGGACTGCGCCTGGATCGGTCTCGATGTCGACGACGCCTTCGCGGCCGCCCGGCGGAAGATCCGGAGCCGGCTCTCGGCGACGGACAGCATGTTCGATGCAGGCATCGACTATGATTGGGCGACGCACGACCTGTTCCCGACCTTCAAGTTCGATTTCCGCCCGGCTGCGGGCTTCCTCGACCGTGTGTCGGCGCGGTTCGAGGGCCGCCAGCCCCGCGGCGAGAGCTGCAGCCCGCCCCCGCCCGTCGACCTCGGAGCCCGATTGCTGACGCTGCCGCTGCGCACCTTGTCGCTGCTGGCCGCAACCTTCCCGTTCCAGAACACCGCCCGGGAGGATTCGCACACCATCGGCAATCTCGACCCGCCGCGGCCGGCAGCCGGGGTGCTCGCCGATGCCCAGCATTCGGCCGCGCCCTTCGGCACGACCCACGAGCTGCTCGGGCTCGATGCTCCGGGCCTCGAACGGCACCACCCCTACGCGACGCTCGCCGACGCGGCCCTCGACTGCCCGCGCTCCGATCACTGGCTGACCCGGGCCCGGTCGGCGCGCGCCGACCGGCGCGGCCGCTTCTGGGACAGCGCCGACCTCGCGACCGGCGGGGCCGGCGAGCACGGCCCGGCCGCACGCTTCCTGCACGGCCTGCAATTGACCGGCATCGCGCCGATCACCCGCCCCAACGACCCGTTCTGGAACGTCCGGGCTTTCGACAACGCCCTCTCGCGCCACGACGGCTACCGGCTGTCTTCGTTCATCTGTGCCCTGAACCAGCTCGTCATGGACGACATCACCGATGCGCCGTCGTCGATGAGCGATCACCGAGACACGCAGAACCCGTAGAGCCCATTCTGAACGGCCGGCTCCCTGAACGTCCGCCCCGAACCGGGCGGCCGCCAACCCGACAGCCTCGGATCTGGTCACCGCCGAGCTGATCGCGTTCCGCCTTGAGCGGCGGCACCAGGCTCCGTCCCGCGCCTCAACTGCTCGCCGGCTCGTGCAACGTGTCCTCCACGTAGAGTTGCTCCAGCAGGACCTTGATCACCGCCATCAGCGGCAGCGCCAGGGCGATGCCCCAGAGCCCGAAGATCACGCCCAGGATGAGCTGGCCGGCGAAGATCGTGGCCGGGGGGATGTCCAGCGCCCGCTTCTGGATGAACGGCGTCAGGCCGTAGCTCTCCAGGCACTGCACCGCCAGGTAGACGCCGACGGCGCCGATCACCGCCTTGAGACCCGAGGCCAGGGCCGCCAGGATGATGACGATGCCGGCCACCAGCGGCCCCACGGTGGGCACGAAGGCCAGGAGGCCCGCCTGAAGGCCGAGGATCAGCGCGCCGCCGATCCCCAGGAAGGCCAGCCCGGCCCAGGTGCACAGGAAGATCACCGCCATGATGATCAGCTGGCCGAACAGCCAGTGCCGCAGGGTCTCGCCGGCGCCGTCGAGGACCTTGGCCGCGCGCGGGCGCTTCTGCGGCGGCACGAAGCGCAGCACCCCGTCCCGGTAGGCCTTCGGGTCGGCCGCGAAGGCCAGCCCCAGGAAGGCGATCACCAGCAGGTTGCCGAGCGCGTCGAACAGCCCGAGGATCACGGCCGCCGCTGGCCCGAGGACGCTGCCGGCGTCGGAGACGATCGAGCTGCTGCCCTTGAGCAGGCCGTTGGCGAGGCCGCCGAGGCCGCCCTCCTTCTGGCCGGATTCGGTCGAGCCGTCCTTGCCGCCGCCCTGCGGTGCCAGGCTCGGCACGTCGATGCCGCGCTCGGACAGCCAGCTCGAGACCGTGCCGGCCTGGTCCTTGATCGTGGTGCCGAGGTCGCGCCCCTGCTGCACGATGGTGGCGCCGCCATAGGTCCCGAAGCTGAGCGCCGCGACGGCGACCGCCAGGCTTGCGATGGTCAGGCGCAGGCCCCGGGGCAGGGGCAGGACGTGGCCGAGCCCCCGGGTCAGGCCGTCGAGGAACACCCCGAGCAGCACGCCCGCGAAGATCAGCAGCAGCGTGCCCACCGACATCCAGGCGAGCGCCAACAACGCCACGAAGCAGACGACGGCGATTCCCGAGGCCGCCAGCGGCAGGGCTCCGCGCCAGGGCCCGACCGGGCCGTCCAAATCCCGAAGCTTACCGTCCGTCATCATGGCTCCCGTACCGCGGGCTCACGAACGCCGCCGGCCGGCCGGGGTCAAGTGCAACCCCGCCGCAAGCTTGTGTGCAGCGCCCCGAGACCGAATGGCCGTTCGCGCGTTGTCCGCCCGCGCAATCGCTTCCGATCGGAGCCGGGCGCATGCAGGAGAGACCGGCGTGAGCAGCAACGAGCCCCACACCCATTCCCTCGGCCCCGGCCAGACCGTGGATACCGGGGACCAGCTCAGCAGCGTGGTCATCCTCGGCATCGCGATCGCCGGCGCCGTCGCGGCGGTGCTGCTCAACGCGATCCTGTAGACCGCATCAGCTCCAGCGCTCGGCCGCCGCGTCGTCATGGGCGGCGGCCTCGACCCAGCCGCCGGTGGTACCGTCGGCGAGGTGCTCGCGCTTCCAGAACGGCGCGCGGGTCTTGAGATAATCCATCAGGAAATCCGCCGCCTCGAAGGCGGCGACCCGGTGGCTGGAGGCGGTCACCACCAGCACGATGCCGTCGCCCGGCGAGACGCGGCCGTGGCGGTGGATCACCCGCAGCGCCTGGAGCGGCCAGCGGGCGACGGCCGCCTCGGCGACCCGCAGGATCTCGGCCTCGGCCATGCCGGGATAATGTTCGAGTTCCAGGGCGGCGAGCCGTCCGGCCTCGTCCCGGCACAGGCCGGTGAAGGTGACGACCGCCCCGGCCCGGCCGCCGAGCTCGGCGCCGATCCGGGCGATCTCGGCGGCGGTATCGAAGGGCTCGGCCTGGATGGCGACGCTCGGGGCGGGGGCGTTCATGCTCCGGTCCAACATCCTCGTCTGACGGTCCTCGGGCGGCGCGGGACCGTCCCACGCCTGTCACACCCGGCCGCGCCTCTATATGGCACATCGAGCCGTCTTCGCCGCGGGCGCGGCGGCGTGATCGGTGGAGAAGGATGCCCGTGTGACCCCCGACCTGATCCTGCCCTACGCGGGCGCCCTGCCGGATTTCGCGAGCCGCCCGGTCTGGTGCGGGCGCGGCAGCACGGTGATCGGCGCGGCCCGGATCGGCGCGCAGGCCTGGATCGGCGATGAGGCGGTGATCCGCGCCGACGGGCAGGCCATCATCCTCGGGGCGCGGTTCTGGCTCGGCCACCGCTCGACGGTGCACATCGCGACGCGCACGCACGGGACGCAGGTCGGCGACCGGGTCACGGTCGGGCGCAACAGCGTCGTGCATGCCTGCACGGTCGGCTCCGATGTCGTGATCGAGGACGATGTCGTGATCCTCGATGGGGCCGAGATCGGCGACAACGCGGTGATCGAGGCCGGCACGACCGTGTTCCCGCGCATGAGGCTCGAAGGCGGCCACGCCTATGCCGGCAGCCCGGCGCGGCCGAGCCGGGCGATCGGCCCGGACGAGGTCGCCGAGCGGGCCGAGCGCCTGCGCGAGCGGATGGGCGACGGATCGGGCGCCGATCCGGGGCTTCCCCCCGAGGTCGAGGACAGCGTGTTCGTCGCGCGGACCGCCCGCCTGCGCGGCCGGGTCAGCCTGGGGGCCGGCGCCAGCGTGCTGTTCTCCTGCGATCTCAACGCCGAGGTCGGGCCGATCGTGGTCGGCGCCGACACCAACATCCAGGACAACACCACGATCCGCACCCGGGGGGAGGGCGTGGTGATCGGGCGCGACACCACCATCGCCCACAACGTCCGGATCGCCGATTGCCGGATCGGCGCGCGGGCGCTGATCGGCATCGGCGCCAGCATCGCCCCCGGCACGCTGATCGCCGACGACGTCATGCTGGCGGCCGGCGCCACCACGGATCCGGGACAGATCCTGGAAGCCGGCTATCTCTGGGGCGGCCGCCCGGCCCGGATCCTGTCGCCGCTGGACGCTGAGAAGCGCGCGATGATGATCCGCATCGTCGAGGGCTATTGCCAGCACGGACGGGAGTATCGGGCGGCGCAGGCGGGAATGGCATAGCGCAAGCCGGTCGAGGCCGAGATGGGAACGCTCAGGGCTCGCGCGTGACCGGCTCCAAGTACCAATCGTAGGCGTCGACGTTCAGCGGCGCGGCGATCTGGAAGGCGATTCTGCGGACCGCCGACAGGCTGAGCGGGTACGAGCCGAGAGCCAGCTGATCAGTGTCAGGCACTTGGGCGAGGCTTCGCACCTCCGCGAAAAGAGCGTCCGGGACGTCGTGCTCGATGGTCAGGCGTTCCGTGCCCTTGTCGTATCCGGGCACGATATGGTCGACCTGCGTGGCTCAACGCGCCCCGTGCCGTCGGCCCTCGCTATACGCCAGCCTGTGACCGGATCGTATCCGCCGAGATGGGTGCCGCGCGCATCATACTTCTCGACGTGCCCGTGCTGGTAGTCCCGTTCATAGATCGTGCCGCTCGAGTCCTTCCACCGCATCCTCAAGCCTCCGCCGGGCCTGGCCGTTTTCGGCTTCAGCCTTACGGCGTCCGGAAAGCCCGGCAGGTTGCGCGGCGGCGGCACCATCGTGGCGGGTCAGGCCCAGCTAGACGCCCGGCCCGCGACGGAGGCCTCGCTTCTCGTGCCGGATCATCATGTGTCCGACCAGCCGCTGCAAGCCCGGCCGGACGGACGCGCGCAGGAAACCGCTGGGCGGGGGGAGAAGCGATCCTGTCTCCCGCGCCGCCCAGGAGTGTCTGCGATCGCGTGCGGAGGATTCTTAGTGCTGCAGGATCTTCGACAAAAAGGTCTGGGCGCGCTCGGAGCGGGGGCTGCCGAAGAAGTCCTCCTTCTTGGCGTCCTCGACGATCTCGCCGCGGTCCATGAAGATCACCCGGTCGGCGACCTTGCGGGCGAAGCCCATCTCGTGGGTCACGACCATCATGGTCATGCCCTCCTTGGCGAGCTCCACCATCACGTCGAGCACCTCGCCGACCATCTCGGGGTCGAGGGCGGAGGTCGGCTCGTCGAACAGCATCACCACCGGGTTCATCGCGAGCGCCCGGGCGATCGCCACGCGCTGCTGCTGACCGCCCGAGAGCTGACCCGGGAATTTGGTCGCCTGGGCGCTCAAGCCCACCCGGGCCAGCAGGTCGAGGCCGCGCTTCTTGGCGTCCTCGGCGCTGCGGCCCAGGACCTTGCGCTGGGCCATGGTGAGGTTCTCGGTGATCGAAAGATGCGGAAACAGCTCGAAATGCTGGAACACCATGCCGACCCGGGAGCGGAGTTTCGGCAGGTTGGTCGTCTTGTCGACGACCTTGGTGCCGGCGACCGTGATCTGGCCCTTCTGGAACGGCTCCAGGGCGTTGACGCACTTGATCAGGGTCGACTTGCCCGAGCCCGAGGGGCCGCAGACCACCACGACCTCGCCCTTGGCGACCTGGGTGGTGCAATTGGTCAGCACCTGGAAGTCGCCGTACCATTTGCTGATGTTGTCGATGGCGATCATCGTCTCGCCGGGCGCCGCCACCGGCGCGCCGGAGATGAGGCTCCCCGGCTGCAGCCCGGCGTCCCGCGGGGCGTGGGTGGCGTCGGCGACGGGTTCCTTGACGGAGGGTGCCGGCATCGGGGTCGAGGTCATGGCGCGGACTCCAGTGTCGGTCAGCGGATGATGGCGACGCGGCGCTGCAGGCGACGCACCAGGAACGAGGCCGTGAAGCAGATCACGAAGTAGACGATGGCGGCGAAGATATACATCTCGACGAGGCGGCCGTCGCGCTGCGCCACCTTCGAGGCGGCGCCCATGAAATCGGTCAGCGAGAGCACGTAGACCAGCGACGTATCTTGGAACAGCACCACGGTCTGCGTCAGCAGCAGCGGCAGCATGTTGCGGAAGGCCTGGGGCAGGACGACGTTGGCCATGGTCTGCCAGTAGTTCATCCCAAGCGCCAGAGCCGCCCCGGTCTGCCCCTTGGGGATCGACTGGATGCCCGCCCGCATGATCTCGGAGAAGTAGGCCGCCTCGAACGCCATGAAGGTGATCAGCGCCGACGGGAAGGCGCCGACCTGGATCGGGGTCGAGGCGCCGGTCACGTAGGCGCCGATATACGGCACCAGGAAGTAGAACCAGAAGATCACCAGCACCAGCGGCAGCGAGCGGCACAGCTCGACATAGCCCTTGGCGACATGGCTCAGGCCCGGCACGCTCGAGAGCCGGGCCATCGCCAGCAGTGTGCCGATCACGACGCCGCCGACCGCCGCCATGGCGGTGAGGGTCACCGTGAAGACCATGCCCTGCCCGAACAGGTAGGGCAGGGACGAGAGGATGACGGAGTAATCGAAATTCGAGAGCATCGGGGCCTGTTCGCGGTGGCCGGGTGCCGGCGGAGCGGGGAAATCGAGGGGCGGGCCGACGCCTCAGCGCTGGCCGGGAATCGCGACGGCGCGCTCCAAGTAGGTCGCCGCGGTGACCACCACGAGATTGATGATCACGTAGAGCAGGGTGGCCGCGGTGAACGCCTCGAACACCTGGAACGAGAATTCCTGCATCGACCGGGCCCGGGCGGTCAGCTCGAGGAGGCCGATGGTGAGGGCCACGGAGGTGTTCTTGAGGTTGTTCAGGAATTCCGAGGTCATCGGCGGCAGGATGATCCGGTAGGCGTTGGGCAGCAGGACGTAGCGGTAGGTCTGGTAGACCGTGAACCCCATCGCGGTGCCGGCCATGCCCTGGCCGCGCGGCAGCGACTGGATGCCGGCGCGGACCTGCTCGGCCACCCGCGAGGCGGTGAAGAAGCCGAGGCACACCACAGCCGTATAGAACGGCGCATCGGGCATCTGCTTGATCGCGTCGCCGACCTGCGTCGGCACCACTTCGGGCAGCACGAAGTACCAGAGGAACATCTGCACCAGCAGCGGCACGTTGCGGAACAGCTCGACATAGGCCGTGCCGATCGCGTTGGCGGTCTTCGACGGAAGGGTCCGCAGCACTCCGATCAGGGAGCCGAGGAAGAACGCGATGAACCACGAGCACAGGGCGGTCGCGATCGTCCACATGAGCCCGGAGAGCAGCATGTCGAGATAGGTGCCGTTGCCCTCGGGCGAGGCGTCGAAGAAGATCCGCCAGTTCCAATTGTAGTTCATGGTGCCGCTTCTACCCCGCCCTTAAAAGGCGCACCGCAGGCATCAAAGGCCCGCGGTGCGCATCATCCTCGGCGATCGCTCAGTAGGCCGCCGGATCGGGGCTCGCGATCGGCGTCGTGAACTGCTTGGTCATCTCCGCGCTCATCGGCAGGTTGAGGTTGATGTTGCGCGGCGGGATCGGCTTGGTGAACCACTTGTCGTAGAGGGCCTTGCCCTCGGGGCTCGTGTAGAGCTTCGAGGTGGCCTCGTCGGCGACCTTCTTGAACGGCGCGTCGTCCTTGCGCAGCATGATGCCGTAGGGCTCGGGCTTCGACAGCGCCTCGGTGGAGATCTCGAAGGCCGAAGGATCCTTGGCGGAAGCGGCCAGCGAGGCGAGCAGCACGTCGTCCATCACGAAGGCCACGGCGCGGCCGGTCTCGACCATCAGGAACGCCTCGGCATGGTCCTTGGCCGGCAGGATCGTGAGGCCGAGCTTCCGCTCGGTGTTGGCCTCGTTGATCTGCTTGATGTTCGTGGTGCCCGAGGTCGACACGACGGTCTTGCCCTTCAGGTCCTCGATCGTGTGCAGGTTGGACGACTTCTTCGAGACGTAGCGGGTCGCGGTCAGGAAGTGCGAGTTGGTGAAGCTTACCTGCTTCTCGCGCTCGGCGTTGTTGGTGGTCGAGCCGCATTCGAGGTCGATCGTGCCGTTCGCCATCAGCGGGATGCGGGTGGCGGAGGTGACCGGGTTGAGCTTCACCTCCAGATTCGGCAGGCCGAGATTGGCCTTCACGGCGTCGGCGATCTTGAAGCAGATGTCGAGGGCGTAGCCGATCGGCTTCTGGTCGCCGCCGAGATAGGAGAACGGCACGGAGGCGTCGCGGTAACCGATGGTGATGGCCCCGCTGTCCTTCACCTTCTTGAGGGTGCCGGTCAGTTCCTCGGCCTGCAGGCCGAGGGGGGCCAGGGCGAGGCTCAGGCCGAGCGCCGCGGCAAGGCCGCGGCGAGCGATATCAGACTGCATCGGTACGGAACTCCTGGATCAGGCCGAACGGGATCGGCTGGCGGCTTGGCGCTCGGGCCCGCCCGCTCGGGCGACGCCTTTGCAATGATGGTGCCGAGAGACTGGCCGCGGCGCCGCGCTGCATCGTGGCAGACGACGGAAGAACAACCGCCACCGTCGCGCACGCGTCCACGGTCGCCTGTTCCGTCACCGTCATCCGGTCTCCTCCGGTACGTCGAGTCGATTGCTCCCGCGCGCCGCCGGCATCATGCACAATTCTTGGGCGTACGCACGGGGTGGGGCGGGCGCGAGGGCGATTAAGGCTTACGATTCCACCACTTCCGATACACCGACGCCGCCCCGCACGGTCGGGCGGGGCGGCGTCGGTCGGGAATGCGGTGCGGATTACTTGGTCAGTTCGTTGCCGGTATAGTCGATCTTGCCGTCGGCGCCCTTCTTCCACTCGTACAGGACGTAGTCCGGCCGGGTGATGTCGCCTTTCTTGTCGTAGGCGATCGGGCCGACCACGGTCTCGGTCGGCTTGCCCTGGTGCAGCCACTCGGCGAGCTTCTTGCCGTCGCTGGAGCCGGTCTCGGCCATCGCCTTGGCGAGCACCTGCACGGCCGCGTAGGAGTAGAGCGTGTAGCCCTCGGGATCGATGTTCTTGGCCTTGAACGCGGCGAGCGCGGCCTTGGCGTTGGGATTCTTGCGGGCGTCCGGGGGGAAGGTGGTCAGGGTGCCCTCGGCGGCCGGACCGGCGATCGCCACCAGCTCGCGGTCGACCATGCCGTCGCCGCCCATCAGCGGAGCCTTGAGGCCCTGGTCGCGCATCTGGCGCAGGATCAGCCCGGCTTCGGTGTAGTAGCCGCCGAAATAGACGATGTCGACATTGGCCGATTTCAGCTTGGAAACCAGCGCCGAATAGTCCTTCTCACCCGGGTTGATGCCTTCGAACATGACCGGCTTCACGCCCTTGGCCTTGAGCACCATCAGCGTCTCGTCGGCCAGGCCCTTGCCATAGGGGGTCTTGTCGTGGACGAAGGCGATCTTCTTGTCCTTATAGTGCGCGACGAGATACGCCCCCGCCACGGCACCCTGCTGGTCGTCGCGGCCGCAGGTGCGGAAGGTGTTCCACATCCCGCGCTCGGTGAACTTCACGTTGGTGGAAGCCGGGGTGACCTGGATGATGCCGGCGTCGAGATAGACGTCGGAGGCCGGGATCGACACGCCGGAATTGTAGTCTCCGACCACCACCTTCACGCCGTCGCTGGCGAACTTGTTGGCCACCGAGACGCCCTGCTTGGGGTCGGAGGCGTCGTCGCCGACCGTGACCGTCAAGGTCGTGCCCTTGAGGGTGCCCGCCTTGTTGAGGTCCTCGACGGCCTGGCTGGCGCCGTTCTTGATCTGCGCCCCGATGGCGGCGCTGTTGCCGGTGATCGGCGCGGCGATGCCGAGCTTGACCTCGGCGGCGAAGGCTCCCGTCTCTCCGGCCGCAGCGATCATCGTGCCGAGGGCGAGCCCGGCCAGCAGAATCGATCTCATCGCGAACATCCCCTTCGATCGTTAGTCCGTCCCGGTGGATCCGGCCGAACTCACCCGACCTCACCGGAGACGGGCGCCCGTTCGCGCCACGTCAGGGGAGAGGTCTTCTCGTAGAGCCAGCGGTACTGGCTCGTTATCTGGCGCGTGCGCGTGACCCGAAAGCCCGCCGTGCCGATGATCATGATCACGATCGCGTCCACCGCATAGTAGTGCAGCGAGACCAGCGTCCCGGAAAACAGCGCGAAATGGATGAAGCGCACGGCCGCGGCCACGAGGAGCAGCGCGGCCGCGCATTGCCAGAACGGCCGCCAGCCCCGGGCGACCGCCCGGGCCGCCATCCAGCCGGCCCAGCCGCCCATCACCACGGTGACGAGCAGGAACAGCCAGGCCGATTCCTCCTCGTACAGGATCCCCTGCAGCATGCTCATGCCCCGACCGGGCCGGTATGGCCCCCTTCCAGATAGGCGGCCTTGACGTTCGGATCGTCGAGCAGCGCCCGCCCGGTGCCGCTCATCGTGACCCGGCCGTTGACCAGCACGTAGCCGCGATGGGCGAGCTTCAGGGCGTGGTAGGCGTTCTGCTCGACCAGGAAGATCGTCATGCCGTCCGTGCGGTTCAGCTCCTTGATCGCGTCGAAGATGCCCTTCACCACCAGCGGCGCCAGGCCGAGCGACGGCTCGTCCAGCAGCAGCAGGCGCGGGCGGCTCATCAGGGCGCGGGCGATGGCGAGCATCTGCTGCTCGCCCCCGGACATCGTGCCGGCGCGCTGGTGCAGGCGCTCCTTCACCCGCGGGAACAGGGTGCAGACCTTCTCCAGATCCTCCTGGAAGTGGCGCTCGCCGTGCAGCGAGGCGCCCATCTGGAGGTTCTCGAACACGCTCATGCGCGGGAACACCCGGCGGCCCTCCGGCGACTGGGCGATTCCGAGCCGGGCGATGGCGTGAGTCGGCAGCCGGGTGATGTCGCGCCCGTCATACGTGATCGTCCCCGTGCGCGCCTGGGGGCTGCCGAAGATCGTCATCATCAGGGTCGACTTGCCGGCGCCGTTGGCGCCGATCAGGGTGACGATCTCCCCGTCGGCGACATCGATGTCGACGCCCCGGAGAGCGGCGACGCTGCCGTAATAGGTGGAGACGTCGCGCACCGCGAGGAGCGGGGGCTTGGCCCCCGCCTGGATCGCCCGGGTCTCCTCGACCAGGACGTTGATGCCGGCGACACTCATACCGACGCCTCCGAATGCGTGACGTCCGGACGGGTCGGGTCTCCATGCGGCACGGTGATGCCGACCTCGGCTTCCACGGCTTCCACCTCGTCGTCCTCGACGCCCAGATAGGCGGCGATCACCTTCGGATCCGCCCGCACCTCGGCCGGGGTGCCGTCGGCGATCTTCTGGCCGTAATCCAGCACGACCACGTGGTCGGAGATCTCCATGACCACCGACATGTCGTGCTCGATCAGGAGAACCGACGTGTCGTGCGCGTCGCGGATGTGGCGCAGCAGCGCGTTGAGCTCGGCGGATTCGCGCGGGTTGAGACCCGCCGCCGGCTCGTCGAGACAGAGCAGCACCGGGTCGGTGCACATCGCCCGGGCGATCTCCAGCCGGCGCTGCGCGCCGTAGGGCAGGGCGCCCGCCGGGTCGTCGGCCCGTTCCATCAGGTCGATCCGGTCGAGCCAGGCCTTGGCCCGCTCGATCGCCTCGGCTTGCGCGTCCCGGTAGCCCTTGAGACCCAGGAGTCCGAACAGGGTGTAGCCCGAGGCCCGCATCAGCGGCTTGTGCTGGGCGACCAGCAGATTCTCCAGCACCGTCATGCCCTGGAACAGGCGGATGTTCTGGAAGGTTCGCGCCACCCGGGCGGTGCGGTTGACCGCGTGGTTCGGCAGCCGCTCCAGCAGGTGCGTGGTGCCGTCGTCGTGGCTGAGCCGGAGCATGCCCTCGGTCGGCTTGTAGAAGCCGGTGATGCAGTTGAACACCGTGGTCTTCCCGGCTCCGTTCGGACCGATCAGGGCGGTGATGTCGCCGCGCCGGGCCTCGAACGAGAAGTCGGAGACGGCGGTCAGGCCGCCGAACCGCATGGTCAGATGCTCGACGGCGAGCACCGACGGGGCGGAGGCCTGCGCCTGCGCCCGGGGATCCGGATGAAGCGCCATCAGCCGTGCCCCTCGCTCACATGGGCCCCGGAGACGGCGCGGCGCTTGCCCAGCGACACGGAGGGCAGGCGTTCCGAGATCAGCCCGCGCGGGCGCCAGACCATCATCGCCACCATGGCGAGGCCGAACAGCAGCAGGCGGTACTCGTTGGGGTCGAAGCCCTCGCCGAACACGGCTTTGAGGAAGCCGAGATTGCGCAGCATCTCCGGGCCGCCGACCATGGCCACCGCCGCGATGGCGACGCCGACCTGGCTGCCCATGCCGCCCAGCACCACGATCGCCAGGATGATCGCGCTTTCCAGGAAGTTGAAGCTCTCCGGGCTGATGAAGCCCTGGCGCACCGCGAAGAACGAACCGGCGATGCCGCCGAACGCCGCCCCGAGCGCGAAGGCCGTGAGCTTGGTGGCGGTGGTGTCGATGCCGAGCGACCGGCACGCGATCTCGTCCTCGCGCAGGGCCTCCCAGGCGCGCCCGATCGGCAGGCGTCGCAGGCGCAGGGTGACGAAGTTCGTGAACAGCGCCAGCGCCAGGATGAGGTAGTAGAGGAACACCAGCCGGTGCATCGAATCGTACGGGATGCCGAACCGGGCGGCGAAGCCGTCCTCGCCGGCGCTGAACGGGATGCCGAAGAAGGTCGCCCGCGGGATCGAGGAGATGCCGGCCCCGCCCCCGGTCACGTCGGTCCAGTTGATTAGCACCAGGCGGATGATCTCGCCGAAGGCCAGCGTCACGATGGCGAGGTAGTCGCCGCGCAGGCGCAGCACGGGGAAGCCGAGCAGCATCCCCCACAGGCCGGCGAACACGCCCGCCAGCGGCAGGCAGATCCAGAACGACAGGCCGAACGTGGTCGACAGGAGCGCGTAGGAATAGGCGCCGACCGCGTAGAAAGCGACGTAGCCGAGGTCGAGCAGGCCGGCGAGGCCGACCACGATGTTGAGGCCCCAGCCGAGCATCACGTAGGTCAGGATCAGGATGCCGAGATCGATCCAGTAGCGGGCCGAGGACAGGCCCCCGGTGGCGAGGGTCGCGATCAGCGGCAGCGTCAGCGCGACGCCCACGAACATCCAGAGGCCGAACCTGGAGGTTTTTTGGCCGGCATCGGGCTCGCCGTGGACCGCCTCTGTGGCCTGGGCCGGGGAGGGGGTCAGGGCGCGCCGCGCGTCCCGGCGCAGGAGGATCAGGCGCTGGAGGATGCGGACGACGAAGATCGCCGCGCACAGGGACGCGACCAGGCCCCAGCGGGGAACGAGCAGGAGGTCGCTGCCGGGGCCGGCCTCCGTGCGGTAGCTGATGATCGGCACGCACAGGCCGAAGGCGACGAGCGCGTAGAGCGCGGCGTCGCGCAGGATGCCGGCCATCGCGGATCCGGGGATCGCGCCGGCTTGGGTCGCAGACGGTGAGTGAGCCATCAGACCTTCTCGACCTCCGGACGGCCCAGGATGCCGGACGGCATGAAGATCAGCACGATCGCCAGGATCGAGAACGCGGCGACGTCCTTGTACTCGATGGAGAAGTAGGCCGACCAGAAGGTCTCGATCAGCCCGATGATCAGGCCGCCGAGCACGGCCCCGGGCAGCGAGCCGATGCCGCCGAGCACGGCGGCGGTGAACGCTTTCACGCCGGGCACGAACCCGTCCGAGAAGGACACGACGCCGTAATACATGAGGTAGAGGACGCCGGCGACGGCCGCCAGAGCGGCGCCGAGCACGAAGGTCAGGGAGATCGTCCGGTCGACGTCGATGCCGAGCAGGGCGGCCATCTTGCGGTCCTGCTCGCAGGCGCGCTGCGCCCGGCCGAACGGGGTGCGCTGCACGAGATACCAGAAGCCGGTGAGCAGCACGGCCGTGACCGCCATGATCAGGATCTGCTTGTAGGCCAGGAACACCGCGTAGCCGTCGCGCTCGAACAGCGTGATACCGCCCGACAGCATCGGCGGCGTCGGCTTGTTGCGCGCGCCCTGCACCACCTGGACGAAGTTCGACAGGAAGATCGAGACGCCGATCGCCGAGATCAGCGGCGCCAGGCGGAACGAGCCGCGCAGCGGCCGGTACGCGATCCGCTCGATCGCCCAGCCCCACAGGGCGGTCAGCACCATGGCGACCACGAGGACCACCAGGAACGCCAGGGCGATCGAGCTGATCCCCAGCCACGTCGTCAGCAGAAGGAAAGTGATCAATGCGATGAAACAGGATACCATAAAGACATCGCCGTGGGCGAAGTTCACCATTCCAATAATTCCGAACACCATCGTGTAACCGATCGCGATCAGACCGTATATCGAACCGAGCGTCAGCCCGTTTATCAGCTGCTGTACGAAGACGTCCATGTACTCTCGCGGGCGTAGGTTTTTCGTCCAGCCTGCAGAAACGGCAGGCGAGCCGGGAGAGCAAGTCCCGTACCGCAGCTGCGGCCGTCCGGCCACAGGTTTCAACCCCCTGCGAACGTCCCGGGAAAACAGTCAGGCAGGTCAGTAACACCCCGCCAATGGGCTTGCATCTGGCGTAGTTCGTGCTTCACGTTAACGAAAATCAATGCTGGTCCATCCCGGGCGGCAACGAGGAGCAGTACCGATGTCGGGTTCACGGCTCACGACGTTGATTTTCATCGGCATGCTGCTCGGGATCGCGGTGGGCTACGCCTGCAGCATCACCTGGCCGGATCCGCAGACGGCCAAGGAAATCGCCGGCTACATCGCGCTGGTCTCGGATATCTTCCTGCGGCTGATCAAGATGATCATCGCGCCGCTGGTGTTCTCGACGCTGGTGGTCGGCATCGCGCATCTCGGCGACACCGCCGCGGTCGGCCGGGTCGGCGGCAAAGCGCTGCTGTGGTTCGTCGGCGCCTCGTTCTGCTCACTGATGCTCGGCCTGGTCCTGGTCAACCTGATGCAGCCGGGCCACAACCTGAACCTGCCGCTGCCGGATGTCGGCGCCGGCACCGGCCTCAAGGCGGCCTCGCTGTCGCTGAAGGAATTCGTCACCCACCTGGTGCCCAAGAGCGCCGTGGAGGCGATGGCCAACAACGAGATCCTGCAGATCGTGGTGTTCTCGATCTTCTTCGGCGTCGCCCTGGCGGCGCTCGGCGAGAAGGGGCACTTTCTGGCCCAGGGCATCGAGGGCCTGGCCGACGTCATGCTCAAGGTGACCGGCTACGTGATGCTGTTCGCACCCGTGGCGGTGTTCGCGGCGATCGCTGCGACGATCACCACGCAGGGGATCGGCGTGCTGATCACCTACGGCAAGTTCCTGATCGAGTTCTATACCGGCCTTGTCGTGCTTTGGTCGCTCCTCATGGGCGTCGGCTACCTGATGCTCGGAGGCAACGGCATCATGCGGCTGTTCAACCTGATCAAGGAGCCGTTCGTCCTCGCCTTCTCGACCGCGTCGAGCGAGGCGGCCTACCCGAAGATGCTGACCAATCTCGAGCAGTTCGGCGTGCCCAACCGCATCACCTCGTTCGTGCTGCCGATGGGCTACTCGTTCAACCTCGACGGCTCGATGATGTACTGCACCTTCGCGGTGATGTTCATCGCGCAGGCCTACAACATCCCGCTCACCTGGGGTCAGCAGCTCACGATGCTGTTCCTCCTGATGGTCACCTCGAAGGGCATGGCCGGCGTGCCGCGCGCCTCGCTGGTGGTGATCTCCGCGACGCTGACGCAGTTCAACATCCCCGAGGCCGGCCTGCTGCTGATCATCGGCATCGACCAGTTCCTGGATATGGGCCGCTCGGCGACCAACGTGCTCGGCAACAGCATCGCCACCGTCGCGGTGGCCAAGTGGGAGGGCCAGCTCACCACCTCCGACCAGCGCCTCGACCATGTCGGCACGGTTCCCTCGCCGGCCGAGTAGGACGGACTGGGATCACGCGGAGGACACGGCATGGCGGCGATGCGGTTCGGCTCGGTCCTGGCAGTGGTGTTCGCGCTGGCGGGCGTCCCGCGCCCCGCCGCCGCCGTCGAGGTGCTCACCGGCACCCTGAAGCGCGTGGCCGAGCGCGGCGAGATCGTGATCGGCTACCGGGAGAGCTCGGTGCCGTTCTCCTTCGTGGAGGGCAAGCACCGGGACGGCAGCCCCCGGGCGATCGGATACGCCATCGACCTCTGCGGCGAGATCGCCGACGACATCCAGGCGGCGATCGGCCGGACGGTGAAGGTCCGCTACGAGCCGGTCACCGCGGAGACCCGCATCCCGGCCCTGACCGCGGGCAAGATCGACCTCGAATGCGGCTCGACCACCGCGAACGCCGAGCGGCGCCGGAGCGTCGCGTTCTCGCCGGTCGACTACATCAGCGCGACGCAGCTACTCGTGAAGAAGGAGTCCGGCATCGCCTCCTATCGGGATCTCGCCGGCAAGACCGTCGTGGTCACGGCCGGCACCACCAACGAGAAGGCCGTGCGCGACCTCCTAGCCAAGCTCAAGATCCAGGCGCAGGTGGTGACCGCCCCCGACCACGCGGCCTCCTACGCGCTGGTGAAGTCCGGCCAGGCGGACGCCTTCGCCACCGACGACGTGCTGCTCTACGGCCTAATCGCCACCGACGGCCAGGACGGGGCGAACTACACGGTGCTGCCCGACAAGCTCTCTTACGAGCCCTACGGCATCATGTTCCGCAAGGACGACCCGGAACTTGCCGGGATCGTCGCCCAGACCTTCACCCGGCTCGCCGAGTCCCGCGAATTGCGCTGGACCTACGAGCGCTGGTTCGTGAAGCGCCTGCCCAACGGCGAGCGCCTCGACATCCCGATGTCGAACGACCTGCGGACGAGTTTCCAGCTGATGGGCCTCGACGCCCAGGAATGATGTTTTGGGATGATCTGTGCGCCGCGGCGCCTCGCTTTCGCCCAACCAGGGGATGAGGAAGGGGCCGCGTTTCTCGTGATCCCCCGCCGCAGCGAGCGTGCCGCCGCCCCATGCCGATCGCCGCGCATGTCCCGAACACTCTCGCCCTGCTCCTGGCGGCCGGCCTCGCCTGCGCCGCCACCGCCGCGTCCGCCCATCCGCATGTCTGGGTCACCGCGAAGGCGCAGTTCGTCTATCAGGACGGCAAGCTCGTCGGTGTGCGCGACACCTGGAGCTTCGACCCCGAATACACCGCCTTCGTCACCCAGGGCCTCGACGCCAACAAGGACGGCACCCTCTCGCCGGACGAGCTGGCCGGGCTCGCGGCCGAGAACACCGCGAACCTCGCCGAGTTCGGCTACTTCACGAAGCTGAAGGTCGGCGGCAAGGAGCAGGCCTTCGCCGATCCGAAGGAGCCGGCGATGCGGCTGGAGGGCAAGGCCCTGGTGATGAGCTTCCTGCTGCCGCTCAAGGCGCCGGTCCAGAAGGGCAGGGGCGTCGCCGCCCTGGAAGTCTACGACCCGACGTATTTCGTCGCCTTCTCGTTCGCGGAGGGAGCGGACGCCGCCACCCTCGCGGGCGCGCCGCAGGGCTGCGCCGCTACCGTCACCCGCCCGAAGACCGAGCAGCCCAGGACCGCCGAGGCCGGCTCCCCGGGCATGACCGAAGCGTTCTTCGACGCGCTCACCGCCGCCTCGTCCTACGGGGTTCAGTTCGCCAGCCGGATCCTGATCGCGTGTCCGTAGGGATCGGCATCGACGCGCCGCCCCGGCAGGAGCGGCTTAGGCTGCGGCTCGGGCTGCGGCTCGGGCTGATGGCCGGCGCCGTATTGCTGGCCGCCCTCGTGGCCGCCGGGCTGGCCTGGCTGATCGCCCCCGGGATCGCCGCGCCGCCGGCACGCTCGCCCTTCGGCATCGGCTTTCGCGAGGCGGCCCCGGCCGCCACCGGCCTCGGCGGGATGATCCTGGCGCTCCAGGCGAGCTTCTCCCGCAGCCTCAATGCCGCCGTCGTGGCGCTGAAGGGCGGCGGCGCCTGGGCGCCGCTGATCGGGCTCGCCTTCGCGTATGGCGTGTTCCACGCCGCCGGCCCGGGCCATGGCAAGGCGGTGATCGCCGGCTATATCCTGGCCGGGGAGCGGGCCCTGCGCCGGGGCTGCGCCTTGAGCGCCTGTGCCGCGCTGCTCCAGGCGCTGGTCGCGGGGGCGATCGTCGGGATCGGCACGGTCGTGCTGAACGCCACCGCCGCGACCGTGACCCGGGCCGGAACCGTGATCGAGACGGTGAGCTTCACCCTCGTCGCCCTGGTCGGGCTGGCCCTGACCTGGCGCAAGGCCGGGCGGCTCGCTCAGCTCGGCACGCCCTGCGGCCCCGGCTGCGCCCACCTGCCCGACGCCCGGACGCTCGCCGCCCTCGACGGCTGGCGCGCGCGCGCCGGCGTTGTCCTGGCGGCGGGATCGCGCCCCTGCGCCGGAGCGGTGCTGGTCCTGGTCTTCGCGGTGTCGCAGGGCGTGCCGGGGGCGGGAATCCTCGCGGTCCTGGCGATGGCGCTGGGGACGGCGCTGACCACGACGGCCCTGGCCTGCCTCGCGGTCTTCGCCAAGCGCGCGGCCCTGCGCCTCGCGGGCGGCCGCGGCCAGGCGGGCCTGCTGGCGATCGGCGGCCTGGAACTGGTGGCCGCCGCCTTCGTGCTGGTCCTGGGCGTCGCGATGCTGTCCGGCCTCGCCCTGAACCTCGCCGGCTAGATCCGGATTCAAAAGGTCGAGACTTTCTGCGGGTCGAGGGCGGAGCCCTGGCCTCTCGGGGGCAGAGCCTCAGCGAAATCGCCTCGCCAAAGGGTCCGTCCCGTGCCACGCTGCCGTATCAAGGCGGAGGAGCGCGGATGCACGCCGACTTCCAGACGATTCTGAACTGGCGCCTGCTGGCCGGATCGCATCCCTTCCCCGGCCCCGATGGCGGGACCTGCATCAACGAGGCGGCGATCGTGGCCGCGGGGCTGCCTTACAAGGCGATCCGGTCCAGCGCCGATTGTCCGCCTTGCTTCTCCCGGCCGATCGCTGCCTACGCGCTGGGCCTCAACGACGCGATGCCGGACGAGGCCCGGCCGCAGCTGATCGCCTTCGTGCTGCGTTTGTCGGGCAGCGCCGACCGGCCGGAGGTCGAGGCTGCCCGCACCCGGCGCCTCGCCCTGGAGAGCATCCGGCAGATCCTGGCGCCGCTCTGCACCCGGGCCGGCATGGCCGAGCATGCCGAGGCCTGCGCCGGCGCACCGGACCTGCCCCTGGCGCTGGCGGCGGCGCGTTCGGCGGAGTGGCAGGGCGGCGCGCTCGCGCAGGAGGCGGCCCGGACACGGCGCTGGCGCGACGGCGCGCTGCAATCCGCGGTCGCCCGCACGGCAACGGCGGCCCGGCGCGCCGCCGAGGATGCCCGCTGTGCTGCCGAAGTCGCCGAGGGCGCGGCCCCGTTCGTCCCGGATACGTGGGCGCGGGCCTGCACGATCCTCGACGCCACCCTGGCGATCGGCCGGCAGGCGCCGGAGATCGACCTGCTGGGGGCTCGGGAGCGTCTCGATGCGGCCCGGGCGAGAATCCCCGCCTGATCAGGCCAGGGCGGGCTCGGCGGTGAGGTCCAGCTCGATGGAGGCGCAGTTCTCCAGGAACGTGCCGGTGAGGTGATAGAAGAACGTCCCGTGGCCGACCACCGCGATGGTCGTCTCGGGCCGCGCCCGCAGCCAGTCCCGGAACCCGGCGACGCGGGCGTCGAACAGGTGGCGCGGCTCGACCGGGTAGCCGCCGACCTCGCAGCCGGGCTCCGCGTGCCACCAGATTTCGGGCAGGTGCCCGACCTCGAGATGCGGGAATTCCGCGGCGATCTCGGAAGCCGCCCGGCCGACGTCGCAGCTGCTCTCCTGGCATTCCCGGTGCAGCACCTCGACCAGGACCCGCGGCCGGCTGGGGTGCTCGTCGAACAGGAGCGCGGCGGTCTCGATCGCCCGGGTCAGCGGCGAGACCACCACCAGTTCGAACGGGATGTCCGCCAGGCGCACCCGGGCCTCCCGGGCCTGGGCCTGGCCCCGCGGGGTCAGCCGGGCATCGAGGAGGCCTGGATCGCCGCCGCCCAGCCGGTGGGCGGCGTTGAAGGTCGATTCGCCGTGGCGGATGCAGACGATGCGGGTGGTCTCGGGCATGAGGCTCGGATGTGTCGCGTGTCGGGAAGGGGGACGCTCAGGCGAAGCGGCCGCCGCGCTGGATGACCTCGATCTTGTAGCCGTCCGGGTCGGTGGCGAAGAAGAACCGCGCCAGCACGGTCTCGCCGTGCTCCAGGGACTTCACGTCGGTGGCCAGGAAACCTTCGCGGAGGTGCCGGGCGTGCTCGGCCTCAACGTCGTCGACCACGACGGCGATGTGGCCGTAGCCGTCGCCGAGATCGTAGGGCTTGTCGCGGCCCTTGTTCACGGTGAGCTCCAGCTCGAACGGCGAGGCCGGATCGCGCAGGTAGACCAGGGTGAAATCGTCGAAGTCGTAGCGGTCCGCCGCCTCGAAGCCGAAGGCTCTGGCGTAGTAATCACGCGCGCGCGCTTCGTCGCGAACGCGGATCATGGCGTGGACAGGCTTGGACATGCGGCGACGTTCCGGATTGTGCGAAGAGTGTCGGACGCCGCCTATGTGGCGCCGGCCTCCCGCCGTGGAAAGGGCCTGGCACCTGCGGCGGCGCCCCGCGGTCGCCGGACGACCGTCGCGCGACGCCCGAACATCAGACACGAACGATCGGTCGTCAGTGATAAATACCAATTGGCATATTCAGATGTAACGTGATCGTCTTTAAATTGCCGGTCCGCTGCTATACTGAGTATATTTATAGTATAACGAATATGAAATTACAGAGATCCGGTCTGATTGTCTGGATCTTGAAATGTCACCGTCGCCTACGAACACCGCAGATCTTAGGGCAGCCTTAACCGAAACGCGGCATCCGTTATGTTGATCAGGCTCGCAATTCGAGACCGATCGGGCCTTCCGGAGCCGAATAGAGATGCTGCGCCTGTCGAATCTCAAGATCATCACCAAGCTGGTGGCGATCGTCTCCCTGATCGGCGTCATGGTCGGCGCCGGCGTCTGGTACGCCCAGTCGCGGATGAGCCAGATCGATGACGCCTACAGTGCGTTCATCAGCCACGAGGCCGTCGCCGTCGCCGAGGGCCGCCGCGTCAACCGCTTCGTCTTCGAGCTCAACTACTACGTCTATCGGATCATCGCGGAGACCGACGCGGCCCAGATCCAGGCCGCCAATGCCGGGTTCGAGGCCGCCATACCGAACCTGAAGGCGACGCTCACGTCGCTGCATGACCGCGCACCCAAATTTGCCGGCCGGATCGACGAACTGGGGAGGCGCGTCGACCGGTTCCTGCAGGACGTGACCGAGGTGCGCCGCCTCGGCAGCATCAACCAGAACGATCAGGCGCTCGCGCTGGTCCATTCGGCGATCGATCCGACCTTCTCGAGCTTGGCGGTGGACGGCAACGCGCTCGCCAACGACATCAACGCCTACATGCAGAAGGGCTCCGACGACCTCACGGCCCAGACCAACGACACCCGCCTCAGCCTGATGATCTTCAGCACCATCGGGATGCTCGCGGGCCTGATCGCGGCGGCGTTCATCGCGATGGTCGGCATCACCGGCCCGCTCAACCGCCTGGTCGCCGTCCTGCAGCGGATGGCGCGGGGCGAGATCGACGCCGAGATCGCGGAGGCCGCCCGCAGGGACGAGATCGGCGCCGTCGGCAAGGCCGTGGAGGGCATCAAGGCGATGGTCGCCCGGAAAGCCGCCGAGGAAGCCGAAATCCGGCGCGTGGCCGAGGAAGCCGCAGCGGCCGCGCGCAAGCGGACCATGCTGGAGCTGGCCGACGGGTTCGAGCGCGCCGTCGGCGGCATCGTCGGCCTGGTCTCGTCCTCGGCGACGGAACTGCAGGCGACCGCCCAGACCATGACGGCGAGCGCCACCGAGACCGCCAGCCAGTCCACCACGGTGGCCGCCGCCGCCGAGGAAGCCGCTGCCAACGTCGAGACCGTGGCCGCCGCCGCGGAGGAGCTGGGCTCGTCCGTGCAGGAGATCGGCCGGCAGGTCCTGGGCTCGGCGAGACTCGCCCAGACGGCCGTCGGCGAGGCGGACCAGACCCATCATCTCGTGCAGGCGCTGAGCCAGGCGGCCACCCGCATCGGCGACATGGTCGGGCTGATCTCGACCATCGCCGGCCAGACCAACCTGCTGGCGCTCAACGCCACGATCGAGGCAGCCCGGGCCGGGGAGGCCGGCCGGGGCTTTGCCGTGGTCGCGTCCGAGGTGAAGGAGCTGGCCGCGCAGACCGCCAAGGCGACGGAGGAAATCAGCCAGCAGATCGGCCAAATCCAGGGCGTGACCGGCCAGGCCGTCACGGCGATCGGGGCGATCACGACGCGGATCCGGGAGATCGACTCGGTGGCGACCTCGATCGCCGCCGCCGTGGAGCAGCAGGGCGCCGCCACCCAGGCGATCGTGCGCAACGTCGCCCAGGCCGCCACCGGCACCAACGAGGTCACGAGCAACATCGCCGGCGTCGCCCAGGCCTCCGAGGAGACCGGCTCCGCCGCGAGCCAGGTGCTCGGCGCGGCGGGCGAATTGTCCCGCCAGGCGGAGCATCTCGGCGCCGAGGTCTCGCACTTCCTCGCCACCGTGCGGGCGGCGTGAGCCGCGCCGTCATCGCGGCGACCCGGGCGGGCTGTCGGGGTCACGGATCGCGTTCGGCGGCAAGGGCCTGAAAATCGCGCGTTCCCCCCCTTGTGGGGAGGGGTCAGGGGTGGGGGTGGTGCAGGATGGGGCGCAGCGATGCCGTTTGAACCGCCCCCACTTCCAACGCGACCCCGCAGGGCTACGGGCTATACAGGTTTCGGTCAGAGCCGTGGTCCTGCCGCTGGCGGAGGAGGCGCAAGTCCCCCCTCCCGTGCGGGAGAGGGACAGGGTGAGGGGTGCGACATCTCCGGAAAGCTCTGGCCCCCCACCTCAACCCTCTCCCGCACGGGAAAGGGCGCGCGTCGTGCCTGACCGAAGCCGGTGCGTGAACGTCGCAGCCCGACCACGTGGGAACGAAGCGCGACGTCATCCGCACCGCCTAAGGCCGAAGGTCCGCGTTCTACGCCGGCAGCACGACCACCTTCGTCTTGACCGGCGTGCGCGCGTAGAGGTGGATCATGTCCTGGCTGAGCAGGCCGACACAGCCGCTCGTGATCCCCGAGCCGATCGTCTCGGGATCGCTGCTGGCGTAGATCGTGTAGAGCGTATAGGCGCCGTTCTGGTAGAGATGGAGGGTGCGGGCGCCGAGCGGGTTGTCGAGGCCGCCCGGCATGCCGCGGGCGTATTTGGCCGCCTCGGGCTGGCGCTTGATCATCTCCCTGGGCGGCGTCCAGGTCGCCCATTCGGACTTGCGGCCGACATAGGCGTCGCCGCTCCACAGGAACCCGTCGCGGCCGACATTGGCGCCGTACCGGGTGGCTGATCCGTCGCCCTCGACGCGGTAGACGTAGTAGTTGCCGGGATCGACGATGATCGTGCCGGCGGCTTCCTTGGTCTCGTAGCGGACCGTCCGACGGTAATACTTCGGATCGACCTTGCTGATGTCGACCGCCGGGATCGGGAACTTTTCGTCCGGCATCGGCCCGTAGACCTTCGCCGCCTCGGCGAGGAGCAGGCCGTCGGATGTCGCGCAACCGGCGAGCCCCAGCGCGCCGAGACCGGCGGCCGAGCCGGCCAGGAACGACCGGCGGCTGAGAAGTCCCGCCCGGTGGCCGCGCAGAGCGGCCTCACCCCTGTCGCCGACATCGGCGTCCCAACCGTCCCTGATCATGATCCCGGACTTCCTATGGCCCGCGGCCCAATGCGGTATCGCTGCGGCCGACATCAATTGCGCGTCCTGCCAAGCTGAGATTGGCAAGGCCGATCTCGACTGGCAAGCTCGGCTTTTACATCGAGAGTGTGGCCAAAACTTTTCGGCGTGCGGATCAGGCATCCGCTCCGCATCAGGCCACGCGGATGCCGCGCGGCAAGCTTTGCCTTCAGGGCGTCGCCCGGTCCATGGAGAGGCCCATGATCCGCCTCATCCCCAGCCTGCCCGCTGTCTACGTCATCGCGCGGGGCGTGTGGCCGCTGCCCTGGCCGCTCGCGCTCAAGCTCGCCCTGGCCGCCGTTCTGTTGGTCGCGTCCCAGTTCCACCTGTGGAGCCGTCTCTCCTCCGGCTCGGTCTTCGCGCCGGAGTTCCCCCGCCCGGTGGTGATCCTGTTCAATTGGGCCTTCGGCGCCATTGCGCTGGCGGCAGTCATGCTGCTCGCCCTCGACATGGCGGCGCTGGCCTCCCGGGTCCTGCCCGGGGGCGGTTGGGCCATCCCCGCCGCTTGGCGCTATGCGGTGGCCCTCGCGGCCGCGCTCTTGGCGGCGATCGCCGTGCGGCAGGCCGTGCGCGTGCCGCCGTTGAACGATCTCTCCGTCGGGATCGCGGACCTGCCCCTCGGCTTCGACGGCTACACGATCCTGCACCTGACCGACCTGCATATCAGCCGCCTGTTCCCGGCCGCCTGGGCGCGGGTCGTCGTCGCGCGGGCCAACGACCTCGGCACCGACCTGATCGTGGTGACGGGTGACTTCATCGACGGTTCGCTCGCGTCCCGACGGGCTGACGTCGAGCCCCTGCGCGCGTTGCAGGCGCGGGACGGTATCTGGGCCGTGCCGGGCAATCACGAGTATTTCTTCGACCACGATTCCTGGATGCGCCACCTCGCGGGGCTGGGGATCCACATCCTCGCCAACGGCCACACGGTCCTGAGGCGCGACGGCAACGCGCTGGTGCTGGCGGGCGTCACCGATCGCTCGGCCCCCGCCACCGGCCACCCGGGTCCCGATCTCGAGGCCGCCCTGGCCGGTGCCCCGGCGGGCGCGCCGATCGTGCTGCTGGACCACCAGCCGGCACAGGCCGCGCGTGCCGCTGCGCGCGGTGTGGCGCTGCAGCTCTCCGGCCATACCCACGGCGGCATGATCCGCGGCCTGGACCGGTTGGTGGCGCGGGGCAATGCCGGGTTCGTCTCCGGGACGTACCGGGTCGGCGCCATGCTTCTCTACGTCAGCAACGGCACCGGGCTGTGGCCCGGCTTCGCCCTTCGTCTCTGTCGCCCGTCCGAGCTGACCCGGATCACCCTGCGGCGCGCCTCATGACGCGGATCTGATCCTGACGGTCGGCCGATATCCCGGCCCCCGTCACCCCCCGATCCGCAGCACCTCCGTCCGGTCGCCCGCCTGTTCGAACGCGGCCGGGTCGGCGCCGGTCATCCAGACCTGGCCGGGGAGGGCGTCGAGGGCCTCGAACAGGCCGGCCCGGCGGCGGGGGTCGAGATGCGCCGCGACCTCGTCGAGCAGGATCATCGGGGCGATGCCGCTCATCGCCCGGACCAGCCGGGCATGGGCCAGGACCAGTCCGATCAGCAGGGCCTTCTGCTCCCCCGTGGAGGCGGTTCCGGCCGGGACGTCCTTGGGGCCGTGGCGGACCACGAGATCGGTGGTCTGCGGCCCGGTGAGGGTGCGGCCAGCGGCCCGGTCGCGGTTGCGGCCGTTGCGCAGGGCCAGGCGGAAGCGGTCCTCCGCCTCGATGGCCGGCCAGACCGCCACGAGGTCGTCGAGGTCGCCCTCCAGGCGGATCGAGGCCCAGGGGAAGGGCTGCGCATCGTCCCGGGTCTCGGCGATCAGCCGGTCCAGGCGCTCGGCGGTCTCCCGGCGGGCAAGCGCGACCGCGACCCCGAGTTCGGCGACCTCCCGCTCCACAGCGTCGAGCCAGCGGCCGTCATCGGGCCGGTCCTCCAGCAGCCGGTTGCGCGAGCGCAGGGCCCGCTCCATGGCCGAGACGCGCGCCCCGTGGCCGGCATCCACCGCCAGGACCAGCCGGTCGAGGAACCGGCGCCGGTCGCCGGCGGCGCCGCGGAACAGGCCGTCGAGATCCGGGGTCAGCCAGACCACCCGGACGAACTCGCTGAACGCCACCGGCGAAGAAGCGGGGGCGCCGTCGATCCGGCAGAGCCGGCTCGTGCGCCCATCCGGTCCCGGCGGCTCAAGACCGGTGCCGAGGCGATGCTCGGCGCCGTCCCGGTCGAGGGTCAGCGACACGGCGAAGCCCCCCGGGCCGTCCGTGCGCGCCATGGCGGCGAACTCGGCCCGGCGCAGGCCCCGTCCCGGCACGAACAGGGAGATCGCTTCCAGCAGGTTGGTCTTGCCGGCGCCGTTCTCGCCGACCAGGGCCACGAAGCGGGCGCCGGGGGTGAGTTCGAGATCGGCGTGATTGCGGAAGTCGCGGGCGATCAACCGGGTGAGACGTGTGGATCCGGCGGTGTCGGGTTCATTCATAAGGCGGCACGATGGACCGGTCGCGAGCCGAGTGCAGCACGCGACCGATCGAAAAGCGGTCGTCGAGGATGCGATGAAGGATCAAGTAAGATCGGAATATGAGGATCCGTACGGTGAGAGCAATCTCCGGCGCAGGCCTGCCCATCATCGGCTGACGACCGAGCGCCCGACATCGGGTGCGCAGCTCAGAGACGAAGCTGCGGGCACGCGTCGGATTGTCAGCCGCGATGACGTCGCCAATCTCGCGCAGATCGGCTCGGGCTTGTCGCGACAAGACGACAGGCTTCAAGAGGCGGCCTTTTCCATGGCGGCATAGCGCGCCTCCAAGGCATCCAGCGTGGCGTCGAGCGGTTCGCAATCGCCACTCTCGACGCCCTCCCGCCAAGCCTCGCGCAACGTCCCAAGGCGATCCTCGTGCTGGAGCAGCAACGCGACACCGGCGGCGACCGCCTCCTCCGGCGAACCGTAGCGACCCGCCACGATCAGACGATCGAGCGAGGCTGCCTGAGTCGGATCGAGGATGACGGCTTTCGGCATGGCAGCCTGATCCTACACCCGCATCGGCATCAGCACGTACAGGGCCGGCGCGCCCTCGCGGTCCTGGATCAGGGTCGGCGAGCCCGGGTCGGCGAGCTTGAACAGGGCGGTGTCGCCCTCGAGCTGCGCGGTGATGTCGAGCAGGTAGCGGGCGTTGAAGCCGATATCGAGGCCGGCCGCCTCGTAATCGACGTCGAGCTCTTCCGTGGCGCTGCCCGAATCCGGGTTGTTGACCGAGAGCGCCAGGCGCCCCTCGGTGAGCCCGAGCTTCACGGCGCGGCCGCGCTCGGACGAGATCGTCGAGACCCGGTCCACCGCCTTGGCGAAGGCGTCCCGCTCGACGGTGAGGCGCTTGTCGTTGTTGGCCGGGATCACCCGCTGGTAGTCCGGGAAGGTGCCGTCGATCAGCTTCGAGATCAGGGTCAGGCCTCCCGCAAAGCGCAGGCGGATCTTGGCGGGCGACAGGTCGACCGCGACGGTCTCGCCGCCGTCGTCCAGAAGCTTCTGGATCTCGGCCACCGCCTTGCGGGGCACGATCACCCCCGGCATGCCGACGCTGCCCTGCGGGGCCGGGATCTCGACCCGGGCGAGACGGTGGCCGTCGGTGGCGACCGCGCGCATCACCGGGCCGGCCTCGGTCTCCAGCGTGTGCAGGTAGATGCCGTTGAGATAGTAGCGCGTCTCCTCGGTGGAGATCGCGAACTGGGTCTTGTCGATCAGCCGCTTCAGGTCGGCGCTCGCGATCTCGAACCCGTGCGGCATCTCGCCGGCGGCGAGATCGGGGAAGTCGCCCTCCGGCAACGCACCGAGGGCGAAGCGCGAGCGGCCCGAGCGGATCGTCATCTGGCCGGATTCGCCGCCGGTCTCCAGGGAGACCTGGGCGCCGTCGGGCAGCTTGCGCACGATGTCGTAGATCACGTGCGCCGGCACCGTGGTGGCGCCGGGATCGGCCACGTCGGCCGGCACGCTCTCCGTGACCTCGATATCGAGATCGGTCGCGCGGAGCTGCAGGCTCGACCCCTCCGAACGCAGCAGCACGTTCGACAGGATCGGGATCGTGTTGCGGCGCTCGACGACCCGGTGCACGTGGCCGAGCGACCTGAGCAGGGCCGCGCGCTCGACGGTGACTCTCATCGCAGTACTCAAGTGATGTGGGAGGGCGCCGCGGCCGGCATCCCTCACGAAAACAGGCCGATCAGCTTGGCGAAGGGGACAGGCGAACGCAAGGCCGCCGTCGCGGCATCGCACAGCTACGCCGCCCTCCGACGGGATTCAGGGTTTCCGCCGGGGCCGCCCCGTGCGAAAGCGCCGCGCTCCACCTGAAGTGGCACCGACCGCCCGAGTCCGAAACGAACCATGTTGCAGACCGTCGAAACAGCAGGCCCGCGCGGCGCCGCCCCGAGTGCCAGTCCCGGCCGCATCCTGGCCGCGAGCTTCGTCGGCACGGCGATCGAGTTCTTCGATTTCTACATCTACGCCACGGCGACCGCGCTGGTGATCGGCCCGGTCTTCTTCCCGGCCGGCGCCCCCGGGGTGCAGCAGCTCAGCGCGTTCGCGACCTTCGCGATCGCGTTCATCGCCCGGCCGTTCGGGGCGGCCCTGTTCGGGCATTTCGGCGATCGGGTCGGCCGCAAGGCGACCCTGGTGGCGTCGCTGCTGATCATGGGCCTGTCCACCGTCCTGATCGGCTGCCTGCCGACCTACGCCACCGCGGGCTGGTGGGCGCCCGCCGCCCTGTGCGTCCTGCGCTGCGGCCAGGGCATCGGGTTCGGCGGCGAGTGGGGCGGGGCGGCCTTGCTCGCCGTGGAGAACGCGCCCCCGGGCAAGCGCGCCTGGTACGGCATCTTCCCGCAACTCGGCGCACCGGTCGGCTTCATCCTGGCCAATCTCGGCTTCCTGTGCCTCAGCTTCGGCCTGACGCCCGAGAGCTTCCAGGCCTGGGGCTGGCGCCTGCCGTTCCTGGCCTCGGCCGCCCTGGTCGGCGTCGGGCTCTACGTGCGGCTGAAGCTCACCGAGACGCCGGCCTTCAAGGCGGCGCTGACCGAGGCAAAGCCCGAGCGTGTGCCGTTCGCTACGATGCTGACCCAGCACGGCCGTGCGGTCCTGATCGGCACCTTCGCCATGGTGGCGGTCTACGCGGTGTTCTACCTCTCGACGGTGTTCGCCCTCGGCTACGGCACCGGCACGCTGGGCTACACCCGGCCGACCTTCCTGCTGTTCGAGTGCATCGCGGTCTGCTTCATGGCGCTCGGGACCGTGATCTCGGGGGCGGCCGCCGACCGGTTCGGGCGCAAGCCGGTGCTGCTCTCCGGCATGGTCGCGGTGTTCGCCCTCGGCTTCCTGATGGGCCCGATGCTCGGAAACGCGGCCGCCGCCGGGACCTGGCCGCCGGTGCTGGGCTTCCTGTGCCTCAGCCTACTGACGATGGGCTGGGTGTTCGGCCCCATGGGCGCCGTGCTGCCCGAGCTGTTCCCGACCCGGATCCGCTACACGGGCGCCTCGGTCACCTACAACCTCGCCGGGATCCTGGGCGCCTCGGGCGCGCCCTACATCGCCCAGGAACTGGCGGCCTATGGTGGGATCGGGTTCGTCGGCTTCTATCTCGCGGTCGCGGCGGTGATCAGCTTCGGGGCCGTGCTGGCCATGCGGGAGACCGTGAACGATTGAGGGATCAGCCCCTCAGAGGCGGGCTTGGGCGGCCGGCTCGTAGCGGCCGAGGAACCGGGTCCGGTCCCACAGCTCGATCGCCGCGTCGGCGACCATGGCCCGGGCGCGGCGGCGCGCCTGCGTATCGTCCGCGGCCGGCACGATCTCGGCCGAGAACACCCGGCCGGCCCGGTCGAGCTTGAACGCCCGGTAGGCGCGGTTTCGCTGAGCGGTCTGTGCATCCAGGTTGAGCATCGGGTCCTCCTCGGAACCCGAGCCTTCCGAAAACGGGTTAACCGTCCGTCAACACGCAGTTTCAGATCTGCTTGTCGAGCGGACGACCCAGGAGGCGCGCGAACTCCGCCTCGATCTCCTCCACGGAGAACGGATTGCCGGCGGCTTTCGGCTCGGGCCGCAGCGGCGCGGCGGGCGCAGCCGGGGCAGGCGGCAGAGGAGCGGGCGGAGGCGCCACGGGCGCCGACGGTCGGGGGGCCGGGGGCTCGGGCGCCGGCGGCACGACCGGCGGCGGCTCGGGCGGTGCAGCGGGCGCGGGTGGCGGCGGCTGGGGCGGCGGCTTAGCGACCGACGGGGCGGGGGGCGGAGGAGGAGCGGCCATCATCGCGGCCACCGGATCCACCGGCTCGGGCGTTGGCGAGGGCGGCGCCGGCGTCACCGCCGAGGCCGGGCGCGAAAGCGCGGCCTGGAGCTGGCGCGCCATGTCGTTGAGCACAGCCGGATCGACGGTCCGGCGCTCGGTGGGGACGGTCAGGCTCGGCGCCGCACGGGCGGGCTCGGGGCGCTCGGGGTCGGCCTCCGGCTTGCGCTCCGAGGCCGGATTTGGCCGCGGCTCGGCGAGCGGCGGCGCGGTGCGGCTCAGGATCCGCCGAGGCGAGAGCGTCTCCCGGAGCGGCGCCGCCGGCGGCTCGGCGGCGCGGGGCTGCAGCGCGGCGGGCGCCGACACTTCTTGCCCGGGCTCGTCGCCGCCCAGCAGGTTGACGTCGAGCGGGAAGGTCACCGGCGGGGCGGCCCCGGAACGCGGCACCGGCGGCGGCACGACGACCGGCATCTCGAAGCCCGGGTCGAACAGCGGCTCGGAGCGGCGGCCGGCGATCTCGGCGAGAGCTCGGGGCGGCTCGGCCAGGCGTCCGCCCTGCGCTAGGGGATCCGGCAGCGGCTCGGCCAGCGGCTCCGGCCCCGCATCGGCGCGCAGGCTGGCTTCGGGGAGGGGGCGCTGCGTACGCTGGATGTTGCGCTCGACCACCACGTCGTTCGGGCCGCCCACCAGCAGCAGGTGCTCGACATTGTCCCGGCGCAGCAGGATCAGCTGCCGGGCGCGATCGAGCTCGTATACGTCGACGATGCCGAGCCGGGGCTGGCGCCCGCGCGCGGGTGTGCGGCCGGGCAGCGTCAGGCTGCGTCCGGTCAGGCGCCGCACCGTGAACACGATCGCGGCCAACGCCGTGAAGATGACGGCGAAGATCACGACATACTGGACGATGGGGGAGCCCTCAGAACCGAACACGGATTGCAGCCATGGCAAGGTTACGCACTCGCACGTTTCGGCCGCCGCGGGGCCGCGCTCGGCACGAGCGTCGCTCATACCACGCCGCCAGCCCTGCCAGGCAAACGACGTTAAGACTTCGTTAACAGGCCCTTAAGTTTAGCGCCATCAAGACAAGAGGTTGTGAAGGACCCGCCCGGGCTATCCCCAGGAACGTCACGTTCGGCCCGCACGCCCGATGTCCGGACAGGAAACGGCAGCACCGCCGCTTAACGGTGCGTTAACCATGCAGGCGGCAGATTTTGCCGAGCCCGCCGATCCCGCGCGGCGTCGCGAGACCGGAGGCGACCGTGGCCCTGACCGACCTGCCCATCCTGGGCATGCTGCGCACCCGGATGCAGTGGGCGCAGGCGCGCCAGGGGCTGATCGCCGAGAACGTCGCCAACGCCGACATGCCGGGCTTCAAGCCGCGCGACCTGGCGGATCTTCGCTTCGACCGGACCACCGGTAGCGCGGTCGACACCTCACCCGGCCTGACGCTGACCAGTTCCGCCCACATCGCGCCCCCCGGGCAGTCCGAGGCCGGAGCCGATCCCAAGCGGGCCAAGAGCTTCGAGATCCGCCCGAGCGGCAATGCGGTCAATCTCGAGGACGAGATGATGAAGGCCGGCGACAACCAGTCAGATTACCAGCTCGCCGCCTCGCTCTACCAGCACAGCCTGACCACCCTGAAGATCGCCATCGGCAAGAGCTGACGGTTTCGGAACCGAACCGGATGTGCCGTCGACACGCGGCGGAGGAGGGCCCTGAGCCATGGAATTCAGCAAGTCGCTCACCGTGGCGGCCGCCGGCCTCAAGGCGCAGTCGGGCCGGATGCGGATCATCGCCGAGAACATCGCCAACGCCGATTCCGCGCCTGCCTCGGCCGGAGCCGAGCCGTACCGTCGCAAGATCCCGTCCTTCACCAGCCACATGGACCCCGAGACCGGGGCGAAGCTGGTGGAAGCCGGGCGGGTCGGGCGCGACCCTTCCGCGTTCCGGACCAAGTTCGAGCCCGGCAACCCCGCGGCCAACGCCCGGGGCGAGGTGCAGATGCCCAACGTCAACGCGCTCATCGAGAACATGGATCTGCGCGAGGCCCAGCGCTCCTACGAGGCGAACCTCAACATGGTGACGTCCACGCGCAAGATGCTGTCGCAGACGCTGTCGATCCTCAAGTGAGCGCGAAGGAAGCCTAGTCGATGGCGACGAGCAATTTCGCAGCGGGTGCCTACGCCGCCGTTCAGGGCATGGCCAGCGGCCGTCCCGCCCCCAAGGTCCAGTCGACCGGAGAGGCCGGCGGCGACTTCATGCAGCTCCTCGGCAACGCCCTGGACAATGTCGGGGATGCCGGGCGGCGAGCCGACGACCAAGCGATCTCGGCGGCCTCCGGCAAAGCCAACGTCGTCGACGTGGTCACCGCCGTGGCCGAGAGCGAGACCGCCCTGCAGACCATGGTCGCCGTGCGCGACCGCATGATCTCTGCCTACGAAGAAATCATGCGGATGCAGATCTGAGCATTCCTGGCCGGATTCCGGAATTTCTCAGCCTCCTATTTGAGCAAGACAGCCCATGACCGGCCTCGCCATCCTCGACGTCGCCCGCGACGGCATCTTCGTCTTCCTCAAGGTCGCAGGGCCCCTGATGCTGGTCGCGCTCGTGGTCGGGCTGATCGTGTCGCTGGTCCAGGCGCTGACGCAGGTCCAGGAACAGACGCTGATCTACGTGCCCAAGATCGTCGCGGTGTTCGCCGCGCTCCTGCTGATGCTGCCGTTCATCGGCGACGCCATGGCCGGCTACATGACCCGCATCGCCGCCCGCATCGCGATGGGCGGATGATGGCTGGGTCCGGCGCGACAGGAACGGCGCGCCCGTGCCATAGGGGCGGCGATGAACCTGCTCCTGCCCAGCATCGCCTCAGCCTATCTGATCACCTTCGCCCGGGTCGGCACGCTGATCATGCTGATGCCGGGCGTCGGCGAGCAGATGGTGTCGCCGCGGATGCGGCTGTCCTTCGCTCTGCTGACCACGCTGGTCCTGTTCCCGACCGTGCGCCCGCTGCTCGGCGGCACCGACGGCCTGGCAGGCCCGCGGCTGATCGGGCTCCTGTTCGCCGAGACGATCGTCGGGCTGGTGCTCGGCCTGTCGGTCCGGATGGTGCTGGCCGCCCTACAGACCGCCGGGCTGATCATCTCGCAGCAGCTCGGCCTGGCCTACGCCATGACGGTGGACCCGAGCTACGGCGGGCAGCAGGCCGCGCTCGGCAACTTCCTCTCGCTGCTGGGCGTCACGCTGATCTTCGCCGCCGACCTGCACCACCTCGCCATCGAGGGTCTGGCGCAGAGCTACGTGGTGCTACCCCCGGACGGGGTCCCGGCCTTCTCGGACGCGCTGATGCTGGCGCTGAAGGCGCTCACCCGGGGCTTCACCCTGGCAGTGCAGAT
>NZ_JAKSYJ010000039.1 GCF_022829365.1 Methylobacterium sp. J-077 | reverse complement strand
AGACCGCATGACCCACCCCGGCCGCACCTCGGCCGAGCGCCGCGCCCTCGACCGCGTCGGCTGTGGTGAGCCTCCGGGCTGCTCGCCGAAGACCCTGCGACGCCTGCTCGACGACGGGCTGCTGATCGACCAGGGCGGGGAGGTCCGGCGCGACGCACTCGGGACCTACACGGTGCCGAGCTACGCCATGCCGCTGGCGATCCACTACCAGTGGTGCAGTGCTGTCGCCTTCACCGACGAGGAGATGGAGGCGTTGGTGTGTGAGCTAGAGATCAAAAATTGAGCACTTCCTTCCTCACCAGATAGGAGCGGATTTCGGGCGCGTCATTCAATCGTAAATTTGTGAAGACTGATTTGAGAGCCATATGAGCAAATGATTCGACACTGATACTGAAAGAATTATTACTCAGTTGTCCCAATAGGGGCTACTGATGAGGGATAAGCGATGGACGCACAATTAGTTATCCGCCCGACTCAATGGGCAAATCTTCCAGATATTGGAGACGTGCCCAAAATCACCGATAGTGATTATGCCGTACTGAATGAGATCAAAGACGTTTTAGCAAAGCATAACGCTCTAGGTAGATTTGGAGTAAACTTACTGCATAGACATTTTGATATAAGAGATGACGAGATACTTGTTGAGTACACAGACGAATTATCTAGAACTCAGACCATAAAAGTAGAGTTACTTAGCGACATAAATACCAACGATGGATGCATCGAGACTAATTGGACCTTCGATAGAGAGGATGCCAGCGTAGCTTGTCGAGGCGTATGTGTATATAACCAGGGCCACCGTCGCCAACACGGCTGAAAAACCTCTGCAAGAGCCAGACGGTTCGACAAAAAAACTTCGGCTGTCTGGCTTGCAGCGGCTAAATGTCTGATTTCATTAAGCCCCTGTAACATCGAGCATAGAGCTGATGCCATCGATGTCGCCGGTTGCACCTCTGGCCCGATCGGCACCGCCTTGGGCCGAGCTGCGCCGCATCGCTCACGCGATCCACGCTGCCTACCCAAGCGAGGACCTCATTGCTCTTCAGGTAGAGATCGCGGAGATGAACCCGGCACATCCCGGCTGGCATGCCATAGCGCTCGAGACCGCGTGGGCTGGGATCGGTGAGTCTACGGCGCGATTGCAGCCCAGGGAGCAGATCCAGGCCATGAAACCCCCGCTGACCACCAGCTTCCTTGCGCCAGCGCCCAGCCAGACACCGCAGGCCGGGCCCGAGCAGCCGCCCACCTCAACTTGGCGCGAGGTCGCCCCGATTGTGTCGGCCCTGGTCATCACCCTCGAGGCGATCGAGACCGGCCCGAAGGCCGGGCCCGCCATGAGGGCTCACCGTTCGGCTATGCGCCGGCAGGGTGAGGCTGCGGCAGCGCTCGGCGGGCACGAGGCCATGGAGGCCGTGCTGCACCAGGTTGGGGATGTGGATCCCGCTCGTGCAGAACGGCGCCTGGCGCTCATCCGTGAGGCCTGGACGGGGCTATCTGGATAGCGCCCATGACGCTGCCTCGCGCATGCGCGCCCGCGAGTGGGAAATTTTGGCATCGAGATGGTGTCGCCAGCTTCGAAGCGGCCGTGACGGGGCTGGTTACGTCACGCATCTGCCTCGACAGGATCATCCCATTCGATGCGTTGGGGACGAGGCGTGAGTGCAGTCAGGGCGATGCTGATCCGGGCGCCCGTTCCACCAACCGCGACGATCACACAGACGAAAAGGGCGTAGTCCAGCACGGCGCAGCCCTCAGATGAACGGCCGCGCCGTCAGGTGGCGGCGAGCAGTACGCTGGCGTGCACGAGCGTTGTGCAGTCGTCGCATTTGCTCCTGGAGGATTTCATCCTCGTGCGGCGGACGAACTGTTATCGCGGTAGAATGCGGGACCTTCAAGAGGTCCTCGCGCTGCGGATAGATTGGTTTCATAGCCGCCTCCCTTGTGAGTAATTAGGTAGCAAGCTTAACCATTCATTAACCAATTGCAACCCGTCGGGGCTGACGGCGATGTGGGCGTCGAAAACTGAGGTGCGTCAGGAGATGAACTCGACACCGATTTGTCCATCCTCGCGCCACACCGCACGGCACCGACGCGAACCTCCAGATAGGTCGGTGGCCAGCTCGAACTGATCCGGTACTGCCT
This sequence comes from Methylobacterium sp. J-077, assembly GCF_022829365.1. Classification (GTDB taxonomy): domain Bacteria; phylum Pseudomonadota; class Alphaproteobacteria; order Rhizobiales; family Beijerinckiaceae; genus Methylobacterium. The sequence continues at coordinate 17,966 of NZ_JAKSYJ010000039.1, read as the reverse complement.
CGAGCCGGGACACCAGCAATCGTGCGCCGCTGACCGAGATGTCGGCGACGGTGCACCCGGCCATCCATCCGCCGTGCGAGATGACCGCGACCTTTGAGACAGGGCTACGTGCGGAACGAGTGGGAAGATCGGACACCGGCCACGCCTTGCATCTCATCCCCCTCCGTCACGGTAGGGCGCAGAGGTTGAGCAAATGCTGTCGCGCACCGTGAGGCGAAGGCCGACGCCTGTCATTCACAAAGTGACGTGAAATCTGATAGCCAGTGCTATATTCTTTGACATCGCAGCCAACCTGGCTGTTTCCCGGCTGTATTTACAGCCAGCTCGGATGACGGACACGACCGATGCGAGGCGAAGGCAAGGCGTTCGAACCTGGCCAGAGCGGCAACCCTGGGGGCCGGCCGAAAGGCGCTCGCAACCGCACCACCCAAGCCGTCGAGGCGATCCTAGACGGTGAGGCAGAGGCTCTGACCCGTAAGGCTGTCGAGATGGCGCTGGACGGCGACGGCCCCGCGCTACGGCTGTGCCTCGACCGGCTGTGCCCGCCCCGCAAGGACCGCGTGGTGCAGTTCGATATGCCGGTGATCGCGAAGATCGAGGATGTGCCGATCGCCACCGCGAAGCTCATGCAGGCGGTGGCCGACGGCGAACTGACCCCGAGCGAAGCCCGTGACGTCAGCGCGGCTGTCGGCGTGCACGTCGAGGCGATCAAGGCGGTGGATCTGGACCGGCGGCTCGCCCGCATTGAGGAGGCGATGGGAAATGTACTGTAAGCTCCTGGAGGCCCGCCTCGCCAAGATAGAGGCCAATCCCCGGTTCGGCGCTCTGTCCGGCCTGTCCGACGCTGACCTAGACCGGCAGATCGTGGCGGGCCTGAACGGCATGGCGTCCGAGTGGCTGTCCTTCGGCGCCATGGTCACGAACCTGCGCGAGTCGCCGATGCCGGCCGACAAGGAAATGGCCGGCCAGATCGAGACGTTCATCGCCGACTGGCAGGCGCAGCAGCGTCAGAAGGCGGCGCAGTAGGAGATCATGCGCCAGGGCTGGCGCATGTAGGATGCTGACGGTGCCACCAGTCGCTTGGCATCCACGGGGTGTGCATCTCCCGCTGCTCGCTCAGGACCGCCGCCAAGTCCTCAGGCACGTCGGGGAGCACCTGCCGGATCAACTCGGCCGTGTGCGTCTTCCAGTCCGGTTGAGCGGCTCGCAGCTTGCGGATCGCGGCCCCGTCGATCTTCAGCAGGGCGGTGACGGCGGAGAGAGCTTCGGCATAGTTTCCGCGCTCTGGCATCTCCATGAGGTCGGTGAGAGCCTGGACCCCAAATTCTTCCGTCTGAAAGACCGGCGCCGTCAGGCTGAGCATCACCGCAGCGCCCTCCTCCATCATCAAGGCGCGACCTTCGAGGCTAGGGACGAGGCAGTGCGTCAGCTCGTGCGCCAATTCTAGTAGCGCCCAGTCCTGATCCGTTTCAGCCGCCAGGTCGAGTATGACCACGATGGCGTTGTCCAAGCCGAGCGCGGCCGCGATGCCCGGGCCGTCCTCGCGGAACACGATGCCGGCAATGCTGATGCCGGTATCTTCTTCGGGTCCGCACAGGTCGCGGATCTTGTCGAAGAGCGGCATGATCTGCGGGGCGAGCCACTGGGTCATGCTCGGCGCGCTTACCGTGCTCATAGGAACCCGCTCCCGCTGTGCCCCTTGAAGGCGTTGACCCGGCGGATGTAGCCCAGCACCGTGTCGGCGTTCCGGTGGCCCGACTGATCCATGATGCGGGCGAGGTCCGCGCGGTGCCCAACTAGCCCCAGGTCAGGTCAGAAGGGGTTCTTGGGCGTCGCGTTCGACCGATTGAAGACGTCGGGGAAAAGGTAGAACGCCGATTGCTTGGAGTTGGCGCACTCGCGCGAAACATCTGTATCCGGCATCGTCCGAAACCCAGTGGCGTTGAGTCCCGCTTGCATTGCCTGCCATGTCTTATCGCGAGCCTGCTGGGGTACGCGATTATCGTCCAGCCGCTTCGCTAGGCTTCCTTTGATGCCAGCAACCTCATTGCTATCGAAAGCGTATCCCCGAGATGCACAGATGTCCGCAATGATGTAGTACGACATCAGTGATAGGGTCGCCGCTCCTTCGGAAGTAGGCTCTCCACGAGCAATACGGGCTGAGTCATCCTCGGCCTGCTTCTTCCTAGTTTCTCTAGCTGTGTCAAGCTCCTGTAGCTTCTTCACTTTTTCTACGAGGGGGGCGTAGGCGCGGAGTAGCTCTGCTACCTTGCTAGGGCTTGCGGCTTTGTATCTATGGGTGCCATCGAGCGCCGGCACTTCAGCGTTTCTGTATATAGTTGTTATCTCTCGGTAGAGGTCGGGAATATCACCATCTCGCGGATCATCCCTTGATAGCTCCCCCTCGAATGATTTTACTTTTGCAAGATCCTCGGTGACGTGAGCATTGCCCTCGGCTTCCGCGTCGTCACGCTTCTTAGTCTCAGCGGTATGGGATTTTAATATCGTTAAGTCCGTAACTAACCTCTCATAAACGTCTTTTGCTCGACGCAGATCCTCGTCCCTTGCGAAATAATAAGGATTTCCCGATCTATCGGCACTTTTTAATTGATTGAGCGTCGATATAGCTTGCGCAAGCAGGAGATCAATCGTTTCGAAATTTTCATGCAGCTTAGCGTTCATTCTCATCGTGGCGGCGTTCGCTACTTCGACATTTATCCTCGCCGCCGCCTCTGTTTCTTGTTTATCGATGTTCGCATGAGCAGGCAGGACTTGCTGGGTCAGCACCACCATGCAGAAAGCCAAAAGACATCGCTGCATTTCCGCACGCCCCTTGCTGTGCCGCATCCGATACCAACCACACTTCTGCCGATCGCGGCCCTAGCCTGAGAACTGCTCGGACTTCTTGCGGGCGCGGCGCTCGCGCTGTTTCTGGGGCATCCGTTCATCGCGAAACGACAAGGTCAAGCGATAGCCTCTCAGAAGTTGAGATTGGACATCATAGAAACCCGCTCCCCGAGTGCCCCTTGAAGGCGTTCGCCCGCTCAATGTAGCCGGCCATCGTCTACCCTCCCCGCATCGTCACCGACCCATCGACCATGCTGATCGTCTCGACCCGCGGCCCAGCCCAGCCCTGATCCGGCAGGGTGGCGAGGTAGCGATTGCAGGCCGCTGCCAGCACGCCGTCGAACCGCGTCGGCATCACCGCCACGAGTTCACGCATAAGCCCGCCGATCGCCGCCTCCCGGGGCTGTGCTGCGAGACCGCCCCCGTCCAGCCGCTCCAGTGACGAAACGACGTTCTCGGCGATGATGCCGGCGGCGCGGATCTGGTCGCTGAGCATGGCCTACACCCCCAGGAACCGAGCCGAGCTTTCCGACGGCCGCGCATGCAGGTAGCGCCCCGTCGTCGCCACCGAGGCGTGCCCGAGCGTTGCCTGCACGAGATGAATCGGCGCCCCGCGGTCTAGGCTGTGCGAGGCGTGGGCGTGCCGCAGCCAGTGCGCCGAGACCTCGCCCGGCAGGCCGGCGCGCGCCGCAGCCGCCTTCACCACCCGGTGAACTGCGCTCGGATCGAGCGCCCCACCCTTCCGCGACAGGAATACAGGCGCGTCGGCCGGCGCCTCGCCGCGCAGTGCTGTGAGCACCTTCCACGTCGAGGCCGACAGCAGCACGACCCGCGTCTTGCCGCCCTTGCCGAAAACGGTCGCCTGCCCGGCTTCATCCCGGTTCGTGAGATCCCGCCAACGCAAACCGCAGACCTCGGAAATGCGCAGGCCGCCGCCGTAGAGCACAGTCAGCAGCACCCGGTTTCGCAGGACCGGCTCCTGCCGGATCATCAGCAGCGCGTCGGCCTCGGACATGATCCGCTCGGCCAGGGTGTTCTTGATCGGCGGCACCTTCACGGCCGCGCCGATGTTGAACCGCAGGAACCCGACCTCCTGGGCGAACGTGAACAGCGACTTCAGCGCCGAAGCGGCGAGCGCCACCGTGGCCGACGAGCCCGGCAGGCCAGCGAGGTAGTCCTGCAGCTCGCCCATTCGTACCGAGCCGAGCGGCTTGCCGACATGCTCCAGGAAGCGCCGTGCCTCGCGCTCATAGTTCCGGCGTGTGTTGGGGCTCGCCGATCGAGCCAGCCACAACCGCACCATCTGCGCGTCGTCGTCTGCCTGCGCCGGTGGCAGGGCTTCGACAGCATCGGCAACGGGGACAAGCGCGGTGCTCAAATGTCATCCCCCTTATGGTGCACGAACCCAAAGGATCCGCGTTCGGGTTGTCCGGGCTCAAAAGCCATGCAGAGACCGAATTGCGGGGCTGGAATGATCAGCATCGCCTCACGGCCCCTGTCGTCGGTGCCGTAGAGCAGGACGTGGTCGCCCTCGTGTTCCAACCTTGAGACCCGAAAGGTCGGATCGATCGTGGGCCAAGCGACCACTCGGCCACCGGCCTGTTCGGCGTCGCGCCCGAACCGCTTCACGGCGTCGATGATCGGGGTAATGTCGGACACGGCGTGCCTCGCAGATGCCAACGCAAGATAATATCTCTTGTCTTGCGTTCGCCCAAGATGCCGGATCGGGCCGCCCGAGGCAAGCCCGCAGGTACGTCAGTGCGCAGCTACGTGCTTACGTAATGACGTAGGCACGCACCCACTCGGATGCGGCAAGGATTCAGCCGCCTTCGCGCTCAAGGTAGGCCATCAGCGCCGCTTCGATCACCTCTTGATGGCTGGCGTCCCGATCGAACGCGAACCGCCGGAGCCGCTGGTATCGTGGTTCGGACAGCCGGAGCGTGAGCGACTTCGTGCGGGGCTCCGCATCCGAGGCCGGGCGGGATGGAGCCGGCGGGGGAGGCGCAGGGGCAGGAGCGGCCGGGCCTGGCGCTTCGCCCCGCTGCGGCACCTCGGACGGCCGAGGCGCGCCCTTAGCCTGGATCAGCCCATCGAGGGACGGGGGTTGCTTGCCTGCCATGTTCAGCGTCCCGCCTTTGCCTTGCCTGCGTCCTTACGCAGTTGCGTCAGTACGTACTCAAGCACTTCCTTCACCTCGCGCGCTGCCGCGGTCTCGGGCTCGAACTCCGTCACGGCCTTGCCGGTGATGGCAGCGGTCGGGAAGTCCGTTCGATCGTGGACGATGGTCGGCGCGAGCTTGCCGTGCTTCGCCAGTGCCATCACGGCCTGCATCTGCAGCCTGGTCCGCGGCTTGGCCTGCGTCAGCACGAACACGAACGGGCAGCCGGCCTCCTCGATCAGCGCCAGGGTATCGCCCACGGCGTCGAGATCATCGGGGGAGGGGCGAACCGGCACGACCGCGAGGCTGGCGTGCGCGAGCAGGCTTCGCAGCTCGGGGCGCACGGACGGCGGGGTGTCCACGAACAGAAATTCGATCCCGGCCGCGGCCAGCCGCTCGGCGCCGGCCTGGAAGTCGGCGACCTCGATCCGCACGAGCGCCGGCTGCGGATCCTCGCGCCGGTTCCACCAGCTTGTGAGCGAGCCCTGCGGGTCCGTGTCGAGAAGCGCGGTCGGGTGCCCGGCCTGGTGCGTCGCCACCGCGAGGCTGCGCATCAGCGAGGTTTTGCCCGCGCCGCCCTTCTGGCTCGCCACAACAACGACGTGCATCAGTGCCTCATTGCTTAAGTACGTAATGACGTAGCTGCGTCAGTCCGTAGCTGCGTCATGACGTCGATTCGATTGGCTTCCCGCGTCCGGAGCGGCATCTATCACACCGCCAGCCGCGGTGCGGTCGGATTTGCGCAAGGCCGGGCGAGCCGTGATGATATGGCCGCCCGGCCCTTCGGTCACATTCTCGCAGAAGAGCGATTTGTGACTTGCAGCGCTCTCAACCCTTGGTAATCAGCCCGCAAAAGAACGCGTCGACGGCCTGAACTTTGCCCCTCCACAGCATCCCGCCAGATGTCGGCACGCTGTGGTTGCCAAATAGCATTCGGGCGCTCATCAAATGGACGTAGTTTCTCAAAGGTACGGGATCATCTGGGTTATCTTTTACCTCGCTCAGCATCTTACCAAAGTAATCATAATTTGACTTTAGATTTTCGTATATCTGCGTGTCACCAATGGATTTGGATTTAGCGTCTAGTATTTCTTTGCCAAGTAAATCAAAAAATTTTTGACCCGAGACAAGCGTTCCAGTTACAAGGCTACCGCCGACTGAAAGCGTAATGCCCTGCTCAATGCCAGCTTCCGCAAGGCGGATATACTCAAGCAAGAACCAATCTCGTTCTGGTGCTGCAGGGGGCTTCCTTGCGGGCTCGGAAACGACAGGCGCTTCTGTAGTCGGTTTGATTGGCTCATTCGTCATTTGATCACCGGAAATCAGGCGAGAGCTCGAGCTCCATCAAGGGTATGGTTGACGTTCGCCGGCTCAGCCGTTCTGGCGCCGACAAGGCGAGCGAAAGTCACCGCTGTCTGAATGACGTCAGGCGTGTCGGTTGCGGATGCCTGAGAGTGCCGAGCTTCACCCGCGAGGATGCGCTGAGCATTCACCGGGTCGGCTGCAATCAGTGCCAGCAACGTTCGCGCGGCCGGGTCAGGCATTTTTCGGCCCTGTTCCCAGTTGCGCAGCGTTGCCACTGGGATGCGGAGCAGGCGCGCGAACGCGCCCTGTGTCAGCTTCATCTGCTCGCGCAGCTCTGCCGCCGCTGGAACGCTTAGGATCTGTCCGGCCGATCCATTTTCAGCGTCATATCCTTCGGCTGCCTTGTACCGACGAATGTCCTCGTCTGTCGTCGCGTCCAACCGCTCCGTGTCGATGTCCGGGGCGGACGCCATGATGTCGCTCAAGCTCCTGCGTGCCATCGTTCGCGCTCCCATGTCTCTGAGGGCCAAGCCGTTATGATCCAACGATAAGGTCCAGCGTCATCCTCGCGGTCCTCATACACGACGGTCCAGATCCGCCGTTCAGCCCGGCCAACGGCGATCATCTGGAAGGCTTCGTCGTCGCCGTGGTTATCGTCCGGCCACTCAACTACACGCCCAGCAAAGATCCGGCTGGGAACGACAAAGCCATGTCCGCGCTCAGCGCGCACCTCGGCCTCTTTGTCTGGGTCCCAGTCGAACTCCATGCCCTAATGTACGCCCTGGGCGTACACCCCGCAAGGGGTTAGTGTTCACCCTTTCCGCTTCCGGAACCGGATCCCGGCCCCACCGCCGTTCTCGGGGATGAACTCTAGGCTGGGGATCATGATCGAAGATCCGCGGCGGCTACGGCCACAGCCGCCGTGACAGCTGCAACAGCGCAGTCCTCGAACGCGTATTCCAGGCCGGCCGCCTCAAGCGTGCGTTCGACGCTTACGAGCACGACCGCAACGCCGATCGCCAGCAGCCGACCCTTGATCATGCTCATCCAGCTGGCTCCGCAGTTGCTGTTTCTTGGATACCGAGCCACTCAAGCGCCGTCGGGCGCGGCTTGAACACGTGCCGCTGGTTCGCGAACGGTGCTGGGCGCTCGGCCGCCGGCATCTCATCGAGCAACTCGACTTGCCATGTGTCGCTCGTGCCGCTGCGGTGAACGCTGCGCACCAAGCCCGCGATCACAACGCCGTCGAGCAGCACATCGTAGCTGCCGGGCGCCAGTTGCTCCACAGTGTAGGTCACTGCTGTTCCTTGGTGCGGAAACCGGCGAAGAAGCGGGTCAGGCCTTGCAGGTCAACGCCGTCCGATGGCTCTGCCGCTGGCTCTGGCCCCGATCGACCATCCTTGTCCGCGAGCTCGTACATCACGTGGGTCAGCAGCGGTGGCCATTCCACACCGTGATCCTGCAGGAGCCGTGCGGCCTTCGCCAGTGCAACGGTCTGCTCCGCAGGCACTGCCCCACCCGTGATCAGCGCGTCGAGCGCACGATCTGAGAGCACGGTGCAAAGGCGCAGGACCTCGGAAAGCCGCTCGGGGGAGGCGAGTTCGACGGTCATGCCGGATCCTTACGGCGCAGCTTCACGCCGGGCTCGCCGTGGTTCAGGAACTCGACGCCTTCGGCCTCCAGAGCGCGCATCACGGCCTGTACCTTGTCGAGGCCACTCACAAGCCCGGACGCGCCCCGCTTTTCCATGGCGCCGATCGTGTTGATGTTCACCCCTGCCCGATCCGCCAGAGTCCCTTGATCCATCCCGACGAGCGCACGCGCCGCTCGCAGTTGGTTGCCCGTGGTCAACATCGCCGCTCTGATCCTGCCTGGCTAGGTTTTTTTCATAGTAGACTATTGACGGTATGGGGGGAAGGGCTCATACCTGACTAGGAACTAGACCTAGTCAGTTGGGTTTGCAATGTCCCGCCGAACCGTCTCTTGGACCACCATCGACCGCGCCGGCCGCGACAGCCGGCCGGCGATCGCCCCCGGCCTCCTGTCCGCCAAGGCTCGCATCGACCTGACGGTGCGCACCACCCGCAGGCCGCTGTTCGCCGCTGGCCAGTTCGACCGCGGTGCCATCATGTCGGCTGCCGCTTCCGCCGCCCGCGCCCATCAGGAGCGGTTCGGCGGCACCTGGGGCGAGGCCATGTCCGTCTGCCTCACCGCCGCGTGGCGCGCCGCCAAGATGGCCCGCCACATGGCTGCGCACTGATAGCATGAGTCCAGAAGCCGTTTTCGGGCCCCTGAGCGCCTGAAAGCCGAGACCGCCCAGACACTTGGGCGACTGAGTCGACCCTCCCCTTTCTGACCACCGCCACGAGCCCTCACCGGAGCCCGAACGATGACGCACGCCCGCATCCCCGACTTCAGCCAGCCCGCTCCGGTCCGCAGCACGGCCGCCACCGGCACAGTGCGCCGCCGGATCCCGGTCGATCCCCGCTACCTGAACCTGCCGAACGAGCCGGTCCCGGGCGAGATCGAGCCCTGGCAGGCCGTGACGCCGGTCCGGCCGGACACCGCGCACAGCCGCAGCCTGCGCTTCCTCGACACCGCCGGCGAGCTGCTGGCCGCGGCCTTCATCATCGGCGGCGGCATGGTGCTGACCGGCCTCGCCACCCTGCTCTGATCCTTCAAACCTGCAACCCGTAATCCCTGCAAACCTGCATCGAGGATCCCGCGATGTCTCTCCGTAGCTCTCTCAAGAACCTGATCCGCCGCGACCCCGAGCGCCCGAGCCTTCGGGAGCGCGCCGCCGAGTTGCGGGCCAGCATCCCCGCGCCCAAGCCCCAGGCCGAGCCCTCGGCGCCCGAGCCGACGCACGACGCCCAGGTGGCGCAGGCCGGGCTCGCCGGCGGCGTGTTGGCCGTCAGCGGCATCGACCACCGCGACGGCACGGTCTCCTACGCCGACGCCACCGGGAAGGTCTCGCGCCGTCCGATGGCCCACTGGGTCGGCTTCAACGCGATGCAGATGCACGCCCACGTCCAGGGCGAGATCGGCCGCCGCCGCATCATCGAAGCCAACCCCCTATCGGGCGACGAGCACGAAGCCTGGGAGGCCAGGATCCGGCGCGAGCTGCGTGCCGATGCCATACACGCCCTGACGTTCCGGCATGATCGCGCCTTCGAGGCCGCCCAGGCGATCCGCACTGGCATTGAGCCAGCCACTTCAGCCCTGCGCCGGCGTAGCGACGACGAACTGGTGGCGCTCGTCCCGGCATGGGAGGAGGCGGTCGACCTCTATCAGCGGCTGTCGGACGAAGAGAGCCTGATCGGCGAGACCGCCAGCGAGGACGGCTGGCCGGGTCCCGCGCCGGCTGGTGCCGGACCTGAGTGGCGCGCCTGGTTTCAGCAGAAGGAGGACTGGCGCGAGCGGACCGGCGTCGCCTCTGCCGAAGAAGCGTCAGGCGAGGCGGGGACTGCGCTCTTCAAGATCGAGGAGCGGATCGCGGATCTGCCGGCCGCTTCGCTCGCCGGCCTGCGCCTCAAGGCCCGCGTCGCTCAGCGCAGCGATGACATCGACGTCGAGTGGGTGTTCGGTTTGGGGCAGGGCCTCGTGCGGGACATCCTGGCGTTTACGGCGCCGACCGCCGTCGACTGGTACGACCCGCCGCCCGGGTTCATGGCCTCACCCGCCCTTGAGCCCTCTAGCTTCGTCCCGGTTGCCGACGGTATCGCGCGGGATCTCGCCCGGCTCCGCGGGGCCGCGTGGGCCGAATTTCATCGCCGGGTAAGTCCGGAGACCACGGTCGAAGACATCAGGCGCATTCGCCGGGAACTGCACCTCGACACACTGTCGCCAAGCCCCGCGAAGTCGAACATCGTCGACCAAGTCGATTTCGCCTCCACCAACATCGAGGAGCTGCGAGCCATCCACGAGAGGATGCGCGAGCTCTCGAGCGTCGCCTACGCCATGTCTTGCATGGAATGCTGCGCGGAGAATGCAGCCGGCAGGCTGCTGCATTGGCTCGCGGACGAACTCACCACCGTCGAGGGCAAAGCCGCCGCCGAGATGCAGAGCCGCCGGCCGGCGACTTTCTGGGACCGAAAGATCCGGCTCGGGCTCGTGGCTGAACGCATCATCGAGAACGGCGACGACGCCGAAACTGCGGGCTTCATCCAGGACCTCGCGGCCTGGGCCGCTGAGCAGGCGCGGCGCTGACCGGCGCCCTCCCGCCCTTTCGTAGCCGTGCGTACCGCCCCGACCGGATCCCGCCGGGCAATCCCATCACACCCCGAGACCTGACCCATGGGCGACGTGCTCACCTTCACACCTCGCGCGCGCTCGCCCGAACCGGCGAGCCCCGAGCCCCTGAACGGCCCCACCCTCCGTGCCAGCTTGGAGGCGGCCGCACAGGTCGCCCTCGACGCGGCCGACCGCATCATCGCGGTTCTGGACCGCATGGACGGCGATACGGACCTCGAGGACGGCGCCGACGCCGAACCGTCTCTGGCTGCGCCGGAGAACCACGCCGGCAGCCAGGTGGTCTGGATGCGCGGCAACGATGCCGACCGCGAGATAGAGGTGCTCGAGACCGTGCTGCCGGAAGTGGCGGCTGACATCCCCGAGGCGATCATCCTGCCATGGCAGGGCCGCGGCAACGTCATCGCGGCCGTCGGCGTGGCGCTGCTTGAAATGGTTGGAGGCCGCTGATGCCGGTCTAGCTTCCCATCTGCCGGGCGTCTGCGCAGCGCCTGCCCTGGACTGACGCCGGCCGCCTCGCGGTCCTGGTGGCGCGGGTGCGCTTCCTCGACCTTCGGGCTCACGCTCTCATCAGGCGGGGCGCTGGCCTCGGCGACGATCGCTTGCTGCGCCTGATGCGGAAATCGCTGCGGCTGCACGATGCCATCGCGGCGCTGCTGCCCGGCCTGCCTGAGGCCGAGCACGTCCGGCAGGTGCGGGCGATCCTGCTGACGTCGGCAAAACGCGTCATGAGTGACGCTTGAACCCTCACTTCCTCCGCTGCATCCTCATCACCCAGCCGCTCGTTCTTACCTGGCGCGCGCGGTCAGGCCGCTTGGTTCGGACCCCGGTTGAGACAAGCAGCCGAGGGTGCTCCTCCCCTCTTGCACCTCATCCGAACCGGGCGGCCGCTCAGGATCTGGCGATGTCACTGGTCACGCTCGGTCTTCGGCTCCGACTTGGCCGTTCGCGTCAGGCTCTGGATCACTCGTGGCGCCCGACCAGCCTTCTCGGCAACCTCAGCTTCCTGTTGCTCGATGAGATCGCGTGCCGGCTGATCGCCGTCGAGGCCGCTCAGGATCTCCATCGGCACGCGCCGGTTCGAGGCCCGACTGCCATCCTCGAATACGACATCGAACAGGACGGTGCCGCGACCCTGGGGCAACTGCTTCGTGCGCTTGGCCATGCCGGGGGAATACGCCAGCAAGCTCGGCAGGACTAGATCGCTGGGCGTCTGCCGCTTGGACGTAGCCGGAACTGATCCAGGTTACTATGGTAGCCGTGATGCCCCGCCGGTCCTGCCAAAACACCAGCAACTGCCACGCCGCCGGTCGTGGCGGCCCCTGTCGAACCTGCGACGCGGAAGCGATCGCGCGCCGCGCCGTTCTGCTGCGCGAGCGCATCGCTGCGAACCGAGCCGAGGGCCGTTCACCATATGCCCAACGGCCCACTGAGGATGCGAGTCGGGATCGCGGGGCCAGCCCCGAACCCTGAAGAGGACAGCTACTCTGCAGCAGCGCCGACGCTGTCCGCCATTTTTGCTCCTCGTGTGCCCAGCGGCTGGGGCTCGCCCACCGTGGTGTCCTCGGCGGTCTGATGCTCCATCTCGGCGTTCACCTGCGCACCCAGCAACACGATGATCGTTGAGATCCAGATCCAAGTCATGAACCCTATCGCCGCGCCCAGCGACCCATAGGTCTTGTTGTAGCTGCCGAAGTGGGCGACGTACCATGAGAACAGCAGCGAGCCCCCGAGCCAGAGCACCGCTGCGACGGCACTGCCCCCGGTGACCCAGTGCCAGCGTGGCGCATCTCGGCTCGGTGCATAGCGGTACAGCACCGCCAAGCCGCCGAGCACGGCGAACAGGAGCGCAGGCCAACGCAGCAGAGCCAGCCACCACGCGTCCTTGCCGATGCCGATGAACTCGAACACCACCGGCAGCACGACAACGGCGACGAGCGCCAGGATCAGGAACAGCAGCGCGCCCGCCGTGAACGCCAACGAGACGAGGTTGAGGACGACAAAATTGCGCTTTTCCCGCTCGTTGTAGACGAGATTGAGCGCGTCGAAGATGTGCTTCATCCCACCGTTGGCACTCCACACCGACAGGACGACGCTCAGAAGTAGGCTTAGGCCGAGCGTCGCATTGCCCTTCTCGTTCAGGTTCTTGACCTGGTCGCTGAGGATATCGAGGGCGCCCTGGGGCATGATGCCCTGCAGACTGGCGAGCTGATCGTTGATGGTCGAAGCATCCGCCACGAGACCGTAGACGGACACCAGGGCGGCGATGGCGGGGAAGATCGCCAGCAAGGCGAAGAAGGTGACGCCGGCCGACACCAGCGTGATCCGGTTCTCGCCCACATCACGGTAGGTACGCAGGGCGATGTCCTTCCAGCCTTTCGCTGGGATCTCGGTCGGACGCGTGGCTTGACGCCCACGATCGGCCTGAGTGCGGGCTACCTCGTGGGCCTCGTGGCCGGAATGAGAGGGAGAAGTCTGGCGCGCATTGCCTTCATCCTGGGCGCCGCTGAGTTTATGCGTTGTTGCGCGCCGCGGCAGCGCTACGAGACCGAGGAGGGCGGTGGCGAGCGCCAGAGTCCAGACCGTCGAGGCTTGTCCCCCAGGCTCGCGGGATGGTCCAGGGTTCGAGGGGAGAGAGGCCATGGCCGGGTCACTACCTCGCGGACGGATGTCGAAGATCGCCGCCACGCGGAAGATCGCCCCCACAACGACGCGCCGTCAAACTGCATTGCAGAAGATGGTGCGTTAGCTCTGTGATTGAGGCTGGATCAGTGCGGTTAAGAGGCCTGCTGCAGCCGCTCTGTCTCGCGCTCCTGGTCCGCCGGCCTGAGGTTCAGCCGGGCACGCATGCCCTTGCCTGGCTTGAACTGGACACTCCGCTTGGCCGCGACGGCGACGCTCTGCCCCGTGCGCGGGTTGCGGCCGGTGCGGGGGCGCATCTCTTTCGTCCCGAACGCGCCAAAGTCCCGCAGCTCGACACGATCGCCATCTGCCAGGGCGCGGGCGATGCGGTCCAGGATGGCATCGACCACCGCCTCGACGTCCTTGGCGTAAAGGTGGGAGTTATGCTCCGCGATGAGGGCGACGAGCTCAGATCGGATCATGCCCATACACAGAGGCCTCGCCGCGACGTATGTGTCGACCTAACAGGCGTGGCACATACCACACTATAAGTGTGGATCCGCGGCAGCATGAAGCCGGCCGGAGGCGATGGCAGTCCGGAATGCCTGATAATCTGCCTCATTCTGATCGCCGTAAGCGTGTGCCCAGTCCGCGAGAGCTTCGCGTAGGTCGGCACGCCCATCATGGCCGCAGTACCCGGCGATCGCCGCGGCGTCGCCCGTTCGAGCATGCGCCTTAGCGAGCAGCGCTCCGTAGGCATGGGTAAAGAAGGAGAGCGATTGCCCAACCATGCGGGCCACCGGGATCTCACCCTTCATATTCTTCATCTGGCGGACGTAGAACGGACGGCCGTCGATGGTGGTCCAGCCGAGTAGCGGGTCGCCGACCGCTTGAAGCAGGCGTTGGCCGTAAATTACCCGCTCGCCCTCGTGACTTGCGTAGGGTTCCGGCATGCCGCGCAGGTAGGGCGCGTGAGCTGGGCGAACCGCCTCCTTCACCTGCAGGAAGAGAACGTCCTGGTCCGAGTTACCGCACAGCAGCGCGACGTAGGCCCGCGCCCCGACGCTGCCGACCCCGACGACCCGGTGAGCCACATCCACGACGTGATAGCGGCTGAGCATGAACCGGCGCTCGCGCGGCAGGGTTTCGGCGTAGTGCTCCAAGCCTGAGGTGACGCCCTGACGAGTAGCCTCGTTGACTCGGGCGAGGATCGGCGGCTCCTCGCGGAAGCGCCAACCGCCATCGGTTCGTCGCTCGCCAACACGATCGAGTAGGTTTTTGTTATTCTTGCGGCGTGCCTTCTCGACGGCTTTGCGCACGACGGCTTGTGAATGCGTGTCGATTTCGATGCCGGTGAACTCAAGATCGTCGGCTCTGGCTGCCCGCTGCCATACGTCGAGGGATCCACGGGGAGCTAGATCGTCCATCGTGTGCTGATAGCCTGAGACAGCGCTCAACACCGCTTGGCGACGCTCACGCACGGCTGCGCCAGCGTCCCGCGCCGCGACCTCGATGCTGGCGCAGAGCCGCTTCAGGTCCCACTCCCATGGCCCGACTGTTACTTCGTCGAAGTCGTTAAGATCGAGTACGACGTCGCCCTGTGGCGAGCCGAACAGCCCGAAATTCGAGATGTGGGCATCGCCGTTCATCACCACCTGGATCGCACCGCGCGGACCCTGAGCGAGGTCCCATGCCATGACCTGAGCTGCGCCCCGTAGGAACGCGAACGACGAGGATGCCATGCGGGCGACGCGTAGGGGGATTAGGTGTGACTGCCGCCCCTCGTGGGCCTTCTCAATCAGCGCTACCGGGTCAGGGCGATCGGTACCAATCTCTAGTGCAGCGTGAGCGGCATGCGGAAGTTCAAGCCGGAGGGTTTTCCCCGCGGCACGACGCTTGTCCCACGGCTCTACGCCTGTTCGTAGGTCGATGCGTGGGAAGTCAGCCAATGGCTCTAGCACTGCTTCTTCAGCAGCCTCAACCACCGCGTCCTGCCTATCGTCTCCCGCGGGCGAAGTGTCCAAAGGATGCGTTGACCGTTCCATCGACACCGCCTGTCCGTTCCAGACCATGTTAACGGCCTGACCACGGAATAAACGCCTTGAACGAACGTGGGCTTAATCGCACACCCTTGGCCGCCAGTCGCGTCAGGCACAGAGCCTCGACTAGTTCTTCGATCAGCCACGCGAGCGATTTGATGAGGCGGAGCCAGCCCATTCGAGGTGACTGGCCTTGGTCGCCCGACTGTGCGGGTCGGCGCCATAGCGGACGAACACGAAGAACCTGTCGAAGGACGTCACGATACCCAGCTCGGGGTTCGTGTTCGGGTGGTCACGGTATGCGACCGTGCGACCGATATCCGATGGGGTTGGCGCGATCATGCTCAATGGAGCCCTGTGTGCACCATCGGAAATGCGCCAGCCGCCGACTCGGGTCCCAACGTTGACTTAACCGTGCCTGCCGGTCGACATGGACCGTTCCGGCCGGACCCGCCTTGGCGAGTCGAGAGCCGGCAATTCAGGAGACCATCGCCGCGAGATAGACCCTGAAAAGCCAAAGGCCCCACCCCGGCAAGGGTGAGGCCTTCGAAAATCCTGAGGCCTTGTGGGGCCCGCGTTCCTGCTCCCCACAAGCCATGAGACCCCCCGGGGTGTCAAGACGGAACCTGTTTCCGTCAACGGGAAGGCTTTGCCTGGACCCTAGCCGCGGCCCGTGAGGGACCGGGTTCGATGTTTCACGCCACCATGCGGTCGGCGATCGAGGGCGCGCGAACTCTGGCGCAGCTCGACGACCTGTCGCGCAAGATCTGGCAGGCTCACGCCGCCGAGACCGTCACCGACACAGAAGCGCAGGGTCTCGCCGAGACGCTGCATACCCGCAGGAATGCGGTACGCGAGGCCGTGGCGCCCGTTGGCATTCCGCTTGGCCGCGTGACGCTGTTCCCCGCCAAGCGCCTCCAGCGGGCTCCTGAGCGATCCGTGGCCATCGAGCGCCGCCGCCGGCTGGCCTTCTCCGGCCCCATGCCGCCCGCACTCGGATCCCGGTTCACCACCGGGCAGCTCTCGGTCCTGCGGATCGTCGGCGACGAGATGGCGCGCAACGGCGCCTGCGGGCTGTGCATCGACGCCATCGCGGCACGGGCGGGCGTCTGCCGACGACTCGCGCAGGCCGCGATCCGGCTGGCGGAAGGCGACGGCCTGCTGACCATCCAGGAGCGACGCCACCAAGGCCGGAAGTCGGATCCGAACGTGGTCCGCATCATCAGCCGCGAGTGGTTAGCCTGGCTTCGGCGGGGAGGGCGATCCGCGGCCCCGGCGCTCTGGGGCAGCATAGGGTGCAAACCGATTCACCCCACGGATAGGGGAGATCCACAGAGGCAGGTTGTGGATGCGGAATCGAAGAAGGGCTGCCGACAAGCGGCTGGCGACCTCGACCGATCAGGCCAGCTGAGAATCCGAGCGGGTGGTGGAGGTGTCCGAGCCATGCGGTGACGGTCTGCAGGTGATCGATATGAAGAACGAGATGGTTGCACGCCCAGCGCAGCTTCGTGACGGTTGCAGCGTTGCCATGCGATGACAGCTTTCGAACTGATCCGTGCCTTCGCCCACGACACTGCCATCAGCATCGTCATCACGGATCCGATGATCGAGCCACCCGGCCCCACGATCCTGTACGCCAACGCCGCCTTCAGCCGCCTCGTCGGACGCGAACTCGACGACATCGTCGGGCACAGCCCCCGGTTCATGCAAGGCCGGGAAACCCGCCGGGAGACGCTCGACACCTTCCATCGCGCCCTGGCCGCCGGCGAGCGCTTTCATGGCTATCTCGCCAACTACCGCGCTGATGGCACCAACTACCGGGCTGAGATCGACTGCCGGCCGCTGCGTGCCGCTGATGGGCGCATCGAGAACTTCGTCTCGTTCGAGCGTGAGGTGATCCGGCGGATCGGGCGCCCCACCGGAAGCGCCGCCGGCCGCTACGAACCGGCCAGCGTAAGTAACGACGCCTTAACCGGGGCACTGCACGCGCTCAGCATCTTTGAGCACGCATAAGTTGTAATTTTTGTGGGTCACGGTTCTGTGAATACTGCAGAGTCAGGGATAAGATGCATCTGCTTTCATGTAATTTGAAAATTAAATAGATGCGTTAAGTTGTAAGTAAGGATTGATACGTATTATTATTACCTATGGCGGCACCTCTGAGCGACGCGCCGATTGATTGCACCATGCACGGGATGATCGTTCCCCTCCGGCTGAAGCGTGATCAGGCATCTGCGCTCGCTGGTTTCGACGCACTGGCAGCGGAACTGCTGGTCGAGGGGCAAGCCCCGAATCTCTCGGTTGCGCGGCTCGACGCTATTGTAGGGAAGCTCCGCGGGCATCGGACTGAGCTGGCCGCGATCCTGGCTCATCTGGATGCGCGCGCACCGAGTTGCGACGCACGGATCGAGGCTATCAACGCAGACCTCCGCGACGGCGCGCGCGAAGGTGTGGCTCAGATCGATCAGTGCATCCACCAGGCAGAGCGCTGCAGGTCGACTGCTGAGCAAAGTCGACCCGCTATCGGATCCCGCTTCGGCGTCCTGAAGCTGCTGTTCCAGAGACAGATCTTCGATGCTGTACCGAGGTGGCAGAATAATCGCTGATCTCCTCGGCGAAGTCGGCCTGCTTGTAGTCGATCGCCGCATCGGCCCCGAGCTCCTCGCAGAACTTGCACTTCTCGGCCGAGCCCGCAGTGGCGAAGACCTTGGCGCCGACATGCTTGGCGATCTGGATCGCGGTGG
>NZ_JAKSYJ010000159.1 GCF_022829365.1 Methylobacterium sp. J-077 | reverse complement strand
CGGCTGCAGCACGGACCGCCGCCGACCTCACCATCGTCATCGAGGACGCGTTCGCCGCCGTCCGACCGGATGAGTGCCGAAACTACCTCACCGCTGCTGGATACGATGCCTATTAGTCAACCTGAAAAAGCACGGCTCTAGTGCTCTGACGCCGGCGAAACGCACACAAAGTAGTAAGTTTTCAAGCGATGGCAGTTAGTTGGCGGAATAGCACGTGGTGGGTTCGTTGGCGTTTGTGCACTAGGGCTTGTGCATCCTAGACAAACATGCCAGTTGATCAATGAATCACAGCTCAATCCGATGCATACAGCCAACTGTGTACATTGATCGCGAAAGTATATATAGGTAAGTTTTTTTGTTTTAGGATATGTTTGAAGCAGAGATTTTTCTATTCTAACTCGCGCATCTGATTTGACAGGACAATATTTAAACTCTATTCAAGTCTAAAATTACGTCTAAGGAACGGCGTGTTGCATCTGACGTAACTCGCAGTATGAGCATATTGCCCGAAGAATGCAAGATGACATTATGCTTTGTCAAGGATATCAGTCAACTTATGCACAGTGTCGAATGGGGTTTATTTTTCGACCTTGCCCCATTTTCTCTCGAAGTAGCTCGATAGCACGCCTACGTCCTAAGCTGGAACAAGATGACCTAAGTTCATTCCAAAATATTTTAGCAGTACAGTCATCAATCGCGATTGAGGGCCGCTATGACTGCATCACCCGCGTCGATCAGCAAGCGAGCGTCGAATGCTATAGAAGCGGGAAATTTCAACCTACAATAGGGGCATTGAACGAAACCGTTGCATAGATATTTTATTAACGTAGAATGGCATAAGGCGCCGAAGAGTGTTGCAATAGACATAAGACGCGCCGGCGCATAATATGTTTTAAAATGGTTTCTTATCAGTGGCGGAGGAACCGCTTCTTTTCTATACGGAAGGTCTCCGTCTTAATTTAGATACCGTCGACCAAATCCGGACATGGATTCAATCGGACGTCAATGTCATGCAGATCTTCAGACGACACAACAAAATTCCCATCCGCCGGGCCCGGCACACTCAGTACGCGATTCTGACGGCGCGGTATTTGCACTCAAAGGGCAATAGCAATGTCTGATGTTGAATTCGCGGTCAATGGACGGTTCCTTACGCAAAATATAACTGGCGTACAGAGATATGCTAGAAATGTAGTTCTACACCTTGATGAGATCTTAAAGGCCCGTTCCACGTCAGCACCTATCTTTGCTCCTCATACCGCCCTCGACCCAGAACTGGAACGGATGCCGCTGGTAAAAATTGGACGGGTTACAGGACACGCCTGGGAGCAATTTGTCCTCCCGATGCGCTGGAATGGCCATTTACTCAACCTTTGCAATACTGCACCAGCATTGAAATCCAAACAAGTCGTATGCATTCATGACGCAAATGTTTACATAAAGCCTGAAAGCTACAGCTTTGCATTTAAAGCATATTACAGATTTTTGCAATTTCTAATCGCTCGCGGATCAGCAAAGATAACTACCGTGTCATCAAATTCAGCCGCACAAATCGCGGAACACCTGTCTTTGGATTATTCACAGATCATTGTACTACCAAACGGTCACGAGCACGCGTTAACATGGAAGCCGGAGCTCGCTAAAACAGCACCTTCGATCATAGCCAGGCCAGATGGGACGAGGGAGCGGCCGTTTGTCCTGGCGATCGGCTCTCAGGCCGAGCACAAAAACTTGAGACTCGTCACTGATATTGCCCCTAATCTTTACGAACTCGGCATAGACACGATCATTGCCGGCGGATCTGCGGCAATATTTTCCCCCCACACGTCGTCGAATATCAAAAACGTCTCATTCCTTGGGCGCATTGACGACAATGATTTGGCATTTTTGATGGACCGCGCACTATGCTTGCTGTTTCCTTCGTGGACGGAGGGATTTGGGCTCCCGATCGTCGAGGCGATGGCACGTAATTGCCCTGTCGTGTCGTCAGATCGCGCAAGCATGCCAGAAATTTGCGGCCGTGCGGCACTAATAGCCGCGCCCGACGATCCCAGAAAATGGGTTGAGCACGTGACTACATTGGTCGAAGACCCCACTCGCCGAACTGAACTTATTTTATCTGGACGAGAAAGAGTTAAACAATTTTCTTGGCATCGGACCGCCGAGGCATATGCTGATTTGATCCGCGATTGATTTTATAAATAATTATAGTCCAGTATTAGACTCGGCCGATCAGGAGATTGTTAAATATATGTCCCTCCGCTTAACTCCCACGTTGATCTACTATAAACCAAATCGCACCGTCATTTAAAATCTCAGCGAATCGCGGTGGCATTCGATTTATCACACCTCCTACTCGTTGCGTGAAACTGCCATTGAATATTACAAGAACTTAGGCTGAAAAAAGGCCGGGTCGGGACCATGACGCACGACTACAAGCGCCACGGCACGACGACCCTGTTCGCCGCCCTCGACGTGCTGGATGGCAAGGTCGTCGGCCGTTGCATGCAACGCCATCGCCATCAGGAGTTCATCCG
>NZ_JAKSYJ010000030.1 GCF_022829365.1 Methylobacterium sp. J-077 | reverse complement strand
GCCGAAGAGGAAGCGCTTTGCCGATTGCCCCATCGGCTACGTCCACGTCTAAATGCGGAGGTCAGAACAGAACAGGGCAAGCTCTACCTGTTTGTGGCCATCGCCCGAACCTCGAAGTTGGCCTTCGCCAAGCTGGAAGCGGAAGCCACCTGCTACACAGCATCGGACTTCCTCCGCGCGCTGGCCGCGTTCGTGCCGTACAAGATCCACACGGTGTTGACCGACAACGGGGTGCAATTCTGCCATGCCCCGCGCAACCGCTCAAGCCCGACAGCCCTCTACAGCCGGCACATGTTCGATCGCGTCTGCCACGAGCACGGCATCGCGCATCGCCTGACCAAACCCAACCATCCGTTGACCAACGTACGCCTCCGGCGAGGGCCGCGGTCGAGGGCATCGCGCTCTGCGACGAGGCCGGCGCGGCGGCGCTGGAGTACGCGGATCATCCGACTGCGCAGCGGGAACCCGAAGTGACGGCTCAGGGGCGATCGCGACGGGCACGAGGACCGGGGCCTGCGCGTCCCCGCCCAAACGGCCGTCCCGCGCCTGACGCCGCCAAGTGAACAACAGGCCTTGGGCGATCCCATGCCGGCGCGCCACCGAACACACCGACACGCCAGTCTCAAACGAGGCTTCGACGATCCGCGCCTTGTCGTCGAACGACCAGCGCCGCCGCCGTTCGGTATTCTCCAGGAGCTCGACCCGCATCACCCCGACCCGCCGACCTTAACGCCAGCATTAAGGTCAGGCCTCAGCGCAGAGCGCGATGCCCTCGACCGCGGCCCTCACCGGAGGCGTACGTTGGTCAACGGATGGTTGGGTTTGGTCAGGCGATGCGCGATGCCGTGCTCGTGGCAGACGCGATCGAACATGTGCCGGCTGTAGAGGGCTGTTCGGCCTGAGCGGTTGCGCGGGGCATGGCAGAATCGCCTGTCGTCTGCCGAGTTCGCCACTTCTGGATCGTCATCGGGCTGACGCCGTAGCGCTTGGCCGCCGCTCTCACGCTCTCTTGACGTAGCTGTATTGCGCGACGGACCGCCTTGTATCTTTGAGTTGCCCGCTGGAGTGAAGCTAGCGAGGTTACACGGTGAGGGTCAGCCCGTGTCCGTCTGGGGCTCTCAAGCCCGCGACAGAGCAAGGTGCGGCCCTCACCGCCACAGTCCCGAGCCCGGACAGCCGCTCGGGCCAGAGCCCGCATTTGCAAGGTAGGGTCATAGACGAATAACCCACCATCTTCGTCGGCATCGACGTGTCCAAGGATCGCCTCGACGTTCACCTCAGACCGTCGGACGAGGCATTCCATGTCCCGCGTAATACCAAAGAGCTGGATGCTCTCGCTCGTCGGTTCAGTTGCTTACCTGTGGCCCTCATCGTCCTGGAGGCTACCGGTGGCTTCGAGGCGAGCGTTGCTGCAGCACTGGCCGCTGTCGGGCTGCCGCTTTGTATCGTCAACCCGCGTCAGATCCGCGACTTCGCCAGAGCGATGGGCCGGTTGGCGAAGACAGACACGCTCGACGCCGAGGTCATTGCCCTCTTCGCCGAACACATCAGACCGCCGGCCAGGCCCTTGCCGGAGCCGGAGAGACGGCACTTCGCCGAGCTCGTGAGCCGGCGGCGGCAGATCATCGGGATGATCTGCATGGAGACCAACCGTCGCGATCAAGCCGTGGACTAGCATTTGACCCGGTGGCTCGACCGACACATCGGCTTCCTGGAGAAAGAACTCGCAGAACTCGACAGCGACATTGGACAAGCCATCAAGGCCTCTCCGGTCTGATGCGAGACCGAGGCGCTGCTCCAGTCCGTGCCCGGGATCAGTGACGTGACCGCACGCACGCTTCTGGCGCAGTTGCCCGAGCTCGGCACCATCGGGCGCCACCAAATTGCGGCGCTCGTCGGCATCGCGCCCATCAATAGTGACACCGGCCTGATGCGAGGTCGAAGATCCATCGCGGGTGAACGAACCTCGGTGCGAGGCGTGCCCTACATGGCCGCTCAGACCGCGATCCGGCGAGGCTCTCCTTTTCTGTCCTGCTACGAGCAGCTGACCCAGCGAGGTCGGCCGAAGAAGGTCGCCCTCGTTGCCGTGATGCGAAAGCTCCTGGTGACGCTCAACGCCATCGTTCGCGACCGCACGCCCTGGCGGTCGATCACCACTTGATCTTCAACACAGTCGCTCCGTCGTGCGGGCGCTGCCGTGAAGAATTTGGCCAATAGCGCAACCCTGGCCGCATGGTGGTCAACCGTACCACCACTCCGCGGGATCAAACACCGCGGCCTTCACCGTAGGCGTGCGGAGTATGTAAGGGTCGATCAGGTTCAACGCTCCTTGGCGCGCGCGGTGCACAGTTCGGCGTAGCGTTAGCCCAGCGTGGCGGCCGCAATATCGGTCGCCCGGTGACGGATTTCGGGGTGGCGCAGGGTCGCTTCGATCCGGGGGCGGCGCGTTGCGTCCGCCGCCAGCAATCCATCGCGCCCTTAGTTCGTCTCGGATCGACAGATGAGTCGCGGCCTATCGCGAGCGGCAACGGAGACGTGTCACCGAAGAGCGACGGCTCCGACGCTGTCTGGGCAAGGGACCAATGTTACCACCGAATCGACCCTCGACCCACCCAGATGGGTCTTACCGATTGCTGACGTCGACCTCCTGTGGAAACGGTCGGACGGTCTCCGGCAGTTGAACTTGAACGATGTCGCCAGGCTCAACGGCTTCCGTATCGCCGACGACCATCTCCCGGGTTTGTCCACCCGTCCGGCGGATGATGCGTAGAACAACCTTTGACTGCGAATCACGGGTGATCGCACCGGGTTCGTCAGCTTCGAGTTCTAACAGCGACAGCCGCAGAGTTTTGATCTTCCCGTCCGTTTCAGCCAGTTTGGTGGTAATTTCTCGAAGATCTTTGAGAATTTCGTCGCGCCTTATATTTTTCATGTCAACCATACTGCGCTCTGAGCGAGCGATCTCTTGTTTGTTTCGGCTGGCGGCGACGCTTATATCCAGCAACGCATTTTCATACTGAACTACATTGAGTTCGGCTGAGAGTAGGCGCGGTGTCGTAACAAGACCGCGGCTCACCATATTGCCTGTCTCAGCCAGGTCCTTTCTTAAAAGATCGACCTGCTTTTTCTGAGTGTCTGTCTTCGAGATGAGCGTCTTTGCCTCGTCTTCGAGAAAAGATTTCGCTTTTGATATCATGTCTATCTGAGAATTCAGAGTTTGACGGCGGGAGTTGAAGATTAGAACCTGCTCACGCATGGCTTGGGCTACGATCGGTTCGCTCTGGCGGCTCTGAAGTTGTGCCGAGAAATCGATTCTCTCGCGATCCTGCGACTCAGCTGCGAGACGATCCCGCGCG
This sequence comes from Methylobacterium sp. J-077, assembly GCF_022829365.1. Lineage (GTDB taxonomy): Bacteria > Pseudomonadota > Alphaproteobacteria > Rhizobiales > Beijerinckiaceae > Methylobacterium. Next base: position 1,355 of record NZ_JAKSYJ010000030.1, on the reverse strand, counting down.
GCGAGGAGGCCGGCTTGCTGTGTCATCGTCGCCGCCAGATCGCCGCGCGTCGTGATAAGGTCCCGGCTGGTGCGCGCCTGATCGCGATCAGCGCGACGGTAGCCGCCCGCGATGCTTATGGCCTGAAGAATCAAGAGTCCGGGCCGAAAGGAATACTCGCCTGGCTTGTCGACCTGTCCGAGAATGTAAAAGGGCCGATATTGTGAGACCTCAAGCGAAACGGCTGGCGGCTGAATAAGTCCTGCGGATTGCCTGAGACGTTCCGAAATAATGCTCGCCAGCTCACTCGTCGTCTTGTTAAGGCCATCAACCTGTCCGATCAACGGAAGTGATAGAATTCCACTGGCATCAATCGAGTATTCCCCTGTCAATGCGCTCCATTCAACGACTTGACCGGGCGCTGATCGCCATTCTGAAACTCGGAGTTTAAGCTTGTCCTGCGGCCCGAGATGATAGATCGGATCAGCAGCTCGCGCGCTGCTTATAGGGGCGCCAACGAGCGGGCTCACCATGAGAACGCTCAAGCTCATTCGCGTCCAACTCCCGCCGAAGATTTTGCCAAGAATTGCGATTGCTGCCAATTTCTTAAGTTTGAAGCTGTCCGGCACTGGGATCTCCGTTGGAACAAGTCCAGCTGTCGTACCATGTGAACGTGCGGGATTACAGATCCGGTAAGTCGCAGCGATCGAGCCAGTTTACGGTCCGTTATCGACGGGCTGCGAAACGGCCATCCCGTAACGATCGCTGGCCGGTACAGCCGCTCAGGCGATGGAACGAGCACGCCCCCCGCTTGTAAGATCCCCGTGACGTCCGCGTGCGGCGCCCCTGCGCGGCTCAACCACCATAATAGAGGAACGGGACCTAGAGTGCTATGTCGCCGCGGGGGGGGGCAGTCCCTCGGAGCGGTCCCCGCGGGCGAGGCCGAAGGTCGCGCCCAGTGGTGAGGTACCGTTTCCGCTCAAATTTCGAGCTACCATCGCGTCGAAGGCCTCCAGTGCTGCTGCCGTGCGGATCTCGTCAGGCAGATTTAGTATCACGTTGGCCTTGCACGCGTGTGGCGTAACTGGAGCCGTCTTACGGCGTCGACCGCCAGCACGACGAGTCCGATCAGGCGCGAAATGGCCAATTCCGATTGCGCACCCATCGGGGACGGCCGGAGCGCGAGGCTGCGGGATCCGAGGGCACGGCGCTGTCGCCGAAGCGGTCTTGATCACCTAGAGCCGTGCTTTTTCAGGTTGACTAATAGGCATCGTATCCAGCAGCGGTGAGGTAGTTTCGGCACTCATCCGGTCGGACGGCGGCGAACGCGTCCTCGATGACGATGGTGAGGTCGGCGGCGGTCCGTGCTGCAGCCG
>NZ_JAKSYJ010000029.1 GCF_022829365.1 Methylobacterium sp. J-077 | reverse complement strand
ATGGGCAAGGAAAAGTTCGCTCGCACCAAGCCGCACTGCAACATCGGCACGATCGGTCACGTGGACCACGGCAAGACGTCGCTGACGGCGGCGATCACGAAGGTCCTGGCGGAGACGGGCGGTGCGACGTTCACGGCCTACGACCAGATCGACAAGGCGCCGGAGGAGAAGGCGCGCGGGATCACGATCTCGACGGCGCACGTGGAGTACGAGACGGCCAACCGGCACTACGCCCACGTCGACTGCCCCGGCCACGCCGACTACGTGAAGAACATGATCACCGGTGCCGCGCAGATGGACGGCGCGATCCTGGTGGTGTCGGCGGCCGACGGCCCGATGCCGCAGACCCGCGAGCACATCCTGCTGGCCCGCCAGGTCGGCGTGCCGGCGCTGGTGGTGTTCCTCAACAAGGTCGACATGGTCGACGACGAGGAACTGCTGGAACTGGTCGAGCTCGAGGTACGCGAGCTGCTGTCGAAGTACGACTTCCCGGGCGACGACATCCCGATCACCAAGGGCTCGGCGCTGATGGCGCTGGAGGACAAGGAGCCCAAGATCGGCAAGGAGGCGGTGCTGGCGCTGATGGCCACCGTCGACAGCTACATCCCGCAGCCGGAGCGCCCGATCGACCTGCCGTTCCTGATGCCGATCGAGGACGTGTTCTCGATCTCGGGCCGCGGCACGGTGGTGACGGGTCGCGTCGAGCGCGGCATCGTCAAGGTCGGCGAGACGGTGGAGATCGTCGGGATCCGGGCGACCACGACCACGACGGTGACCGGCGTGGAGATGTTCCGCAAGCTGCTCGACCAGGGCCAGGCGGGCGACAACGTCGGCGTGCTGCTGCGCGGCACCAAGCGCGAGGACGTGGAGCGGGGCCAGGTGGTGTGCAAGCCGGGTTCGGTGAAGCCGCACACCAAGTTCAAGGCCGAGGCCTACATCCTGACCAAGGAGGAGGGCGGGCGGCACACGCCGTTCTTCACCAACTACCGGCCGCAATTCTACTTCCGGACCACGGACGTGACCGGGGTGTGCGAGCTGCCGGAGGGCACCGAGATGGTGATGCCGGGCGACAACGTGACCATGGACGTCACGCTGATCGTGCCGGTGGCCATGGAGGAGAAGCTGCGCTTCGCCATCCGCGAGGGCGGCCGCACCGTCGGCGCCGGCGTCGTCGCCGCCATCAACGACTAAGCCAGGACAG
>NZ_JAKSYJ010000158.1 GCF_022829365.1 Methylobacterium sp. J-077 | reverse complement strand
CCACCGACGCGGGCATCGCCCCGTCCTCCGAGCCCGCCGGTCAGCCACCGAACGGACCCCCGAGGAGCGCCCCGGGATCGCTCCCGAAGCACCGAAGGACAGGTGACGGCTAATGAGCACAAAATAGGAACATTGTCAAGAAAAAGGTGCATGTATGTGCCTGCTCCGTCATCGCGAGCGGAGCGAAGCATCCCGGAGCTACGCGGCATCTGAAGACCGCGCGCAATCCTCGGTTGCTTCGCCGCGCTCGCAATGACGATGAAGGCCCCTGCGAGATCTTCCCCCGGAAACCTCATGAGGTTCGACGCGCGCACAAAAAAGGCCGCGGCGGCATCCTGCCCCCGCGGCCTTTTCGATCGTTCGGTCGATCAGGTCTGCTGCTGCGTCCGGCGGGGCCGCACGGTCCAGCGCTCGAACACGCCGGCCGACTCATCGGCCTTCGTGTCCTTGGACTCGACGGCGGCCTCCGGATGCTGGTGGATCGCCGCGCCCAGTGCCTGGGACAGGCTCTCGATCACGTCGTCGATGCGGGCGTCGCTGTGGATGCTCTCTTGCGGGGCGGGCCGAGGCGGGCTCGGCTCCTGCATGGTCGGCGCCGCGTGATGCACGGGCTCCGGGGCGGCGGCCGGCTCCGGCTCCGGCGCGGGATGGTGCTCGGGCTCCGGGGCAGCCGCGGCGACGGCCGCGGGCGGCTCGACGAATTCGGGGGCCGGCGCCGGCACTGGGGCTGCCGCCACAGGGGCCGCCGCCGCGGCCGGGGTCACGATCCGGCGCATCGCGTTCATCGCGCCGTCGTCGGAGGGCTCGCTCGCGCGCGCATTGCTGCCGTAGCGGCCGAAGCCGAACCGCGGCTCGATCAGGTCGAGAACCGCGTCGAGCGCCGCGTTGCTCAGCGGCACCTCCTCGGCACCCGGCACGCCCTGGATGGCGAGTGCCTGGCGCTCGAAGGCGGGCTCGCCGCTGACCTCGCGGCCGAACCAGTTCGGGGCCTGGAAGCCGGTGGCATCGCCGTCATTGTCGAAGGCGACGCTGATCAGGTCGAGATTGCCCGGCGTGACGTAGCGGTCGATCGTGACCTCGCGGCCGCCGATGGTCAGGACGGTGCGGTCGTAGGCGGCCTTGCCGGGGCACACGTCGAGCAGCGCGTCGCCGTGGGCCCGCGGCACGTCGGTCCGTTCCTCGGCCGGGATGCCGTCGGGGCCCTTGTTCACCAGCACCAGCTGGCAGACCTGGCCGTCGACCCGCACGTAGGAACTGCGGCCCCCCTGCGCGACGAAGTGCCCCTCGGTGATCCGGGCGCCGCCCCGTTCCTTGCGGATCAGGCGGACCAGGGATGGTGCGACCAGGAATCGGCGAATGGTGCTCATGAACTCAAAACCCCTCCCGCTTCGTCGGCGGCGCGCCGATCCGGCGGACTGCCCTCAGGGCCGCCGGCCTGGATGGATCAGCCAAGTCGAGCCCACGTTGACGGTGTATAAGCTCGACCGCAACGCCGTATTGGTTCGCCCTTGGCCGAAACCATCGCCAATACCGAATGGCGACAACATCAGACGGTTAAGCGCTAAGCAAAATCACGACGAAATCAAGACCGGAACCGGGTCGCGATTCGCCCGGAACCCCGCCTGTCCCCGATATCCCGTCTTTCGGCGCGGTTTTCTCAACCCAGGTTAGACCCGAACCAAGCCGTCTCACGCCGCAGGTTCGAAGGTCATGGCGGCGCCGTTCATGCAGTAGCGCAGGCCGGTGGGAGCCGGCCCGTCGTCGAAGACGTGTCCGAGATGGCCCTTGCAGCGGGCACAATGGACCTCGGTCCGGACCATCCAGTGGCTGCGGTCCACGGTCGTCTCGACGGCGCCTTCGAGGGGCTCGAAGAAGCTCGGCCAGCCGGTGCCGGACTCGAATTTGGTGCCCTGCTCGAACAGGGGCTGTCCACAGCCGACACAGGTGAAGGTGCCAGGCCGCTTCTCGGCCAGCAGGCAGCTGGTGCCGGCGCGCTCGGTGCCGTGCTCGCGCAGCACCCGGTACTGCTCGGGTGTGAGCGTCGCCCGCCACTCGGCGTCGCTGCGGGTATCGGGGGTGGTCGTTGCGCTATCGGCCATGAAGAAGATCTCCCGTTTCGGGGGATATATAGGCAACGCGCGCGGGCGCCGGCAGTCCCGCGGACCCGAAAACGGCGGCCTCCTGTCGCTCGGGTGATCTCGGTCCGATCCGGGGGCGACGCTAGGCCGCCGCCCCGACGGTGTCGGCCATCCGGGCCCGGCGGTGGCCCATCGGCAGGGGCGAGCCCGTGGTGGTGTCGCGGGCGGTCTGATGCTCCAGTTCGGCGTTGATCTCGCCGCCGAGCAGCACGATGGTCGACGAGATCCAGATCCAGGTCATGAAGCCGATCACGGCGCCCAGCGAGCCGTAGGTCTCGTTGTAGGTGCCGAAGCTCGCGACGTACCAGGAGAACAGCAGGGACGCGACGAGCCAGAGCAGCCCCGCCATGAGGCTGCCGAATCCGACCCAGCGCCAGCGGGCATGCTCCCGGCTCGGGCCGAAACGGTACAGCACCGACAATCCGGCGAGCAGCACCAGCAGCACCGCCGGCCAGCGCAGGGCCGCGAGCAGCCACGCGCCCGAGCCCAGGCCGAGGAAGTTCAGCACCACCGGCACCACCACGATGGCGTTGAGCGCGATGATGATGAACACCAGGGCGCCGACCGTGAAGGTCAGCGAGCGGATGTTGAGCCAGAAGAAGTTGCGCTTCTCCTCCTCCTCGTAGACGACGTTCAGCGCATCGAACATCGCCTTCATGGCGGCGTTGGCGCTCCACAGCGACAGCAGCAGGCTGGTGAAGAAGGTAAAGCTCAGGGAGCTGCTGCCCCGGGCGGCGATGCGCTTGATCTGGTCGCCGATCAGCTCGACCGCCCCCGAGGGCAGCACCGCGTGCAGCTGTGCCAAGTGCTCGTTGATCGCGTTCACGTCGGCGAACAGGCCGTAGCAGCTCACCAGCGCGGCGATCGCCGGGAACAGCGACAGCAGGGTGTAGAAGGTGACCCCGGCGGCGACCGCCAGCACCCGATCCTTGTTGAATTCCAGGTAGACTCGGACCGCGATGTCCTTCCAGCCGGCGCCCGTCATCTCGGTGGGGCTGTCGGCGGCGCGGCCACGCTCGGGCTGCGTCGCCGCCGTGAGCTGCGCGGCGCGGCCCGCGATCGAGCGCGCGCCGGCATTGACGGCCTTCCTGCGCGCGGCGTCGGCTTCGTGCTGATCCGCTGTGGGCTCCGGAAGCTCGGGCCGCTCCGGCGCGCGCCGGCGGGCCGGTGCCGCGGCGAGCGCCACCAGGGCCGAGCCGAGCATCAGGATCCAGAGGATCGAGCCGGACTCCGGTGCGGAGCTCGGGCGGGGGGGCGACGCGGGCATGGGGGTACGAGACGGCCGTCCGCGCGGAACTGCCGCGCTCGAAGGCTCAAACGTCGGCCAAGCGCGGCCGTTCCGCGCGCGATGTCGGGCACGCGCGGCGCCGACGCGCGTTGTGCATCCTATGCGCGATCAGCCCCGACTCGGATTCTGCTGCAAGTTCGTCCTGGACGAGCCCCCCGGCACCTACGCCACCCTCAAGGCGGAGCGCGAGGCGACGCTCCACATGAACCTGACCAGCGTGACCATGGCGCATCTCGCCAAGCTGGACCCCGCCGCCCGGCGGGCGAAGCTCGCCGGTCTCGTCTCCCACAACCTTGATGCGCTGGCCCGCCAGATCGCCTGGGTCGGGGCGCGGCCGCCGATCGAACGCCTGCTGCGCATGGCGAGCAACGTCCTGCCCGGCTACACCCACGCCATCGCGCGCGACATCTACGCCGAGCCCGAGATGGCGACCCTGGTCGAACGCGGGCTGGCGGAGGCCGGGGCGCTGGCCCGTCAGCTCGGCGTGCGCCTGAGCTTCCATCCCGGCCCGTTCTGCCTGCTGGCGAGCCGCAACCCGGCGGCCATCGCCAACGGCCTGTCGGAGCTCGATTACCACGCCGAGATCTTCGACCGGATGGGCTATGGCGGTGGCTGGCACCCGCACGGCGCCCATATCAACATCCATGTCGGCGCCGGCGACCCGGGGGTGGCCGGTTTCCGCGAGACCCTGCCCCGGGCGAGCCGGGTGGCGCGCGATCTCGTCACCGTCGAGAACGACGAGAACGTCTTCGGGATCGAGGCCGTGCTCCAGCTCGCCGATACCGTGCCGGTGGTGCTCGACCTGCACCATCACTGGGTCCAGAGCGGCGGCGAATACATCGAGCCCGACGATCCCCGCATCGCGCGGGTACGGGCCTCCTGGCGCGGGGTGCGGCCGGTGGCCCATATCAGCGTCTCGCGCGAGGCGGTTTCGGCCGAATGCGACCCGGATGCCCTGCCCGACTTCCCGGCGCTCCGCGCCGCTGGCCACGCGGTCCGGGATCTCGCCGCCCATTCCGACATGATGTGGAACCGGGCCGTGAACGATCTCGTCGCCCGCCACATGGTCTGGGCCGATTTCGAGATCGAGGCCAAGGCCAAGAACCACGCCTCGACGCAGATCGCCCGGCACATCACCGGTCCAGCCCGGCCCGCCCCGATCGCCGCCGAGTGACGGTCGGTCTCGACGGCCTTGCCGGACGGCTGCGCTAGCGCCTTGTTCGCGCATGATGATTTCGGAAAACCGGATTCCACTTTTCCGCATCATGCGCTAGGCAGCCGACATGAAGACCGCCGATTGCGACATCCTCATCGTCCCGGGGCTCGGAGGCTCGGACGAGGACCACTGGCAGGCCCGCTGGGCCGGGCGCCTCGCCACCGCGCAGGTGGTCGCCCAGGATGACTGGCACGCGCCGACCCCGGAGGCCTGGTGCGGCCGTATCGCGGAGGCGGTGGCGGCCGCGACCCGGCCGGCGATCCTGATCGCCCACAGCCTCGGGGTCGTTGCCTGCGTCGAGGCGGCCCCGCGCTTCGCTCCCGGAATCGTGCGCGGTGTCCTGTTCGTGGCATGCCCGGATGTCGAGGAGGCGCCCGGCCTGCCCGAAGCGGTGCGCGCCTTCGCGCCGGTGCCCCGGGACCCCCTGCCCTTCCCGTCGCTCCTGGTCGCCAGTCGCACCGACCCGTATTGCACCTACGGCCGGGCCGACGATTTCGCCCATGCTTGGGGCGCCCTGATCGTGGATGCCGGCGAATCGGGCCACATCAACGCCGCCAGCGGCCACGGGCCGTGGCCGGAAGGGCTGATGCGGCTCGCCGGGTTCATGAAAGGGCTGTAGGCGCTGCGCTTCGCGTTAACGCGCCGTTTACCCTCGCGGCCTCCAGTGTCGGCTTGGGCGGTCCTTCGCCCCGAAGGCGCCCCTGGAGAGCACCGTGACGCGTAAAGAGCTTCTGGAACGACTCGACGCGGTCCAGGCCGCCCTCGGCCCCCGGGCCCACATCAACTTCAACAGCTCGCTGTTCAACGACGTCGCGCTCCTGAAGCGCATCGAGGCGTTCGAGGCGAAGGTCGGCGAGGTCGAGAAGCCGAAGGTCGCCGACTACACCGGCAACATGTTCACCCGCATCGCCAATCGCCGCGCCGCCACGGCCGCCGCCAAGTAGCCGCCAAGTAACCGGTCCGGGCTATTTCGATTCGGGTTCTGCCGCGCGCAGCAGCTCGCCCGCCACGTCGGCGAGGCGCGGCGGGGCTTCGCGCACGAAGGGCAGCGGCCGGCAGACATTGAGCGCGGCCAGCCCGAATCGGGCGGTCATCAGCCCGTTGAGCACGCCCTCGCCCAGCTTGGCCGAGACCCGGGCGGCGATCCCGAGCCCCAGTACCTGCTGCATCACGCTCTCGCCCACCGCCATCCCACCGGTGATGGTGAGATGCGCCACAGCGGACCGCGCCAGCCGCAGGAAGCCCAGGAAGCCCGGGCGGCCGCCGTAGATGGCGGCGATCCGGCGCAGCAGCCGGACGGCGGCGAAGACCACGAACGCCACGTCGACGATCGCCCGCGGCGAGAGCGCCGTGACCGCCGAGACCTGCTTGGCGGCGGTCGCGATGGCGTTGCGCGCCTGCCGGTCGAGACCGGCCAGCAACTCGTGCTCGGCCAAGCCGATCCGGTCGTCGACGTCGAGGATCGCGTCGGCGGCGGCATCGATCCGGGCGCGGCCCGGCGCCAGGACCTCCCGGTCGGCGTAGAAGGCGGACAGCGCCTGCACCACCGCCTGCGCGCCGGTATGGTCGCGGGTGGCGAGCGCATCGACCGCCGATTGCCGCAGCCGCTCGATCTTCCGCTCGCGCCGCAGCCCGGCCAGCTCCCGGACGACGATCGCCAGGAGCGCCAGCCCGGCGAGTCCCAGCAGCACGAGCGCCACCCAGCCGAGCCAGGGTGCGGCCTGGAACAGGTCGGCGATCATCCGCTCGATCGACAGACCGATCCCCAGCGAGACCAATCCGCCGGCCGCCGACAGGAACAGCGCCCCCCAGGGCGAGCGCCGGCGCGGCGCCACCGGCACCGCGACGCCGTCGGCCGCATCGACGATCTCGAACGGTTCCTCGACGATCCGGGCCTGCTCCGGCCGAGCCGCGAGTGGTGTCGTGATCACGCCGGGACCGGGCGGAGGCTCGGGATTGATCCGGAAGGCGCGGGGTTTCTGGCCTGAGGACATGGCTTACGGCCTCCAGAGGGGGTTTTTCAGTTTTGCCCTCACGGCAGTGGGCTGATGGAACGCCGGGCGACGAATGAGGGTCGCGGTCGAACTCACGCGCACTCCTCTCCCCCGCAGAGGGGGGAGGGATGGCGCGCGCGATGTCCGGACCGGGCGTCTCGCCCAGCCTCGGAGGAACCGGAACGCGTTGTGTGAGCCTCACGGCCCACGCGGAAAGCCACCCTCCCCCTCACCCCAGCCTGTCCCCGATCAGAAACTGCATCGCCCGGTCGAGGCGGATCTGCGGCAGGTGGCCGGGGCGGCCGAGGCCGTCGGGGCGGATCAGCGGCGGGCGGAAGCGGGGGAAGCGGAGCGAGCCCGGGGCGACGGCGCCTTCCAGCACGGCTTCCGCACGGGCCGGCAGCTCGCCCGGGAACACCGCGGCCTCGCTGTTGCCGTCGAAGAGCTCGTCGCCCACCGTCTCGCCGGCCTCGGGGGTACCTGCGACCGCGCGCAAAACCTCGGCGCCGTCATGGATCGTGGTCTCGCGGGTGGCGCGCACGGAGGCGAGCGCCACGGTGCCGACCCGGGCGCCCGCGGCCTCGGTCCGGCGCATCGAGCGGGAGACGAGCAGCCGCAGGAGCGCGTCGAGCCGGTCGTGGCTGGTCTGGTGGAGATGGTCGGCCTTGGTGGCGGCGAACAGCACCCGGTCGGCCCGGGGCGCGAACAGCTTCGACAGCACCGTGTTGCGGCCGATGTTGAGGCTGAGCAACACCGCGTCCAGCGCCTCTTCCAGCTCGGCCAGGGCGGTGGCCCCGGCATCGACCGCGGCGAGCACGTCCACCAGAACGATCTGCCGGTCGACCCGCTGGAAATGGTCGCGGAAGAACGGGGTGACCACCTTGGCCTTGTAGGCCTCGAAGCGCCGCTCCATCAGCCCGGCGAGGCTGTCGGGGGCGATGCTGCCGGTGAGGTTGTCGAGCGGCGCGAAGGTCAGGGCCGGTGAGCCCGCGAGGTCGCCTGGCATCAGGAAGCGGCCCGGCGGCGTCGTGGCGACCGATTCCGGGCCGGCGCGCAGGGCCGCCAGATAGGCCTTGAAGGCGTCGCTGGCCCGCTCGGCCGCGACCTCGTCGAGGGGGCCGTTGGGATCGAACCCCTTGAGCGCTTCGAGCCACGGCGCCGCCACGGCGCTCCGGCCCGGCCGGCGGGTGCCGTTGATCGTCGCCCGGGACCACGCAGTGTAGCCGGTCTCGATCAGGGCCAGGTCGAGGAGCCATTCGCCGGGGTAATCGACCACGTCGAGCATCAGGGTCGCCGGGCCGCTGCGCCAGCCGGCGGCGCGCTCGTAGGCGATCTCCAGGCGGAACTGGCTGATCCGGTCGGTGGAACGCGGCCAGCGCCTGGCCTCGGTGAGGGTGGCGAAATGCTCCTCGAAGGGAAAGCGCGGCACGTCGTCGTCGGGCTGCGGCACCAGACGGGCGCGGCGCAGGCGGCCCTCCTGCGCGGGGGCGAAGGCCGGCAGGGCGTGCGCCTCCACGAGGTGGTGGATCAGCGCCGTGGTGAACACGGTCTTGCCCGAGCGCGCGAGCCCGGTGACCCCGAGCCGCAAGGTCGGCTGGATCAGCAGGTCATGCGAGGCTTCAGCGAAGGCTTTGACGGCCGAGCCGGCGCGTGCGGCAAGGTCTGTCAGGGGCACGGGCGGGCTCGTCGTCTGGGAAAAGAGGCGGGGCACAGGTGGCGCGGTTCGGCCCGAACCGCAAGGCTTGGCCGGCTTCGGGTTTCCAAAGGGCTTTGCCCGTTGGCGGGGTTCGGGGGCTGGGCCCCTAAGACTTGCAGGGCTCCGCCCTGGACCCGCAAAAGGTCTCGGACCTTTTGAAACCAGGACTTTATGGGGTGGGCTTCAGGCGGGCGATGGCGGCCTCGACGAGGTCCGGCCCGGCCCGGAGGGTGCCGAGCTCCACCGCCGACATCGCCAGCATCACCGGCGCCAGGTTGGGCCGCGGCGCGCCGTCCGGCCCGAACAGGTCGAGGTCGTCGCCGGGTTTCAGCCCGACGCTGCCGCTGATCCGCGCGGCATAGGCCTGGATCCGGACCTCGTCGCCGGTGCAGAGCGGGGCCGGCAGGCGCAGGTCGAGCAGGGGCAGCCCGGCCGCGATGGCCGGAAGCTGGGCGGATTCCGCGACCATCCGGTCGGGGCTCGGCACCTTGCGGTCGAGGAGCGCCGTGGGATCCACGGCGCCCCGGACCGTGCCCGCCCGGCCGGGCTCGGCCGCGATCCCGGCGGCGATGTCGGGCACCGGCTGGAGCATCGCCACCCGCGGCACCCGGGCGGCCGGACGCGCCCCGGGCCGACCGGCCATCCGGGCCAGCGGCGACCAGGGCTGCACCCGCAGGGCCTTGGCCCGCGCCCGCGGCACGCCGCCCGGCCGGTGGGAGGCGAGGAAGCGGGCACGCAGCGTCCGGCCGAGCCCCCGGGGCGCCAGGGTGGCCGAGACGGCCGGCGTCGCGACGCCCCGTCCCACCCGTATCGTCGAGGCGATTTGGCATTCGGCCGGCGCCCAGCGGCGTACGATGGCGAGCGCGTTGCGCCGGTTGTAGTCGCGAAAGTAGCGGCGCAGCAGGCTCGCGGCGGCGTCCGCGCCGTCGGCCAGGGTGGCGAAGGCGGTGTGGCCCTCGGCATCGGCCCCGATCTCCCCCGGCCAGCGGGCGGACTTGATGCACCAGCCGTTGTTCAGCCGGACGCAGCGGGCGACGTAGGGTGGGTCCTCGGCGAGCCGGGCGGTCAGCGCCAGGGATCGCGGCAGCAGGCTCTCACCGGCCTGTTCGTGCCAGTTCGAGACCGACCGCGTGGCCGGGTCGAAGCGCGGCGGCGCGATGTCGGCCGGGGCAACTGCCGCCGGCGGCGTCGCCAGGAACGCCGCGGCGCGGTCTTCGACGGCCGGGACCAGGCTTGCCAGCAGGACGAGCGCGTTCAGCAGCACGCGGGCGGGCTCCGGCCGTCCCGACGGTCCGTGAGACCGTGCCCCCTCACGGGTTCAGCACCTTCAGCGCCGCCTCGTGCAGGCGCGGGTCGCCGGCCGCAACGATCCGTCCGCCGTTCGCGGCCGAGCCGCCGTCCCAGGCCGTGACCCGGCCGCCGGCGCCCTCGACGATCGGGATCAGTGCGACGATGTCGTAGGGCTTGAGGCCGGCCTCGACCACGAGGTCGATCTGGCCGGCGGCCAGCATGCAGTAGGCGTAGCAATCGGTGCCGTAGCGGGACAGGCGCACCCGGCCTTCCAGGGCGAGGAAGCGCTCGGCCTCGTCGCCGTCCGCGAACAGCCGCGGATCGGTGGTGGCCAGGATCGCCTGGCCGAGATCCGCGCAGCGGCGGGTGAGCAGGGTGCGTTCGCCCGCCGGGCCGCGCAGGCGGGCGTGGCAGCCGTCGCCGGTGAAGCGCTCGCCGAGATAGGGCTGGTGCATAAGCCCGCGCACCGGCACGCCATTGCGGGTCAGGCCGATCAGCGTACCCCAGGTCGGCAGGCCGGCGATGAAGGCGCGCGTGCCGTCGATCGGGTCGAGCACCCAGACATATTCGGCGTCCACGCGCTCGGAGCCGAATTCCTCGCCCAGGATGCCGTGGCCGGGGAATGTCTGGCCGATCATCGCCCGGAGCACCACCTCGGCGGCCCGGTCGGCCTCGGTGACCGGATCGAACGGCGCGCCGCCCCGCGCCTTGTCGTCGAGGCCGAACGGGGCGCGGAAGAACGGCAGGATCGCTTGGCCGGACGCCTCCACGAGTTCGTCCATGAACCGCCCGAGTTCGACGACGCTCATCGGCCCTGTCCCCTGATCTGCCCGGAGCCCGATACGGGTCCGGCCGGTGCTCGACGAAACCGGGGCCGCACCCCGGCCGTCAAGCCCCCCAGGGCCCAAGCCGGCTCGCCTCATGCCTCCGCCGGTTCCGGCATGCGCGCCGCAGCGCCGACCCCGGACCGGGCGGCGATGTCCGCCTGCACCGCGGCCAGCACCGCCTCGAGGGCTTCGCGCAGGGACGCGACCTGCCCGCTCGCCGCGGTGGAGCCCTCCGGGGCGCGTGCCACCCGGTCCGACTGGCCGTTCTGGGCGAGCCAGAGGCCGAGCAGGACCGGCACGCCTTGCATCCGCTCTTGCAGCCGGCCGACCAGCCGGCGCAGGTGCGTCGGCTCACCGCTCAGGGCCAGCGAGACCACGCAGGCCATCCGCACCGGGCCGGGCTCGAACCGCCCGATTCGCGCCGAGGACGCCTCCGCGAACGGCACCGTGCGGATGCCGATGCCGCGCTTCTCCAGGATCTGGGCCAGGATCGCGGCCGCGGCCTCGTCCAGGAAGCCGCGCCCGGAGACGCACAGCACCGCGCCCCGGCGGGTCCAGGCTTCCGGAAGCGCATCCGGCGACGGGCCGATCGGCATGGGGCTGCAGGCCTGCTCGCCGCCCTCCCCCGCCGTCTCGGCGACGGCGTCGCCGCGCTCGGACAGGTCGGCGATCAACTCGCCCAGGGCGGTGCGCATGGCGCCCTTCTGCTGGGTGGTGAGCACGCCGCGCGCGGCGTCCCGCGCGGCGAGTTCGAGGCCCTTGAGGACGACCTCGTCGTAATAGGACGACAGCGAGCATTGCTGCAGGATCAGCTCGGCATGGCCCAAGACCTCCTCGGAATCGCCGGCCAGGATCCGCTGGTAGAAGTTCTGCACCGGGGTGAGCGCCGGCCGGTCGCCGAACAGCACGTCGAGGAATTCCAAGTGCTCGACATGCCGGCCCAGCACCACCAGGCAGACGGTGAGCGGCGTCGACAGCAGCAGCCCGACCGGCCCCCACAGCCAGGTCCAGAACAGGGCCGAGACCAGTACCGCCAGCGGCGAGAGCCCGGTGGACTGCCCGTAGACGATCGGCTCGACCACCTGGCCGGTGAGCGGCTCCAGGATGAGGAACAGGATCGTCACCGCGATCATCATGTTCCAGCCGGGATCGACCGCGGCGGCCAGCGTGATCGGCAGGAGCGCCGACAGGAAGGCGCCGATATAGGGCACGAACCGCATCAGGGCGGAGACGATCGCCCAGAGCACCGGGTTCGGCACGCCGATGACGTAGAGGCCGATCCCGATCACGACCCCGAAGGCGGTGTTGAGGGCGAGCTGCACGACGAAGTAGCGGCTGAGGCGCCCGGCCGCGTCGTCGATCGCCCCGGTTGTGCGGTGCAGATCGCTCGACCCCGCGAGCCGGATCATGCGGTCGCGCAGGTCCTCGCGCTGCATCAGGACGAACAGCAGCACCACGAAGACGATGCCGACCGTGGCCAGCGGCTGCAGGACCGGCGACAGCAGGGTGCCCAGCATCTCCAGCGGCCCGGGCGGGATCGAGGTGACCTCGACCAGGACTGGCTTTTGGTCCGGCTTGGCTTGGTCCAGGCCCGGTGCGGGCTCGGACGGCTGCGGTGTGGTACGCGGCGGTTCTTGAGCCGGCGCCTTGGCCTGATCCTGGCCGCCGGTATGGAGCGCCCGGCCGATATTGGCGACGTAATCGGTGATGTGGCCCACCGGCGAGGTGCGCAGGCCCTCGATCTTGCGCTCGATGGTGGCGCGGTAGCGCGGGATGTCGCCCACGAGGTCGGCGGCCTGGATCCCGATCAAGGTCGCCAGGGCGGCCACGACGCCGAGGGTCAGCAGCACGCTCACGCCCACCGCCACCAGCCGCGGCAGGCGCAGGCGCCGCAGACGGCTCACCAGCGGCGTCAACACGAAGGACAGGAGCAGCGCGATCGCGATCGGGATGAAGATCTCGCGGCCGAAGTACAGGATCGCCACGATGGTGGCCCCGATCAGGATCGGCGACGCCATCGTGGCCCGCGGGGTCTCCGCCGCGGCGACGCGAGTCGGGCGCGGCGCAACCAGCGCGCGCTCAGGCTGCGCCCCGACCGGGGTCTTGGTACCCATGCTGCGATCCACGCCCCGAACGCCACAGGCGGGCGCCCGCCGGGGTCGCGGGGCCTCGCGGCAGGGGAACGGCACGGGGCCGGAAAACGATCCCGCCGGGCTCGCGGATCCGTTACCGAGGTGCCGACACCCCAATCACGCCCCCTGCACCCCGGCCCGGGCCACCTCGCCGACATCCTTCAAGTCGGGGAGCGACCAGCACATCTGCATCACCCGCTTGGCCTGGGTCTCCGGCAGCACGCCTGCGGCGAGGTCGGCGAACTTCGCCTCCAGTTGCGCGTCTGACATCGGCGTCTCGACGCTGCCGATCGCGTGCTCGATCCGGCGGTGGAAGCTCCGCCCGTCGGTGAGCGTCACGGTCATGTCGACCTGCGCGGCGTCGATGCCCGGGGTGATCACCGGTACCACCTTCTGGCGCAAAGCCACGACGCGCGGGTCGTTCACCGCCCTGTCGCTGAACTGCTTCTCGCCGCCTGCGCCCTCCACGAGGGCGATGGCGGCGGCGTGGTAGATGCTGAACTTGCCCTCGAGGCCGGTCTTCGGCGCGGTCTTGCCGGTGAGCTCCAGAACCAGCGGGTGGACCTTGAGGTCGACCCGGGCGATGTCCTCGGGCCGGACATGGTCCTGGTCGCGGATCTGCACGCCCGCGTCGATCGTCGGGTGCATGACGATGCCGCAGGCGAACGGCTTGTAGGTGTTGAGCAGGGCCTCGTAGCGGGTCCCGAGGCCGTCGGTGATCTCGGACCAGTCCTGCTTGGTCGAGATGGTGTTGGCCCAGCCGCGCTTGGCCTCGATCATGCCATCCGACGAGGTGAAGCCCTTGGCCGCCAGGATCGCCGCGAACAAACCGTTCGAGGCCGCCCGGCCCGGGTTGAAGCTCTTGTTCATCGAGCCGAACGATTCGCGCAGGCCCACCGGCTGCGAGGCGGCGAGCCCCAAAGCGTAGATCATCTGCGGCTCGGTGAGCCCCATCAGCTTGCCGGCGGCCGCCGCCGCGCCGAACGGCCCGCAGGTGCCGGTGATGTGCCAGCCGGCGTCGTAGTGGTTCGGGTAGACGGCGTTGCCGATCCGGCACTCGGTCTCGATCCCGACCACCAGGGCGTCGAGGAAATCCTTGCCCGAGACCGGCTTCATCTGGGCATAGGCCAGGATCGCCGAGGCAACCGGGCCGGCCGGGTGGATGATCGTCTTGAGGTGGGTGTCGTCGAAGTCGAAGATGTGGCTCGCCACGCCGCTGAGGAAGGCGGCGTTCATGATGTCGAACCGCTCCGGTCGGCCGAACAGGCCGGCCTGCGGCGGTCCGGAGAACGGCTGCAGCGCCGAGACCGCCACGTCCACGGTCTCGTGATGCGAGCCGCCGATCGCCACGCCGACCCAGTTCAGGAAGCTGCGCACGCCCTCGCGGCGGACGTTTTCGGGGAGGGTGTCGTAGGACGAGGCCAGGATCCACTGCGCCAGGATTTTTGTGACGGGCGGCGCCTTGGCGGCCGGCTTCGCGGCCTCGGCGGCCTGCGCGCCTTCGAGGCCCGGCGCCGCCAGGGCGAGGCCCGCGGCACCGATGAGCGAGCGGCGGTTCAGGGTCATGGCGTTCTCCCGTCGAGCCGGCCGCGTGCGGCAGCCCTCCTGGTCGACATCATACCTGTTGAAGGCGCCTGTCGTCAGGGGGCCGGTTTCACGAATGGCCGACTGAAACGCGCCTCACACCACGACCGGCAGCGCCTCCTGCGCACCCACGCCGAAAACCCGGCGGTAGCGGGCGATCGCGTCGGCCGGTCCCTGCGCCTTGGTCGGGTTGTCCGAGAGCTTGACTGTCGGCCGGCCGTTGGCCGCCATGACCTTGCAGACCACGGAGACCGGATCGAGCTTGCCGTCGGGCAGGAGACCGCGGAAATCGTTGGT
Organism: Methylobacterium sp. J-077; assembly: GCF_022829365.1. GTDB lineage: Bacteria > Pseudomonadota > Alphaproteobacteria > Rhizobiales > Beijerinckiaceae > Methylobacterium. The sequence goes on along the minus strand of NZ_JAKSYJ010000158.1, from coordinate 44,113 downwards.
GAGCAGGGTGCCCCAGCCGTAGCCGATGCGCATGCATCCATGGAAATGGCCGTGGATGTGCTCGATCGCGTCGATGTCGAGCCCGTCGGAGAAGATCGCGAGCTTGTCGCGGGGATCGTAGCCGCGCTCCTGCCAGAACCGGATCACCTCCTCGCCGCCCTCGATCGGGTCCTTCGAGTCGATGCGGATCCCGGTCCAGTCGCCCACCCAATCCGGGGCGTTGGCCAGGAACCCGGTGGTGCCGTAGGTGTCGGGCAGGATCACCCGCAGGTTGCCGTCGTAATCTTCCTGCCAGTCGGCCAGCACAGCATAGGGCGCGGCGGCGAGCGCCGAATCGTCCTCGGCCAGCGCCGCGTAGACCATCGGCAATTCGTGGGCGTTGGTGCCCACCGGCTCGACCTCCTGACGGGCGGCGATCAGGCAGTTCGAGGTGCCGAGGAACGCGGGGCCCAGCCCCTCGGCCATGGCCTGCACGCACCAATCCTGCCAGAGAAAGCCGTGGCGCCGACGCGTGCCGAAATCCGCCACCGACAGGTCAGGCAGCTTCTGCAGCCGCTGGATCTTCTCCCAGACCCGGGTCATCGCCCGGGCGTAGAGCACCTGCAGGTCGAGCTTGCCGAGGCCGCGCAGCACGGCCCGCGCCCGCAGCTCGTTGAGGATGGCGAGCGCCGGGACCTCCCACATCGTGGTCTCGATCCAGGGGCCGTGGAAGGTCAGCTCGTACTGGCCGTCATGGACCGCAAGCTCGTAGTCGGGCAGCTGAAAGCCCTCGAACCACGCCACGAATTCGGGGCCGAGGATCCGCCCCTGGCCGCGGAACACGTTGCCGCGCAACCAGGTCACCTCGCCCTTGCTGAGCCGGAGGCTGCGGGCATGGTCGAGCTGCTCGCGCAGGAGCCCGGCATCGACCTCATCGGCGATGCGGATGCGCTTGGTGCGGTTGGTGATGCCGAAGGTGGTGTCGATCTGCGGATGCCGGCGCAGGATCGTCTGCGCCATCAGCAGCTTGTAGAAATCGGTGTCGAGCAGCGACCGCACGATCGGGTCGATGCGGAAGCTGTGATCGTAGACCCGCTTCGCCAGATCAATCATGTTTTTCGGACTCGTCCGCGCGTCTCACGGCGCAGAGCGCATGCCGGGCGCGGCCGCGTCAAGAAAAAGGACGGCACGTCCCTGCGACGCGCCGCCCCCTATTAACCACGTCGCCAAGTCACAAAGCCAAGTCACGAAAAATCAGGCGAGGTCGACCTTCTTGGTGTCGGTCTTGGGGCTCTCGCCGGTGAGCGTTGCCTTCACGTAGCCGTAGAGGTGCAGCATCGTGCTGTTGGGGCTGTCCCAGTACTCGCCCTTCTCCGGGTGGACGCGGATCAGCGCGACCTCGGGGTCGTTCTTGCCGTTGGGGAACCAGGTCTTCAGGCTCTCATTCCACTTGGAATCGATCTTGGCTTGGTCGCGCACGATCTCGGCCTTGCCGGCCACCGACACGTAGGTCTGGCTCGACGGGTCGGAATAGGCCAGGTTGACTTGGTTGTCCTTGCTGATCTCGGTGGTCTTGGGCGAGTGCAGCTTGGTGAAGAACCAAAGATCGCCGTTCTCGTCGGCGTCGTTGTTCCACATCGGGCGGCTGTTGAGCGTCCCCTCGGCATCGACCGTGGTCATCATGGCGATCTTCACGTCCTTGACCAGCTCGAACAGCTTCTTGGCGCCCTCGTGGTCGCGGTGGTTGCCCTGATGCATGAAACCGATCTCCTTGCTGTCGCCGAGGTGGCGTTCGAGTCGCGCGGTCGGACCCCTCCGGTGAGGCCCCGCCCGCAAGTCGCCTCGACAACGGGCGAAGGCCCGCTTGGTTCAGGCGGTTTCGGGATGGGGGCGAACGGGCGGTGGAGCGTCGGTAGGGGCTTGGCGGTGCTCGTCGGATCGGTCTGGCTGGCGGCCGCTCCGGCTTGCGCCGAGGTCCGGTTCGGGCCGGGTGTCCGAATCGGCGGCCACGATTTCTCCGGGCGGCGCGCCGGCAGCGTCCATATCGAACGGATGAAGCGTCTGCGCGGCCCGCTCGGCTGTCGCCGCGTTCGCCACGGCTTCTACCGGCGCGGCGACGGCAGCGTGGTGCGGGGACCGATGGAAGAGTGCAATCTGATCGCGCTTCCACCGGGGCGGCGGTGAGGCCGGGGGCCTCACGAGTTACGACTGTCGAACAGCATCTCGATCTCGGCCATCGGCTTGAACAGACGGCGGGGCTGGTCGGGCAGCCGAAGGAAGTCATAGCGTTCGTAGAACGCGACCGCGGTTTCATCCTTCGCGTCGACCACCACCGCCAGGGAGGCCGTCTCGCTCCTGAGGCAGCGCAGCAGCGCATCCAGGAGAAGAAGCGTGCCGAACCCCTTGCCACGCCGCGTCGCGTCGACCGCCAGCCGCCCGAGCAACGTGGCCGGCAGGATGGGATAGCGCGTCAGTCTCTTGACGAAGGCCGCGGGTAATTCGGCCGCCCGGATCGACGTGTTGGCGAGGGTGTAGAAGCCTAGAATCGCGGGTTCCGGAGGCTCCAGCAGGACATAGGGGGCCGCCACCCGGAGGCGCGCATCCTGACCGGCCTGCGAGCGGAGATAGCGATCGAGGGCGTCGACGCTGCACGTGAAGCGGGACCGATCGTGCCGCCCGGCATCGAAGAGCTCGATGGCCGGCGTTGCACCGATGGTCACGTCTCCGAGCCACCCATCAGCGTCCGGTAGGTGGCGACGCGAGTCCGCATCCGCTCGTTGGGTTGGCGCGGCGCCATGAGCGCCTCCACGAAGGCGCGGGAATCCCGAACGCTGAGCTGGATCACCTCATGCTCCGCGATGGCGCGCTTGGCGGCATCCTGGACGCTCGTCAGGACGAAGTCGGTGATGCTGCGTCCTTCAAGCGCTGCGGCATGCGCGACGAGGGCCTTCTGCTCCGCCGTCACGCGGGCCTCCAATCGATCTGCCCGTCGCCGGTTCTTCGAGCTGCCTTCCGAACATTGAGCGTCGCGCATCGCCACCTCCGTGCCGACCCAGAATGTACGGCCGTTGGCCGGCATTTTCGAGGGTAAATCCGCTACGCGTCGCGTAAGAACGAAATCTCGATAGCCGAGGCGGGGTCTGGTGTTCTCACGGCGCTCGGTTACATGCAGCGGGTATTGAACCTGCTTGCTCCCGGTGGAGGACGATTTGGCGATAACCCGCGACGACGTGCTGCGCGCGCTCCAATCCGTCACCGTCGACGCCGCCGGCACCACCCTGCCCGGCTCCGGGCGGCTGTCCCAAGTCGTGGTCGATCCGAGCAACCGGGTGATGTTCTCGATCCTGGTCGATCCGAGCGAGGCCGAGCGGTTCGAGCCGGTGCGGCGGCAGGCGGAGGGGCGCATCCTGCAGATGCCGGGCGTCTCGGGGGTGTTCGCGAGCCTCACCTCGGAGCGCGGCCCGGGCATGCCGGCCCAGAGCGACGCCGCGCCCCGCCCGGTGACGCCGCCGCCGGTCGCCCCGCCGCGGCCGGGCGCGCCGCCGAACCAGGGTCCGCAGATCGCCGGTGTGCGCCACATCGTGGCGGTCGCCTCCGGCAAGGGCGGCGTCGGCAAGTCCACAACGGCGTGCAACCTCGCCCTCGCGCTTCAGGCCCAGGGGCTGAAGGTCGGCCTGCTCGATGCCGACATCTACGGGCCGTCGGTGCCAAAACTGTTCGGCCTGTCGGGCAAGCCCACCGTGGTCGACAACAAGGCCATGGAGCCGATGGTCGGCTACGGCCTGAAGGTCATGTCGATCGGGTTCCTGATCGAGCCCGAGACGGCGATGATCTGGCGCGGGCCGATGGTGCAGTCGGCCATCACCCAGATGCTGCGCGACGTGCTCTGGGGCGAGCTGGACGTGCTGATCGTCGACATGCCGCCGGGCACCGGCGACGCGCAGCTCACCATGGCCCAGGCGACGCCGCTGTCCGGCGCCGTCATCGTCTCGACCCCCCAGGATCTCGCCCTGATCGACGCCCGGCGCGGCGTGACCATGTTCAAGAAGGTCGCGGTCCCGATCCTCGGGGTGATCGAGAACATGGCGACCTTCGTCTGCCCGAATTGCGGCCACGCCTCCCACATCTTCGGGCATGGCGGCGCCCGCATCGAGGCGCAGCGCCTCGGCGTGCCGTTCCTCGGCGAGGTGCCCCTCGACATGACCATCCGGGAGACCTCGGATTCCGGAAGGCCGGTGGTGGCGACCGACCCGGACGGCCCGCACGCCAAGATCTACCGCGATATCGCCGCGTCCCTGTGGGCGAACCTCTCGGGCGCCCCGGCGGGGCGGACGGCGCCCAGGATCGTGATCGAGTAGGCCTTGGGAGCCGGACCTTGGCGGCACCAATCCTCGGCCTGATCCTGGCCGGCGGTCTCGGCCGGCGGATGGGCGGGGTCGACAAGCCGCTGCTTGAACTCGGCAGCCGGACGTTGCTGGCACGGGTGGTGGAGCGGCTGGGTCCGCAATGCCCGGCCGGCCTGGTGCTCAGCGCCAATGGCGATCCGGAGCGGTTCGCCGGGTTTCCGGGAGCGGTCCTGCCCGATCCCGTCCCGGGCCGGCCGGGACCGCTCGCCGGCCTGCTCGCGGGGCTCGACTTCGCCGCCGCGCATCGGCCGGCGGTCACGCACGTCCTGAGCGCACCCGGGGACGCGCCGTTCCTGCCGGGCGACCTCGCCGAACGGCTCCGCGCCGCGCTCGGCTCTGCTGAGATCGCGCTCGCCGCCTCGGGCGGGCGCGAGCACTACACCGTGGCGCTCTGGCCGGTCGGGCTGCGGGCGGACTTGCGCCGGGCCCTGGTGGAGCGGGATGAGCGGCGGGTCGGAGCGTTCGTCGCCCGCCACGGGGCGGCGACCGCCTCGTGGCCGACGCAGCCCCTGGACCCGTTCCTGAACCTCAACGCGCCGGACGATATGGCGGCCGCCGAGCAGGCGATCCTGGCCGGGCTTGCACGGGACTGAGCCCTGCCGCTTCATCAGGCGCGGCGTGCCTGCCAGCGCGGGTAGAGGATGCCGAGGGCGAGGCCCGATAGGACGAGCCCGGCGGCGCCGAGCTTCCAGGCCGGCAACGCCTCGCCGAGCCAGAGTGCGGATCCGGCCATACCGAACACCGGCACCAGCAGCGCCATCGGGACGATCTGCGCTGCGGGGTGGCGGGCGAGCAGCCATCCCCAGATGGCGTAGCCGAACAGGGTATTGCCGACGGATTGCCAGATCACCGCCGCCCAGGTCGCCGCATTGGCATTCTGCAGGCCTGCGCGGATCGCATCCCGGCCTTCGAGGAGGAAGGATAGCGCAAACAGCGGCGGCGCCGAGAACAGGCTGGCCCAGACCACGTAGGGCAGCATCGCGCGGACGCCGCTGCGCTTCGCCGCGATGTTGCCGCCGGCCCAGCTCGCCGCCGCGAGGATGACGAGGCCGAGGCCCAGGGGCGTCGTGGCGGCATCAGAATGCAGCGCGATCACGCCGATGCCGGTCGCGGCAAGCGCCAGGGCCGCCCACTGGTAGCCGGGGACCCGTTCGCCGGTCAGGGCGATCGACAGGCCGATGGTGAAGAACACCTGGATCTGGATCACCAGCGAGGCCAGGCCGGGGGTGATGTGGCCGCGCATGGCGATGAACAGGAGCCCGAACTGTCCGGCCCCGATCAGCAGCCCGTAGGCGGCGAGATTGCGCCACGCGACCTTGGGCCGGGGCAGCAGGAAGACGCCGGGGCAGGCTGCCAGCAGGAAGCGCAGCGCCGCAAACAGCAGCGGCGGCAGATGGTCGAGCCCGATCCGGATCACGACGAAGTTCGTGCCCCAGACGGCGACCACCGTCACGGCAAGGCAGAGATCCCGAATCGGAAGCGTGGCGGTCTTCATGGCGCCGCGGCGTCGCAGGCCGCGGTCGCTTTGCCAAGGGACGCCGTCCCGTGGGCTTACGGAAGTGTCCGCCCGGATCGGCGGACACTTCCGGACGGTTCGCCGATCAGGCCGCCTCGCCTACGCTCGCCTTGACGATCTTGTCCGGGGAGCGCGGCGGCTCGCCCTTGTTGATCGTGTCGACCACGTCCATGCCCTCCACGACCTTGCCCCAGACCGTGTACTGCTTGTCGAGGAAGCGCGCGTCGTCGAAGCAGATGAAGAACTGCGAGTTCGCCGAGTGCGGGAAGTTGGTGCGGGCCATCGAGCAGGTGCCGCGCACGTGCGGCTCGGCGTTGAACTCGGCCTTCAGGTCCGGCAGCTCCGAGCCGCCCGAGCCGGTGCCGGTCGGGTCGCCGGTCTGGGCCATGAAGTTCTCGATCACCCGGTGGAACGGCACGCCGTCGTAGAAGCCCTGGGCGGCCAGCGTCTTGATCCGCTCGACATGGCCCGGGGCGAGGTCGGGGCGCAGCCCGATCACGACGCGGCCCTTGGTGGTCTCCAGGATGAGGGTCTCGGTATCGGCCATGGTGGGTCCTTCCTGTTGGTGGGAATGTAGCGGCGCCCGCCGGATCCGGCGAGCGCGGCGAAACGGTCAGGCTGGCGGGCGGTAGACGAGCCGCAGGGCCACCGGTCGCCCCGCGATCGCCCGGCCGAGGCCCGGAGTGATCTTGGCCGGCGTGCAGCCGGCGAGCGCGTCCAGGGTCGCCCGCACCAGGCTGCCGCGCTGGCCACCCGCGAACCCCGCCGCATAGGTGATCCGCGGCGGGCCGATCAGGCTGCCGTCACGCCGGAGCGACAGCCGCGCGGTGATCTCGACATCGTCCGAACCGGAAGCAGGATGTCCCAGTCCGGCCGGCGGCTGCCAGCAGGCCGCCAGCACCGGGTAGAGCTCGGCCAGGGTGTCGGCCGCCCGGGCCGGTCGATGCGCCAGCGGCACCGCGACGGTGCCCCGCAGGGTCTGCGGCAGGCTCAACGGATAGCCGCCGCCCGGCTGATAGGCGTAGCCACCGTAGGCATAGAAGCCGTCATAGGCGCGCGCCGCCGCCGGAGCGAGGGCGAGCACGCCGAGGACGGCCAGCCGGCGCCACATCGGCGGGGCTACTTCGCCTTCTCGGCGAGCGTCATGCGGACGATCTTGTCCGGGTCCTGCACGGCGCCCCCCGGCGCGCCGGGGGAAGCCTTCTTGATCTTGTCGAGCACGTCGAGCCCGTCGGTGACGTTGCCGACGACGGTGTACTGCTTGTTCAGGAACGGCGCGTCGCCCAGGCAGATGAAGAACTGCGAGTTGGCCGAGTTCGGATCCGACGAGCGGGCCATGCCGACCGTGCCGCGTCGGAACTCGGCGGTCTGCGAGAACTCGGCCGGGATGTTCGGCAGGCTGGAGCCGCCGGTGCCGTTGCCCTTCGGGTCGCCGGTCTGGACCATGAAGCCGTCGATCACCCGGTGGAACTTCAGGCCGTCGTAGAAGCCTTGGGAAACCAGCGTCTTGATCTGCTTGACGTGCTTGGGGGCGAGGTCCGGCCGCAGCATGATCGTGATGCGGCCGTCCTTGGTCTCGAGATAGACCGTGTTGGCGTCGGCGGCCCGGGCGGCCGGGACGGAGCCGAACACGAGGGCGAGCGCGAGGAGGGCGTTGCGGCGGTTCATCGGATTCCTTCCAGAACGGTCAGAGGATCAGGCGGTGGCGGCGAAGCGCTGCCGGAGGCGGTCGGCGACGGCCGCAGGCACGAAGGGCGAGACGTCCCCGCCCATGCCGGCGATCTGGCGCACCAGCGTCGCGGTGATCGGGCGCGCCTGCGTCGAGGCAGGCAGGAACACGGTCTGCACCTCGGGCGCCATGGCGCCGTTCATGCCGGCGAGCTGCATCTCGTAATCGAGATCCGTGCCGTCGCGCAGGCCGCGGATGAAGATCGATGCCCCGCAGCGCCGGGCGGCCGAGACCGCGAGGTCGGCAAACGTCGCGATCTCCAGCGTCGCACCCTCGGCCTGGGCCACCGGCCCGCAGGTCTCAGTGAGGAGCGCGGCGCGCTCCTCGGCCGAGAACAGCGGCGCCTTGCCGGGATGGACGCCGATGGCGATCACGAGGCGGTCCACCAGCCGGCAGGCCTGGCGGACCACGTCGAGATGGCCGTTCGTGACCGGATCGAACGAGCCGGCATAGAGGGCGGTGCGGGTCATCGAGGCCCGACCTAGAGCATTTTTGCGCGGGACGGAACCTCGGGGTGTGTCGGCCGGAGCCTCACACCTCCTCGGGGCCGCCCTCCGGACCAGCATCGGGGCCGCCCTCGATGCCGCCGTCCAGACCACCTTCGGCGCCCGCTTCGGTGTCGTCCTCGCCGACGATGTGCTCCACCGACACGACCTTCTCGTCCTTGGCGGTGTTGAACACGGTCACGCCCTGCGAGGCGCGGCCGACGATGCGGATGTCGTCCACCGGCACCCGGATCAGCTGGCCGCGGTCGGTGACCAGCATGATCTGGTCCGTCGCCTCGACCGGGAAGGAGCCGACGAGGCTGCCGTTGCGGTCGTTGACTCGCATCGCCGTGATGCCCTTGCCGCCGCGGCCGGAGGTCCGGTACTCGAACGACGACGAGCGCTTGCCGTAGCCGCGCTCGGACAGGGTGAGCACGTATTGCTCGGCCGCGCCCATCTCGGTGTAGCGCTCCGGCGAGATCGCCGCGGCCTCGGCGCCGTCCTCGGCCTCGACCTCGGCGCCTTCCTCCTGTTCGCCGGTGATGGCGCGACGCATCTTCAGGTAGCCCGTCCGCTCCTCGGCGCTGGCGTCGAAGGCGTTCAGGATCGTCATCGAGATCACCCGGTCGTCCTTAGCCAGCAGGATGCCGCGCACGCCGGTCGAATCGCGGCCCTTGAACACGCGCACGTCCTCGACCGGGAAGCGGATGCACTGCCCCATCGCCGTGGTCAGCAGCACGTTCTGGTCCGGCCGGCAGATCTCGACATGGACGATGTGGTCGCCCGGATCGAGCTTCATGGCGATCTTGCCGTTGCGGTTCACCTGGACGAAGTCCGACAGCTTGTTGCGCCGGACGTTGCCGCTGGCGGTGGCGAACATCACGTCGAGGGTGTCCCAGGACGCCTCGTCCTCGGGCAGCGGCATGATTGTGGTGATGCGCTCGGAGGTGTCCTGCAGCTGCAGGATGTTCACCAGCGCCTTGCCGCGGGCGTTCGGGGCGGCCATCGGCAGGCGCCAGACCTTCTCCTTGTAGGCTTGGCCCTGGCTGGAGAAGAACAGCACCGGCGTGTGGGTGTTGGCCACGAACAGGCGGGTGACGAAATCCTCGTCGCGGGTCGCCATGCCGGAGCGGCCCTTCCCGCCCCGGCGCTGGGCCCGGTAGGTCGAGAGCGGCACGCGCTTGACGTAGCCGGCATGGGACACGGTCACGACCATGTCCTCGCGGGCGATCAAATCCTCGTCGTCGACGCTCGAATCGTAATCGACGATCTCGGTCCGGCGCGGGGTGGCGAATTGCTGCCGCACCTCGACGAGCTCGTCCTTCACGATCGCCTGGATGCGGGCGCGCGAGCGCAGGATGTCGAGATAGTCGGCGATCTCGTCGGCCAGGGTCTTCAATTCGTCCCCGACCTCGTCGCGGCCCAGAGCCGTGAGGCGCTGCAGGCGCAGGTCCAGGATGGCGCGGGCCTGGGTCTCGGACAGGCGGTAGGTGCCGTCCTCGGCGACCCGGTGGCGCGGGTCGTCGACCAGCGCGATCAGCGGGGCGATGTCGTGGGCCGGCCAGTCGCGGCTCATCAGGGCCTCGCGGGCCGTGTTCGGGTCCGGCGAGGTGCGGATCAGCCGGATCACCTCGTCGATATTGGCGACCGCGATGGCCAGGCCGCACAACACGTGGGCGCGTTCCCGGGCCTTGCCGAGCAGGAACTTGGTGCGCCGGGAGACGACCTCCTCGCGGAAGTCGACGAAGGCCTGGAGCAGGTCCTTCAGGTTCATCAATTCCGGCCGGCCGCCGTTGAGGGCGACCATGTTGCAGCCGAAGGAGGATTGCAGCGGCGTGAACCGGTAGAGCTGGTTCAGCACCACCTCGGCCATGGCGTCGCGCTTGATCTCGACCACGATGCGCATGCCGCTGCGGTCGGATTCGTCGCGCAGGTCCGAGATGCCCTCGACCCGCTTCTCCTTCACGAGCTCGGCGATCTTCTCGACCAGCGTCGCCTTGTTCACCTGATATGGGATCTCGGTGAAGATCAGCGCCTCGCGCTCCTTGCGCAGCTCCTCGACATGCGACTTGGCGCGCATGATCACCGAGCCGCGGCCGGTGGCGTAGGCCTGCCGGGTGCCGGCCCGGCCGAGGATCATCCCGCCTGTCGGGAAGTCCGGCCCGGGGACGATCTCGGTGAGCTGCTCGATGGTGAGCCCGGGATCGTCGATCAGCGCCATGCAGGCGTCGATCAGCTCCCCGAGATTGTGCGGCGGGATGTTGGTCGCCATGCCCACCGCGATGCCGCCGGCGCCGTTAGCCAGGAGGTTCGGGAACCGGGCCGGGAGGACTTTTGGCTCCTCCCGCGATTCGTCGTAGTTCGGCTGGAAATCGACGGTGTTCTTGTCGATGTCGGAGAGCAGCGCGGTCGCCGGCTTGGCCAGGCGCGATTCGGTGTAGCGCATGGCCGCCGGCGGATCGCCGTCGACCGAGCCGAAATTGCCCTGCCCGTCGATGAGCATCAGGCGCATGGAGAAGTCCTGCGCCATCCGCACCAAGGCGTCGTAGATCGATTGGTCGCCGTGTGGGTGGTAGAGACCGATCACGTCGCCGACGATGCGGGCCGACTTGACGTATTTCCGCTCCGGCAGGTGCCCGGATTCGAAGGCGGAATACAGGATGCGGCGGTGGACCGGCTTCAGCCCGTCGCGCGCGTCCGGAAGCGCGCGGCTCACGATCACGCTCATGGCGTAGTCGAGGTAGGAGCGGCGCATCTCGTCGGTGATGGAGACGGGGCGAATGTCGCTGGCGGGCGGGGTGGTGCCCGTCGGATCGGTCTCGGCCAAGGAAGTACCCGTTATCAGGCCCGGAGGGGCGGTGCTGGCGACCGTCCCGGTGGCGCGCGGAGCGCCCGGACGGCCTTGCGGAACAGCAGTGATATCAGGTGGTTAAATAAGCTTTTCCGCGCCCGCGCACAAGGCCGCGCACCGGCCCGATCCGGCCGGTGCGCGGGCTGCACCCCTCAGTAGAAGGTCGGGTGCCGGTGGCCGAAAGGCCGGTGATACCCGATGGGGCGCCGGTACCCGTAATGACGGTGCCAATGATGGCGGCGGTGCCAGAAATGGCGCCGGTGGTGCCAGTGCCGCCGCCAATGATGATGCCGGTGCCAGTGTCGCCGGTAGTGCCAGCGGGCGAGCTGCACCGTCGGGGCGGGGGCTGCCGCCTCGGCGGCGGCGGGGACCGGCAGGGGCGCCGCGCGCGCCGGGGCATTCGCGAAGCCCCCGATCAGCGCGGCGAGCAGGACCAGGATAGGCCAGGGTCGCATCGTGTCTCTCTCTCTCCCGTGTGAGCCCCCGGCGGCGCGCAGCCGATCCGGGCCGGCACGATCCGCGCGCCGCAGGCAGGAACCGCCAAGGTCGGCAAACGGTTCGATCCGTTCTGACTGCGCAGACGATCATGGTTGCCGGGACCTGGCGTCCCGCTTCCCTTGCGCGCGGCGCCGGAACGCCCAACTCGGGCGGCAGCGCTCGACGCGTCCCGCATCTCCCGAAGAGACCCCATGCCGTTCGCCCTTCCCGACGCCCTCCGGGCCCTCCTGCCGCGCCGCTTTCGCGACCGCCGCCCCCGGGTCGCCGTGGTCCGGCTGTCCGGCACGATCGGCGCGGTCTCGCCGCTCCGCCCGGGGCTCTCGATCGGCGGCGTGGCCGGCAGCCTGGAGCGGGCCTTCGCCATGCCCGGGATCAAGGCGGTGGCGATCGTGATCAACTCGCCGGGCGGTTCGCCGGCGCAGTCGCACCTGATCCACCGGCGCATCCGGGCTTTGGCCGAGGAGAAGACGCTGCCGGTCGTGGCCTTCGTGGAGGATGTCGCGGCGTCGGGCGGCTACATGATCGCCTGCGCGGCCGACGAGATCGTCGCCGACCCGACCTCGATCGTCGGCTCGATCGGCGTGGTCTCCGCCGGCTTCGGCTTCCAGGGCTTGCTGGAGAAGATCGGCGTCGAGCGCCGGGTCCACACACAGGGCGAGGCGAAGTCGATGCTCGACCCATTCCGCCCCGAGGACCCGGCCGACGTGGAGCGCCTGAAGCGCCTCCAGGCCGACATCCAGGACCTGTTCACCGGCCTCGTGACGTCGCGGCGCCCGAACTTGTCGAAGGCGGAAAACCTGTTCACCGGCGCGGTCTGGACCGGCCGCCAGGCGCTGCCCCTCGGGCTGGTCGACGCGCTCGGCGACGTGCGCGCGACCCTGCGGGCGCGCTTCGGCGACACGGTCGACCTGCGGCTCGTCGCCGAGGCCAAAGGCGGGCTCCTTTCCCGCCTGCTGCGCCGGGGCGGGGCGCCGGGCGGCATTGCCGAGGACGCCATGGCGGCGCTGGAGGCGCGCGCCGCCTTCGCCCGTTTCGGGCTCTGAACGTCCTGCATCAGGGCTCTGCCCTGATCACCCGCCAAAGGGCGATGCCCTTTGGGAACCCCTTACCGACCTGCGCGCCTGGCCGAGACCCGGGCCAGGGCTGCGAGGTCCTTCTCGCCATCGCCGTGGCTGATCGCCTCGATCAGCCCGTCGCGCAGGACGCTGGCGAACGGCATCGGCACGCCGGCGCCTTCCGCCGCCTGGAGCGCCAGCCGCACGTCCTTGGCGCCGAGCTTCAGGCCGAAGCCCGGTGGCTCGTAGCGGTTCTGGGCGATCGAGGCACCGTAACCCTTGTAGACCGGCGAGGCGAACAGCGTGTTGGTCATCAGGTCGAGGAAGTCGGCGCCCGCGACCCCGTGGCCCTCGGTCAGCGCGCAGGCCTCGCCCATGGCCTCGATGGCCGAGATCAGCATGAAGTTGCCGGCGAGCTTGACGGCGTTGGCCCGCGACGGCTCGTCGCCGAACCGCCAGGTCCTGGCACCCATGGCGTCGAGCAGCGGCGCGGCGCGGTCGATCAGGGCCGCGTCGCCGGCCGCCACGATGTTGAGCTTGCCGGCCTCGGCCACGTCCGGGCGTCCGAAGACCGGGGCGGAGACGTAAGGAACGTCCGCCCGCTCGTGCACCGCGGTGAGTTGCCGGGCCAGCGCCACCGAGATCGTGCTCATGCCGATATGCAGGCCGGGGCGCTCGGGCTGGTCGAGCAGGCCGCCCGACACGATCACCGCCTCCAGGGCCGCGTCGTCGGCCAGCATGGTGATGACCGCATCCCCGGCGAACGCCTCGGCGGCACTGCCCACCGGGGTCACCCCGTCGAGGCCCTGAGCGCCCGCGGGCGAACGGTTCCAGGCCCGGACCCTGTGGCCCGCCCGGGCGAGGCTGGCGGCCATGCCGCGGCCCATCCGCCCCAATCCGATGAATCCGACGTCCATGTCCTGCTCCTCAATGACGTTGCCGCCGTACCGACCCGAGACGGCCCCCGGCGGCGTGAGCGGGGATTTGCCCCGATCGCCGGGCGTGGCAAGCTCGATCGATGGCGCACAATCGCATCACGGACATTCCCGGCCTGCGGGTCGGCCACGCCAGCGACTTGGCGGTCGCCAGCGGCGTCACCGCGATCCTGTTCGACGCGCCGGTCATCGCTTCCGTCGACGTGCGCGGCGGCGGCCCCGGCACCCGCGAGACCGACCTGCTCGATCCCGAGCGCACGGTGGAGCGGATCGACGCCCTGGTCCTCTCGGGCGGCTCGGTCTACGGGCTCGACGCGGCCGCCGGCGTGACCGCGTGGCTCGCCGAGGCCGGGCGGGGCTTTCCGGTCGGCCCGATGCGGGTGCCGATCGTGCCGGGCGCGATCCTGTTCGACCTGCTCAACGGCGGCGACAAGGAGTGGGGCCGCTACCCGCCCTATCGCGAGCTGGGTTTTCTGGCGGCCGCCGCCGCGTCGGACGACTTCGCCCTCGGCTCCGTGGGGGCCGGCATCGGCGCGCGCACCGGGCGCCTGAAGGGCGGGATCGGATCGGCCTCGGCGTCCGTGCCGGGCAGCGGCTGTTCGGTCGGAGCGCTGGCGGCGGTCAACGCCTTCGGCAATGCGACCATTGGCGACGGGCCGCATTTCTGGGCCGCGCCGTTCGAGGTAGGCGACGAGTTCGGCGGCCTCGGCTCTCCCGCCCGAGTGCCGGCCGACGCCCTCGCCTTCCCGGCCCGGACGCTGCCAGGCGCGGCCACGACGCTGGCGGTGGTCGCCACCGATGCGGCGCTGACCAAGGCCCAGTGCCGGCGCCTCGCGGTGGCCGCGCAGGACGGCCTCGCCCGCGCCCTGGTGCCGGCCCATACGCCCCTCGACGGCGACCTCGTCTTCGCGGTGGCTACCGGCACCGTGCCGCTCACGGACCCGGTAGCCGATCTCGCCCGCCTGGGCGACGCCGCCGCGCGGGTGCTGGCCCGGAGCGTGGCGCGGGGAGTCTATTGCGCGACGAGCCTGCCGGGCCACACTGTCGCGGCGCCTCTATCGGTCATAGGACTGCCGCCGGCCTGGTACGACGTGTTCCGAGAGTCTTAGATTTCGAGTCCGACCACGAAGCGCGTGATCGCGGATGTCTTCAATTTGGCGCCAGGAAAAAGCCCTCTTCCCGTTCAAATTTTATAATTTTCCTGTCGAATTTCTCATAAAGATCGGGTGTAATGAAAAAAACAACCTCGTGGCCAGAAATCATCTGAATGCCATCACGGATTTTATATCTTTCTGATGTCCGATAGAATCCTATGACGACGTGACTCCAGGACTTGCCATCGTTTAATACAGTATTGCCCCAGGATATCATTAAAACAGAGGCTTTGTCATCACGATTTTTGTCATAGAATTTTCTGATGGCTTCAATTTCTGCCCAAGCTTCCAGAGAAATCGTGAAGTTGATTGGGAGATAAGAATTCGTCGTCATGGCTCACCTCCTGAAGTTGTCGTTCAGCAACATTCCATGGCTGACAGCTGCTGAGGGAAGTTCCAGAATGCAACGAAGATTTGTTGGTCCTTCAACCATGACTAATCCGAAGTCGAATTCGTAGACACAATTGCGCCCTATTTTTTTCTGTATCTCGGCAACAAGTACTTCGAAGCTGTACGATTGCGTGACAGGTTGAACGCCGTTGTCAGTTCGACGTGTTCCAGACCCAGATGAGGTACTAGACCATCGACCTCCTTCGCGCTGTCCCGCCGGGACACGCGGCTGATTGGGATCAAAATATTTGAGCGCAAACCTAAGCCGATTGAATTTTACGACTACGCTGGCTGCCGCAAGATCATAACAAAGTTTAGATAGATGCAATGATTCGCCGCGGTCACGCATCGCGAGTTCTCCTACTGCACGCCACATGCATAGGAATTTTAGCAGAAAATCAGGATTCCGGGGCATGATGTGGTCGGAATCTTGCATCAATTTTATAGTAATATTCGCCTAGACTTATCAATTTTTACTTGATATCGATTAGTAATTTAAAAATTAATCAGATTTTCGACTTGTTTGAGTGAAAATAAAACGTATTCTCGATTTAAGAACATATTCTTGCGCATTTGTCGATCTGTATCATGCCGCTCGTGCATCGACCGCTATCAAACGGCCTCCAGCGACGCTTCTGCTCGCGATCGTTCATGCGTGGAGAGGTAGTGCCGTCCCACCGAGACTGTCTCACACCTCCCCGCGCGCATCCGCGATCAGCTGCGCCAGCCCGGCATCGACCTCCTCGCCGAGCATCTTGCGCTCGGCATCGGTGAGATCCTTCGCCCAGGCGGTGCCGCCAAAGCCTTCCGCGCAGCGCGCCCGCTCGGAGGCGATGTAGGCCTCGGTCTCGGCGGGCTGCGTGCGCATCGCGTGGACGAGGCCGAACCAGGCCGCCCGCTCCACCACCGCAAGCCGCGCCCGCAGGCGGATCGCCGCCGCCTTGTCCGGATCGATCCCGTTGTCGCTCATGGTGTCTCTCCCACATCGTTCTCGGCGAGCCGCTCGATCAGGCCCTGGAGCCGGCCTGGGACCGGCTCGGCAGTGGAGCGGGCGTAGAGCACCCGCAACTGCCGGCCGATCTCGGCGAGGCTCATCGAGCCCTTGGCGATCACCCGGTCGGCCTGGGCGCCGAGGCTCGCCTTCTCGGCGCTGGTGATCTCCTTGGCGGTGAGCACCACCACCGGCACGTCGCCGTCCGGCCGGGCGCGGAGCGCCCGCAGGAAGCTGAACCCGTCCATCTCGGGCATCATCAGGTCGAGCAGGATCAGGCTCGGGCGCGTCTGGCTGACCCGCTCCAGGGCGATCCGGCCGTTCTCGGCCTCGTCCACGGTCCAGCCCTCGCGGCCCAGCGACCGGCGCAGGCGCTCGCGGGCATCCGGGTCGTCGTCGACCACGAGGACGCGCGCCTCCCCGGGCCCTTCCGGGCGGTAGCGCTCCATCATGCCCTTCAGCCGGTCCCAGTCGATCGGCTTGACGAAGTAGTCGGTGGCGCCGAGCGCCTGGCCGAGCCCCTGCTCGGCCACCACCGAGGTCATGATCACCGGCGTGCCGGCCAGATCCGGATCATTGCGCACCGCGTGCAGCACCGCCCAGCCGTCCATGCGCGGCATCTCGACATCGAGCAGGATCGCCCGCGGCTTGAGCGCCCGGGCGAGCGTCAGGCCGGCGCGCCCGTCATTGGCGGTGCGGACGTGGAAACCCTCGCGCTCGAGGAAGCGCTGGAGCAGCTCCCGGGCGGCCGGATCGTCGTCCACCAGCAGGACCGTCTCGTGCTGCTCGTGCGGCTCGACCGCGGCCGCCGCGGCCTCGGCGGCGATCTCCTGCGGCTCGTCCTCGGCCTTGAGCACCGCGGGCAGGCGGACCGTGAAGGTGGCGCCCTGCCCTTCCGTGCTGGTTACGGCGATGTCGCCGCCCATGGTCTGGCAGAAGGCCCGGGTGATCGCGAGGCCGAGGCCGGTGCCGCCGAACTGGCGCGTGGTCGACTCGTCGGCCTGCACGAAGCGCTCGAACAGGCGCCCGATCTGCTCCTGGCTCAGCCCGATGCCGGTATCGGTCACCGCGAAGGACAGCCAGTCCGCCCCGTCCTCCCGGTGGCGGCGCACCGCCAGGGTGATCGTGCCGCCCTCGGTGAACTTGGCGGCGTTGCCGATCAGGTTCAGGAGGCATTGGCGGATCTTGGTCTGGTCCTGGTGCATCGCGCCCAGCGCGGCACCGTCCGCGTCGAGGACGAAGCGGTTGCCCTTCTTCTCCACCAGCGAACCGGTGGCGTCGGAAACGTCCCGGAGCAGGTCCGACACCGAAAACGTCTCGGCCGAGGCGGTCATGCGCCCGGCCTCGATCTTGGAGATGTCGAGCACGTCGTTGATCAGCGACAGCAGGTGCCGGGCCGCCGCCTCGATCTTGCGCAGGTCCGGCAGCAGGGCGGCCTGGCCGATATCCTCCAGCTCCTCGCCCAGCATCTCCGAATAGCCGATCACCGCCGAGAGCGGCGTGCGCAGCTCGTGGCTCATGTTGGCGATGAACTGGCTTTTGGCCCGGTTGGCGGCCTCCGCGGCCTGGCGCGCCCGCTCGACCGCCTCCTCGGCTTCCTTGCGGTCGGTGACGTCGACGCAGGTGCCGACCCATTCGCGCAGGGTGCCGTCCTCGGCGAGAACGGGCACGCCGCGCACCTCCATGGCCCGCCATGCGCCGTCGTAGCGGAGCAGGCGATACTCGACCTCGTAGGGCTTGCGCGCCTCGACGCAGGCGGCCCAGGCATCGGCGGCGTGGGCCCGGTCGTCGGGATGGACCGCGTCGACCCAGCCCCAGCCCTGGTAGGCCTCCTCGCTCTGGCCGGTATAGGTGCTCCAGCGGACCTGGGGCGGCATCAGCTCGCCAACCGCGTTGGTGTTCCAGATCACCGCCGCGGAGGCGTCCACCAGCGCCCGGAAGCGCTGCTCGGAATCGCGCAGGCGCTCCTCGACGGCGCGGCGGCGGGAGATGTCGGTGTTGGTGCCGTACCAGCGCAGGATGTTGCCCGCCGCGTCCCGGTGCGGCAGGGCCTTGGACAGGAACCAGCGATAGATCCCGTCCTTGCCGCGCAGCGGGAACGTGTCTTCCCAGGACTGGCCGAGCATGATCGCCGCCCGGAAGCGCTCGGTCACGGCGTCGACGTGGTCGGGATGGTGGACGGCGCGCCAGCCCCAGCCGCGCATCTCCTCCAGGGTGCTGCCCGTGTAGTCGTACCAGCGTTGGTTATACCAGACGATAGTCCCGTCGGCCTCGGCGATCCAGGCGAGCTGCGGCAGCGTCTCGGCGAGGTTCCTGTAATCGGCATCGGTGACGACGCCTCGGCCGCCCTCGGATTCGCTCATCGGCCCGCCGGTATCCCGTCATCGCCCCGCGAGGCGTATGGACTGCCTTATACACGCATCGGGTCGGGATCCGACCGGACCTCGACCACAGGTTCCACCGGCCGCCGGCCGCGCAGCGCATCGACGCTGTAGAGGGCGAGCGCCACCCAGATCAGGGCGAACATCGCCGCCCGGGGTGGCTCCACATGCTCGCCATAGGCCAGGACGCTGAGGCACAGCAGGCAGGTCGGGGCGACGTATTGCAGCAGGCCCAGCGTCGTCAGCCGCAGCCGTATCGCCGCGGCGGCGAACCAGATCAGCGGCAGCGCTGTGGTCACCCCCGTCAGCATCAGCAGCGCGAGGCTTTTGGGATCGGCAGGCAGGAACGGCTCGGGCGACAGGATGAGCCACAGGATCGCGAGCGGCAGGAGCAGCAGGGTCTCGGCCAGAAACCCGACCAGGGCGTCGACCCCGACGATCTTTCGGACGAGTCCGTAGAGCGCGAAGGACACGGCCAGGGACAGCGACAGGGCCGGCAACTCTCCCGCCCACAACACGGCGACTGCGACGCCCGCCGCCGCGATCCCCACCGCCACGGCCTGGAGCGGCCGCAGCCGCTCGCCGAGCACGATCCGGCCAAGCGCCACGCTGACCAGGGGATTGATGTAGTAGCCCAGGCTCGCGTCGAGCAGGTGCCCGCGGTCGATGGCGTGGAGGTAGAGCAGCCAGTTCACCCCGATCATCGCGGCCGAGACTGCCAGCAGGGCGTGGCGCCGGCACAGGGGCAGCGGCAGGTTCAGGCGCCTGCGGGAAGCCAGCGCCAGGGCCAGCGCGCCCGCGAACAGGCTCGACCAGACGATCCGTTCGGCCAGGATGTGGTTCGGGCTGAAGGCCCCGAGCATGCGGAAATGCACCGGGACCAGCAGGCCCCAACTCAGATAGGCGGCGAGCGCGTAGACGAGGCCCAAGATGTCCTCCCGGTCGACCCGAGCGGGCGGGCGGTGCCGGGGCTTTACGCCCGGCGGCCCGCCCGGGACAGGGCGAACCGCGCAAGGCTGATATCTCTTCGGAGGCCGTGCCGCGCGCCCGGGCTCGGGCGGCCCGGATTGTCGCCAGGAAGCGGCCGACCTCGCCGCTGAGATGCTGGGATTGGCGCGACAGTTCGGAGGGCGCCGAGGCCACGCCGACCATAGTGCTGGTCACCCACCGCGTCTGAGCCCTGCGGACGCTGGCCGACGTCGTGGACGATCTCCCTGGTCGGTCAGGGCGCGATCCAGCCCCCGGTCCAGTCGTTCCGCAACCGCCGCCAGGCCGCCCGGCGGTGGCCGCGGCGGTCGAGATAGAGGAAATCGAGGCGCTCGGCCCGCACCGATACCGCGGCGAAATGCGGGCGACCGAGCGTCGCCGCCGTCTGCTCGTCGGGCAGCGTGTAGGCGCCCCCCGTGGCCAGCGCCGTGCCCGGGGCGGGGTCGGCGCCGTAGCAAACCCGGCTCATCGCCCGAGATCCGGCCCAGGCTGCCTGCGCCACACCATCATCCGCGTGGAGCGTCGCCCGGCCCTCGATCCGGATCTGGATCTTGGCCGCTTCGTCGTAGGCGGCGAGCGCGCAGGCCGGGTTCGCCAGGATCTCGGCGGCCTTGTCGGAGCGGCGGTCGCAGTGGAAGCGCAGGGTGCCGGCCTCAGCGTCGGCTTCGCGCAGCACCACCGTGCGCAGCTTGGGACCCACGGGCCCGAGGGTCGCCAGCACCGGCAGGTGGAACCCGCTCCGGCCATGCGCGGCGCCCTCCGCGAGGAGCCGCCACAACTCGGCGAAGGTGGCGTCGAGATCGTCGTAGAAATCCGGCAGGGGCGTACGGGTCATGCGGTGCCGCTCCGCCGACGCTGGCGCTCGCGAAAGATCAGCGCGAGGTTGCGCAGGTAGATGCCGGTGGACAGGCCCTGGCCGATGATGATTACCGGCTCTCGGCGCACGAACCCGTAGACCAGCGTCATCAGCCCGCCCAGGATCGACAGGAACCAGAACGAGAGCGGCATCACGCTCCGGCCGGCCCGCTCGCTGGCGATCCATTGCAGGATGAAGCGCGAGCCGAACACCAACTGGGCGACGATGCCGAACACCACCCAAAAATCGAGCCGGGTGACGAACACGTCGTAGAAATAGTCCGGCAGATCGTGGGCGAGCTGGATCAGCATCCGACATCCTGGTCTGCGGGCGCAGCGGCCGGGGCGGGCAGTTCCTCCGGCTGCGGGTCTGCGCGCTTGCGCCGGATCAGCCACCAGACCCCGGCGAGGTCGAGGAGCCCGACCCAGAGCCGGTCGAACAGGCCGTAATTCGAGATTCCGGTGAGCCGGGGCCGGTCGATCACGTCGTGGTGGACCACCAAAAATCCCTCGCGCACCACCAGGGCCGGCATGAACCGGTGCAGGGCGTCGAAATAGGGGAGCCGGAGATACACAGCGCGGCGGAACACCTTCAGGCCGCAGCCGGTGTCGCGGGTGGCGTCGTTCAGGATGCGCCCGCGTACGCCGTTGGCGATGCGCGATTGCAGCATCTTGAAGCGCCCGTCCTTGCGCCCGCGCCGCTGCCCCTGGGCGAGCCCGGCCCGTTCGCCGGCCGCCTCCAGGGCGGCGAGCAGGGCGGGGATGAAGGCCGGGTCGTTCTGGCCGTCGCCGTCCAGCGTCGCGACGATCGGCGCCCGGGCCGCCAGGACGCCGCTGCGCACCGCCGCCGACTGGCCGCCGCTGCGCGCGTGTCGCACCACCCGCAGCCACGGCCGGCCGGCGCAGGCCGCCGCCAGGGCGGCCGGCGTGCCGTCGGTGGAGCCGTCATCGACGTAGATCAGCTCGAAGGCGAGCCCCGCGCAGGCGGCCTCGATCTCGGCCACCAGGGGGGCGATGTTGCCGGCCTCGTTCTTCACCGGCACGACGACGCTGAGGTTCCGGGCGCTCACGGGGCCACCGCGTAGGCGGTCACGAACACCCTCCGGCCGGTGTTGAGGTTGAAGCCCTCGACCTCGGTGAGCGGCGCGGGCGCGCCCCGTGCCACCGGCCAGGCGGCGTTGAAGTCGTCGCGCTCCCGGGCCTCCACGAACAGCAGCCGGCAGCCGCCGGCCTCGAGGAACTGCCTGGCGGCAGCCCCGTCCGGCGGCAGGGCGAGGTCGGTGCCGGTCAGGAAGACCAGGCTCGGCTCCCGGTAGCCGAGGCTCGCGACCTGCGGGTTCGGGCAGCCCATCCGGTCGCGCAGGGCGGCCAGACGCGGCGAGACCTTGAGGGCTGGGAGCGAACGCTGCGCCACGCCCAGCACCGCCGGCCCGAGCAGGCAGGAGGCGGCGATACCGAACACGAGCGCGCGCTCGGGCCTGCCGCCCGCGAAGGCCATCCAGGCCAGCACCGCCACCGCGCAGGCGGCGGCCAGCAGCGGCAGCGCCGCCCAGGGGAGCGTGTGGCCGTCGAGGCGCCAGCCCGCCAGGCACAGGCCGAGCGTCAGCCCGATTGGGATCGCCGGCACCAGCAGGGCGGTCGCCCGCGCGCGCCGCAGCCGCGGGTCGAGGGCGCCGCGCGACAGGGCCAGGGCGGTGAGGATCGCCAGCCACGGCATCAGCGGCAGGACATAATGGGGCAGCTTGGTCGGCACCGCCTCGAAGATCAGCCAGGCCGGCAGCACCGCCGCGATCAGGAACGCGAAGGCCGGCTCGCGCCGGGCGCGCCAAGCGAGCGGCAGGCTCATCGCCGCGAAGGCCGCCCCCGGCCAGAAGGTCGCGAAGAACGTGAGCGTGTAGGCCCCGGGCGGACCCCAGTGCCGCTCGGCGGCGCCGCCGACCTTGCCCAGCATGTCGTGTCCGACCGCCTCGGCGTAGAAGGCGCCGCCGCTCTTCCACGCGATCGCCGCGAACCACGGCGCCACCAGCAGCAGCGTCAGCGCCAGCCCCGCCCATGGCTTCAGGGCGAGCAGCCAGCGGCCGGACCGCGCCACCACCGACAGGATCAAGGCCGGCAGCACGACGAACAGCGGCACCATCGGCCCCTTGACCAGGATGCCGAGCGCCATCCCGAGCCAGAAGCCGGGGAAGACCGCGCGGTCCACGGTTCCGCCGGCCCGGTATGACAGCCACGCCCGGGCGAGCGCCCCGAGGCTCGCGGTGGCGCAGGCGGCGAGCAGGGCGTCGGTCTTGGCGAGATGCGCCTCGGCCGAGAGCATCAGCCCGGCGCCGTACAGGGCGGCGGCCAGCAGTGCGTGCCGGCGGGGCAGGAAGGCGAGCGCCGCCCAGTAGGCCAGCAGCACCGAGGCGGTGGCGCCGATCAGCGACGGGATGCGGTACAGGGCGATCTGCCGGCGCGCATCCGGCACGCCGAGCGCCTCGCCCGCCGCAACCGCGGCGGCCTGCGCCCAATAGATCCCGACCGGCTTCTTGTGCCTCGCCTCGCCCTGGAAGCGGATGTCGACGAGGTCGCCGCTCTCCAGCATCTGCTTGGAGGCCTGGGCGAAGCGCGGCTCGTCCCGGTCCATCGGCTGCAGCGAGATCTGGCCGGGCAGGAACAGCAGCAGGCACAGCGCCAGAAGGGCCAGGACGGCGCGGGCATGGGTGAGGCTCAGCGCGTCGAGCCCGCGGCCGATCCGGTCGACAGAGGCGAGGCGCGGGACGCCGCCGGCGGAGAGGCTCGTGGTCATGCCCGGCCGGTCAATCAGGATCGGACGGGAAGGTCAAATGCGCCGTCATCCCTCCGTCCCCGCGCGCGACGACGGCGCAGGCCGTCAGGAGGCCGCCCGCAGCCGCGCGAAGCCGGCATCGAGATCGGCCTGCAGGTCGGCGACGTCCTCCAGCCCGATATGGAAGCGCAGGGCCGGGCCGCCCGGCGCCCAGGTCGTGGCGGTCCGGTAGGGGGCGCAGTCGAACGGGATCACCAGGCTCTCGAAGCCGCCCCAGGAAAAACCCATCCCGAACAGCTCAAGCCCGTCCAGCATCGCGGCGACGGCCGCCTCGGGCACCGGCTTGAGGATCACCCCGAACAGGCCGGAAGCGCCGGAAAAGTCGCGCTTCCAAATTTCATGGCCCGGATCCTCCGGCAGGCCGGGATGCAGCACGCGCAGCACCTCCGGCCGCGCCTGGAACCAGCGGGCCATCTCCAGCCCGGCGCGGCCGTGCTCGCGCAAGCGCAACGCCATGGTGCGCATGCCCCGGAGCGCCAGGAAGATGTCCTCGGCTCCGGCGCAGGGGGCGAAATGATCGAAGGTGCGCCGCACCGCCGGGAAATACGCGGCGTTGGCGGAGGTTAGGCCGATCAGCAGGTCGGACCCGCCGCTCAGGTACTTGGTGCCGGCCTCGACCGCGATATCGACCCCGCGCGCGTGGGGCGGGAACAGCAGCGGCGTCGCCCAGGTGTTGTCCATGATCACGCAGGCGCCCCGGGCATGCGCGACCGCGGCGATGGCCGGGATGTCCTGCATCTCAAAACTCTGCGAGCCGGGCGCCTCGACCAGCACCGCCTTGGTGTTCGGGCGCATCAGCTCGGCGATGCCGGCCCCCACGGTCGGATCGTAATAGGTCACCGCGACTCCGAACCGGGCCAGGACGCCGTCGCAGAACTGCCGGGTCGGGCGGTAAGCGGAATCGGTCACGAGCAGATGGTCGCCGGCCGAGACCGCGGCCATCAGCGCGATGGTGAGCGCCGACAGCCCCGAGGGCGTCACCACCGTGCCGGCCGCGCCGGCGAGCGCGGTCCAGGCGTCGGTCAGCGAGTCCATCGTGGGGGTCGCCGAGGTGCCGTAATTGTAGCGCCCGCGCCGATGCTTGATCGCGTCGTAGGTCGGATAGAGCACGGTCGAACCGCGATAGATCGGCGTGTTGACGAAGCCGTGCTGCGCGCCCGGATCCCGGCCCGCATGGACGAGGCGCGTCGCCGCCCCGAAAGTTTGCTTGGACTCGGGCTTGGGCGTCAGGGACATAGGGGCTCGGCGATCACGTTGCGCTGCGACGCACGAAGCCCGCGGGCTGGGGCGAGGTCAAGCCAGCCTTGCCCCCGCCCGGCCTCCCCCCGCTCAGGGCTTCTCCGCCGGATCGGAGACGGCAGCCTCCTCGTAAGCTTGCATCCAGCCGGCATGCTCTTCGGAGCCTTCCGGATAGGGACATTCGCTCGCGGGCTTACCGTAGAGGCGGGCGTTGCGGCCCTGGATGAACGGGCTGTCGCTCGCGGTGGCCTGGACGTTGGTCAATATCGCCTCCCGAACATTGGCTCCCATCCCGGACCTTTGGGGTGGGCTTCGTTAACGGGCGGGCGGGTAATCTGTTGCCGTCTCAAGTCGCGTTCCGGGTCGTCTGCGTGCGTATCCTGCGTCCTCTCCTCGGCGGCGTCCTCGTGCTGGTCTCGACGGCGATCGTCGCCCTCGTCAGCGCCGACCGGCTCGCCCATCTGGCGCCGTCTGCGACGGTGCGCGCCGCCCAGGCCGAGCCCTCCGCCACCGGGTCGCTGCCGGCGCCGGTCAAGGCTGCGCCGGCCCTGAAGGCCGCCGCGCCCACCATCCCGAACGGCTTCGACACCGAGCGGCTCAACGCCCTGATGCGCGGCGACCCGATCCTGCCGCGGCGCTGATTGGGGCTCTCTACCGCGCCGTCCGGAACACTTGCAGGTCGAGGTCGCGGACCTTCTTGCGCAGGGTGTTGCGGTTGACCCCCAGCAGCTCCGCCGCGCGGATCTGGTTGCCCCGCGTGGCGGCGAGCGCTGCGCCGATCAGCGGGCCTTCGATCTCCCGCAGGATCCGGTGATAGAGCCCGGGGGGCGGCAGCGTATCCCGGTAGCCGGAAAAATAATCCGACAGGTGGCGCTCCACCGCGCTGGACAGGGTCTCGGATTCGCCATTGGCCTTGCGGGCGCTGCCATTGGCCGAGGCCGGGGCGGCGAGCGGCAGGGTGTCGAGCTCGGCCTCGATCACCGGGCCGGTGATGGTCTCCTGCGGATAGAGCGCGGCCAGCCGCCGGACCAGATTCTCCAACTCGCGGACGTTGCCGGGCCAGCGGTAGCGCTTGAGCCGCTCCATGGCGTCGCCGTCGAGGGACTTGCGGGTCAGGCCCTCGCGCTCGACCAGCACGAAGAAGTGGCGGATCAGGTCCGGCACGTCCTCGGACCGCTCGCGCAGGGCCGGCAGCCGCAGCGGCACGACGTTGAGGCGGAAGAACAGGTCCTCGCGAAAAATGCCCTGCTGAATCGAGATCCGCAGGTCCTTGTTGGTCGCCGCGATGATCCGGACGTTGGTCTTGATCGGCACCCGGCCGCCGACCGTGGTGTACTCGCCCTGCTGGAGCACGCGCAGCAGCCGGGTCTGGGCCTCCATCGGCATGTCGCCGATCTCGTCGAGGAACAGCGTGCCGCCCTCGGCCTGCTCGAACCGGCCGGCCGAGCGCTGGAGCGCGCCGGTGAAGGCGCCCTTCTCGTGGCCGAACAGCTCGGACTCGATCAGGTCGCGCGGGATCGCGGCCATGTTGACCGGCACGAACGGGCCGGTGCGGCGGCGGCCGTAATCGTGCAGCGCACGGGCGACCAGCTCCTTGCCGGTGCCCGATTCGCCGGTGATCATCACGGTGAGGTCGGTTGGCATCAGCCGGGCGAGCGCCCGGTAGATCTCCTGCATGGCAGGCGAGCGCCCGACCAGCGGGATGTCCTCGTTGTCGGGCGGCGCGCCGGCCGCGGGCGCCCCGCGGGGACGCGACAGCGCGCGGCCGACGATGGCGATCAGCTCCTTCAGGTCGAAGGGTTTCGGCAGATATTCGTAGGCGCCCCGCTCGGAGGCGCGGATCGCCGTCATGAAGGTGTTCTGCGCGCTCATGACGATGATCGGCAGCTCCGGCCGCACCCGCTTGATCCGGGGCAGCAGGTCGAACACGTTTTCGTCGGGCATCACCACGTCGGTGATGACGAGGTCGCCCTCCCCTTGCGCGACCCAGCGCCAGAGCGTGGCGCAATTGCCCGTCGAGCGGACTTCATAGCCCGCCCGGGACAGTGCCTGATTCAGCACCGTGCGGATGGCGGCGTCGTCGTCGGCGACGATGATGTGGCCGTTCGGCATGACTCTCTACTCAGACCTCCGGCCGGGGGGCCGAAACACAAGACGATTTCAAGGGTCGACCGACGATTCGCGCCCGTCGCGGGCGCTCGACATCGGCAGAAGGATGCGGAACGTCGTGCGGCGGGGGGCGGGATCGCACTCGACGATGCCTCCGTGGTCGCCGACGATCTTGGCCACCAATGCAAGTCCGAGGCCGGAGCCCTGCGCCTTGGTGGTCACGAACGGGTCGAACAGGTCGGGCAGGAGATCGGCCGAGATGCCCGGCCCGTTGTCGCGGATCGCCACCTCGATCGGCAGGCTGACCCGCTCCCGCGAGCCCGGCACCTGCAGGCGCAGGCCGGTGCGGAACGCCGTGGACAGGGTGATCTCGCCCTCGACCGCATCGGGGCCGATCGCCTCGGCGGCGTTCTTCACGAGGTTCAGTATCACTTGGATCAGCTGGTCGCGGCTGCCGAGCACCGGCGGCAGCGACGGATCGTAGGTCTCGATGAACCGGATGTGACGGGCGAAGCCGCTCTGCGCCGAGCGCTTCACTTGGTCGAGCACCCCGTGGACGTTGACGGCGCCGCGATCGGCCGGGCGCTCGTCGCCGAACAGCTCCATCCGCTCCACGATGCGCACGATCCGATCGGATTCGTCGCAGATCAGCCGGGTCAGCACCCGGTCCTCCTCGGCGCCGGTGCTCTCCAGCAGCTGCGCGGCGCCGCGGATGCCGGCGAGCGGGTTCTTGATCTCGTGGGCCAGCATCGCGCCGAGCGCCACCATCGAACGGGCGGCGCCGCGGTGGGTGAGCTGGCGGTTCATCTTGTCGGCTATGGTGCGCTCCTGGAGCATCATCACCACGGCGTCGTCGTCGTCGGCGAGCGGCGTGGCGAACACGTCGACGCTGCGCTCCAGCCCGAGGCGCGGCTGGGACAGCTCGACCCGGTACTCGCTGACGCTGGCCCGTCGCCGCCGGACCTCGGCCACCAGGGCAATGATCGGCGACGCGAACGGGATGATATCACGCAGGCGGCGGCGCTGCATCAGGCGCGCGGAATAGTCGAAGAACGCCTCCGCGGCGTGGTTGCAGTGCAGGATCCGCTCGTCGCCGCCGATGGTCAGCACCGGCAGCGGCAGGGCGTTGAGCACGGCCTCCCCGGCTGGGGGGCGCTGGCTTCCGGTCGACGATTCGGGCTGGAAGGTGTCCTCGCTCACGCGGCCTCCCGGACCGGTTCGGCCGCCCCGAAGGCGCGGGCGAGGAGGGTCAGCGCCACCTCCGCATCGGTGGTGGTGAGGAGCGCGGCTCGCTCGGAAGGCTGGAGCGCTCCGCCGGTGTCGGCATAGGCGGCCAGGTGCTTGCGGGCGTGGCGCACGCCCATGTGGCGGCCATAGAGCGCCAGCAGACCGATATAATGCGCGGCCGCCATTTCAGCCTGCTCGGCCCGCGACGGCGCCGTTGGCGGACGGCCAGCCAGCGCCGCGGCCACCTGCCCGACCAGCCAGGGCCGCCCGGTGGCGGCGCGCCCGATCATCACACCCGCGGCGCCTGAGGCCGCCAGGCACGCCCGGGCGCTGGCGAGGTCGACCACGTCGCCGTTGGCGATCACCGGGATCGACACCGCCTCGACCACGGGGCGGATCGCGGCCCAGTCGGCTACGCCTTTGTAGAATTGCTGCCGGGTCCGCGCGTGGACGGTCACGGCGTTGAGCCCGAGCCGCTCGGCCCGGGTCGCGAGATCGACGGCGTTGCGGGTGGCGTCGTCCCAGCCCAGCCGCATCTTGACAGTGACCGGCACCGACACCGCCCCGCGTACGGCGGCGAGCAGGCGCTCGGCATGGTCGAGGTCGCGCATCAGGGCCGAGCCCGAGGCGATCCCGGTGACGATCTTGGCCGGACAGCCCATGTTCACATCGATCACGTCTGCGCCGCCGGCCTCGGCGAGCCGGGCGGCCTCGGCCATGGGCTCGGCCTCGCAGCCGGCGAGCTGGACCACGTGCAGGTCGACGCCGGAACCGTCCGCCCGCAGGGTCGCCTCGCCGGCGCCACGGGTGAATTCGCGCGCCGCTACCATCTCGGAGACCACCGCGTCGGCGCCGCAGCGCCGGGCGATCCGGCGCATATGCAGGTCGGTGACGCCGGACAGGGGCGCGAGCAGGCACAACGGAGCGGGGGATTCGCCCCCGCCCGCCGGTCGTCCGCTGCGCAGCGCGCTTAAATAATGATCAGTCGCCATTCTGCACAACATTGAGGCAAACGCGGTCCGCTGGCAAGCGGGGGCCGTGCGTTGATTTCGCGCCCTCCCCCGCTTAAACGACGGGCATCCTCACCGGCAGAGGTTCGGCAGCACGGCAGGCCCGCGCGCCCGCTGTCGCCCGCTTCCCGGATTCTACGAGTTCGCCGCCCATGCCCGCCACCGGCACGCCTGCCAACGGACCTGTCCATGCGGGTGCCGGTGTCGCCGCAGTGGTGGTTGCGGCCGGCCGCGGCATCCGCATTGGCGGCGGCACGCCCAAGCAGTACCGCCGGGTCGGCGGCCAGGCGGTCCTGACCCGCACGCTCGCGGCGCTGGCAGCGCAGGACGCGATCGACCGGATCCAGCCGGTGATCGCCGCCGACGCGGCGGAGTTTTTCGTCAGCTGCCTCGAAGAGCTCGCCCCCGAGCTCCGTGAAAAGATTGGCGCCCCCGTCGCGGGTGGGGCCACCCGCCAACTCTCGGTCCGCGCCGGGCTCGAAGCCCTGGCGGCCGGCGCGACGCCGGAGATCGTGCTGGTCCACGACGCCGCCCGCCCCTATGTCGACGCCGCGCTGATCGCCCGGGCGATCGCGGCCGGGCGCGACCATGGCGCCGCTGTGCCGGGCGTGCCGGTGACTGACACGGTCAAGCGCGTCGCCGAGATCGCCCCCGGCATCGGCCGGGTGCACGAGACCCCGCCTCGGGAGCACCTGCGCGCGGTCCAGACCCCCCAGGCCTTCGCCTTCGCGCCGCTGCTCGGCGCCCATCGCGACGCGGCCGCGCAGGGCCTCGACGGCTTCACCGATGACGGCGCCCTCGCCGAATGGGCGGGCTTGCCGGTGGTGGTGTTCGTCGGCGACATCGCCAACCGCAAGATCACCCAGCCCGCCGACCTGATCGAGGCGGACCGGGCCTTCGCGTCCGACCCAATTGACACGCCAGCGCCCGGAGCCCGCGCCATGACCGCCTACGTCACTCGCCTCGGCACCGGCTTCGACGTCCACGCCTTCACGTCCGGCGACCATGTCTGGCTCGGCGGCATCAAGATCCCGGCCGATCGCGGCGTGCTGGCCCATTCCGACGGCGACGTGGCGCTGCACGCGCTCACCGACGCGCTGCTCGGCGCCATCGCGGACGGCGATATCGGTACGCATTTCCCGCCCTCGGACGAGCGCTGGCGAGGCGCCTCCTCCGATCAGTTCCTGGCCCATGCCTGCGGGCTGGTCCGTGCCCGGGGCGGCCGGATCGATCATCTCGACATTACCGTGCTCGCCGAGGCGCCGCGGATCGGCCAGCACCGGGAGGCGATCCGCGCCCGCATCGCCGCCATCGCCGGCGTGCCGCTGACCGCCGTCTCGATCAAGGCGACCACCACGGAGAAGCTCGGCTTCGTCGGCCGCGCCGAGGGCCTCGCCGCCCAGGCCGCCGCCACGATCCGCCTGCCGGAGGAGGACGGCCCGGTGCTCGACGCCGAGGCCGAGACCGCGATGCGGCAGGGGTGAGGACGCCGACGCTTTCCCTCCCCCTCTGTGGGGGAGGGCGATGCGCTTGGGGGCGGCCTCTGCGCTCATCCGTCGATCACGGATGAAGGCTGATCCAAAAGAAGAAAATCAGGCCGTCCGCAGCAGCAATGCGATCGCCGCGATGGCGAGCACGGCCAGCGTCAGCAGGATGCCGCCGCCCCGGCAGGCGAACTGGCGGGCGGAGTTCGGCGCGGCGAACATGCCGATTGGGTGGAGGATGCGGCCGACCAGCAGGGCGATCAGCAGGCCCTGGACCAGTCCGTGGCTGCCGCCGCCGGCCTCCAGCAGGCCGACCAGGATCAGCGCCAGCGGCACGTATTCCGAAAAATTCGCGTGCGAGCGGACCCGCTTGAGCAGGGATTGGTCGCCGCCGTCGCCGAACAGGACGTTGTCGGAGACGCGCGATCCCATCACCCAGCCGGACAGGCCGAGATACACGAGGGCGAGCAGCGCGGCGTACAGGGCCGTGGTCGCGGGGAAGATCATCGGGTCAGGGTCTCCTGTTGGGGGCGGCCGGTCCTTGAGCCGGGGCCTACCTTGCGTCACAACACGAGATAGGGCGCTCCGGCCCAGGGCGAGCCGCGCGCGATGATCGACGACACGGAGCTTCTCCAACGCGCCGAGGCGCTGGTCGCGGCCTATGCGGCGGCCGGGCGGACGATCGTCACGGCCGAATCCTGCACCGGCGGCCTCGTGGCCGGGCTGCTCACCGCGGTGCCGGGCTCCTCGGCCGTGCTCGAGCGCGGCTACGTCACCTACTCGAACGAGGCCAAGGCGGAGGCGATCGGGGTTCCGATGGACCTGATCCGCCGGCACGGCGCCGTCAGCGAGGACGTGGCCCGGGCGATGGCCTGCGGGGCGCTGTCCGCCTCGCGCGCCGCGGTCGCGGTGGCGATCACCGGCATCGCCGGCCCCGGCGGCGGCAGTGCCGACAAGCCGGTCGGGCTGGTGCATTTCGGGCTGGCCCTGCGGGCGGGCGGCCGCCGCCATCTGGAGCGGCGCTACGGCGATCTTGGTCGTGGACAAATCCGCCGGGCGGCGGTCGCAGACGCGCTCGGCCTGCTCGAAGGGGCGCTCGTAGACTGATCCGGTGCGGAGGGCTCGATGGACGGCCTGAAGACCCAGCTCTGCATCGTCGGCGGCGGCCCGGCCGGGATGATGGCCGGCCTGCTCTTCGCCCGGGCCGGGATCGCCGTCACGGTGCTGGAGAAGCACGCGGATTTCCTGCGCGACTTCCGCGGCGATACGATCCACCCCTCCACCCTGGACCTGATGGACGAGCTGGGCCTCGCCGAGCGCTTCCGTGCCCTGCCCCAGCGGCGGGTCGAGACCTTTTCGGGCGTGGTGAACGGCCGGAGCTACCGGGTCGCCGATTTCAGCCGGCTGCCGACCCGCAACCGCTTCCTCTCCTTCATGCCGCAATGGGACTTCTTGGATTTTCTGGCCGGTGAGGCGGGGCACTATCCGGGTTTCCGGCTGATCCGCCGGACCGAGGCCCGCGATCTCATCGCGGCAGAGGGCCGGGTCGCGGGCGTGCGGGCCGAGGGGCCGGACGGGCCGGTCGAGATCCGGTCCGACCTCGTGCTCTGCGCGGACGGGCGGCACTCGGCGATGCGCGAGCACGCCGGCTTCGCACCCCGGGCCTTCGGGGCGCCGATCGACGTGCTGTGGTTCCGCCTGCCCCGCCGCGACGGCGACCCGGAGGCGGCGGCCGGCCGGTTCGGGCCGGGGCGCATCCTGATCACGCTGGACCGGGGCGACACCTGGCAATGCGCCTACGTGGTCCCGAAGGGAGGCGACGCGGCGCTCCGCGCCAGGGGCCTGCCGGCCTTCCGGGCGGCGGTGGCCGAGATCGCGCCGTTCCTGGCCGACCGCACCGATGCCATCGCCGATTGGGATGCGGTCAAGCTCCTGACCGTCACCGTCGACCGGCTCGCGCGCTGGCATCGTCCCGGCCTGCTCTGCATCGGCGATGCCGCCCACGCGATGTCGCCGGTGGGCGGGGTCGGCATCAACCTGGCGATCCAGGATGCGGTGGCGGCGGCCAACATCTTGGCCGGGCCCCTGCGGGCGGGGCCGGTCGCCGAGGCCGACCTCGCCCGCGTCCAGGCGCGGCGGCTCTTTCCGGTCCGGGCGACGCAGGCGCTGCAGCGGATGATCCAGGCCCGGGTGATCGCCGCCGCGCTCAAGGCCGACGAGCCGTTCAGGGCGCCGCTCGCCCTGCGCATCCTCGACGCGCTGCCGATGCTTCAGGTCCTGCCCGCCCGGATGATCGGGATGGGCGTGCGGCCGGAGCATGTCTTCGTGCCGGCCCGGGGCTGATGCGTTCAGGCGGTGCCGTACATCCGGTCCGCCCGGCCTTCGAAGGCGTCGGTGAACTTGCGGAAGGCGCGGTCGAACATCGTGCCCATCAGGAGGCCCAGCGTCCGGCTCTTGAACTCGTAGGTGATGAAGAAATCGACAGCGCAACCGCCGTTCGGCGCTTCCTTGAACGACCAGCGGTTCTCCAGGTGCCGGAACGGACCGTCGATATACTCGGCGACGATCCTGTGGTGGGCCGGATCGAGGCTGACCCGGGTGGTGAAGCGCTCGCGGATCGCCTTGTAGCCGACCCCCATCTCGGCGATCAGCACCTGCCCGCCCTCCGGCATATCCTGGCGGCGGATCACCCGCAGGGATTCGCACAGCGGCAGGAATTCCGGGTAGCGCTCCACATCGGCCACGAGATCGTACATCTGCTGCGGCGAATGCCGCACCGTACGGGTAACCCGGAAAGACGGCATTTCTGTTCCGACGTGCTCAGGCCGAGAGGGCGGGGGCGTGCGAGGACGCATGCTTGGCGAGCCGGGCCGCCTGAAGCTTGGCGAAATCCTCGCCGGCATGGTGCGACGAGCGGGTGAGCGGCGTGGCCGAGACCAGCAGGAAACCCTTGGCGTAGGCGGTGGTCTCGTAGGTCTTGAACTCGTCCGGCGGCACGAAGCGCACCACCTCGTGGTGCTTCTTCGACGGCTGCAGGTACTGGCCGATGGTGAGGAAGTCGACCTCGGCGGAGCGCAGGTCGTCCATGAGTTGGAGCACCTCGTTACGCTCCTCGCCGAGCCCGACCATGATGCCGGACTTGGTGAAGATCGTCGGGTCGAGCTCCTTCACCCGCTGCAGCAGGCGAACCGAGTGGAAGTAGCGGGCGCCGGGCCGCACCGTCAGGTACTTGGCCGGCACCGTCTCCAAGTTGTGGTTGAACACGTCGGGCTTGGCCGCGACCACGACCTCCAGGGCGCCGTCTTTGCGCAGGAAGTCGGGGGTGAGGATCTCCACCGTCGTGCCGGGGCTCGCCCGCCGGATCGCCGCGATGGTCCGGGCGAAATGCTGGGCGCCGCCGTCCTTCAGGTCGTCCCGGTCCACCGAGGTGATCACCACGTGGTTCAGGCCGAGCTTGGCCACCGAGTCGCCGATTTTTTCCGGCTCCAGGGCGTCGAGGGCGTCAGGCAGTCCGGTGCGGACGTTGCAGAAGGCGCAGGCCCGCGTGCAGGTGTCGCCCATGATCATGAAGGTGGCGTGCCGCTTCTCCCAGCACTCGCCGATATTCGGGCAGCCCGCTTCCTCACAGACCGTGACCAGGCCGTGCTCGCGCACGATCTTCTGGGTCTCGGTCCAGGCCTTGGAGCCGGGCGCCTTGACCCGGATCCAGTCCGGCTTCTTGGCCTGGACCGGCTGGTCCGGCCGGTGCGCCTTCTCGGGATGGCGCAGGCGCGCCGAGCGCGGATCGTTCTTCAGGATGTCGAGGACGATGGCCATGCCACACCGCGGGGAGGCGCCCGGGGGCGCGGTCGGTCAGTGGGACTGACTTAAGGCGCCCGGCCCCGCGCCGCAAACCGCCGCGACGCCGGGACGCCATGCGGCGGTTGAGGATACGGCGTTTCCGTCAGATCCCGAGGCCCCGCACCAGCAGCCCGGCCAGCACCGCCCCGATCACGGGGCCACCCACCGGGATCAGCGCGTAGCCCCAGTCCGAGGAGCCCTTGCCGGCGATCGGCAGCACGGCGTGGGCGAGGCGCGGCCCGAGGTCGCGGGCGGGGTTGATGGCGTAGCCGGTGGTGCCGCCGAGCGAGAGGCCGACGCCCCAGACCAGCATGCCGACCATGTAGGGCGCGACCCCGCGCGGGATCGCCCCGGAGGCGCCCAGCGTGTTGGTCACTAGCGCCGAGATGGTCAGGATCAGGAAAAAGGTCGCGATGATCTCCGAGGTCCAGTTGGCCTTGGCGTCCCGGATCGCCGGCCCGGTGCAGAAGCAGGCGAGCTTGAGGTCCTGCTCAGGCGTGGCCGCCCAGTGCGGCAGGTAGTGCAGCCAGACGATGGCCGCGCCCACGAAGGCGCCGAGCATCTGCGCCGGCACGTAGACCGAGAGCTTGGAAAAATCCCCGGAGCTGACGGCGCCCGCCACGGTCACGGCGGGATTGAGATGCGCGTCGGGACTGCCGGTCGCCGTGGCGACGAAGATCCCGGCCAGCACCCCGAAGGCCCAGCCGGCGGTGATCGCGATCCAGCCGGCATTCTCGGCCTTGGAGCGCTTGAGCAGGGCGCCGGCGACGACGCCGTCGCCGAGCACGATCAGCGTCATCGTGCCGAGGAATTCGCCCAGGAATGGTGAGGTCATCGTCCAGTCTCCCCCGTCGTCTTGTGGCGATCGTCTTCTTGTTCGGAACGTATCGCCGTGTAGGCTCAGAAAAAGTCATGGTTTCAAAAGGTAATCGACCTTTTGCGGGTGCAGGGCAGAGCCTTGCTATCGTCGGGGGGCTCCGCCCCCGAACCCCGCCAAAGGGCTGGAGCCCTTTGGAGACCCGGGATTGGCTCGCTCAATCCTCGTCGAGCTTCCAGTCGAAGGAGCGCTGCACCGCCCGGCCCCAGGCGGCGGCGATCTTCTCGCGTTGGCCGGCATCCATCTTCGGGGTCCAGCGCTTGTCGACGCCCCAGTTGCGCTTGAGGTCGTCGAGGCCCTTCCAGTAGCCGACCGCCAGGCCGGCCGCGTAGGCGGCGCCGAGCGCTGTGGTCTCGGAGACCTTCGGGCGCACCACCGGCACGTCGAGCATGTCGGCCTGGAACTGCATCAGCGTATTGTTGGCGACCATGCCGCCGTCGGCCCGCAGCTCCTTGACCGGGATGCCGGAATCCTGGGCCATCGCCTGCAGCACCTCGTGGGTCTGGAAGGCGGTCGCCTCAAGCACCGAGCGGGCGATGTGGCCACGGTTGACGTAGCGGGTCAGGCCGATGATCAGCCCGCGGGCGCCCTCGTTCCAGTGCGGCGCGTAGAGGCCCGAGAAGGCCGGCACGAAGTAGACGCCGCCATTGTCCTCGACCGTGGTGGCCAGCGTCTCGACCTCGGCCGAGTCCTTGATCATGTGGAGGTTGTCGCGCAGCCACTGCACCAGGGCCCCGGTGATGGCGATCGAGCCTTCCAGCGCGTAGGCCGGCTTCTCGCCGTCGAGGCGGTAGGCCAGGGTCGTGATGAGGCCGGCCTTGGACGGGATCGGCGTCTCGCCGGTGTTCATCAGCGCGAAGCAGCCGGTGCCGTAGGTGTTCTTGGCCTCGCCGGGACTGAAGCAGGTCTGCCCGAACAGGGCCGCCTGCTGGTCGCCCAGGATGCCGGCGATCGGCACGCCGGCGAACGGCGCCTTGGTCTCGCCGTAGACCTCGCTCGACGAGACGATCCGGGGCAGCATCGCCTTTGGGATGCCGAAGGTCGCCAGCATGCCGTCGTCCCAGTCCAGGGTCTTCAGCGACATCAACTGCGTGCGGCTGGCATTGGTCACGTCGGTGACGTGGAGGCCGCCCTCGGCGCCGCCGGTGAGGTTCCAGACCAGCCAGGTATCGATATTGCCGAACAGCACGTCGCCGGCCTCGGCCCGCTCGCGGGCGCCCTCCACATGGTCCAGAAGCCACCGCAGCTTGAGACCCGAAAAATAACTCGCCAGCGGCAGGCCGGTCAGGTCGCGGAACCGGTCGCGGCCGCCGTCCCGGGCGAATTCGGAGACCAGCCGGTCGTTGCGGGTATCCTGCCAGACCAGGGCATTGTGCAGCGGCTTGCCGGTGCGCCGGTCCCAGATCAGCGTGGTCTCGCGCTGGTTGGTGATGCCGATGGCCGCCAAGTCGATGGGCTGGAGGCCGGCCTTGTCCAGGGCCTCGCGCATCACGCCCTGCGTCCTGGTCCAGATCTCGGCGGCGTCGTGCTCGACATGGCCGGGGGCCGGATAGATCTGCGCGTGCTCGGCCTGGGCCAGCGCGATGACGCTGCCCTCGCGATCGAACACCATGAAGCGACTGCTCGTGGTGCCTTGGTCGATGGCCCCGACGTAACGGCTCATCGTTCCCTCCCTCGGTTAGGCCCGACCGGTCTCGCGCCGGCTCGGGTTCGGTACAATCATGCGGCCTCGGCCTTGCGGTCGAGGTAGGCGTTGAGCCGCGCGGCGCTCTCCGGGCCGGTGCGCAGGCCGAGCTTCGAGCGGCGCCAGAGGATGTCCTCGGCGGTGACCGCCCATTCCTTGGCGCGCAGGTAATCGACCTCGGCCCCCGTGAGGCCGCCGTCGAACACCTCGCCGAGATCGGCCATGGAGCGCGCGGTCCCGACGATCTCGCGGGCGCGTGTGCCGTAGGCGCGAGCCAGGCGCCGCGCCGTCTCGGCCGGCAGGAACGGCTTGTCCGCCTGGAACTCGGCGAGGAACCGGTCGAAATCGGCATCCTTCATGGCGCCGCCGGGCAGCAATGAATCGCCGGTCCAGGCTCCCTTGAGGCCCGGGAAGAACGGCTTGAGCTTCTCGATCGCGTGCTCGGCCAAGCGCCGGTAGGTCGTGATCTTGCCGCCGAACACCGACAGCACCGCCGCCTTCCCGCCCTGGTCCTCCACATCGAGCACGTAGTCGCGGGTCACCGCGGAGGCGTTCTCGGCCGCGTCGTCGTAGAGCGGGCGCACGCCGGAATAGTTCCAGACCACGTCGGCCGGGGTGATGCGGGTGTCGAAGGAGCGGTTGATGCAGCCGCAGAGGTAGTCGGTCTCCTCGGGTGAGATCGAGACCGGCCCGGGCTCGCCGTCATAGGGCACGTCGGTGGTGCCGATCAGCGTGAAGTCGCGCTCGTAGGGGATTGCGAAGATGATCCGCTTGTCGGGCTGCTGCAGGATGTAGGCCTGGTCCCCCGGGAACAGGCGCTTCACCACGATGTGGCTGCCCTTGATCAGGCGGACCGCGGCGCGGCTGTTGATGCCCAGCGTGCCGCCGAGCGTCGCGCTCACCCACGGGCCGGCGGCGTTGACCACCGCCTTCGCCCGGACATTGTGTTCGGCACCGGTGCGCTCATCGCGCAAAGTGGCGACCCAACCGTCGCCTTCGCGCCGCGCCGAGACCACGCCGGTGCGGGTCAGCACCGTGGCGCCGCGCTCGCGGGCATCCATGGCGTTGAGCACGACGAGGCGACTGTCCTCGACCCAGCAGTCGGAATAGACGAAGCCCTTGGTCAACCGCTTCTGCAGGGGCGCGCCGAACGGGGACTTGCGCAGGTCCACCGAGGTCGAGCCCGGCAGCGTCCGCAGCCGCGCGAGATGGTCGTACAGGAACAGGCCGAGCCGCAGCATCCAGGCCGGGCGCAGGCCCTCGTCGTGGGGCAGTACGAAGCGGAGGGGCCAGATCACGTGAGGGGCTTGGCGCAGCAACCGCTCGCGCTCGGCCAGGGCTTCGCGGACAAGGCGGAACTCGTAATACTCGAGGTAGCGCAGGCCGCCGTGGATCAGCTTCGTCGAGGACGAGGAGGTGAAGCCGGCTAGGTCCCCGCGCTCGGCCAGCAGGACCGCCAGGCCGCGGCCCGCCGCATCGCGCGCGATCCCGGTGCCGTTGATGCCGCCGCCGATGACCAAAAGGTCGTAGGCGTCGGACGGCTCGCGCTGGCGCGTTGCAGCCGGCATTGTTCCTCCTCTCCCGCCCTGAATGGCGAGTTGAGGACATATTGAACCCGGTGAGGATTTTCGCAAGCGAAAAAACGCATGTTCGTTACAGTTCGTCGTCGGCCACCGCCAGAGTGACGCCCTGGCGCTCGATCAGGGCGACGAAGTCCGGGGGCGGCAGCCGATCGGTGAAGAACGTGTCGATCTGGTCCAGCCGACCGACCTGCACCATCGGGCGGCGGGTGAACTTGGTATGATCGGCCACCAGGAAGGTCTTGCGGGCATGGGCCAGGATGGTCTGCGTCGCCCGGACCTCCTCGTAATCGTAGTCGAGAAGCGCGCCGTCGGCATCGATACCGCTGATGCCGATCACCGCCACGTCGACCCGGAACTGGCTGAGCGTGTCGCAGGTGAGCTGTCCGAGCACCGCGCCGTCGCGGTTGCGCACGGTGCCCCCCGCCACGACGATGTGGAATTCCGTGGCCTCGGCGAGCGACAGCGCCACGTTGAGGTTGTTGGTGATGACGCTGAGGTCGTCGTGCCGGGTCAGCTCCCGGGCCACGGCCTCGGGTGTGGTGCCGATATTGACGAAGACCGAGCAGTGCGACGGAATCCGGCTCGCCGCGAGCCGGCCGATCCGGGTTTTTTCGGGCAGCAGGGTCACCCGGCGGTCGGCATAGTCGATGTTCTCGACGCTGGACGGCAAGCCGCCCCCGCCCCGGTAGCGCTCCAGCCGTCCCTCGGCGCTCAGCTCGTTCAGATCGCGCCGAATCGTCTGGACGGTGACGCCGAACTGCGCGGCCAGCGCCTCGATGGTGACGAAGCCCCGCTGGCGCACCGACGCCACGATGGCGCTGCGCCGCCCCTCGACCCCGGTCACCTCGACCCTGTCCTCGGATCTCCGGTCGAGCGGTCGTGACATCAGGACTCCTGGCGTTTTCTCGCGCCACTTTACGGGCGCGGATGTTCGTTTGCGAACATCTTACGGGTGCGGCGGGTTTCGCGAGAGAGTGAACCGATGGGGGCGGTGGGGCAACCGGATGGGGCGCGCAAAGGATTGGAACCGCACAGGTGGCGGCCTTGGCAGCGTCTTCGACTTGTGCAGGCCGTCGGACTCACACGATGCTGGACGTGGCACGGGTTCCCTCTCCCGCACGGGAGAGGAGGCGCGTCGCGACCTGCAAAACCGATTGTGCGACCATCGTAGCCCGCCTCGACCGGATCGGCACCACGACCGAAAACCCCACAAAAAAGGCCTGCCGCGGATGCGACAGGCCTGATCGTCACGGTGATGCCGCGCTGCGGCGTTCCCCGAACCGATCACATCTGGTGGTGACGCATCCGGCGGTGATGCTTCATCATCCGCTTGTGCTTCATGCGCTTGTGCATCATCGGGGCCGGGGCCGCGCCCCGCTCCATGGTGGCGGCTTCACCGGCGCGCTCCATGCCGCCGCGGGGACCGCCGGCCTGGGAACCGGAATTGTTGTAGGGCGCGTTGCCCTGGGCGTAGGCGGAGCCCGCGAGCAGCGTCAGCGAGGCGGCGGCCAACAGCAATTTCTTCATGATCGGATCCTGGCTTCAAGACAGTCGCAGGCGAGGCGTCGCCCGTCGTCTGGAGCGGTGCCGCTGCGTTGGAAAATAAGCGGCTGAGAGGAGACTTGGTTCCCCGGATCCGCGATTCGGAGGTGGATGATTGCTTGCCGGGATCCGAAAGCCTATCTCGCGACCTATCCCGGCTCGGCCGCGATGCGTTCAGGAGGGGGCGGCCTTGGCCAGCAGCGGTTCGGCCTATCTGCTCCTCGACGTCGCCGGCACGCCCTGCGCCCTGCCCCGCGCGGCCGTCTCCGAGATCCTGCCGTTGCCGGATCTGCACAATCCCCCAGCAACCGGCGGCTGGCTGGCCGGCTTCCTCAACCTCGGCGGCGCGCCGATCCCGGTGATCGATCTGGCGCCGCTGCTCGGCCTGCGCCCGGCCGCCACGGAGCCGGGCCTCTACGCGCATCTGGTGCTCACCCGGGACGACGCCGTCGCTTACCTGGTCGACCGCGCCGCCGATCTGGTGATCGTGCCCGATTCCGCGATCCGGCCAGCCAAGGAGGTCGGGACCCTCAACGGCTGCGTGGCCGCCGAGCTCGTGATCGGCGACCGGCTCGTCCACGCCCTTGCCCCCGACGGCCTGTTGACCGCCCAGGAGCGGGCCCGGGTCGCGGCGCTGACGCGGGCTGCCGCCGAGCGCCTGGCCGCCCTGCCGCCCTCCGCCTGATCCCACGATGCGGCGCCCCGTTCCTCCCCGCCCCGATCCGGGCGCCGACCCGGCCTATGCCGATCTCAAGGCGCGGATCATCGCCCGCACCGGCCACCACTATTACATCGACAAGGACGAGCTCCTGATCGAGCGCCTGCGCCGGCGCTTCCGGGCCAATGCGCTCGCCGACTGCACCGCCTACGCCGCGCTCCTGGCCGACCGGTCCCGAGGCGAGGGGGAATGGTCCCAGCTCGAGGCCGAGATCACCGTCGGCGAGACCTTCTTCTTCCGCTATGCTGAGCAGTTCCAGGCCCTGCGTGAGACGATCCTGCCGGCCCTGATCGCGGCGCGCAGCCTCGACCGCACCCTGCGGATCTGGAGCGCCGGCTGCTCCACCGGCGCCGAGCCCTATTCCCTGGCGATCCTGGTCCGCGAGGCCCTGGGCGACGCCCTGCCCGACTGGCGGGTCGCGATCCTCGGCACCGACATCAGCGTCGAGGCGCTCGCGACCGCCCGGGCGGCCGAGTACGGGCGCTGGGCGCTCCGCACCATGCCGCCGGAGGAGAGGCTGCGCTATTTCACGCGCCTGCCCCCCGCCCCCGGGATCCGCCGCGAGGGCGGCTACGCCCTGCGGCCGGAATTCCGCGCGCTGGTCCGGTTCGAGCGCGGCAACCTGCTCAGCCTGGTCGAGCCCAAGAGCCCGCCGGGCGAGGGCTTCGACTTGGTCCTGTGCCGCAACGTGCTGATCTATTTCGAGGCCGAGACGGTGGCCGCGGTGGTGCGCGGCCTCGGCCGAAAACTCCGGCCGGACGGCTGGCTGCTGCTCGGCCATGCCGAGCCGAACCTGACCTTCTCGGGGTTCCTCGATCCGGTCAGCCTGCCCGGCACCGTGGCCTACCGCCGCCTCGGCGACGCGGCTTCACCGGCGCCGCGGCCGGCCTCCCCGGCCGTCGAGCCGGGGCCGGCGCCGCGCGTCCGGGCCGTGGAAGAGCCCTGCACGGCGCTCGAGACCGTCGTCGCGACCCTGGCCCAGCCGCGCGCTCCGGCGGCCGACGC
Source organism: Methylobacterium sp. J-077 (assembly GCF_022829365.1). GTDB lineage: Bacteria > Pseudomonadota > Alphaproteobacteria > Rhizobiales > Beijerinckiaceae > Methylobacterium. Next base: position 2,756 of record NZ_JAKSYJ010000158.1, on the reverse strand, counting down.
GCTTCCGCCGGCCGAGGTGGCGCCCGCCGACGCGCCGGACGGCGACCTCGCGCAGATCCGCACGCTCGCCGATTCCGGGGAGACCGGCGCCGCCTGGCGGCTGCTGCGCGGCGCCCTCACCCGCGACCCGACCGATCCGGCCCTGCGCTTCTACGAGGGCCTGCTCGCCCGCACGCTGGGCCGGGACGCCGAGGCCGAGCGGGCGCTGCGGGCGGCGCTCTACCTCGACCGGGGCTTCGTGATGGCGCACTACCATCTCGGCCTGCTGCTGATCGGGCTCGGCCGTCCCGGCGAGGCGGCCCGGGCCCTCGACAATGCCATCGCGCTCAGCCAAGCGCTGGGGCCGAACACGCTGCTGCTCGAGGGCGACGGCGCGGCGGCCGGCGAGATCGCCGCCGGGGCGGCCGCGGCCCGCGCCGGGCTCGGGCCCTATCGCAGCGCAGACACCGGGAGTTCCTGATGGACGCGCGCCAGAGCGCACCGCAGCACGGCGCCCGGCCCGGGACCGCGCGGGACATCCGGGCCGCGCGCGCCGCGTCCCTGGCGCGCCGGAGCGCCGCCGCGGCGGGCGCGGAGATCGGGATCGACCACCTCGTCTGCGAATGCGGGTCCGAGCGTTACGGCATCCCTCTCGCCGCAGTCGCGCAGGTCCTGCCGATGCGCCCGTGCACGCCGATGCCCGGAGCGGTGCCGGCTTTGCTCGGCCTGATCGCCCTGTCGGGCCGGATCGTCGGCGTCGTCGGCCTCGCCCGGGCGCTCGGCCGGCCGGAAGCCCCGCCCGAGGGCGAGAGCGGGGGAGGCCATCTGGTCGTGCTGCGCGGCACCCAGCCGCAAGCCGTCGCCCTGGCGGTCGACCGGGTGCTGGGGATCGCCGCCGCCCCGGGACCCTCCGCCGCAGGGATCGCGGAGGATGCCGATCCCACCGGGTTGGGCAACGCGGCCGCTTCGGGGTATGCCCCCGCTTCGGTCCGCGACGGCCGACCGGATTTCGTCGTCGTCGACCTCTCCCGCCTCCTGCGCCGCGTGCTGCCCTAAATTCCGTCCGCGCGCCCCTCCACCGGAGTCAGCCCCGACCGTGACGTTCTCGATCGGAAGACGCATCCTCCTCGGCTTCGTCGCCGTCACGGTGGTGATCGTGGCGCTCGGCTTCTACGCGCTGGAACAGATCGGGGCGGTGCGCGACACCACCGACGCCATCGTCCGCCGCGATATGGCGGTGCTGCGCCAGCTCGACGACCTCGGCAATGAGGCCCGGGACCTCGGGCTCCTGCGCCGCAACGCCGTCATCGCGATGCTGTCGCAAGCGCAAGGACGGCCGGCGCGCGCCGAGGACACCGTGGCGGCCTGGCGCCGGACCGCCGCCCAGGTCGAGAGCGGCCTCGCCGCCACCATGCAGCTCGCCGGCACGTACCGGACGCAATCGATCACCGCCGAGCGCAACGCCGCCTGGGACCGGATCGCCACGGCGGCGGCCGAGGTGCAGCGCTCCTTCCGGGAGGTCCGGACCGTGAGCGAGGCGCAATTCGCCGCCATCGCCCAGCAGGATCTCGCCGCCGTCGAGGCGCGCAACGACGAGATCGGCCGTCTGCAGGCGCCGTTCCTCGGCGGCATCACCAACCTCCGCACCCTGCTCGACGGCAGTATGGCCCTGGGGCAGCGCGCCGCCCACGAGGTCTACGAGCGCTCGCGCCTGTCGATCTACCTGACGCTCGCCGCCGCGGTGCTGCTGGCGATGCTCGTCACCTGGCTGATCCGCCGGGCGGTGGTGCGCCCGCTGGAGACGGTGATGGCCTTCGTCGAGCGGGTCGGCGACGGCGACCTCTCGGGCAAGCTCGCCATGCAGGGCGGAGACGAGATCGCCAATCTCGGGCGGACGCTGGACGCCATGGTCGACAACCTCTCCGACCTCGCCCGGACCAACCGGGCCGCGACCTCGGACCTCAACGCCGCCGCCGCCGAGATCCGCGCCTCGGCCCAGCAGCAGGCGGCCTCGGTCGAGGAGCAGTTCGCCGCCGTGCAGGAGACCGCCGCCACCGTCGACGAGATCACCCATTCCGGCGCCCAGATCGGCAAGCGCGCCACCGAGGTGATCGCCACCGCCCAGGCCACCGCCCAGACCTCGCGCCAGGGCCTGCGCGCGGTCTCCGACACCGCCAAGGCCATGGACGCGATCCGCGAGCAGGCCGAGGCGGTCGCCGGCAACATCGTCAGCCTGTCGGAGAAGACCCAGACGATCGGCGACATCATCGAGACGGTCAACGACATCTCGGAGCGCACCCATCTGCTCGCGCTCAACGCCGCCATCGAGGCGGCCGCGGCCGGCGAGAGCGGGCGCAGCTTCGCCGTGGTCGCCTCCGAGATGAAGCTCTTGGCCGACCAGGCCAAGGCGGCCACCGGCCAGATCCGGGGGCTCCTGGGGGAGATCCAGCGAGGCATCAACACCTCGGTGATGCTCACCGAGGAGGCGGTCAAGCGCGCGGCGGCCGGCAAGACCCGCTCGGACACGACCCAGCGGACGATCGAGGAGATCACGGCGCGGGTGGAGGAGAACGTGCAGACGTTCCAGCAGATCGTGGCCTCGACCAACCAGCAGCAGCTCGGGATCGAGCAGGTGATGGGGGCGCTGCAGAACATCCGCCAGGCCAGCCAGCAGACCGCGGCCGGCACCCGCCAGGTCGAGGCGGCGTCCGCCAACCTCACCGACCTCGCCCAGGCGCTCATGGCCCTGGCCGAACGCTACCGGCACTGAGGGCGGG
>NZ_JAKSYJ010000148.1 GCF_022829365.1 Methylobacterium sp. J-077 | reverse complement strand
CGTACTATCGCTGGCGCAAGGAGTACGGCAGCCTGAAATCGGATCAAGTGAAGCGGATGAAGGATCTTGAGACGGAGAACCAACGTCTCAGGCGGGCGATCGCAGATCTGACGCTGGACAAGCTGATCTTGCAGGAGGCGTCCCGGGGAAACTTCTGAGCCCTGCGCGCCGACGCGCCTGTGTCGAGCACATCATGCGGACGATGACCGTCTCCGAGCGCCGCGCTTGTCGGGCGCTCGGTCAGCATCGCTCGACACAGCGCAAGGTACCGCGGGGCCGCGATGATGAAGAGGCGCTAACGGCCGATCTCGTGGCGTTGGCTGAGAAGTACGGACGCTATGGCTACCGCAAGATCAGCGCATTGCTGAAGGCGGCCGGTTGGTTCGTCAACGACAAACGCGTCGAGCGGATCTGGCGGCGTGAGGGTCTGAAGGTCCCGGCCAAGCAGCCCAAGCGGGGGCGGATCTGGGACAACGACGGGTCCTGTATCCGTCTTCGTCCGGAATACCGCAATCACGTGTGGTCGTATGACTTCGTCGAGGCGCGCACACATGATGGACGCAAGATCCGGATGCTCAACGTCGTCGACGAGTTCACGCATGAATGCTTGGCGATC
>NZ_JAKSYJ010000021.1 GCF_022829365.1 Methylobacterium sp. J-077 | reverse complement strand
CCGTTCGATGGACCGTTTCCTCGCTCGACGCATGAGGATTTTCGATCAACCCATTGATCGAGGAAAAAATTTCAGTTTTCAAAAGGTCCGAGACCTTTTGCGGGTCCAGGGCGGAGCCCTGGTGTCAGGCGTCGCCCGATGATCAGGGGCTCCGCCTCCGAACCCCGCCAAAGGGCACGGCCCTTTGGAAACCCGGTTCAGCGGGGCTGGGTATCGGTCAGTTGCGCGATGGAACGCGCGCCGCGCTGCTTGAACAGCAGGTCGAGGGCCTCCAGCATCAGGGCGTGCATCTTGGTCCGCTCGGCATAGGCGAGGTCGCGGAGCTGGTCGTAGACCGGCGGCTCTAGGTAGACCGACATCTGACGGGCGCGCTGCTTCAGCGTTGCGGCCGGCTTCGCCCCCGGGGGCGCGAGCGCCAGGGTCACGATCTCGGCGCCCTGCGGCCGGCCGGCGAAGGCCGCCTTTGCGCCCAAGTGCCGATCCGGCGGGTTCGCCGAGGCGACGATCGCCGCGAGGCTGAGCTTAGGCGGCTTGGACATGCTGGCCCGTCCTCAGCGACTGCGTGCGGCGCTCGATCCAGGCCCAGAGGCGGCGGACCTCCCCGGCGGCCTGGCCCTTGGGATTGAACTCGGTGACGCCCTGGCCGAGGCCGATCGCGTCCTGGTGGTCGGTGCGGGCGACGATGTTCACGTCCGGCAGGATTCCGAGCACGGCGAGCCCGTCGGCCGCGTCCCGGACCCGGTAGGAGCGAGGCGGGGTCTGATTCAGCACGAAGGCGAATTTCTTCTCCAGCCGGTAGACCGCTGCGAGCGTCGGCTTGAACGCCCGCAGGTCGGCCGGCGTCGGCCGGCACGGGATGATGCACAGATCCGCCGCGCGAATCGCCGAGAGCGTGCCGGTGGAATCGACCCCCGGCGTGTCGATGAACACGAAGTCGTAGGCGGATTCGCGCAGGCGCTCCATCACGGCATCGATCTGCGTCGCATCGATCTGCGCGACCTCGGGACCGTCGGCGGTGCGGTGGTCGAGCCAGTCCGAGATCGTGGCCTGGCGGTCCATCTCCAGAATGCAGACCGTATGGCCCGCCTCCCGGGCGGCGACCGCCAAGGAGATGCACAGCGTACTCTTGCCGCTGCCGCCCTTCTGCGTGACGAAGGTGATCGCTTTCATCCTGGGCGTCCTCCAGATGGCTCCGCGCATCCGCCGGGGTGCGGGCAACAACGATTGCCGCGCCCGCGCCGGGCAACCTCAGGTGCATGATCACGGGCTGCCGCGATCCTGTGACCCAAGGATCTCGTGCGACACGTTGCGTGCGGCATGGTTAACGACCGGTTAAGACCAGCCCCCACGCCCGGGCGGCCGGTCCCGGTGAAGCTGGCGGCCAATCGCGCCTAATCTAAACTTTAGGTTAAGATTTATGCTGTCTAATCCCTGAACGGCCTTTTCAGCCGCTATAGGATACCGTAGCCTTAGGAATGCCGGCGCCGGGACCGCGATGGATTTGATAACCTCAGGTTTGGCGGCGTTTGACAGCCCGGCGAGGAATGGCATGGCCGAAGCCCCGATCCCGCAATCCGTCTTGGACGCTTCCGGCGTGGTCGGTACGTGGGTCCACGATCATTGGGCCGACCGGCTGGCGCTCTCGGCCTCCCTGGCCGGGCTGCTCGGCCTCGACCCGGTGGCGGCCGCCACCGGCGTGTCCCTGGCGGCGTTCCTCGACCGGACCCATCCGGAGGATCGCATCCGGATCGAGAGCTACCTACACGCCGTGTCCGAGACCGGCGGCACCCTGGAGGCGGAGTTCCGCACCCGGGACACCCGCAGCGGCATCCGGACCCTGCTGATGCGCGGCCGGATCGAGCGCGACCCCACGGGCCGCACGATGCAGGGCCGCGGCATCGCGATCGACCGGACCGAGGAGCAGACGGCCAACCTCGTGCAGAGCGAGCGCGTCGTGAACCGGATGGCCGAGCACGTCATCGCCCTGCGCGACCTCGCCTATACCCTGCAGCGGCCGGTGCTGGTCGAGCATATCGAGCGCCTGATGATCGAGATCGGCTTCGAACTCGCCAGTTTCCTGCCCGAGCCCGAGGACGAGCCGCGCCACTGAGCGCATCCTCACTGCAGGGCGATTGCTCGCGCCCGCGCCCACAAGCTACTGTCCCGGCAACACAATGCCGGGAGGATGCCGATGGCCCGCGACACGATCTACGACCGCGATCTCGACCGCGTGCCGGCCAACCACCAGCCGCTGACCCCCCTGCTCTATCTCGACCGGGCGGCCCGGGTGTTCCCCGAGCAGGTCGCCGTGATCCACGGCCCCCTGCGGCGCTCCTACCGGGAGCTCTATGCCCGCGCCCGCCGCCTGGCCTCGGCGCTGGCGCGGCGCGGGCTCGGCCGCGGCGACACCGTGGCGGCCTTCCTCGCCAACACCCCCGAGATGGTCGAGTGCCATTACGGCGTGCCGATGACCGGGGCGGTGCTCAACACCCTCAACACCCGCCTCGACGCCGCGGCGATCCGGTTCTGCCTGGAGCACGGCGAGGCCAAGGTGCTGATCACCGACCGGGAATTCGCGAAGACCGCCGCGGCGGCGCTCGACGGCCTGGAGCCGAGACCCTTCGTCATCGATGTCGACGATCCGGAATACGACGGGCCGGGCGCGCGGCTCGGGGAGACGGATTACGAAACCTTCCTGGCGGGGGGCGACCCGGAGCACGACTGGCAGCTGCCCGGCGACGAGTGGGACGCGATCGCGCTGAACTACACCTCGGGCACCACCGGCGACCCGAAGGGCGTGGTCTACCACCACCGGGGCGCGGCCCTGCTGGCACTCGGCAACGTCATCACCGGCGGGCTCGGGCAGCACCCGGTCTATCTCTGGACCCTGCCGATGTTCCACTGCAACGGCTGGTGCTTCCCCTGGACCCTGTCGATCGTGGCCGGCACCCATGTCTGCCTGCGCCAGGTCCGGGCGGAGGCGCTGTACCGGCTGATGGCGGAGCACGGGGTCACGCATCTCTGCGGCGCGCCGATCGTGATGCAGATGCTGATCAACGCCCCCGATGCCGAGCGCCGCGACCTGCCCCGGCGGGTGGCGTTCTTCACGGCCGCGGCGCCCCCGCCCGAGGCAGTGCTCGCCGGGATGTCCGAGGCCGGCTTCGACGTGACCCACCTGTACGGCCTGACCGAGAGCTACGGCCCGGCGGTGGTCAATGCCTGGCACGCGGATTGGGACGCCCTGGCGGCCGACCAGCGGGCGGCGAAGAAAGCCCGCCAGGGGGTGCGCTACCCGGTGCTGGAAGCCCTCGACGTGCGCGATCCGGAGAGTCTCGAGCCGGTGCCCGCCGACGGCACGACGATCGGCGAGGTGATGATGCGCGGCAACGTGGTGATGCGCGGCTACCTCAAGAATCCGGCGGCCACGCAGGCCGCCTTCAAGGGCGGCTGGTTCCGCACCGGCGATCTCGGGGTGAAGCACCCGGACGGCTACGTCCAGCTCAAGGACCGGTCGAAGGACATCATCATCTCGGGCGGCGAGAACATCTCGTCGATCGAGGTCGAGGACGCCCTGTTCAAGCACCCGGCGGTGTCGGCCGCCGCGGTGGTGGCCAAGCCGGACGCGAAATGGGGCGAGACGCCCTGCGCCTTCGTCGAGCTGAAGCCGGGGGCGACGCCGAGCGCCGACGAGCTGATCCAATGGTGCCGGGGGCGGCTCGCCGCCTACAAGCTGCCCCGCCACGTGATCTTCGGCGACCTGCCGAAGACCTCCACCGGCAAGGTCCAGAAGTTCATCCTGCGCGAGCGGGCTCGCCAGGACAGGACCTGAGAGCCTCGGTCAGGCCTGCGGGGGCCGCGGACGTTCGGCGCGAACCGGCACGCGCGCAGCCCTTGCCTCGCGGAGATCGGCCGCGATCTGGACGATGAAGGCCTGGATCGACACGAGGCTGAACAGGACGATCGAGGCGACCAGAGCGGCGGAAACCAGAATCTTGGCGGTAGCGGGGTCCACGGCGTGACGTCCTTGACTGGGTCTCGCCGCGGGCTCTCCGGGCGAGGGGCGCCGATCCCGGCGCCCGCGATGACCCGAAGGTGGGCGTGCGGCCGCGGTTTCACCAGCGTCGCCGTGATGGGCCTGGCATGCGTGTGGGTTCGGGCTCTCGGGACTCGGGCACTTTGAGGGGGCGGCTCCTGCGTGCGTCAACCGGAGGTGCTGGCCGAACGCGCCGTTTCCCGCAATAAGCCCGCCCGATGCGAAGCGCATCCGGAGAGAGACGTATGGCCGGCCAGGGGATCTCGGGGGGCATCGCGGCGCGCGGCGCGGGCGGCATTCTGAGGGCGTTGCTCGTGGTTCAGGGATTGAGCCTGGCCGCGTTGCCGGTCCGGGCCGAGGAGCCCGCCCCCGAGCCCGTCACCCGAGCGGGCTATTTCTACACCGGCGGCCGGTATCAGAAACTCGGCGACAAGACCGTGATGGTCGGCCAAATGTTCGTGCAGTCGCGCACGCCCGCCCGGATCACCCAGCCCTATCCGGTGGTGATGGTGCATGGGCTCGCCCAGACCGGGGTGAACTTCCTCGCCACTGCGGACGGCCGGCCGGGCTGGGTGCAGCGCTTCGTCGAGAAGGGCTACCAGGTCTACGTGGTCGATCAGGTCGGGCGCGGGCGCTCGGGCACCAACCCGGAAGTCTACGGGCCCTACGACCGGCTCGGCACCCGCGGCCTCGAGAAGACCTACACGGCCCCGGAGGTCTACGACCTGTTCCCGCAGGCGAAGCTCCACACGCAATGGCCGGGCGGCACCGGCGTGCAGGGCAATTCCGCCTTCGACCAGTTCTTTGCCAGCCAGGTCCCGTTCCTGGCCAACGGCCAGCAGACGGAAGAGCTCGTCGATCCGGCCCTTTTGGCCCTGCTGGAGAAGATCGGGCCGGCGATCCTGCTCACCCACGGCCAGGGGGCGCTGTTCGGCTGGGCGGCCTCGGATGCCCGTCCCGACCTTGTGAAGGCCCATATCAGCGTGGAGCCCAACGGGCCGCCCTTCTTCGACGTGCAGTTCCGCGGCGGTAAGGATTTCTGGGAGCGGTCCGGGGACGGTCGCGCCCGCGCCTACGGACTGACCCGGATGCCGCTGACCTTCGACCCACCGGTCAAGGCGCCGGAAGACCTGGCCGTGGTGCAGCAGGCCAAGGGGCCCGACGGCCAGATCCGCTGCTGGCTGCAGGCCGACCCCGCCCGGACCCTGCCGAACCTCGCCAAGGTGCCGACCGTGGTGGTGACCGCCGAGGCCTCGTTCCACGCCACCTACGATGCCTGCACGGCCGCCTTCCTGACCCAGGCCGGCGCTAGGCCCGACGTGATCCGGCTGGCCGACCAGGGCCTGCGCGGCAACAGCCACATGGTGATGCTGGAGACCAACAGCGACGCCGTGGCGGATGCCTTAGCCGGCTGGCTCGGGACCCGCGTGAAGTAGCTTCGGGACCGGGCGCGGCGGACCGGCCCACGGCGTCCACAGGCTTGCGCGCCCGCCTCCGGCGGGCCGCCCTGGCGGCATGCGGGACACGTCCATTCCTACGTGTCGAAACCGCAACAGCCCTCGCCTTCCGCGCGTGCCCCGCTTGCGGCCAAGCCTGGCTGCACGTACTGCGTGTGGCAGAAAGCTGAATAATAACAGCAGTTTATCACAATTCTAAAGAGCGGGGCAGCCCCGCCGGGACCGTCTCCGGCGAACGCGGTCGGCTGTCCGCGGGGTCGCACAGGGTCCAGTCAGATGAGAGTCGCTCCTCCCCGTTCCGGCGCCCTGCGCGCCCTCGTCATCGGTGCCTCCCTGGCCGTGCTGGCGCAGGCCGTCCCGGCGCTGGCCCAGGACGCGACGCCGCCGCGTCGCGGCACCGCCAACCCGCCTGCCGAAGGCAGCGTGCAGCTCGACGAGATCAGCGTCGAGAGCCGCGGGGGCGGCCCGGTCCAGGCGGCACGGTCCAGCGCGGCCTCGCGCAGCGTGGAGAACCCGACCGGACCGATCGACGGTTTCGTGGCGAAGCGCTCGGCGACCGCGACGAAGACCAACACCCCGCTGATCGAGACGCCGCAATCGATCACCGTGATCGGGCGCCAGCAGCTCGACGCCCAGAACGCCCAGACCCTGACCCAGGCGACCCAGTACGTCGCCGGCGCCTATGGCGGCGTGTACGGGGCGGATACGCGTATCGACTATCTCACCCTGCGCGGCTTCGTGGTGAGCGACTACGGCATCTACCGGGACGGGCTGCAGCAGCTGAATTACGGTTTCGGCTACTTCAAGACCGACACGTTCGGGCTCGAGCGGATCGAGGTCCTGCGCGGCCCCGCGGCGGTCCTGTTCGGGGCCGGCAGCCCCGGCGGCATCGTCAACCAAGTGACCAAGCGCCCGACCCTCGACCCGTTCGGCTATGCCGAGGTCGGCGGCGGCTCGTTCGGCCAGAAATACGCCGCCTTCGATTTCGGCGGCCCGGCGGACCAGGAAGGCCACTGGTTCTACCGGCTGACCGGTTTCGGCCGCCAGGGCGGAACCCAGGTCGACGGCGCCCCGGACGACAGCTTCTACATCGCACCGTCGGTCACCTATAAGCCGGATGGGGCGACGCGCTTCACCTTCCTGTCGAGCTTCCAGCACGACAACACTGCGGTGACGTCGAACTTCCTGCCGTATCTCGGAACCGTGCGGCCCAACGCCTCCGGCCTGCGCATCCCGCGCTCGCTGAATGTCGGCGATGCCGGCTTCAACACCTTCCAGCGCGACCAGGCCTTCCTCGGCTACGAGTTCGAGCACGACTTCGACGACACGTGGACCGTCCGGCAGAACCTGCGCTACTCGTTCCTCAAGAGCTTTCAGGACTCCGATATCGGCCAGCTTGGCTACAGCAATCCCGCCCAGACGCTGCTCGCCCGCTACCAGTTCCGCGACAGCGCCAAGGTCAACCTGTTCCAGGTCGACAACCAAGCCGAGGCGCGGTTCTTCGACGGATACTTCCGCCATGACCTGCTGATGGGCCTGGACTACAAGGACTACCGCTTGAGCGACAACCAGGCGTCGCTGTTCCCGGCGAGCGACCTGAACATCCTGGCTCCGGCCTACGGCCTGCCCACCGGGACGCCGTCCCCCTACCTGATCAATTCCGACGCATTCAAGCAGCTCGGCTTCTACTTGCAGGACCAGATCAAGATCACCGACCGGCTCACCCTGTTGCTCGGCGGCCGCCAGGATTTCGCCGATAACCGGGTGGTCGACAAACTCAACAACGGCTCGGGCAGCAACGGCCGCAGCGACAACGGCACCACCTACCGTACGGCGCTGATCTACAATTTCGACAACGGGCTCGCCCCCTATGTCAGCCTCTCGACCTCGTTCCAGCCGCTGATCGGGACCGGCATCGACAACCAGACCTTCAAGCCCGAGACCGGCAAGCAGGTCGAGGGCGGCATCAAGTTCGAGCCGCCCGGGCAGGGCTACTTCGTCACCCTGGCGGGCTTCGACATCCACCGCCAGAACGTGCTGACTGCCAACCCCGCCAACCCGCTGTTCAATGCCCAGCTCGGCGAGGTGCGGTCCACGGGCTTCGAGGCGCAGCTGGTCGCGAGCCTGTTCGACGGCCTCAACGTCTCGGCCTCCTACACGATCTACGGGCTGACTAACGAGCGGGGTGGCCCGGACCTGATCGGCAAGGTCCCGGTCAACATCCCGGAGAACTTCGCCAACGTGTTCGTCGACTACACCATCCCGACGGGTGATCTGCGCGGCTTCGGCTTCGGCGGCGGCGTGCGCTATGTCGGGCGCTCCTTCGCCGACGTGGCCAACCTGTACCGAGTGCCGGACTACGTGCTGTTCGACGCGCAGGTCCATTACAACTGGGATCGCTGGCGCCTGCAGGTGAACGCGACCAATATCGGCGACCGGCGCTACGTCTCGTCCTGCCAGACTTTCACCTCCTGCTTCTACGGCGAGGCGCGGCGGGTCGTGGCCAGCCTAAGCTACAAGTGGTGAGGCACCGGCTTCACAGGTGTTGATCAGGGCTCTGCCCTGATAACCCGCCAAAGGGCTGAGCCCCTTGGAAGCCCGCTATTTGTCCCGATCCCGCGCTTCAAGCCTCTTCGGGCGCGCCGGCCACGGGCGCCGGCCCGGAGAGGCGGGTCGGCAGGGTGTCGATGCGCAGGGACCGGCGCAGGCCTCGCGAAAGGGCGTCCACCGCCACGGTCATCCCGGCAGTGGCGGCGATCAGCACCACGGCCACGTCGAGGCGCAACTCCGAGATCGCGGCGTCGACGTAGAAGCCCAGCGTCGTCACCCCCAGGATGCCGAAGATCGCGCTCTTGCGCAGGATCAGCTCCCAGCGGTACAGCAGGTAGTCCAGCAGGCCGGTGGCGCGGCCGACCTCGACCAGGGGCTCGTAGGCGGCGTTGGTGACTGGGATGAACTTCGACCGGCCGAACGGTTCCAGGATCGCCGGGTCGATGATGCCGACCAGGGCGCCCTTGAGCGTCTCGGTGAAGCCGGCCCCGTAGGTCTGCTCCACGTCGCCGCGCACGGTCCATTGATAGTCCGGGAAGGTCGGGCTCTCCCAGATCACCGAGACCGCTTGTCGGTCGACCTTGCCGGCCTTGGTGTCGAGGTCCCAGACCGCGTAGTCGACGGCGCCGACCGCGAAGGCACCGGACTGGACCAGCTGGATCGTGCGGCTGTGGTCGCCGGAGAACCCGACCCGGGAAAACACCTGCTCCGGGTTCTTGCCCGGGAAGGCCTGGCGGATGAAGTATTCCGGCATCAGCCGCCCGGAGGTCGAGGCCCGGGCGCCGAACGTGAAGGTTTTGTCGGCGATCGCCTTCGGAAAATCCTTCGCCGGCTCCAGCCCGGCCCCGGCATGGGCGATCAGGTAGGTCTTGAACGCCGCGTCCTCGGCGCCCTGGGCGATCGCCCGGGAGCCCGGCACGGCCCGGCGCGCTTGGACCCCGGTGAAGCCGCCGAACCAGGCGAGCTGCACCTGCCCGTTGGTGAAGGCGGTGACCGCCGCCGGGTAGCTCTTGACCGGGATATAGCGCACCGGCACGCCGAGCTTGGCTTCGAGATCGGTCGCGACCTTGCCGAAGCGTTCGACCAGGCGGCTCTCGTCCTGATCGGGGATGCCGGTGAAGACCAGGGGCGGGACCGGCTTCTCCTCAGCCCGCGCGGCCGTGCCGAACGCGAGCGCGAGACATCCGAGGGCGAACCGCCCGACCCGTCCCAGTCCCAGCATGGATCCTCCGCCGCGTCGCGCCCGACTTGGGCGCGCCGAATCCGGATTCTCCCCAGCGCATCGTCCCGAAGACCGGAACCGCGACGATGCGCCGGAGCGCTCGCCGCCCAAGTGGAGACCGGCTCGGCAGACGCCGTCGCGCCCGGCACCCCAGGCTCCGGTTCCGTGCCGGCACGCGGGTCGCGCAGGCACGGGGTCCCGAGAACTCAGCGGTAGTGGCGGCGCATCATGTGGTGGCGATGGTGCCGGCGCATCATGTGATGGCGGCTCATCATCACGCCCCGGGAGGACATCCGGGCGCCGCGGTGCATGCCGCCGAAATTGCTGTTGCCGGTGGCGGCGGCGTTCCGGTCGAGGCCGTCACCCGGGGCGGCGAGGCTCGGGCTGACGGCGCCGAGGACGAGGCCGAGCGCGAGCGTCGCGCCGAGAAGAATCTTGCTCATGGGTTTTTCGTCCGTTCGCGACTCTGCGCCGCGCCGACCGAACGGATCAGCCTCGCGCTTGTTCCGGCGGAACTGAGCCTCAGGTCGCCGGCGTCTCCACGATGGCGAACAGGGTGGGCTGGGCGGCGTTGGCATCCGGCACCGGGACCGCCCGGATGCGGGGCGGCAGCGGCCCCCCGAGCAGATCCAGAACATCCCCCGAGGCGCCGATCTCGATCTCGGCCGCCTTGGCCCGGGCCTCCAGGCGCGACAGGGCGTTCATCGCCGGGCCCAGCACGGTGTATTCGGCCCGCACCCCGTCGTCGAACACGCCGACCAGGAGGTCGCCCGCATGCAGGGCGACCACCACCCGCAGGGTGAACAGCCCCGCCCCGGTCCGCGCTGCGTTGAGGGCGGCGATCCGGTCGTGGATCGACAGGGCGCAGGCGAGCGCCGCCCGAGCCTGGGCGCGGGGGCGCCCGACCACGAACTGCACCAGCACCGCGTCGCCGACATACTTGTCGACAAGCCCGCCCTGCTCCGCCACCGCGGCCTGCGCAGCCGCCCGGACGGCTAGCAGCGCCGTCACCATCGCCTCCGGCGGGTGCTCCCGGCTCAGCCGCGAGAAGCCGCGGATGTCGAGGATCATCAGGCAGGCGTGGCGCCGGTGCACGCCCATGCTGGAGCCGACCTCTTCGGCGGCGAGGTCGAGGGCGACCGTGTCGGGCACGAACCGGGCGAGCTGGGCGCGCTCGTGCTCCATGCGCAAACCCCGGGTCACCGCCTCCCGCAGGCGGGACATGCCGTCGATCACCAGGAGGCCGGCGGCCACGAAGGTCGCGAGCCCGGTGACCTGCGCGGTCGGGAACGAATCCGGCCCCGGGAACAGATCCGGCCAGGCCAGCCCGACCAGGAAGGCCGCGGTCCAGCAGGCCGTCACCACCGCGCAGAACAGCAGGGTCTGGGCGACCCGCATGCTCAGGCCGGTCTGGAGCAGCAGCAGGAAGGCCGGCAGGCGGCTCACCGCGTCGGCCCCGAGGCCGGCCCCGCCGCCGGCCAGCATGTGCTCGATGATCACGTAGACGGCGAGTCCGGCGTTCAGTAGGGTCCCGGCCCAGCTGTAGGCTGCCGCTCGGGGACCGCCGCCCCGCTCCCCCAGCCCGAACCAGACCGTGCCGGCGCCGTAGAGGCCGAGGATGAACCAGTGGCTGAGGGCGTGCAGGGAGCCGTCATAGGCCTGGGCCGCCATCAGCAGCACCAGCACGATCACGATCCGCAGCCCGAGCAGGCGCAGGCCGCCGCCCGCCTGCATGGCCCGCAGCACGGCGGGATCGTCCTGGCCCGTCTCCCCCTTGCGCGCGGCGCGGTCCCCGGCTGTCCGGGCGCCGCCCGCGGCCATCACGCGCCCCGGTCGAGGCGCCGGGCCGCGCTGAAGCGGTTGAGGAAGCGCGGCTCCTTCTCGGGAGCGATCCGGATCGCCAGGTGCAGGGTGCCGTCGGCCTCCGTGCGCCGGTCCAGGATCTCGGCGTTCTCGTAGAGCCAGTTCAGCGCCGCCCCGTCCTCGGGGGGCAGCGACACCGCGAAGCTCGCCCGGTGGCGGCCGATCCGCGCCTCGATCCGGGCGGTGAGGGCGGCGAGCCCCTCCCCGGTCAGCGCCGAGACCAGCACCGGCGCGTCGCTGTCGCGGTCGTTGCGGGCCTTGGCCTGGCCGCTGAGGTTCATCAGCCGGTTGCGCTCGTCGTCGTCCAGCAGGTCGGACTTGTTCCAGACCTCGATGATCCGCTCGGCCGTGGTCTCGATGCCGAGCTCGCGCAGCACCTCGCCGACGTCCTCGGCCTGGGCCTCGGAATCGACGTGGCTGACGTCGCGCACGTGCAGCAGCACGTCGGCCTCGATCGCATCCTCCAGGGTCGCCCGGAACGCGGCGATCAGGGCGGTCGGCAGGTCGGAGATGAAGCCCACCGTGTCCGACAGGATCACGTTTTCACCATGCGGCAGCTTGGTCGCCCGGGCGGTCGGGTCGAGGGTGGCGAACAGCATGTCCTTGGCGGTGACCTCGGCCCGGGTCAGGGTATTGAACAGGCTCGACTTGCCGGCATTGGTGTAGCCGACCAGCGCCACGATCGGGTACGGCACCCGGGCGCGGCTCTGCCGGTGCAGGCCGCGGGTCCGCACCACCGCGTCGAGGTCGCGCTCGATCCGGGTCATGCGCTCCTGGATCATGCGCCGGTCGGCCTCGATCTGGGTCTCGCCGGGGCCGCCCAGGAAGCCGAAGCCGCCGCGCTGGCGCTCCAGGTGGGTCCAGGACCGGACCAGCCGCGATTTCTGGTAGGCGAGGTGCGCGTGCTCGACCTGGAGCGTGCCCTCCCGGGTCGAGGCGCGCCGCCCAAAAATCTCCAGGATCAGGCCGGTGCGGTCGATGACCTTGGCGCCCCATTCCTTTTCGAGGTTGCGCTGCTGCACCGGCGAGAGCGCGCAATCCATCACCACGAGGCCGATCTCGCGGGCGCGGATCAGCCCGGCGATCTCCTCGACCCGGCCCTTGCCGAGATAGGTCGAGGGGCGGATGCGCGGCAGGCTGATCGCGAGGCTCTCGACCACGTCGAGCTCGATCGCGGCGGCAAGCCCGGTGGCCTCGTCGAGGCGCGCCTCCACGGAGCGGGTCGGCAGGGCGGCGGCGTGGCCCGGTCCCCCCGGGCCTTGCGCGCCCCGGGCCAGATAGGGCCCGATCACCAGGGTGTGGGTCGCCGCGGCGATCTCGCCCTCGGGCGCGGCCTGTGCCTGGAGCCGGGCCTCGCCGGACGTCAGCGTCTCGCTCATGCAACCTTTAACGCCGCCCGCACGCCGGCAGCTTCGTTCGAGAACTCGGATTTTTTCGACATGGGGATTCGGCCGGGCTGGGCCAAGATGCCGGACGCCGTCGATCGCACCCGGCTACGGAAAGCGCGACGGCTCTCATGCATGAACCTGCCCCTTCAAACCTCCGGACGCGCGTCAACGTCCCCACCCGCCAATGGCGCCGGGGGCATGGCCCAAGAGATCCAACCACGAGGGACGCGGGACGCCGCGGGGACCCTGGTGTCGGCCAACTACGCGCGGGGTCCGATCCCCGCGGCGACCCGCGGCATCGGACGGGCATGGTCCCCGGCCGGTGC
>NZ_JAKSYJ010000017.1 GCF_022829365.1 Methylobacterium sp. J-077 | reverse complement strand
ACGCGATCCTTGGCAACGGCCATCTCGCTCCTGGGATGGCTGTGCTAACCAAACCGTTTCCGATCGAAGAGATGGCCGCGCGCATCCGATCGATGATCGAGGCGAAGCAGTAGGACGTTCAGCGCCGCTCGCCTGTTTTGGGTCGGAGGTGGAATGTCCGCTTCGGGGCGGAGGGTCTGGGTCCGCTTGCCACCCTCTGCGGATGCTTAGCCCTGGGCGGCCAGCGCCTTCTGAATGACACCCTTGGCTTCGACCAAGTCGTAGAGCCGCTGCTGCTCCCCGGCATAGTCATGGGTTACTTGGCGCCGGCTCATGCCGCCGACCCAATCCTCATCCTCGACGCCGTCCGGGCTCATGATCTCCTGCAGCGCGGCACGGGCGCGAGAGTCCTCGGGCAGGTTGTGCGGCAAAATGTTCGAGGCGGCCGGGTTCTGGAGGAACCACGCCATCATCTCCCCGCTGATCGCGACGCGGTTGGTGAATTCGGCGATAGCGGCGTCAATGTGGGTCAGCGTCCCCTTCAGGCCCGTCTTTAGCAGGTAGCAGAGGGCGTCGTTGATGCTGTGGAGCCAGACATTGTTAATGTAGCCCTCTCCGCGGTCGGAGGGCTCGTCGAAGCCGATTTTGGTCAAGGCCTTGGCGGCGGCCTTGATCTCGGGGGGCATGCGAAGCGCGAATGCGGTCGTCTCGGCCATCGGGTCACCTCCTGATATTAATCGAGAACAATGATATCATTTTTTAAAATAATATCAATTACCCATCTTGATATCAATGCCTGCATGCCGGTAAAGCGGTATCGCTGACGTAAGGGTATACGGCTTGCGTTCACACCGATCACCGCGTAGCTTCCGATAATGTTTTTTCTCGGAAGTTACGCCGTTAGGTTCAACCTATGGCGACCATCCATCTGATAGACGGAACCTCGGGCCAGCTTTTGCCGGTAAAACCGCCCAAAGCCGCGACATGCAATGGGTGCGGCTACTGTTGCACCGTCGAGCCGTGCGCCCTTGCGGTCGAATACGTCGGCGCCGGCAAGGAAGGCCCGTGCCCGGCTCCGGAGTTCGAGGACGGCCGGGCTTGGTGCGGGCTCGTCCGGCACGCCAGCCGATACATGGATCTGCCGAATGACTGGGCTGATCAGATCATGGGCGAAATGTTCGCGGCGGCGTTGGGCGCCGGCCGTGGTTGTGATGCCGACGACTACACCCTGCCGGACGTTGGGGAGGCGAGCGATGCCTAAGCCGCCCGCTTGGCCGCCAACCGGCCCCGCCTCCATGAAGGGCGGCCTGGAATGGTTCGCCCGGACCTATGCCGAGGACGCCTATGCCAAGCTGCTCAAGGTCCGCGACGAGCTGGTGGCGCAGGGGTATCCCGAGAAGGTGGTCCGCGAGATGCTGAACAGGCAGGCGGACCAGTACGGCCTACCGCATCTGCCGAAGACGCCATGACCGACGACGCGCCCAACACCCTGCCGGCCGTGCTGCCCGCCTACACCAGCGGGTTGCCGGCTGCGGCCATGGCGCTCGTCCAAACCTACCAGCGGGCGAGCAAGGCCGCCTCGACGGTCCGCGCCTACACGGCCGACGCCAATGTCTTTCAGGCCTGGTGCGATCGGCATGGGTTCGAAGCCGTACCTGCTAGACCCGAAACCGTGGCCGCGTTCATCGTGGCCGAGGCCGAGGACGGGCGGGCCGCCTCGACCATCGGACGGCGTCTCGCGGCGATCAAGTACGCCCACCGGCTGGCGAAGGCCCCGGATCCCACCGACGACGAAGCGGTGAGGGCGGTCCTGAAGGGCGCGCGCCGCAAGATCGGGGTCGCCCCGGTCCAGAAGGCCGCTGCCACCGTCGATATCCTGCAGATGCTCTTGGCGCAGACGCCACATACCCTCACCGGCAAGCGGGACCAGGCCTTATTGGCACTGGGCTTCGCGGGCGCGCTCCGCCGATCGGAACTAGTCGCTCTCGACGTCGAGGACCTGCGCGAGGATCCGGCAGGCCTGCGGGTGCTGATCCGCAAGGCCAAGACGGACCAAGAGGGGAAGGGCGCCGAGGTCGCCATCCCTCACGGCCGCTTCGTCCGGCCCGTCGCGCTCGTGCGGGAATGGCTGACGGCCGCCGGCATCACGGAGGGGCCGGTATTCCGTCCGGTGTCTCGGTCAGGCCGAGTTAGGGGTGCGCAACTTGCGCACCCTTCCACTGGACCAAAGGCTGGGGAATTTCCCCAGCCTCAAGAGAGTGCGGCGAAGGGTGGCCAAGTTGGCCACCCTCGGCTCACAGACCGATCCGTCGCCAACATTCTGCAAAGCTACTGCACCGCAGCCGGCCTCGATGCCTCGACCTTCGGGGCGCACTCGCTGCGGGCCGGCTACATTACCAGCGCGGCCGAGCGTGGGGCCGACCTCACCCGGATCATGGATCAATCCCGCCACCGGGATCCCAAGACGGTCGTTGGCTACATGCGGCGGGCGAACGCCTTCAAGGATCACAGCGGGAGTGGGTTCTTGTAGAGCTGGAGTTATCAGGGGGTAAGGCTACAGCAGCGAGCTTCACTGCCAGAGCATCGTGACAGCCAGGAATGCGACCTGGAACGTAAGCATCACGCTGATGAGGGCCTTGGCTTCTCGGTCGTGGAGCGCCCAATCCTCGCGCTCTTGGCCAGTCATGTTGACGCCGCACTGGCACAACCGGAGTAGGTGAACACCATGCGCCCAGTTGGATCGGTTACGGTGGCGACACGAGGCCGGCCAGGCTTGCTGCTGTCGATCTCGTAGGCCGCGATCGTAGCAGCGTCGGCCTCATCCCTTGCATCGTAGATCCGTAGGGCGCTCCGCGGCACCCCGGCTTTTCCGATGCGATCAATCCTGACGCGGTATGTCATGCCGGGCGCTCCAGATTGAACGCCTGCTCCGTCCCCACGGGTCGGAAGAAACGGGAGGTCGGCGCAGGCAGTGCCAAGGTCGGCAAAAGACGATGACGCGGCAACATTACACATGGCCTGGATCATAAAACTAAATTTGACGCCTTTTGAATAATCCGTCTGAAAATTAAATATCTAGAAGTAACACTTGGACTAATTCCGTATTGAGCGCGGCAAAATAATAATATTTCACCGCGCACACCGGTCGAAAGCCGCGCCGACTTTCATGGCGTGGGACATCCTCAGGGATTGATCAGCGGGCTGTGCTTATCGCCGCCCAGCTTACCGGATCCGTCGTTGCTGTCAGAGTTGTAGGGATTTTGCTCGTGCCGCTGATCTCGAACCGGGTCGGGATAATCCGTCAGCGCGCGCCAGGGTGTAGCCGGGGTGCCGAGGCGAAGGGCGCTCGGGAGGCGGAACAGCCAGAAGGCGAGTGCCATCCACGGGACGACGAAGAACAGAAAGGCGGTCAGACCCATGGCGATCCTCCTGAAGGTGCCAACCGGATCTGATGAGATCAGCGGGCAGGTCGTTCCTACGCCCGCTGATCTGTATGGGTGTCGTCAAAAGATCGAAGTCGAAGCCGGATCTACGGTCTCTCCTTAGGCCTCAGCGGCTTCCTTGGCCTTCCGCGGCCGCCCGGCAGCGCTCTTCGGCTTGTCGGAGATGGTCGCTGCGTGTTCCGAAGCCTTCGAAGCTGCCTTCTTGCGTTGTTGGCCGAGCCCTAGGCTCTTGGCGAGGGCCGAGCGCTGCTCGGAGTAGCTGGCGGCCGTGGACGGGTAGTCGCGCGGCAGACCGTAGCGCTCCCGGTACTGCTCGATCGTCATGCCGTTGCCGGTCAGGTGACGCTTCAGGGTCTTGTACGGTTTGCCGTCGATGAAGGAGATCAGCGCGTCGGGGGTGATCGACTTCCGGATCTGGGATGGGGTCAGTTTCTCGGTCGCCGGGGCCGCGGTGGCGCTGCCCTGGCTCAGCCCGGCAATCGCAGCATGCACACTGGCGAGTAGCTCCGGCATGTCACCGGGCCGGACGGCGTTTTTCGACACGTCGGCCGAGACGATGTCGGCGGTCAGTTCAATGAAATCGACGGGCTGGGCGTCGAGGGTCTCTGCGTCTTGATCCACAATGCACATGTCTTTTGGAAGGACAACACACTCTTCCGCTATGATTGAAAAGGCAATGCATCATGGCGAGGAATTTTCTTGTCTATTGTTGACATCTGCAATGATGCATTGTCCCGAGCTGACGCCGCTCAGCGGCTTCGATGTCGTTGCCGCACAGGTCCCCGCGACCCTCAGCTCTCAGAGCAAAAAATCATAGACGGCTTCAGGAAACCGATTGTCCGGTGACAAGAACGAGTGGTGCTGGACCTCTTCAGGCATCTCGTAGAACAGCGCCTCAACCACACCGCCGAACGTCGGCCCGTCGCAATCCGGAACTGCCCCTTTGAGGGCGAACAGGCGTACCTTGGCGTCCCGCCGCCGAGCGTTCAGGTCTTCACCGGCCGGGCTTTCCGATCCTGCGAGAAGCGCCGCCCTGAAGATTTGAGGGCTATCGTAGCCCAGGCCGCGCGCCATCCCGGTCGCGATGCTGTCACTCCCAGCAAGACCCCCGAGATGGTAGGCCACCAGGACATCAAGCAGCTTGGCGATCGGGTGTAGGGGCTGCGGCGCCGTGCTCGACGCGCCCAGGGCCTCCAGCTTCTCCAACCGCTGGCGCAGGCTGGTGACGTTCATGGCGGTCACTCCCACGGCGCGGGAGCGCCCTTCAGCATCGCGTCGTAGTCGGATGCGAGTTGATGCACGGTCGCGGTCGCGAAGTATGCCTCGGCCTCCGGCGAACACGGATCGTCCTCGCGCGACGTCGCCTCGTACTGGCGGGCGGCTTCCTTGCGCTCCTCGGGCGTGAGCCTGATGGGCGCGGCGGCGCGGGTTGCCTCCAGAGCGGCGAGGCGCTTTTCGAGAGATGTCGAAATCATAGGCTCACCCATTCTGCCGCCGCGCTAACCTGATCTGGGTCGGCGTCGCGGTGATCCGCGAACGTCTCGGGCAGCGTCGTCAACAGGGCGGTAAGCGCCTCGTGGTTGGCCAACATCTCGGACGCGGATCCGCCCCCGAACGGCGTCAGCATCCGCATCACCGCACTGTTGTGCTGCGAGCCCCAACCGATCACGGCGGTGCGCTCCGCGACCATAGCGGCGTGCATCACGCCCGCCGTCCGGAAACCGAGCGCTCGCGCCTCGCCCGCGGCCACATCTTCACCTGGACGGAGATCCCCGAGGTAGACGGCGAGCAGGAGACGTACCAGGCGCAACGCCGGGCTGAACGAGGTCTCCAGCGCGACCGGCGCGGTCTGGGTAGCCTCCAGACGGGCGAGGCGGGTCAGCAGGTTCGCGGTCATGCCGGGACTCCTTCCGACATCCCGAAGAAGGTGAGCGCCCGGTGGATGCTGGCCTCGGCCCGGTCGAACTTCGGGTGCTCGGACGGCCAGTGATGCGGTGTGCCCGGCAGCCGCGCCGCCTTGGCGTGCGCGATCTCATCCAAGGTGCCAACCATCATCTGGAACATGGGACCTTTGCCGATCCCCCGTGCCGATGGGTTCTGGACGTACTTCTCGACCAGTGCCGCGTGGGCCGCCTCAATCCGCCTCTGCCAGTCATCAGGATCGGCGATGCAGCGGGCCTTCATGTCGTCGCGGTCAATGTAACCGAGGCCGCGGGCGAACCCGTCGCTGATGCTGTCCTGCCGGTAGGAGGGCGCTGGTTCGGGCGGCCGAGGATACCCGCCGAGGGCGATGGCGACGGCGTACAGGTTCGTCTCCACCAACTCGGGCGGCATGGGTACGGCGGCTTCCGCTGCCTGCCCTGCTTCGAGGCGCGCAAGGCGCTTCATCAGATCCGAGATCATCGGGCGCCTCCGGGGCTGTCCAATTTGAACGTGAAGGACGACCCGGCGCCGACCGGCCAGTCGGCTTTTCCGGCTCGGGCGCGATCATCCTCCGTCACTAGAGCCGGGCTCAGGTCCCGAAGCAGCGCACAGCCGTCATGCTCGTTGGCGGCGAGGTTCATGACGAGCACGCTGTCGTCCTCGTGGATCGCGTGGCCACGCTCACGGAGGAACGTGACAATCTCGCCCACCGACATTCCCCGTGGCGCCGCGACCCGGAAGGCGAGGTGCTTGCCTTGCGAGGGCGGGGCCTTGGCGGTCTCCAGCCGGGTCAGCCTGTCCACGAGCCTCGGGATCATCGCTTGCCTCCTGCGGCCTGCTCCAGCGCGCTCAGCCGCGTCGCGAGATCTACGGCCTCGATCGCCTTCGTGTGGGCCTCGACCAGCTTCGACAGTTCGGCTGCCTCACTCGGTGTGATCTCACCGTTCGCTACGCCCTCCAGCAGCGCGCGGGTCGCCTTGGTCAGGTCGGCCGCCGTCTCGATCTCCGGTAAGGTGAACGTGATCGTCTTGTCCTTCCGAGGCGGGCACAATCGGTCGAGGCAAAGCCGCATCGCCGGACCGTCGCCGTCCAGCGCCATCTCGATCGCCTTGCGGGTCAGGGCTTCGGCCTCACCGTCCAGCAACGCCTCAACAGCCTGCGTCGCACGGTTGCGAGCCCCCTTCGGCCTGCCGGCTGGATTGCCGCTGCGACCAGCACCGAACTGTGTTTCTTCGCTCGGCATGGCTCAACCTCGGGCCGCTTCGTGGCCCTGTAAAAGCAGGAGAGAAACAGGCGTGGGCATTATCGGCAGCACCTCGCCGTGATGTCCTTCAGCGGCAGATCCCGGTCGGCCGCGACCATGATCCGGATGATGTTGTGGTCCTCGGCCTTTAGGTCGTGACCACATTCCCGGAGGAAGGCTTCGGCGGCGCCCTCCGGTAGGTTCTTCGGCCCCTGGATCGCGAACTGGCGCACCTTGCGGTGCTGCGGGGGGCGGATGGCGCTCTCGAGTTTCTGGAGGCGAGCGTTCAAGTCTCTCATATCGCTACCTATTCACCGTCCTCATACCATGGAAACCGTGAAGCAGTATCTACGCTTTTACGGCATCCCTCGTTGCAGGCATCCATGTTTCGCGCTGTTACTGCATCCATTGAAGGCAATCGTCCGTCTCACATTGACCGGACAGATGACCGTTGCTGCTGTCCCGAGCCCAAGCCAACCGGCCCTTGCAGATGGGGCACTCGATGGTGCCGCTGCCGCTGCCATCCGCCTGGATCGTCGCGAAGACGCGCTGCATCGGGCCTGCCTCCCGGCCGAGCACCAGGGCATCAAGACCGTCAGCGAAGCCGCGCAACGCCTGGATAGCGGCACGGTCCCGGACGCACGTCGCGCCCTCGCGGGTCTCCAAGGTGACGGCGACGATCAGCGCAGCCTCGCGGGCGGCACGGATACCGGCATTGAAGGCCGCGATGTCGCGGGCGGTGAAGCTGTCCATCAAAACGATCCAAACCCAACATTAGATAAAGTTCGTAAATGGTAGATGGTCAAAGAGGATCTGTACCTTCAAATCGAGTGTCATCCATGACCCATCAAATGGAAATTCCGGTAAATTTCTGGGCCGAGCTTGAGCGCAACGTTTCGTCAAAAGTAGGCGATGCTCTTAACACAGATGAAGTTCCGCATGAGTTGCTGATTTCGTACCTGCGGGATCTGGAGGTCATGGCGCGAACAGCGTGTGACAGCCGCCAGACGGTCCAGATCATCGCGTCCGGGCGTAGCCTTCTCGGTGACCGGGAGGTGCTCGGGCCGAAGGATTGCGCATTCTCATACGCGCACCTGTGAACGGGATGGGCTTCGGGACGGTGGGCTATGTCATGACCGAGCATGCGTTCGCGGTCCTGCTGGCCTCCGCCTTCACCTTCGGATGTGCGGCGATCTACGAGTTGCGCGAGCACGCGCGGCACCTCACGCCGATCCTCGCCAGCGTCACGACCGGCTTGGTTCTTCTGGCCGGTATGATGGCGCTCGCTCAGAACGGGGCCATCAGTCCCGCCGACGGGTCGAAGCCAGCCCCCGTTGGCCGAGCCCAAGCGTCCTCGTGGGGTTCGGAGATAAGAATGGCCGCGGTCCAGAAGCCGAGCACGGTTGAGATTAGGCGAGCGCTTAGCGAAGAATAGATCAGCCTCTATCTCGTGAGCTACCGGGATGCCCGCGTTGAAGGCAGTGCACTCGCGGGGCGTCATGCGCGTACTCGCCCGCCGGGACCGGGGAGTAGATCTGCCCAGGCCGCACGGACAACTATCGTCCTGGCGTCGGCGTTCGCCCTTCGGGTCGGCGAGACCACCGGCATGGTCGGCCTCGATGCCCTTGCGGCGGAGCGCGCCCTTGAAGGCGATGGCGGCTGGGGCGCCGGATCCGACCCGCTCTATGCCTTGGACGAGCGCGATGATGGAAGCGGCGGTGACGACCTCGGGCGTGGGGGCGGCACTCATGCAGCATCCCGCAGGTGGTCGAAAAACTGCTCAAGCTCCAGGTCGTGGTCATCGCACGTCTCGCCGACCCGAAGGGCGAACGCCTCCATCACACCGTCTGCGCGCCGGATGATGCACCAAGGGGCGTAGCCCGGACCGGGCTGGAAAGCCCAATGCTGCACCTCGGCAAGCGTCTGGCGGCGGAGGCGGTACTCACGATCTGGGTGAGCCCGAAACCACATGCGGTCGATCTGGGTGGCATGTATGACCACCTCCTCAGGCAGCGTTGTTCTGAACAGCGGCTTCAGCCTCGAACTCCGCCATCTCCTCGTCGGTTGCGGCGACGCTCGAACACCACGCCATGTGCACTGGGATCGGCATCTCGTAGGTCGGCACCCGGTAGGATCGCGGAGCACAATGCGAAGCCGGGCGACCCGATCTACGATACCGGCCGGACGCAGCGCGGCGGGGCGATCCTGAAAAACAACCCGTCGCTCGAAGACGCGATCATCGGCGTCAGGGAGAGTGAGCGGTTCGGTCCCGGTGAAGAGGGCGGTCGCGCCAACCATGCCCGCACTTGGTTGCCGACCGTGCGCGCCCAAGAACCGACAGCAGCCCCGACTTCAAACGCCGCCCCGGCGCCGAGCGCAGCCCCCAAGGTTCTTCCCAACCTTGCGGGCGCTGCCCAGAAGTTCGGCGACGGCATGACCTGCGCTACGCCTCCAGCGTGTTCGCCTGACGACCCTTCTCAGGGATCAGTACCCGCTCGGCCTGGGCATAAGGCGTTGAATTGGGAGAGGGCGGTGTAGTAGCCCGAAGCCGTACTGGCATCGAGCGGTCCGCTGGCGCCGATGATGACGAACTTCGGCCCGTCGCCGTTGCGGCGATTGGGTCCGGCGAACCGTAGCTGATCACCGTAGAGCGTGGTGAACTTCCCGGTCTGGCAGTTGCCTCGCAGATCGTCGTTGATCCGCACCTCGCGGAGCGTCTGCTGCACGCATTCATCCGAGTTGTTCTGCTCGTACTCGGTGCAGAACTCCTTGGCGTTCTCGCGCGTGTGTCGAACGTAGATCACGGCTCGGCTGGTGCCGATCCCCTCGATGCCCGTGACGGTCACTTCCATCCCAGCGCGCGAACCGTAGGGGATGCGTCCGGCCGCGATTGTCGGCACAACCTGCGAGAGCAACACGACGGCAGCGAGGGCATAGCGCATAGCTAGGATCATTCCGGTAAGTTGAGTTGCCGTTTGACGGCCGCACATTCTGCTGGCGAAGGAGCCGGACCCTCCAGCCGAGGATCATCGGTCAGTTTAACCCCGAGACATTGGACCAACTTACGCTTCAGTGGGTTTTCAAGCGCTCTCGAAAACCCCTCCAGTGACTTGATCGCGCTGTAGGGATCGCCGCCGGATCTTATAGCTGCGTAGGC
Source organism: Methylobacterium sp. J-077 (assembly GCF_022829365.1). Classification (GTDB taxonomy): domain Bacteria; phylum Pseudomonadota; class Alphaproteobacteria; order Rhizobiales; family Beijerinckiaceae; genus Methylobacterium. The sequence continues at coordinate 16,435 of NZ_JAKSYJ010000017.1, read as the reverse complement.
GAAGCTCTCGATTTTCTCAGGATCTGAGTTTATGCGCCGATCAAACTGCTCGGGCGTCTTACCTTGAGCCGCGGCATATTTCCGGACGGCTTCCTTCGCTTTCCAGAAAGCGTTCTCGGCATCTGTCCGGGTAGTAGTTGATGGTGGCCGTACCTGGGGGCTGGGTCCGCCCTTGTTCGCGGGATCGCCGGGCGATCTCGGACGGGACGCCGGGGGATACCAACTGTTGCCGCCCAGTGCCCGTGAGATCTCATCGTTGGTGGATGCGTGGCCTTGCCCGAATGCGACCCCAGGGAAACCGAAGGCCAGCAAGGCGAGGGCGTAGCGCATACTGCACAGGTAGGCATGCCCCCCTGAGGTTGTCGAGATGGTCTCGCGAACCTACCGCAAGATCGGCGCGTTGAGGGGCATGAGCGCCCAGCCCTCCATCTCGCCGGACCTCGGCCGCCTCGCGATCACGGAGAGCGCGCTGGCAGCAGCGGACGGTCTCTGGCGAGCCGAGATGCGCCGAAACTACGGACCGGATGGCGTTCTGATCTACGCCTATGCCCCTGAAGGTCAGGGCGACCTCGGAACACCGCTCCGGCGATCCTATGAGGCTCGACGGGTCGCCGTCGCGTTGTGGCGTCTCACGAGCGGCGTCGGGGCTGAGGAAAGGTCGCGTTGCGAGACTACCATCGGCCGTCTACAGCCCGCCCATGCCGGACAAGCTCAACGCCCTCCTCGAACGCCTGAAGGCGCACCAGCGCACGCTCATCATGGCGATGACTGAGCATGATGGCCTGCCAGCCGGAAGCGCCTTGCGCCAGGTTGCCGAACTGGAGAACGTCATCGCGGCCGTCGAGGCGGTGGCGGGCGAGGAAGCAGACCGAGAGCGACGGTCCGGCTGTTATTTCCGGGTCGGCACGAGGGCGTTCGTGGTCTCGTAGTCGATCACCGCGGCGGCCCGAAGAGGGGCGTGATGCGGTCCGAAGCGGTGTTGAACCCGGGAGCGGCAGGGGCGCGGAAATGGGGTCGTGTTCCCTACAGACCAAGGCACCCGTAGTCACGGGCCGTGCCGGGCGAGCCGATCCGCACTGGGGTGCACAGGTGTGTAGAGAACATCTCCGAGCCTTCCCGAACAGCTACGAACGTCCGAGAGCGTCGGCGCGGCTTCGGCCTGATGCGCCTTGCTTCGATCGGCTTCGGTTTAACGGTGATGCTGAGGCGGTGGGAAGACGGCTGTATACGGCTGAGGGACGGCAGCGTGCGGCAAGGCGCGGTAACTGCCGGCACCGGTACGGTAAGTCGCACGGTAGCATGAGGGTATCATACCACACGCACTGAGGGTGTGGGCAGCTCGTCTTGCAACGTGTCCAGCTGCTTCACCGTTGTCTACCGCATGAGCCTCATTGGATCACATCCTCGTTATCGCATTGAAGACGTGGAAGATTTTCGGCCAACCTTAACGAGCTGCATTCAGTATCCATCCCACGGGTCACCGATCTGTGGTGGTGCAGATGCTCTATATCAACCAGAGATTGTTTCAGACACTCGTATTGTGTGCCATGGCTTCCCTGGCCGTAGCCAGTAGCGCCATCGCCAGCTTGCCAGACGCGGATCACCTCATATCGCAGAAGGGCAAGCAGTTCGGACCGCGGGACGTCGCCCTGCACACCGGCGAGCACATCACCATCGTCAATGACGACGGTAATTTCGTCCACCACGCCTACATCGAGGACGATGAGTTCGCCTTCGACTCCGGTGACATTGAGCCCGGCGCCCGAGCCGTCATCACCTTCCCGAAGGAGGGCGATTTCACCGTCCTGTGCGGCGTCCATCCGAAAATGAAGCTCGCCGTCCGCGTGCGGTAGGCTGCCGACTTGCACCACGGCGGCTTGCTGACCTGTTTAATATAAACTTAAAGTAGAACCTCATGGTCTTCCATATCGGTACCCGCATCCAAACTGTTACCTTGATCGCGTTGGGCGGGATGGCCACGCTGGTTGGCTTGGCGGCCTGGGACATGTCCGCAACCATCACCGATGCGCGTGAGCTGAAGACCCGTGACCTCGTAGAAACGGCACAGGGGGTACTCGCGTACTTTGAGGGCGAGGAGCGCGCCGGCCGGATGAGCCGTGATGCCGCCCAGCAAGCGGCCGTGGCGGCGGTTCGGGGCCTGCACTATGCGGGCAGCGAATATTTCTGGATCCAGGACATGCACCCGCGCATGGTGTTGCATCCCAAGGCCGACCTAGTCGGCAAGGACATCGCTGGGATCGTCGACCCGGCTGGCAAGCACCTGTTCGTAGATGTGGTCGAGCGGGTGAAACAGTCGGGGGCAGGGTTCGTCCCATACCTGTGGCCGAAGCCGGGCTTGGATCAGCCCGTGGCGAAGATCTCCTACGTGAAGGGTTTCGCGCCGTGGGGGTGGATCATCGGATCGGGCATCTACGCGGACGACACGGCGGCGCAGATGCGCCCGACCCTGATGCGTCTACTAGGAGGTGCATCCATCGTCGCCGCGATGATCGGTCTTTTCGCTACGCTCATAAGCCGTAGCGTAGTGCGGCCGCTACGCGCCATGACGGCATTCATGACCAATCTCGCCGCAGGAGATCTAAGCCGGGAGGTACCAGGCGCGGAACGCCGCGATGAGATCGGCGCGATGGCATCGGCAGTTCAGATCTTCAAAGATGGCCTGATCCGCATGAAGGCGCTGGAAGAGGAGACTGCGGAAGCCCGCTTGGCTGCCGAGGAGCAGCGCAAGATGGGAATGCGCCAGATGGCCGACGGGTTCGAGGCAGCGGTCGGCGGGATCATCGGCATGGTGTCGTCCTCGGCCACTGAACTGCAGGCCACTGCGCAGACGATGACCGCCACCGCGACTGAGACGGCCAGTCAGTCGACTACGGTCGCAGCTGCGGCCGAGGAGGCGGCCAGCAACGTCAACACGGTGGCGGCGGCCGCCGAAGAGCTGGGCTCGTCCGTCCAGGAGATCGGTCGGCAGGTCAGCGGTTCAGCGGAGCTGGCACGCTTAGCCGTCGGCGAAGCCGATCAAACGGGTGCCCTGGTGCAGGAGCTGAGCAGCGCCGTGGCGCGCATCGGCGATGTGGTCGGGCTGATCTCCTCGATCGCCGGACAGACCAACCTGCTGGCGCTCAATGCCACGATCGAGGCCGCACGGGCAGGCGCCGCTGGCAAGGGCTTCGCCGTCGTCGCCTCCGAGGTGAAGGCACTCGCCGAGCAGACCGCCAAGGCCACGAGTGAGATCTCGGGTCAGATCGCCCGGATCCAGGCTTCCACCGGCCAAGCCGTCACATCGATCGGCGGCATCACCGGACGGATCCGTGAGATCAGCGGCGTGGCGACATCGATCGCAGCCGCCGTCGAGCAGCAGGGGGCGGCCACCCAGGAGATCGTGCGCAACGTCAGCCAGGCCGCGATGGGCACTGGCGAGGTGACGAGCAACATCTCGGGCGTGGCTGGCGCCGCCGAGGAGACGGGTGCAGCAGCGAGCCAGGTGCTCGGGGCGGCCTCCGAACTCTCACGCCAGTCCGAGCACCTCGCCGCCGAGGTCGGACGCTTTCTGGCGACCGTGCGGGCTGCCTGAGGCGTTCAGGTCTTCCAGGGCCGCACTGAACCAATTCACCAAAGGGGCTGCTTCCTCCACGTTAGGAGGCGGTAGCCCTTTCTGCATTTTGAGGCCCCCGTCAGCCTCGCTGCGCCCGGCTTCGGCTCAAATTGGGCGCACAGAGCAAGGAGCATCACTGCTACGCTTTCTTCACCATAGGTGCCGCAGGCCCCCGCTATGCCGATCCGGCCCGAGCACCGCTTCTTCTACCCGATCGACTGGCGCGAGTTGTCGATGGCGATCCGCTTCGGCCGGGCGCAGGGGCGCTGCGAAAGCTGCGGGCGGCCGCACGGACAGATGATCTACCATCTTGGTGACGGGCGCTGGTGGGATGCCGAAGCGAGCCGCTGGCGCGATGGGTGGGGCCACCGGATCCGGGTCAGGTCGGGCACCGACATCCTCGGCCGTGCCCGCCGAACACACGTCGTTCTGGCAGCAGCCCACCGGGATCACGACACGGCCAACAACGCGGATGCCAACCTCGCGGCGTTCTGCCAGCGCTGCCACATGATCCACGACCGGCCGGAGCATCAGAGACGGCGCCGGCGCACGCTGTTCCGGCGGAAGGCGATGGGGGACTTGTTCGGCGGGCCTTATGCCTGACTGCAGGCATCCGTATCTCGGATGTAACCGTGAAGATCACCGGTCGTTCATGTGCTCGCATGCCCTCTGCGGGTCCGTGTCACGGAGACCACATGCGAGCACTCTTCACCGGCGCCGCCCTGCTCGTCCTCGCGGCGGCCGGGGCTTCGGCGCAACCATATGATGATCGGCGACCACCCCCGCCGCCCGGCGAGGACTACGACCGGCCCCCGCCGCCCCGCGAGCGCTTCCGGCCGCCGCCGGGCGACGACTTCGACGACGACAGGCCGCCGCCCCCGCCACATCGCCGCGGGCCGCCCCCGCGCGACTTCGACGATGACGACGGGCCGCCCCCGCCGCGCCATCGCGGGCCCCCGCCGCCGGACGATGACGATAGGCCACCGCCCCCGCCACCGCCCCGGGGTTACTGAGGGGAAGCCGAAGGGCTTCGTTAACCGACCCGTCGCACCCTAACCGTGGCCGCTCATCAGCGGCCGCACCGGGGGGTCCGGTGGATTACGGCCCTGCGCGCCGACGCGCGCGGGGCCGTTCACGCTCACGAGGTCTGCGATGCGTGGCTCTCTCCTGCGGACCGGCGGCACGGCCGCCTTGACCGCTCTCATCCTGTTTGGCGCCCATCCGGCGGCCCAGGCACGCGACGGCATCGGCGTCGGCGGGGCCGCAGCGCTCGGCGTTCTTGGCGGCGTGGTCGCCGGCACCGCGATCGCCTCGGCAAACAACCGGCCGGTCTACGCTGCACCGCCGCCCGCCTATGTCGAGGAGGTCTGCCACATCGAGCGGCGCGGGTTCATCGATCCCTACGGGGTCGAGCACATCCGGCGCGTTCGGGTCTGCGAGTAAGGCGAGCCCGAGCGCCTCGCGTTCGCTTTCCGTACCACTGTGCCTAAGGCGTAGCAGCCGGCGCCTTACGGCTCAGCTAAGGTCCGAGCGTCTCCTTGAGGCGCTCCCATGCTCATCCCCATGCTCAACATCCGCCGCCTTGTTCTCGTCGGGCTGATGCTCGTCAGCCTCGTGGCCTTGGCGGATAGTATGGCCAGGAATGAGCTGCATAACGCCATGAGCGACATGGCCTTCGCCATGTCGGGCAGCACGTCCGGTGAATAGCCGGGCGGCACAGCTCCAGGGCCTGGCCTTCCTCGTGGCCCTCGTCAGCGCTGGACCGGCCTCGGCCCTGACGGCCGAGCTGGGCGACCTGCCGGCCATGGAGAAGGCGTGGCACAGCTGCGTGCGCGAGGGGTACGACCGGCAACCAGAGCGCGGCAGCAAGCCGGGACGTGAGCGCCAGGCCCTGGACAAGTGCAAACCGCACGAAGTCGCCTACGTTGTTACGCTGATGGCGGCCCGACCCGATGACCCCGACATGCCCGTGCAAGGCTGGGCACGGACGTGGTCTTCGTTGTGGATCCTGTGAAGGCGTGGATCGAGGCCCTGCAGCGCTGAGGCGGTCGCCAAGCGCCGGCATTTACGCCTTGACCAAGAGAGGGCATCCCCGCTCTTCCCATCCCACCGACAAGGGGGTTTAAGGCGTTGTCCACCGATCTTTGCTGGTGTGCCCAGCAGGACTGCGCAGAGCTCGAAACCACCTGATGCCATCGCCCTCGCCCGAGAACCTGTTCCGGCCTATCCACGACGCTCATGCGATCTTGGAAGAAATGGTCTTTTTCGAGTTCTCTCCGCCGCTTGAAGAGGCAATGCCGGGTCTGATTGCGCTCAAGGATGAGTTGAAGGCCGACTTTCCAACGCATGAAGTGCTTAATACAATAAAAGTTCATTTCACACATCAAGACCAAAAACCGCCGGAATTATCATCCCCTGAACTAAACAAGGCAGCTGGCATTAGATTAATCAAGCTAGATGTAGATGGAACAATAAATCAAAACATCTTGATTGGCCAGGAGTCTGTGGCGCTATCTTGTCTCAAATATTCTGTTTGGTCAGATATATGGCCAGAGCAAAAGAACCACATATCCAAGATATTCGCAAAAATTGTTGGTACATCGTCGTTTCTAACCGGGATCGGAATGCGTTGGGTCGACCAGTTTATCTATGATGGCGACCTATCTGCCTATGAAGCATCAGCATTACTCAAAACATCCTCTTCGTACCTCCATAACAGCGCTTTTCGATCCGGCTCACGATGGCATTGCCACACTGGATGGTTCGACGCAGGGACCTATCCCGGCCGTGAAGTGCTGAACCAAGTGAACCTCGATGCGGGGCTCGCCAACGTGGCTGGCGAGATGCGTACCGCGGTCACCGTGGCTCACACACAGATCCTGCGCGTAACACAGCTGCCTGATGAGCTAGCCACCTTCATGCCCCATAAAGGGACTGGCCTCGACACGTTGTCTGGGTTGATGGACGCCTTACATGATGGCAACAAGCGCATCTTAGATGATCTCCTGATCGACTCGATGAGCGAGCGGATCGGCCTGAGGTCGAGGCAAACAGCATGACTGCGGCACATCTGGCGACAGGAACGGCGGCACCGATCGGCCCGATGGCCGCCGGTGTATTCGCGCTCGACCGCCGCTTTGTGCCGGTTGTGGCTCTCTCTGCCTTGCTTACGACGACTCTGCCGGCGCTTGCGGGCTACGACACCCACCGGTACGAGGACACTGCCCTTGAGACGCGGCCACCCGTCGCCCTGTGCGACGAGCCTATGACCGTCAAGCGTATCCGTGCACTCGGGGCTTACGACGCAGGCTGGGATGGTCCTGAGAGCATTGGGCCCACCTTGGAAACGGTGAAGCAGGCCGTTGCCTTTGCGCGCGACCTGCACGCACTTGGCGACATCGCGCAGCCTTACATCAGCCTCGCGAATGACGGTGAGATCAACTTTTACTGGGACACGCCACACTTGGCGCTGGATCTCGGTTTCACTGGAACAGGGCGCTACTCGTATTATGGCCGGACGCCGGGCGGTGTTGAGTTCGCCGATGACGAGGCCGAGCTTGGCCAGCCCCTGCCAGCTGATTTGATCGCCGTCCTGCGCGCCTGAACCGCACCTGCACAGGTCGCGGATGAGCGTCGGCGAGGCGTCTGAGCCCTTTGCGGCCGTTCCTCATGAGGAATGGCTCCTCCGGCTCAACTTCAACCCCGAGCACATTGACAACGGCAAGGTCGTGGCCTCGGCCATAAGCCTGACCGACCTGAAGTCGCGCGGCTACAGCGTTGATCGGGAGCGGCACATCGACATTACAATCATCGCAGATCGCGCTCGCGATCAGGCCGCGAATAAACCGGAGAAGCGCCAGGCGCCCTTTCTGTCTAAGTTCGAGTGTGGGCCCGTGTGCGGCGAGGTCGATACCGAAGGAAAGGCGGCCTTTTTGGTCGAGGCATCACCTGTCGCCGAAACTGAGACGCTGAGGGCCAACCCGGCGCATGCCCATATCAAAAGCGCAATCCATCGCGGCGATGCAGGACTACGCCAGCTTCGCATACTCCTGCTGCCTCATCTGCAACGGCTAATCGCACTCGAAGATTACGTGCGCGCTGCCAGTAACGACGATGAAGCCGCCTTGGCGAAAGTGAGCGGAAATGATGCGGCTCCACAACCCGATAAGGCTTCGGACAACCAGATCTGATTGCAGGACGAGGAATGGACGCAGTGGTCTGGCCGCGAGACCGGGCGCCGATGCGCGGTTGACCACAAGACCGTAGCCCGGCTTCGGGTGGAGCATCTGGAACAAATTCCAGATGCGCCCCGCACTGTCGAGCGCGGCGGCACCGCCTACCCAATGAAGCCGCGGGTCAGCAGCCCAAGGCCGTCAGCCGGCGCCGTGGCCACCCTTGGCGTTGTCGGTCTTCGGGAGGTCTGGCCGGTTGTCGTAGCCGCCGCTCTCAGGTCCTGCACCGGCATCAGGCTCGGGGCTGCCCGGCGAGTTGGGGCCACTGCTGCCAGCCGCTGGATCAGGCTTCGTCACCTCACCGATCGGCCGACCTGGCGGCACTGTCCCGAAGGCTTCGCGCGCCGCATCCACGTCCGAACCCATGCTGGCCTCCCTGGTATTATGTGGAGCCAAGGCTTGGGGAGTGAGGGAGTTCCCAGGGGCGCCTAGTCCGCCAGGGCGGCGACGAGCGAGAACGAGCCGGCGAGCATGAACGTGCCGGCAACGAGCAGTGCGATCAGGAGCATGACGGAAGCCTCAGGCGCCAAACGGCGCCGCTTCCGCATGAACGCGCACAGCCACGCTCAGTTGCGCATGGCCGATTGCTGAGTATCGGCCGGCTCAGTTCCCGTCTTCCCCACCACCAGCGTCGTCACCGGCATCAGTCAGCCAATCGAGTAGATCGACCCCGACATCACCGGCAGCGTCACCTGTGGGCCTGCGCGGCGGCTTCTGGGGGTGTTGGGCCCGCACCTCGGCGAACAGTTCACGTGCCAGCCCGTCCAGCGCGTCGTCGGACAGCACCGTCTCCCGGCTGATCGGCATGGCAGCATCCCCATGGCCGGCGCCGGGCGCTCGGCCCCGCCCCGATCTGCTCACGGGGCGGGGGAGCATCCGACCTCACCAGCAGCGGGCCGATACGCAACGTGGCCCAGGGGCATCATGCAGCAGTTGGGTTAGCCGGCCGTCACCCGGGCGCGCTTGGGGGTGTGCCGAAACAGGCTGCGCACCACCCGGAACGGCAGCAGCACGAGCCTGGCGACGCCATGGGCAAGCATGACGACAACGACGGCCAGTAGGGCCAGCAAGGTGTTCAGCACGCGACGTACTCCTAGCGGCTCGATATCCGGCGGGCCGCCTTCCACCATTGTCCTCAGGACGCTCGCTGATCGCGGCGTGAGTGTGGTGCAGAAATCTGTGGCGTGGGCTCATTCCCCAATGACGTGGCGGTACTCCACCCGTAATCCAGCCCCATGCAGCATTCGCCGAAGCGCCATGCCTACCTCGTGGCCGTGTCGCAGAAGGACGAGGCGATGCGGGACTTTGCGGTGCTGGCGGTGACATCGGATGAGGCGTTGGAGGCCGTGGCGTTGAACGTCCCGCCTAAGACGAAACTGGAGATTGTGGGCGTCCTGGCCCGGGGGGAACCGCTGCAGGTGTAAGGCCTCAATCCCATTGCGAAGCTACGGCGACCGACGTGCTCGCGTGCAGGAACCGGGTTAGGCAACCTGTTCGATCGCCGCGATGGTATGGCAACGGACAACTCCACCGAGACGCCTTAAAATCCGTGGCCATGGGCCGGCGCTTGCGGTGTCCAGTTCCCCCGCCGCACCGACCCCAAAAGCGCCTCTGATACCGAACTACCTTGATCTGACTAAGACCTTCGTGCTTAACCCAACACATGCGGCATCCCTGCGCGGATGATAGGGTTAAGGCAGGAATAAAGTGACAGAAGAAAATACCGGTGGTGCACCTGGCTTCATCGAACTGACCGGCGAGATCGTTGCTGCATACGTCTCAAACAACTCGGTTCCGATCTCTGAGCTTCCGAACCTCATCCGAAGCGTGCATGATGCTATCGCAACGCTTACTTCTGGTAGCGTACCAAGTGGTTTAGATGCACCTGAGGCGGGGATCGAGCGACTGAGCTCGGCGCAGATCCGCAAGTCGGTCCGGCAGGACGGGATCGTCAGCTTCCTCGACGGGAAGACCTACAAGACGCTGAAGCGGCATCTGACCGCCAACGGCCTGAGCCCTCAGCGCTACCGCGAGCGCTATGGACTGCCGGCCGACTACCCGATGGTCGCGCCGAGCTACGCTGAGCAGCGCTCTGCCCTCGCTAAGGCCATCGGTCTCGGCGTTCCGGGTGCTCGCGCTGATCAGCGCAAGACTGGCACTGGCGGTTGACCGTTTGTCCGGTGCGGCAAGGGCAGTGTACGCTCCACCTCTGGCCGACGCCGGAACTGCAACACCTGCAAATCGGGGACGTCAGTGTGTCCAAGCACCGGGATGGCAGGCCGAGCTGGACGTCCGAACGTATCGGCCCAGCTCAGCCGCACGATGCGAAGTTCGGATACCTCAGCATCAGCCTCCTCGGCCTGTTCCGACGGCCGCCGTTTGCCCGCGCCGATCCAGCGGACGATCCGATCCGCAGGCTTTGGACGTAGCGGACACCGGTCCTCACGTGCGGTTTTCGGTCGATGAACACGAGCGGGTATGCCGATGCGCTTCGTAGTCGTCACTTGCCCGCCCTCCCGTTCGCCATCGATACTGCTGAGACCGGCTAAGTGCCGGCAATTCGAAGGCAACTGTTTCTCAGACTTCGATTGATCCGATCGGTCGGGATGTTTGGCTAAAGCTGCTTGACTCCGAAATGGCTATATTTGCGTGCAATTCTGTACCGCATTTGCCGTGGCGGAAACACCACACATAGCTCGCCGATAACCCCAGCAGCGGGTACCCTTGAGCTTGGGGCAAGAGGCCTGTGATCCAGCCCCACCACTAGGATCTGGCGAAGGTGGCCTGGGCGATGGTGTCCTGGTCAGCCTCGATCTCAGCCAGGAACTGGTCGTAGGCTGTCCAGAGTGGCGGCAAGATCTCCACGGGCCCACCGTGGCCAGTGCGCAAACGGACGTAGCCCGCTCGCTCGGCTTCAGAGAACAGCGTTCGCAGGTGTGAGCGAGCGACGCTCAGATCGTTGGACATGGACGTCCAGGTCAGGTGTTCGGCGTCGGACAAGCTGGCCTGGATCACCAACAACAGCGCGAGGTAGCCGGCGTCACGTCCTAGAAAGAGCCGGATCGCGTCATGCCCCAAGACAGAGAGCGCTCGCGGCAGATCGCGTAGGCCTGATAGGCGGATGAGACGATGGGTGCGCTCGTCCTGGTCCAGTGCCCACTCGTAGCCGCGCCCTGGGAATAGGTCGAGCAGGAAGCGGTGATACGCTGCGAGGTGGTGACGGTCATGAGCGATCACCCGCGCCGTTGGAACGAGGATGGTAACGCGTCGATCGTCGGGCGCGAGAGCGGCTTCGAGGTAGCCGGCTTGGCGGAATCGAGCCAGGAGATCGTCGACCCTTCGAGGGCTCGCCAAGCCACGCTCGACCAGTATGCGCCGCACATTGCCGGGCGTAGCCCAGGTGTTTCGGTCCTCCGGGTCGAAGGCGAAATGGAAGCCGACGATGAAGCCGCGAAGGATGATGATCCCCGCGTCGGCCATCATCCGCATGGCGAGAGGGTCGGCTTTGAACAGCTCGACGACCGCACTGACGTGGGCTGCCCGCGCCTCGGCGAACCGAGGGTGCGCCAGGATCTCCTGCGCCGTCACAGCGACTGCCATTGAGGTGCGGTCTCCCTGAGTTGAGCTCGAAGTCTGCGATGTCCGCTCTGCCGAACGGCGGCAGACCATCACCGCATAGCTCAACCCAGGCCACTACTCGCGCGGATTCTCGAACGGCCTGATCGGTCGAGGTCGACCGCTGCCCCTCGGCAGCCTTCTTTCGGTTCCGCGTCCACAACCTGCCTCTGTGGATCTCTCCTATCCGTGGGGTGAATCGGTTTGCACCCTGTGCCGCTGAGAAGAGCCGGGGCCGTGGATCGCCCGCCCCGCCGGAGCCATTGCAGCCACTCCCGGCTGATGATGCGGACCACGTTCGGGTCCGACTTCCGGCCCTGGTGGCGCCGCTCCTGGATGGTCAGCAGCCCATCGCCCTCGGCCAGACGGATCGCGACCTGAGCCAGGCGCCGGCACACACCGGCCCGCGCCGCGATGGCGTCGATACACAGCGCGCAGGCTCCGTTCCTGGCGACCTCGTCGCCGACGATGCGCAGGACCGCGAGCTGCCCGGTGGTGAACCGAGATCCGAGCGCGGGCGGCATCGGGCCAGAGCAGGCCAACCGTCGGCGGCGCTCGATGGCCACGGATCGCTCAGGAGGCCGCTGGAGGCTCTTGGGCGGGAACAGCGTCACACGGCCGAGCGGAATACCGACGGGCGCCACGGCCTCCCGTATCGCAGCCCTACGGGTGTGTAGCGTCTCAGCGAGACCTTGTGCCTCGACATCGGAAACGGTCTGGGCGACGTGAGCCTGCCAGATGGCGCGCGACAGGTCGTCGAGCTGCGCGAGTGTCCGCGCGCCCTCGATCGCCGACCGCATGGTGGCGTGAAACATCGAACCCGGTCCCTCTCGGGCCGCGGCTAGGGTCCAGGCAAAGCCTTCCCGTTGACGGAAACAGGTTCCGTCTTGACACCCCGGGGGGTCTCATGGCTTGTGAGGGGAGATGAGTCCGGCCTCACAGGCCCTCGGTTTTCAGCAGCCTCTTCCTTGCCGGGAAGGGGCTGTTGGCTTTTCAGGGTCTCAGATCCGCAGCGGTTGCTCTCCTGATGTGGCCGCGACTCGCCGGGGCGGGTCCAGCCGGAACGGTCCATGTCGGCCGGGCGGCACGGTTAAGTCAACGTCAGGGGATGATCCGCGCGACGATGCCTGCTGGCCCTCCTGCCGCAGCACCAGCGGCACCTACGCCCACGCCTATGACGAGGCGCGTGGTGATATCGTATCTGGATCTTCCTGGAAGACAGGCCTGCTGGGGTTAGCTGCTGCATTTAGAAGCCATTGGCTCAAAATATTCCAAGAATTGAAATAAATCCATTTGGGTTCCCTGGTTTCTCTTTGATACTTTTCTGCAGTACGCCCCCAATTAAAATAATGATTTATAGGCTGCCAAGGCGGATCCTGACCATCAAGCCACACATTCGATTTAACGATCGTCAGATTACCGCATATATTTTTTACTCTATCGTGATTGAAACTATCGATATCGATATTATGGGCAAATATGTTTCTGATATCACCCATTCTCCGAAGGTCTTTATAAAACGGTCGGGTATACAGTCCAAGCAATAATCCTAGCCTGCACTTTGCCCCCATTGAGCCGCACGCGCCGTCTGGTTTAAAATAGTTGTCCAGCTCGGGGCTGTCGACTAGCCGGCTCTTAAGTGCGAGCAGGAGAAAATCATCAAGGAATGAGCCAATGACGATGGCTGCCGTCCTATCGTTTTCGCGGCTAAACTGCCCGAGAACTTTAGTCGCGGTCTCAGTATAGTGCCGAACCAGTTCGTAGTGCTCATCATCTGTCATTTTGGAGGATTGGTGTCCATGCTGTGAGTTGGCTTCTCTATCGCCCATTCGAGGATGGGCCGCCACCAACCGTCGGCTGAGCCATCGTACCCGCAGCAGCAAGACCGTGAGCCGGGCCAGATCAGGCCAGGACAGGCGCTGGACGGCCGCGACGTGTCTAGACTGGATCGGAAGCGAGATCGGCATCAGCGACTCCCAACCATTTCAAGCAGCGCCACACCAACGGCCGCGATGACGTTCCCACGCCCGCGCCAGGGCAGGATCTCGGCCGCCGGCTGTAGCTCGATCTCTCCCAAGGCTGTCTCAGGCGCCTCTGCCTCGCGGTCCTGGTCGTTGCCGCGCAGCCATGTGACCTGGCTGCCGATGTGGTTTTCGGGCGCCGCCAGGGACGGCTCGACGTCGGCGCCGTCCTCAAGGTCGGTGTCGCCATCCATGCGGTCGAGCACGGCAATGATCCGATCCGCGGCGTCGAGAGCGACCTGGGCGGCCTCCTCCAGGCTGGCGCGGAGTGCTGGCCCGGTCAGCGGCTCCAGGACCTCCGGAGCAACTGGTTTCGGACGTAGGATGAAGGTGAGCACGTCGCCCATGATGTCGGGTCTCGGATGTGATGAAGGGGTGGCCCGGCTGACCCGGCCGGGGCGGTACGCACGGCTACGGAAGGGGTGGCGGGCGCCGATCAGCGCCGCACCTGATCAGCGAGGCAGGCCGTGAGCTGTCCAATGAAGAACGCGGTCTCGTCCGTGTCCCCATTGAGGATGACCCGCTCGGCGATCGACGCGAGACGTTCCCTGCGGTCGTCCTGGCTATCCAGCCGCCGGCGCTGCAGCTCGTCCGCGGCCGCGCTCTCCACGTCGGTCAGGGCGTCGCCCAGCCAGTGCAGCAGGTGGCCGGCCCTGTTGTGGTGATCGCCGAAGGGGCTGCGATCCCCGGACTGGCATGCCCCCTGACAGGACATGGAATAGGCCACGTCCGAGAGGGCGCGTGCCTTGTCGTGGAGCACCCGCAGTTCATCCAGTGTGGCTTGGGCGAAGTCGACCCGCTCGGCGATGCCGTAAGTGGTCCGCGGCGGGTTGCCCGGGTTCGCCTTCAAGGGTGTGCTGCCGTCGAGCAACTCGCCCTTCCAGTTCACGCCCGCGAAGGCGCAGCAGGCCTCGATCAGGTAGCGGGCCGGCTTGTAGGGCAGGTCCTCGCCGTCGCCGAGCGTCTGCCCCGCCTCATACTCCCCGCAGGTGAAGGCCATCACGAGCGAGGCGCGTGCCTTCACCGCCAGCCCGAGGGGCGTCCGCGCCGGGGTGTGCCAGATCTTGTGGCAGATCGGGTCGAGCTCGGCGCCAATGCTCTCGAACTGACTGATGGCCTCGCGCACGCCGGGCTCGGCCCAGACGCCCTCGGAAGCGGCCCAGATGTCCTTCCCTCGCACCTTGGCGCCCCGCTCTGCCCGCGAGAAGCGAGCCTGCGCATCCTTGTAGGCCGGTTCTCCGGATGAGGTCCGCGAGCTCCTGGCCCGCGGCAGGTTGCGGGTCGGGTCAGAGGAGAGAGGCGAAGCCGGTCAGCATCATGCCGCCACCGATGATGAAGGCCGCGGCCAGCAGCTCGCCGGCGGTGTCGAGGAAGCGGAGGGACCGGCTGTGCGCGGTGTCGGGGCGAACCGGAGTGACGGCCTGCCAGGGCTCGATCTCGCCCGGGACCGGCTCGTTCGGCAGGTTCAGGTAGCGGGGGTCGACCGGGATCCGGCGGCGGGCGGTGCCGGTGGCGGCCGGGCCGCGGACTGGGACGGAATCGCTAAAATTTTGGATGCGGGCGTGCGTCATCGTTCGGGCTCCGGTGAGGGCTCGTGGCGGTGGGTCGGTGGTGAAGGGGGTGGGGGTCGGTGGTGAAGGGGGTGGGGGTCGGTCGGGGCCGATCAGGCCCGCGGGGCGCTCAGGACGCCGGGGAAGCGGGCGCGGAGCGTCCGGGCGTGGTCGATGGCCCAGGCGTGGCGCTCGCGCAGGTCGGTGGCATCGCCGTCGGCACAGATGAGGCGGGCCCGGTAGGAGGCAGCCAGCACGAGGCAGGTCGCGTGATCCTGACGGGCGTGAGCGAGGCGCTGGGTCGGCGAGCGCAGGACGAGAGGGACAGCGTGGTTCATGACGCCCTCCCCTCAGTGCGCGGCCATGTGGCGGCCATCTTCGCGGCGCGCCACGCGGCAGTGAGGCAGACCGACATGGCCTCGCCCCAGGTGCCGCCGAACCGCTCCTGATGGGCGCGGGCGGCGGAAGCGGCGGCCGACATGATGGCGCCGCGGTCGAACTGACCGGCGGCGAACAGCGGGCGGCGCGAGGTGCGCACCGTCATGTCGATGCGGGCCTTGGCGGAAAGCAGGCTGGGGGTGATGGCCGGGCGGCTGTCGTGCAGGCTGCGGGACAGATTGTTCCAAGAGACGGTGCGGTGCGACACAGGCTTGGCCCCCGAGGCGGCGTCTGATACACTCAGGGTGTAATACGAGCCGTCTGGGGTGTCAACACCTGAGAGGCATCGCAATACCTCTGAGGTGTATTTTGCTGACGGCTGAACAGCTGCGCGCTGCCCGGGCCCTGATCCGGTGGGAGCAATCGACCGTCGCTGAAAAAGCGGGAGTCTCGGTTGAGACTGTGAAGCGGCTAGAGAAGCTGGACGGTCCGCTCCTGTCCACGAAGTCGGCGACGATCCACGCTCTGGAAGCCGCCTTCCGTGAAGCCGGCGTCGAGTTCACCAATGGTGGCGAGCCCGGCGTGAAGCTGCGCCGCAAGGATCCGGCATGACCGCCGAACCCGCCTCCCCCGAGCGGCTTTTCGAGGTCCTGCGCCTTTGCACCGCGCTCTCAGATCGCGCGCTCGACGCGCTGATCACCGGTGGGGTAGTGCCTGCGGAGCAGACCGTTGCACTGGCGAAGGCCGCACGGCTTCTGCAGGATTACGGTGTAGAGTGGCCACCGCTGCTAACCCACGTGATGCACGAGATCGCATACAAGGATGGCCGGTCAGTGCCAGCGCCAGGGACGGAGCCTTCAGACGGCGCCGACCTAGACAGCCTGACCCGCTTCTTCGCGGGTTTCCGCAAGAACAAGGAACACCAGTGACCTACACCGTGGAGCAACTGGCACCCGGCAGCTACGACGTGCTGCTTGATGGCGTCGTGATCGCGGGCTTGGTGCGCAGCGTTCGCCGCAGCGGCCC
>NZ_JAKSYJ010000003.1 GCF_022829365.1 Methylobacterium sp. J-077 | reverse complement strand
CCGAACAGCGCGATGAACCCGATCGCCGCCGAGATCGAGAATGGCGTGCCGGTCAGCGCCAGGGCGAAGATGCCGCCGATCATCGCCATCGGGATCACCGAGAGCGTCAGCAGCATGTCCGCCACCGACGAGAAGTTGATGTACAGCAGCAGCGCAATCAGCAGCAGCGTCACCGGGACCACGAGCTTCAGGCGCGCCACGGCATCCTGAAGGTTTCCGAATTCCCCAACCCATTCCAGCCGGTAGCCCGGAGGGAGTGACACCTCGTGGGCAACGCGAGTCTGAGCCTCGATGACCGCGCCGCCGAGATCGCGCCCGCGCACCGAGAACTTCACCGGGATGTAGCGCTGCTGGCCTTCGCGGTAGATGAATGAGGCTCCGGAGACCAGATCGACATCCGTGATCTCGGAGAGCGGCACCTGGATGACGTCGCCATTCGGGTTCTGGGCGCCGACCGCGATGTTGCGGATGCCGGCCAGCGACGAGCGGTATTCCTTGGCGAGCCGCACCCGCATGGGGAAGTGCCGGTCGGAGCCGTACTCGTAGAGGTCGCCAGCGGTCTGGCCGCCGATCGCCGCCTGGATCGTGGTGTTCACGTCGCCGGGCGCGAGGCCGTATCGGGCCGCCTTCTCCCGATCGACGTCGATCCGCACCGTAGGCTGGCCGAGCGAGGAGAAGATCGCTAGATCAGCGATGCCCGGCACATGCGCCATGACATTCTTGATCCGCTCGGCCGTCGCGGTCAGCTCCTTTAGGTCGTTGCCGTAGATCTTGACCGAGTTTTCGCCCTTCACACCGGACGCTGCCTCCTCGACATTATCCTCGATATACTGGGAGAAGTTGAACTCGATGCCGGGAAGATCTTCGTTCAGCCGCTCGGACATCGCCTTGACCAGCTTCTCCTTGGTCATGCCGGCGGGCCACGTCTCCGACGCGGTCAGGGGTGCGAACAGCTCAACGTTGAAGAAGCCCGTGGCGTCCGTGCCGTCATCCGGACGGCCCTGGTGCGACACCACCGTCTCGACCTTCGGATAGCTGCGCAGGATCGCCCGCATCCGCCGCACGTAGACATCGCCAGCTTCAAGCGAGATCGAAGCCGGCATGGTGCCGCGGATCCAGAGATTGCCCTCTTCGAGCTTGGGCAGAAATTCCAGTCCCAGGCCCCCGACCAAGAGGCCTGCGACGCAGACGAGGACGAGCATCCCCGACAGCGCGACGAGCTTGTTCTGCAGCGCCACGCGCAGCACGTGCATGTGGCCCGCGCGCAGGATCCGTATGATCAGGGTGTCGCGCTCCTTGAGCCGCTTCGGCAGCAGGATCGCCGAGAGGGCCGGCGAGACCGTGAAGGTGGCAATGAGCCCGCCGGCCAGGGCGTACGCATAGGTCTTGGCCATCGGCCCGAAGATATGGCCCTCGACACCGCTGAGCGTGAAGAGCGGCAGGAAGCCGACAATGATGATCGCCGCCGAGAAGAAGATCGCCCGGTTCACCCGCCGAACAGCTGCCCCCGGCCCGGTGCGTGGTGAATCCCAACCGCCTCGACGAGCTCTCCGGCCTACGCCATCTCTGCGCCGCCGGGGTCGTGTTCCTGACGCTGGCCGCCCTCAACCGCGCCCTGCGCCGGGACGGCTATTTTGGCTCGGATCGCCCCGAGCCGACCCTCACCGACGCCCTCGACCTCGTGGCCCTGGCGACGGTGG
>NZ_JAKSYJ010000191.1 GCF_022829365.1 Methylobacterium sp. J-077 | reverse complement strand
GGCGTCCGGCCGCGACGGCAGGGTGATCGGGCGAGGCGTCTGACCAGGATAATGTCGGCTGCGGCGTAGAGGAAGGCTCTGGCAGCGGCGAGGGTCACTTCCGGGTCCTTCCAGAGGCGTCGGTTGCAGCTGACCCAGACGAGGAGCCGGTCAACGAGCCACCGGCGCTGATGCACAGCGAAGCCGACCTGAGCCGGCGGCTTGCGCACGACCTCGACGGCAATGATCGTGGCGGTCGCGGGCTTGTCGCCGGCATAGCCGGCGTCGGCGAAGGCCTTGACGATGAACGGGAGCTCCGGCGCGATAGGCGCAGGACTGGCACGGCTCCGTCCTGGTCCTGCACGTCGGCAGGCTGCGGATCGAGGACGAGCGCACGCCCGTCCGTGTCGACCAGCGCTTGGCGCGAGTCTTACTCGCAACCGCGGGGTCGCCGCCGCGGTTGCGGGTTCACAACCCAAGCGCGAAAATCGTCTGAACCTTCTACGTTAAGCGCTATTAACCCAGATCAAGAGCGGTTTGAGGGCTGCTCACTTT
>NZ_JAKSYJ010000183.1 GCF_022829365.1 Methylobacterium sp. J-077 | reverse complement strand
GATGAACGCCCTCAAGGATCTGCTGACCCGCTTCGGTCGGACCGTCACGGCCTATGCCGGCGACGAAGCGCTGATGCAGGCTGGGATCTCGGCCGCAGCCAACGTCATCGTGGCTGACGGCGAGGTGGCGGGTGACGAGTTCGAAACCGCGCTGGTGGGTCTGCGCGCCAACCCGATCATCGAGAAGGGCTACGACCTGCTGATGCTGGAGGAGGCACTCTACGAGGCGATCGCCCGGGCAAGGACCCGTGCGGGTCGGGTGGAGAACCTGCGCCGGGTCGCCGCGATCGCCGGCCGTCCGATAGAGCAGCGGCAGGACGCGTTCTTGGTTGCTGTCGATGTCGCCGATCATGAGGGCATCAGCGAGATCGAGGACAAGGCGCTGACCGAGATCGCCACCGCTCTTATCGTCAACAAGTC
>NZ_JAKSYJ010000146.1 GCF_022829365.1 Methylobacterium sp. J-077 | reverse complement strand
AGGCTCTCGTCCGGTGCGATCGGGATGAAGGGACGCAGAGGCCTCACTTCGAGCGCCCTTTGCCGCTCGGCTGTGGCGTTGCGATCTGGTGCCGAGGAAGGTTGGCCTTGTCGAGCAGGCGCGAGCAGTCGACAGCCTGCCAAGCCGGAACGCGGAAAGGGTTGGCCAAAGGCCTGCAGCCGGTCAGAGTGTGATTAGGCGTGGAATAAGGACCCCGTTCTCGGGGTGATCGGCGTCCAAACGGGACCCCCAGGACAAGTCATCCACAATGCCTTCCGGCTCGAACGGGAGGCTTGCGCGGGATGTTGGTCGTGGAGACGGTCGCAAAG
>NZ_JAKSYJ010000157.1 GCF_022829365.1 Methylobacterium sp. J-077 | reverse complement strand
GGCGTGCCGGGAGCAGGATGTCGGCTCGGCGCAGATCAACCAGGCGATCCAGCAGCTCGACAAGGTCACGCAGCAGAACGCCAGCGCCTCCGAGCAGGTCTCGGCGACCTCGGACGAGCTGGCCAACCAGGCCGAGCGGCTGCAGGCGACCATCGCCTACTTCCGCATCGACGCGGCGGGGGCGGGCACGACCGCGGCGGCGATGCAGCTGCGGGCGACGGCGGCCCGGATGGGCGCGCCGGCCAAGGCCAAGGTCGGCGGCAAGGCCAATGGCAAGACGAACACCAAGGCGCGCGCCGGCCGGTCCACCCTGGCTGCGGGGGATGGTTTCGACCTCGACATGGGCGACGGCGATGCCCGCGACGCCGACTTCGTCCGCGCCGCCTGAGCGGGGACGGGGCCGATCACGCGCCGAGGGCGCCGTCCGGGATCCGGGACGACGCTCGTGACAACCGGCCTGCGCCCCCGGGCGCAGCCACGATCAGATCCGCGTCCGGGGCCGCCCGGACAGGCCAGCCGCAGGGTGCTCCCGACCGAGATCCCCGCTTCCGAGGACGAAGGCCATGAACATACTCGACAACATCTCGATACCGCGAAAGCTGTTCCTGGCCTTCACGCTGATGCTGCTGGTCGGCCTCGGCATCAACGGCGTCGTCTACTGGAAATCGTCGGAGATCCGTCAGTCGGTGAACTGGACGGACCACACCATCAAGGTGATCGACGCCGCCGACCGCGCGCTATCCGGCATGGTCAACCAGGAGACCGGGTATCGCGGTTTCCTGCTCTCCGGCGACGCCAAGTTCCTGGCGCCCTACCAGAAGGGCTGGGAGGCCTTCAACACCGCCTGGCGGCAGGCCAAGGAGCTGACCGCCGACAACCCGACCCAGCAGGAGCGGCTCGAGAAGATCCGGCGGCAGGCGGAATCCTGGCACAATGGCGTCGCCGAGAAGGGCATCGCCGGGATGGCCAATCCGGAGACGCGGGAGGCCGCGCGCCAGACCGAGATCGCCGGCGCCGGCAAGGAGGCCATGGACGGCCTGCGCGCCGAGGTCGCCGACCTGGTCGGCGTCGAGAACACCCTGATGCGGACCCGCCAGGACGCCCAGAACGCGGCCTTCGACACCTCGACGCAGATGATCCTGCTCGGCATCGCCGCCAACCTGGTGATCGCCGTCGGCATCGGCCTGCTGCTGGTGCGCACCGTCGCCAAGCCCGTCACCGCGATCAGCACCCGCCTGGCGACCCTGGCGACGCCGTTCGAGACCGGGCGCCTCGACGAGGTCGGCCGGATCCAGGGCACCGCCCAGGCCGTCGAACAGGCGTTCCGGGAGATCTCGGAGGTCCTGGCCGCCGCCTCGGTGGGCGACTTCACCAAGACGCTGTCGAAGGATTTCGGCGGGCTCAGCAGCGAGGTCCAGGCCAATCTGCGCGCGACCACCGACAACCTGCAGGTGATCGCCGGCGTCGCCACGGCGATCGCGGCGGGCGACCTCACGGTCGAGGCCAGGCGCCTGTCCGACAAGGACGTGCTGGGCATCGCCCTGGAGCAGATGCTGGAGAAGCTCCGCGCCGTGGTGGCCGAGTCCGCCACGGCCGCCGCCAACGTCTCGGCGGGCGCGCAGGAATTGTCGTCCTCGGCCGAGCAGCTGTCGCAGGGCTCGACCGAGCAGGCCGCGTCCACGGAGGAGGCCTCGGCCTCGGTCGAGGAGATGGCCGCCAACGTCAAGCAGAACGCCCAGAACGCCAGCCAGACCGAGGCGATCGCGC
>NZ_JAKSYJ010000156.1 GCF_022829365.1 Methylobacterium sp. J-077 | reverse complement strand
GACGATGCGCGGCCTCATCTCGGGCGCGGTCCTGGTGGCGCTCGTCGTCATAGGATCCACGCAACTTCAGGCAGGGGACATCATGAAGACGGAGCTCAAGCCGTACAACGTCACCATCCGCGTCTTCGACCCGACCAAGGGACTGGAAAGCGGCCAGGAGTACGTGCTGCCGGTCGACAGCCCGGACGTCGAGCACGCCATCGCCTCGACCACCGCCAACGCCGCCTCGTTCACGCGGAAGGCGGAGGGCGGCAAGGCCCTGCCGGTCGCCTTCACCTGCATCAGGGTCGAGGCGCGCTGAAGCGACGATGGGCGGGGAGAAAAACGATGTCGACGGAATCGAACAAGGATCTCGTGCGGGCGTACTTCGTCGCGTTCCGCGACCGCGATGAGGCGTGGTGGGACCGCTTCATCGCCCCGGACTTCGTCCGACACGACCCCGGCCTCGACTTCGAGGTCCGCGGGCCGGCCGGCGTCGCCAAGCTCGGCGAGGTGCTGCATGGCGGCCTCTCGAACATCGAGATGCCCATCGACGAGGTCATCGCCGAGGGGGACCGCGTGCTTGCCCGTCTGCGCTTCCAGGGCCGGCACACCGGTGAGTTCCAGGGCGTGCCGGCGTCCGGCAAGGCGGTCGACATCGTGGTGATGGACTACTTCCGTGTCGCGGACGGCAGGCTAGCCGAGCACTGGGCGCTCATGGACAACTTGACGATGCTCAAACAGATCGGCGCGGTCGCCGCCTGAGGCCGCCTGAGGCCGCCTGCCCCACGAGACCACGAACCGTTACGAGGGAACGACGCATGATCAAGGCCCTGGGTTACGCCACCAAGCATTCCTTCACCGGGCTGAAGCCGCTGGCGTTCGAGCGTGAGGAGGCGGGGCCGAGCGAGGTCGAGATCGAGGTCCTGTACTGCGGCGTCTGCCACTCCGACATTCACCAGGCCGAGAACGACTGGGGCAACACCGTCTACCCGTGCATGCCCGGTCACGAGGTCGTCGGACGGGTCACGAAGGCAGGGTCGAGCGTCACGCGACACAAGGTCGGCGACCTCGTCGGCGTCGGCTGCATGATCGACAGCTGCCGCGAGTGCGAGCCGTGCACGGACGGCGAGGAGCACTACTGCCAGGGACCGAACAGCTGGCTCGCGACCTACAACGGTCCGATGAAGCCCGCCGCCCAGGCCCCGGATGGGAAGAACTCGTACGGTCGCGACAACACCTTCGGCGGCTACTCCAACGTCGTCGTGGTGAAGGAGGATTTCGTCCTCAAGATCCCGGCGACGCTCCCCGTCGAGGCGGCGGCACCGATCCTGTGCGCGGGTGTCACGACCTACTCGCCGCTCAAGCACTGGGGGGTGAAGGCCGGCAGCGTCGTTGGCGTCGTTGGGTTCGGCGGCCTCGGCGACATGGCCGTGAAGCTGGCCAAAGCGATGGGTGCGGAGGTGACCGTATTCACCACCTCCAAGGAGAAGGTCGCGGACGCCGAGAAGCTTGGCGCCAAGGGCGTCGTCGAAGG
Organism: Methylobacterium sp. J-077; assembly: GCF_022829365.1. Lineage (GTDB taxonomy): Bacteria > Pseudomonadota > Alphaproteobacteria > Rhizobiales > Beijerinckiaceae > Methylobacterium. The sequence continues at coordinate 48,219 of NZ_JAKSYJ010000156.1, read as the reverse complement.
CGATAAGGACGCCTACGCCGCGCTGGCCAACACCTTCGACTTCATCCTCTCCACCATCCCCGAGAAGCACAAGGTTGACCCCTTCGTGCCGCTCCTGAAGCGCGACGCCACCTACTGCGCCGTCGGGGCGCTCACGCAGATCCCCGGTTACAACAACATGCAGCTGGTCATGCAGCGCAAGAGCCTCGCTGGCTCGCTGATCGGATCCATCGCCGAGACGCAGGAGGTGCTCGACCTCTGCGCCGAGCACGGCATCGCCCCGGACGTCCAGGTGATCCCGATCCAGGAGATCAACCAGGCCTACAAGCAGGTGAAGGAAGGCGACGTGCGCTTCCGCTACGTCATCGACATGGCCAGCTTGAAGCAAGAGATGGAAGCCGCCTGAGGCTGCCGGACAACGAAACCCACGCCCGTCCCGCGGGCGGGAAACGGCCATCGTTCCGGCTTCCGACGTTGCTTCCTTTCCAGACCTCGGTCTGGGGAACGGCAGGTAAGAGAGGTGGTCGGTGCGGTCGCGGGTCGAGCAGCGATCCCAATTCATCCGATTCAACACAAGGAATTTCCATGCAGGTACGCACCAAGACGCATCGCATCGCCGCGCTTCTCGCCGGCACCACCCTCCTGACGGCGTCCTCGGCCTGGGCGCAGGAGACGCCAACGATGAAGGATCGCCTCGACGGCGCCGTCTCGACGGTGACCGGGTCGCCGATGGCCGACCTCGACCTCGACATGAAGCACGTTCTCGACGCGATGAAGACGCTCGATCCGAAGCCGATCCCGAACCTGTCGCCCCAGGAGGCCCGCCAGCAGCCGAGCGCAGCCGACGGCGTCAAGGCACTCCTCAAGGAGCAGGGCAAGAGCACCGCCCCCGAGGCTGGTGTGAGCACGAAGGAACTCGCCTACGAGACCGCGGGCGGATCGCAGAAGGTCCGGATCTATACGCCCGACGGTGCCACCGGTCCGTTGCCGGTGGTGGTCTACTACCATGGCGGCGGCTTCGTGATCGCCGACATCGACACCTACGACGCGACGCCCCGCGCCATCGCCAAGGGCGCGAAGGCCGTGGTCGTCTCGGTCGAGTATCGCCACGCGCCCGAGGCCAAGTTCCCCGCCCAGCAGGAGGATGCCTTCGCCGCCTACAAATGGGCGTTGGCGAATGCCAACAGCTTCGGCGGCGACCCCTCGAAGCTCGCGTTGCTAGGCGAGTCCGCCGGCGGCAACCTCGTGACCAACGTCGCCATCGCGGCCCGCGACGGAAACGTCGAGAAGCCGCTCCGGGTCGTGGCGGTCTATCCGATGGCCGGAACCAACCTCGACACCCCATCCTACAAGGACAACGCGTCCGCCAAGCCGCTCGACAAGCCGATGATGGGCTGGTTCTACGACCAGACGGTCCGCAACGACGCCGACCGCTCGGACCCGCGCCTCGACATCGTCGGCAAGGCCGACCTGAAGGGTCTGCCGCCGTTCACGGTCGTGACCGCGCAGATCGACCCGCTCCACGACGACGGCAAGATGCTCGCCGACAAGATCAAGGCGGCCGGTGGGCAGGTGACCTATCGCGACTATCCGGGCGTCACGCACGAGTTCTTCGGGATGGGCAACGTAGTCGCAAAGGCCATGCAGGCCGAGGACGCCGTGATCGGCGACCTCAAGGCGGCCTTCGCCGGAACCGCCACGGGCACGACGGCACCTCGCTAGGTCGACGCGGAGAAAACCGGCGAGCAGGTTTGGAGGTGACATCGGGGTCTGCCTAGATGATATTCGGGCTGACCCCTCATTAAACAAACGTAAGACGCGTCTTTGCAGTGGGATGCGATCTGCGCTGATGGTCGTAAGATACATTCATGGCGATTTCCCTGAGACTGTGTCGGGGTGGCAGTTGAGTCTCGTCCTGATCATTCGGACTTGAACGGAGTTGGGTGATGGCTTCCCAGACGCCCAAGCTTCTATTGAATGACCAACTCTGCTTCGCGCTTTATGCCGCAACCAACGCGGTGGTGCGCGCCTACCGCCCCATGCTTGCAGAACTCGGCCTTACCTACCCGCAGTACCTCTTAATGCTGGCCTTGTGGCAGGATGGGAGCGGGTCGGTTCATGCACTGGCCGAACGCCTACGGCTCGGCCCCAATGCCATTACCCCGCTCGTCGACCGGCTTGAAGCAGCAGGTTTCGTGACCCGCGCGCGGGGTACCGACCGGCGTGTGGTGCTCGTCACCCTGACGAAGACCGGTATCGGGCTTGAGGCCAAGGTGTCGGTGGCGCAGCAATCTGTCGTCTGCCGTGTAGGTCTTGCCGACCGGGATCTAGCCGCCCTTCGTAAGGAATTACATGATCTGACTGACCGCCTTACCGCCACTGGCGAGGCACGCGAGAACGAGGCAACGTGACGGCAGGCTTGCACGACCGGTGCTCAGACTACGCCCTCCGGGGAGGCCATCAATCCGGAGCCCCTTGTTGACGCCCATGGCATTGGTATCCTGCTGGTTCAGAACGACACCGATGTCGGCGCCTAGGCCTCCCGCCATTGGCGGATCTGAGCTGTGATGGTCGAGATCGCCGACCAAGCGTTTGCCGAGCGTAGCGTCTATACTGCCCCGACGTTCGCCGGGTCGATCTCGCCCGACATAAGCCTATACCACCGGAACGGATGCTCGCCGCGGCGACGGCAAGAGAGAGCAATAGCCCGAGCTCCAACATGGCTTGCCCTGGTCCGCCCTGCGGCGGAACCATTCTGGGCGTCGTCACCACCCATGCCGAGGGCCGGGAATTCCAAAATGCCGGGAGGGTTGAGTTGCTCGAATATCGCATAGGTGGGACCGAGGATCCTGTTCTCCTACCCCCGACCGTCAGCTTGCCCGCCTTGTCGTCTTTCTTCTTAGGGCGTGTCGACAAATTTCCGACAGCTGCTTGTAGATGCAGGCCTCCCTTTCCTCCCCACCGCCCATCAATGCCGTCACAGTAGATCGTTGCCGCGCCGGTGCACTTGCGCGGGAGGTCTTTCTATTCGGGGGCGACGCGACGAAGGCGACGTCGAGGACAAGCGCACGTGACAAGGTTGTGTTGGCTTCGAAGGATTGATCACGGCTGTTACACACAAGCATAGAGGCCAATTAGGCGCGGACTTGCTCGTAGTATCGCGTGACGCCGCGAAAGCTGCCCATGCCCGCTTCTTCGGTCCTCTACCGTCCGGCTCCCGTGACGGCCCGGACCGGTGCGCCCACAAGGTCGACCGTCGATCCAACCGTATCTTTGAAACCGCTGCCGACGTTCGAGAGGTGCTCGCCATAGCTCTCCCGGGTCTGCGGATCTACGAGGGCAACGGGCGCCGCCACCGCCAGCGCGGCGCCCGTTGCCACTGTCGAGGCCGCGCCCGCCGCCGTGCTGACGAGCTTGTCCCCGATCCCGACCTTGCCGTCCGAGATCGGCTGGCCGTCAGCGAGCCGCTTGCCCAGGAGCGCGACCACGTCCCCGGAGGCGAACTTGCCGTGGTTCAGGGCGTCATCCGACTTCACGGAGGACAGGTTGAGGACGCCGATGTTCTCGCGCGCCAGTTCCGACTTGTACGGTTCGGCGTCCGGGTCGATGGCCCCCAAGCGAACGCTGTCGCCCCAGACGAGCCGTGAGACAGCCAATGCCTGGTCGTCGCCCGACACCATCAGCGTCAGCCTTGGGTGGTCCTTGCCCATGTCGTGGAAGGCACCCCGGGCGAGGTCCATGTCTACGTCCGGCGCCGCCAGGATGACGTTCCTGATCTTTGGCGCCACGCGCTTGTCGCGGATGGCCATCTGCCGGAGGCTTTCCAAAGTGAGCCAGTTACCCATGGAGTGGGCCAGCACGGTGATCTCGCCGACGTTCGGGTCCTTGGATAGGTCGCGCAGCAAGGTCTCCAGGCCGTTGCGGGAGAAGTTAGTGCTCTCCCGGTCGTACCCGTAGGCGAGCACCGAGCCGCGGGACGGCCAAGTGAACAGCACCGGCGCGACCTCGGCTCCAGAATCGTGCACGATCTGCGCGAACCGGAAGACGGCATCCTCGAACTTGTTGTTGAATCCGTGTACGAACACGAGGACATGGCGCTTGCCCCGCCCCCTCACAGCCCTGCCGGTCCAGGCCGCGACATTGTCGTGTTCCACCGGTTCGGCGCGTAGGGCGACGAAGTCGGTGGCGGGATTGCCAGGTAGGCGTTCAGGCCATTGCACCGTGCCGGGCTGCCGGGTGGCATCGGGCGGTATGGATACCGCCAGGTCGGTGTAGGTCACCGCCTCGCCGCGCTCGCCGGAGAACAGCACGCCGCGGTCTGTGGCGGACTTGCGGGTGGTGGCGACGAGCATGTCGACGCGGGAGGCGCCGGTAACGTGTGTCGCGTCGGCGATGGGCAGGAGTACGCCGGTCGGTCGGCCACCGCAGGCCCCAAGTCCCAAAAGGGTCCAAAGCCCAGCGCAGGCGGCCATGGACCGCCCGATACATCCGATACTATGAAGCACCCATAACCCCTAAGCACTGGCCTAGGTGGGTGACCAACTCACACTTCCCCAGGTCGGATATGTCTACGGGACAATTGCGGCGGGGAACTGACGACAGCCAGAGAAACGGTGCCCGTGAGCATTCGACGACGAGCCCTGCGATCCGGCCTCAGTTGCCGTAGGGCGAGGCGAGGACGACGCGCACCTTCTTGGCCGAAGCCGCCTGGGCGGCGGGTGCGGGAACGACGTCCACCACGGCGGCCATCCGAACCGGCTCGGGATTCCTGGGAGCGGGTTTAACTCTTAGCGTCCCGGATGCGGAGGCCGGGGCGACGATCAGCGAGGAGATGGCAAAGGCGGCGAGGACTGTCTTCACGGCGGCCGTCCAAGGCTTGACTGTTTGATCGCCCAACAACGGTCAAGCTATCGCCTGGTTCCGCCCCTATGCCGCATTGGCCGCGACGGACGTCCCACCGCCCGTCGACGAACCATCGGCCACCTTGAGGCAGGCCTCGACCGCCCCACGCAGCGACGACACGTAGGCGTCGGCCCCGACCTGCCGGCCAAGCGCGGCATCGGTCAGCACCCCCTCGCCCACGGGCCAGAGCCCGACGAGCACCGGTACGCCAGGTGCCCGCCGCTTGAGGCGTTCGAGCAGGTAGCGCAGGTGCGACGGGTTGCCGGTGATGTCGAGGTAGGAGATGCACACCATCGCCACGCCCGAGAGATCGAGGTTGCGGATGCCCTCGCGCGAGGCGGATTGGTAGGCGGTCACACGGGCCCCGAGCCCATGCTTACGCAGGAGTTGCGCCAACATCGCCGAGGAGGCTTCGTCGAGGGGGCCGCGTCCGGCAAGGCAAAGTACCGGCGCCTCGCCGCGCCACGCCTCGGGCAGCGTCTCGCGTGACGGGGCCTGGCCTGGCACGGCCTCGGTCTTCGGATGCGCGCGCTCGGCGAGCGTCGGGGTGTCGTTCGGGTTGACCGTCGTGTCGGTCCCGGCCGGCTCGACGTCGGAATGGTCCTCGAAGTCCTCGACCAGGGACCTGGCCGATGCTTGGATGTTTTCTAATTGCGCCGGTGTGACCACGCCCCGCGCATAATCGTTGGCGGCGAGCTGCAGGCCCTTGAGCGCGACCTCGTCGTAGTACGAGGACAACGAGCGCTCCTTGAGCATGGCCTCGCCCAGGTCGCGCGCCTCGTCAGGGTCGCCGGCCAACATGCGCTGGTAGAAGTTCTCCACAGGGGTCAGGGGCGGCCGGTCACCGAGCAGGATATCGAGGAATTCCAGGCTGTCGACGTGGCGGCCGAGTACCACGAGGCAGACCGTGAAGGGCGTGGCCAGGATCAGGCCGATCGGACCCCAGAGGAAGCCCCAGAACAGCGTTGAGACGATGACCGCGAAGGGTGAGAGCCCGGTGGAGTGTCCGTAAAGAAGTGGCTCGATGACCTGCCCGAAGATCGGTTCGGCGATCAGGAACAGGGCGGCGGTGGCGATGACCATGCTCCAACCCGGGTCCACCGCCGCAGCCAGGGCGACGGGCAGGATGCCGGAGATGAAGGCGCCGATGTAGGGCACGAAGCGCATCAGCGCCGAGAACACGCCCCAGAGGATCGGGTTGGGCACACCTATGAACCACAGGCCAACGCCGACGATGACGCCGAACGCGGCGTTCATGCCGAGCTGGGCCAGGAAGTAGGTCCCGAGCCGGCCGGCTGCGTCGTCCATCGCCACCGTCGTGCGGTGCAGGTCGCTCGACCCGAACAGACGGATCATGCGGTTTCGTAGGTCCTCCCTCTGAAGGAGCAGGAACACGACGACGACCAGCACGATGCCGACCGTTGTAAGCGGCTCGAAGATCGGACCGAGCACCTTCTCCGCAAGTGCGAGAGGCGAGATCTCTGGTTCCTGTACCCGGACGAGCTGCGCCTTCGGTGTGTCGCCCCCCGGACCGGTTGCCGCGGTGGTGCCGGCCGCGTCGGCCTTCTGGGTGGCGTCGTGGACCTGGTGGCTGAACTTGGCGATGACTCGGTTGGCATCGCCGAGCCAGCCTTGCTGCAGGCCGGCGAACTTCTTCGAGACCGTTGCCTGGTACTGCGGCAGGTTGCCGGCAAGCCCCGCCACCTGCGTGCCGAGGACCGCGCCGATGCCTCCGATCACTCCGAGCGCGAGCAGCACCGCGACGATCACGGAGGGCACGCGACCCAACTTGATCCGCCGCAGCAGGTTGACCACCGGGGCGAGGACGAAGCTGAGGAGCACCGCCAGCACGAGGGGAATGAACACCTCGCGCCCGAAGTACAGCGCCGCGATCAGAACGACCCCCACGGCGAGCGTGAGCAGACCGCGAAGGCCCGGCACCAGAGGCGGCGGCACCTGGGCGGGTGGACGCGGGACCACAGCATCATCGTTGGGCATACGGCATCCCTAGGCACGCTCGATTAGTGTTGCGCACCGCCCCATAACGTTGCCCGGAGCGATTGGTCCCAGGAATCCCGCATCCACTTCCGGGGAACGTCCGGCGGCTGGATGGGGACACTTCCCGTCGGGCATGTTACGCTGCCGGACCTTGGCCCGACGATGTCATCGCGCGCGATGTGTCGGTCGTGCCCCGGGGGGGGCGATCATGAAGGCCAAGGTCACCCCGCCCCTAGCGGCGCCCGAGGAACGAAGCCCCGCCGGCCACGAGGACGGAGCACCCCGGGGACGGATCGAGGGCGGCCACGGCCGCGAGAAGGGACCGGTCGCGACCGACGCCAACCGCTCCGAACTCCGGCAACTCGTCGCCGGGATGAGCGAGGGCGTGATCCTAGTCGAGCCCGACCAACGCATCGCCTGGGCCAACGACGCGGCCTTGGCCATGCACGGTGTCGCGGCCCTGTCCGACCTCGGCAACACGGTCGACGCCTACCGGGCCCGTTTCAGTTTGCGCTACCGCAACAACCAGGCACCGGGCCGTTATCCCATCGAACGCGTCGTCGACGGCGAGACCTTCCGCGACGTGGTCGTCGAGGTCCGGCACGCCGACCGCCCGGGCGTCGACTTCGTGCATTCCCTCCGAAGCCTCGTCGTCACCGACGCCGGGGGGCGCCCGACCTTCCTTGCGCTGATCATCAAGGACATCTCGGCGCAGTTCGAGGCCGAGGAACGCTTCGAAAGCGCGTTCAACGCCAATCCGGCCCCGGCCGTGATCGTGCGCCTGTCCGACCTGCGCCTGGTCCGCGTGAACACCGGCTTCCTGGAGATCACCGGGTACACACGCGACAAGCTCGTCGGTCGCAGCGTGTACGAGGTCGATCTCCTCGCCGAGGCTCACGGCCGGGAGAGGGCGCTGGAACACCTGAACGCCGGCGAGCCGATCCCTCACCGCGAGGCACTCCTGAAGCGCCCCGATGGCGGCACGCACGCGGTCATCGTCGCGGGCCAGCCCATCGCGATGGCCGACGTCGCCTGCATGCTGTTCACTTTCGCCGACCTCGAACCGCGCCGCATTGCGGAAACGGCGTTGCGCCAGAGTGAGGAGCGCTTCGCCAAGGCATTCCGGCTCACTCCGGTCCCGACCGTGCTGACCCAGGCCTGCGACCATGAACTGACCGCGGTCAACGAGGCGTTCGTCCGGGTGTTCGGCCGAACCGGGAAGGAGACCGTCGGACGGACCGTGGCGGAGACCGGGCTATGGGTCGACGACGTAGCCCGTGAACGGTTCGAGGCGACCTTGGAGCGCGAAGGGTCCGCCCTCGGCATCGAGACCTGCGTCCGCGACGGTGGCGGGGCGTCCCTCGACTGCCTGGTCTCGGCCGAGCGCATCGTCATCAACGGCGAGGATGCGGTTCTGATGGTCCTGCAGGACATCACCGAGCGAAAACGGTCGGAGCGCGAACTGTATTCAGCCATCGAGACGGTGATGACCGACGCCTCGTGGTTCAGTCGAGGCCTTGTCGAGAAGCTTTCGGTCCTGCGCAATCCCGGCGAGGCAGGGAAGCCCGCGATGCCCGACCTTACTTCCCGCGAGCGTCAGGTATTGAACCTGATCTGCCGGGGGGACAGCGACAAGGCCATCGGCCAGGCTCTCGCCCTGTCGGGCAGCACGGTACGCAACCACGCCGCCGCCCTTTACCGTAAGATCGGCGTAAACCGCCGCACCCAGGCCGTCGTCTGGGGACGCGACCACGGCTTCCCGGCGACCTAACCGCTAGACGAAAGGCCCGGACCGGTACGTAAAACGTACGAACCGGTACGTTTCGACGATGTGCGCGAGACGGAACGCAAGCCATCTTACTCAACGGCGCGCCACGGGCGTCGATTGGGGACCGAATGGCTGAGGAACCCAAGCCCACCCTGGAACAGGTCAAGGCCTCAGTGCGTGACGCGCTGAGGAAGCTCACCGGGGACCCGGGACCGGCGCCAGAGATCAAAGCGCTTAAAACGCGGAAGAAACCCTCGACAGGCCCAAATCCGAAAACTGTTCGGGACTGAATGATGCCCAATTCATCTCCCTAGAACTCAGGTTCGGATCGAAAATAAGCCGGACCGGCGATATTAATTGGCGGAATATCGCGATCCTAGGCCACTTGTCGCGCATTGGTACTGTCCGCCGAACCGATCACAACAGGCCGGTACAACGGGGTGCACCCGACGTGCCTCGACCCCGACGCCCGAGAGAAGACCGAACCCCGAAATTTCCCGCGTGGCTTCGGCACCGTCCGATCCCGCATGCCCGGAGCCCGCCTATGTCCCTCCTCGCCTGGATCGTGCTCGGCCTGATCGCCGGCTTCATTGGCTCGAAGATCGTCAACAACACCGGCCAAGGCCTGCTCGTCGACATCCTGCTCGGCGTCGTCGGCGCCGTCGTCGGCGGCTTCCTGTTCAACCAGTTCGGCCAGCCCGGCGTCTCGGGGGTGAACCTCTACAGCCTGCTCGTCGCCGTCGTCGGCGCCGTGATCGTGCTGTGGCTCTACCACGCCCTGGCCGGCCGCCGCCGGGTCCTCTGACCCGGTGCACCCCCTTCCGCCGATTCTCGGCCGAAGACCGACCCGACCACTCCCGACGAAAGAGCTTCCACGATGGCGTTGTCCCCCGATACCACCCGTCCGGCCTATGACCGCGACCTGCCGACCACCAGCCTGGCCACCCCGGCCGAGGACATGCGCACGATGGCGCTGCATTCCATCTCCTGGGGGGCTGTCATCGCCGGCGCCGTGATCGCACTGGTCGCCCAGGTCATCCTGAACATGGTCGGGCTTGGGATCGGTCTCTCGACCGTCGACCCGGCCGGCAACGGAACTCCGACGGCGGGCAGCTTGTCCTCAGGTGCCGGGATCTGGTTCGTGATCTCCGGCATCCTCGCCTCCACCGCCGGCGGCTGGCTCGCCGGGCGCCTCTCGGGCAAGCCGGCTCGGACCACCACCGCCTATCATGGGCTGATCGCCTGGGCGGTCTCGACGCTGGTCGTCGTGTACCTGCTGTCCTCGGCGGTCGGCGGCATCGTCAGCGGCGCGTCGAGCGTGGTGTCGAGCACGCTCGGTGGTGCCGGCAACCTGGTCGGTGGCTCGGTAAAGACGGCAGCCCAGGCCGCGGCCCCGTCGCTGCCGGGCATGGACAACCCGTTCTCCAACATCGAGAGCCAGGTCCGTGGCACGACCGGCAATGATCCGGAGGCCCTTAAGAACGCTGCCGTCAGCGCCATGCGCGCCGCCGTGACCGGTGACGCCGCCCAGCAGAAGGACGCGCAGGAGAAGGCCGCCCAGGCACTGGCCAAGGCTCAGGGCATCCCGGTCGATCAGGCCCGGACCCAGGTCGCCCAGTACGTGAAGCAGTTCAACGACACGGTCGCCCAGACCAAGGAGCAGGCCAAGCAGGCGGCTGACACCGCCGCCCGCGTCGGCTCGCAGGGCGCGCTCTACGGCGCCCTGGCATTGGTCCTCGGTGCACTGTCGGCCTTCTTCGCCGGGCGTGGTGCCGCCGTCGACCCGGTGCTCACCCGCACCGCCTCCGCCGTCACGACCCAGCGCCGGGTCTGACGATGAGCGACCCCGCCGCCATCGAGCCGCGTCTCCTCGGGACGCGGGACAAGCAGGCGGCGGAGGTCGCGCTCGGTGAGACCGTGACGCTTCCGCTGATCGCCGAGACCGCCCGCATCGACAGGCGGGCGGTGGAGACCGGGCGGGTGCGGGTCTCGACCCGGACCGAGACGGTCGAGGAGGTCCTGCGTGAGACCCTGCGCAGCGATCACGTCGGGGTCACCCGGGTGGCTATCAACCGGACCCTGGCCGAGGGCGAGATGCCCCCGGCAGTCCGCGAGGAGAACGGGGTGACCATCATCCCGGTCCTGGAAGAGATCCTTGTCGTCGAGAAGCGCCTCGTCCTGAAGGAGGAGGTGCACGTCCGCCAAACCACGGCGGGCGAGGACGTCGAGGTCCCGGTGACGCTGCGCAGGCAGCACGCCGTGATCGAACGCGTGTCCCCCGAGGGGCACGTCACGGCCCTGCCCCACGCACTGCCATCGGAGATCGAACCATGACCCAGACCATCACCGCCATGTACGACACCTACCCCGAGGCTACCGCCGCCAAGGCGAAGCTCGTTGCCCTTGGCATTCCCGAGGTTGGGGTTCGGATCCTGTCCGGCAGCGAGGTCGGCACGACGACCAGCGCCGCCACGACCCACGAGGGCGGCATGTGGGGCTCGCTGAAGGAGTTCTTCATGCCGGAGGAGGACCGCCACCTGCACGCCGAAGGACTGAACCGCGGTGGCACCATGCTGACTGCGACGGTCGAGGACAGTTACGCAGAGCGGACCTACGACATCCTGGAGGAGCACGGCTCGGTCGACATGGACGAGCGTGAGGCCTCCTGGCGCAAGGAGGGTTGGAGCGGACAGGCCGCCGGCGCGCCGGTCATGGCCGCCACCCCCGTCACCTCGACGGAGACCACCGGCCTCCACGCGGCGGGCGGGACCGAGACCGTCGCGGCCCGGGGGACCGCGCAGGGCACTGACTATATCCCGGTGGTCGAGGAGCGCCTCAACGTCGGCAAGCGCATGGTTGACAGCGGTCGTGTCCGGGTCCGCTCCTACGCGGTCGAGAAGGCCGTCAGCGAGAACGTCACCCTGCACGACGAGACCGTGCACGTCGACCGCCGCGTGGTCGACCGGGCGGTGACGCCGGGGGACATGGCCCTGTTCGAGGACAAGGTCATCGAGGCCACCGAGATGCGCGAGCAGGCTGTGGTGTCGAAGGAGGCGCGCGTCGTCGGCGAGGTCGGCATCCGCAAGGAGGCGTCCGACCGCGTCGAGACCGTGACCGACAAGGTGCGCCACACCGAGGTCGAGGTCACTGACGAGCGCGGCAACGTCGAGCGCACTGGCACAGCCGGCACCACCACCGGGACCGCCCCGCGCAAGCCGGTCTGATCAAGGGATCGGGAGGGGTCCCGTGGCCCCTCCTTTCCGAAGAACGAACCCCAGGCAAGCATCGAGCACGGCCCCCGCCCCATGATCCGCATCACTCGCTTCCTTTTCCTTTCCTTCGTCATGGCGGCCGGCTCCGCCGGTGCCCAGGGCAACGATGCCGCCACGGGCCATCTCCGGACGTTCTGCTCCGGGGACTATCTCAGCCTTTGCAACGGCATGGATCCGAAGGGGTCGGAGGTGGTGGCGTGCTTCCGCAGGAACATGGGCAAGCTCTCGCCCGGCTGCCGGACCGCCATCGACGAATACAAGGCGTCCAAGGGAACCGGTTCGAGGTCCTGAGCCGCCAGGAACCCGTACCTCGCACACCCGAACGGGAGAACGAACATGAGTGACGGCTTTCCCTCCATGACCGCCCTGCTCGGCCTGCTCGCCGTGCCCGGCCAGGCCGGCCTCGGGGGCCTGCTCGGCAACATCGGCGGTGCGCTCGGCGGGGCCGGCGTCGGCAACGTGCTCGGCGGGGGCCTGGGTCAGATGGTCGAGAGCTTCCGGCAGAACGGCCACGGCGCGGCCGCCGATTCCTGGGTGAACCACGGTCCCACCCACGAGATCGCCTCGCCCCAGCTGCGCCAGGCCATCGGTCCCGATGTCATGGACGCCCTGTCTCGGCAGACCGGGCTGTCGCACGACGAACTGCTTTCCAGGCTCTCCCGGGAGCTTCCCTCGGCGGTGGACCGCTACACCCCCGACGGCAGGCTGCCCGCCCTCTGAGGCGGCGCGCCTGAGGACACCCCGCACGCCGGTCGGGATCCGTCCCGTCCGGACGCGCCGGTCGACACGACCGTAACGAGCACCGTGACGGTGCCATCCGAGGAAAACCACCATGGCCAAGACCGCGCACGACGAGGCCGCCAAGCACCACGAGGCCGCCGCCAAGTCGCACAAGACCGCAGCAGAGCACCACGAGAAGGGCGACGAGGAGAAGGCCGCCAAGCACTCCAAGGAGGCCCACGGCCACTCCGAGAAGGCGCACGAGAGCTCGACCAAGGCCCACGGCAAAAGCGCCAAGAAGTAACGCGACCCCATGCAACCGCCGGACGCGCATCCCGCGCGTCCGGCCTCACTCAGGAGAACACCCATGGACGAGAACCGCATCACCGGTGCCGCGAAGGAGTTCGGCGGCAAGGTCCAGGGCGCCGTTGGCGACGTGACCGGCGACCGCGAGACGAAGGCCAAAGGCGCCGCCAATGAAGCCAAGGGTAACGTCGAGAACCTGTACGGGCAGGCTAAGGACGCCGTCCGAGACGTGGCCGACCAGGCCGGCGATCTTGCGCAGGGCGCGCTCAAGCAGGGCCGCGACGCCTTCCCCGACGCCGAGCGCGCCTACCGCCAGGGCGCCGACACGGTCACGAGCTACGCCAAGGAGTCCCCGCTGATGATGGCGGCGATGGCGGGCGCACTCGGCTACCTCCTCGCGATGGTCGTCCACGGTCGCCGCTAGGTCGGTCCCCCGTTCCAACATCGTCCCGCAGGTCCAGAGCAGCACCATGAACGATCCGACCCGATCTGTGGGACCATCACCCGCCGCCGACGGCCCTATGCAGGCGGCGCGCTCGCCGGCGGGCCTGGCAGACGCCGTGCGTGATCAGGCGAGCGGCTATGCCGACCGGCGCAGGACCGAGGCGGCCGGCTTCCTGTCCGAGCTCGCCAGGGCGCTGCGTTCAGGCAGCGACGAGCTTGACGGACAGGCGCGGGCGAAGCCCTTCGTCCACAAGGTCGCCGACAACCTCGACGCGCTCTCGGACCACGTCGCACGCCGTGGCTTGCGCGAACTCCTTCGCGACGCCGAAGCGGTGTCGCGAGGCAACCCGCTGGCGACGGCCCTGGTGGCTGGTGCGCTGGGGTATGGCACTTTCCACCTCCTGCGGTCCGGGAACGGCGATGCGCTCATGTCCCGTGGTGAGCCCAGGCAGCCCTGGGGCGGGTATCCGTGAGCGCCGTTCCCCCGCCGTCCGGCGGACTCCAGGGCCTGATGGCCGAGGCACTCCGCGGTGCCGGCGATGTCCTGCGGGGCGAGATCGCCCTGTTCCGTCAGGAGATGGCGGACAACCTGCGCCGCCTGATCGTCGGCCTCGCGTCGATGGCCGGCGCGGCCGTGTTCGCCGTCGTCGGTTTCCTGGCGTTGGTCGACGCCCTGATGAAGTGGCTCGCCACCGTCGTCGGCTCGGAGGCGCTCGCCGCCCTGATCGTCGGCACTGCCTTCCTCGTCATCGGCGTCGTCATGGCACTGATGGCCAAGAGCCGGTTCACGGTCGACGGGCTCATCCCGACGCGGACGGGCCGGCAGCTCCGGCAGGATGCCGTCGTCATCAAGGAGCACGTGACGCATGACGAGTGACGCAGATGGCTTGGAGCGTGAGATCGAAGCGAGCCGTGGCCGCCTGGACCGGACGCTGGACAGGCTGACCCAGCGCCTCACCCCCACCGGGATCGCAGAGGACGTGCTCGGCACCGTCCGGCGCGACGCGACAGGGGCCGGCCTCTACGACGGCGCGTTGGCGGCGGTCCGACGCAACCCGGTGCCGGTGCTGCTGATGTGCCTCGGTGCCGTGATGCTGCTCAAGGGCATGGGGCCGCGTGCGTCGACGACCTACCGCGCCGTGCGCGATCCCGACCGGTACGCCGCGGCGGCGGTCACCTCCACCCCGATGGACTCCCGCTGATGCGTCCCTACCTCGCGGAGTTCATCGGCACCTTCGTCCTGGTGTTCAGCGGCTGCGGCAGCGCCGTCTTGGCAGCCGACCACATCGGCTACGCCGGGGTCGCGCTGTCGTTCGGCTTCGTCTTGATGGCGATGATCTACGCGTTGGGTCCGATTTCGGGCTGCCATCTCAATCCCGCTGTCACGCTGGGCCTGACCCTGAGCCGGAAGTTCGATGCCGCGCGCCTGCCCGGCTACCTGGCCGCCCAGGTCCTCGGCGCGGTCGTCGCCGCCTCCCTCCTCTACGTCGTCGCGCAGGGCCATCCGGGCTTCGACGTCGCCTCGGGCTTCGCTGCGAACGGCGACGACACGCGCTCGCCGGGCCACTACAACATGACGGCGGCGTTCATCGTCGAGTTCGTGCTGACGGCGCTCCTCGTCCTGACCATCCTCGGGGCGACCGACCTGAAGGCGCCGGTGGGCTTCGCGGGGCTCGCCATCGGCGCCGCCCTGACCGTGATCCACCTCGTCTCGATCCCGGTGACCAACACCTCGGTCAACCCGGCCCGCAGCATCGGGCCGGCCCTGTTCGCCGGCTGGGACGCGGTGGGGCAGCTCTGGCTGTTCGTACTCGCCCCGCTCCTCGGTGGGGCGGCCGCGGCCGGGCTGTACTCGATGATGCGCGCCCTCGACCCCGTGGTGCAGATGCCCGTGCGGCAGGCGGTACAAGCCTTGCCGGCCGAGCTTGAGCAGCGCCTGGAGAAGGCCGGCATCAAGCCGACAGAGTTCTAGCGCCACCACCGGAGGGGCCCGCCGATGCCGACCATGCGAACGCAGATCCATGCCAGTGGCAACGACGACCGGTGGTTCCTCTGCCACGGCGACGACACGGCCGACGTGTTCGTCTTCCACGAGCCGAACGGACCGTCCGGGGGCTCGCCGTCCCGGATCGAGCTCACGGCCTTCCTCGCCTCCGGGAACGGATCGCCGGAGCACCGCGCTCTCCTGACGATGATCGGCTCCCTGGTCGAGGCGGCACATGCAGGCTCGGTCCCGCCCGTTCGCGGTCCCGAGCCGGGCGCCGCAGCCACCGAACCGACCCCGGGCGAGGCCGCCTCCTCGATCTGACCCCAAACCCTCCAAGCCCGCGAGACCGCAATGGCTATCGACTATCGCTCGGAACTGCGCCGACCCCTCCCGTTCAGCCTCGCCGTCATCGCCGCGGTGCTGCTTCTCTGGCTGGTCGTGGCCTCTATCGCCGGCGCCAGGCAACGCGGCGCCAGGGACCACCGCATCGGCGAGTTGGAGAGCCAGCGGACGGCCCTACAGACGGACCTCGACCAGCAGCGGTCGACTGCCGGCACTTTGGCCGCGCTCCAGGCCAGGATCGCCACGGCCCAGCAACAGGACCGGGACGCGACCCAGGCCGGCGAGCAGGCCAAGGCCAAGTCAGTGAGCCTCGTATCGGAGCGGCAGGCAGCGGAGGGCAAGGCAGTGGAGGCGAAGGCGGCATCCGAGGCGGAGGCCAGGAAGTTGGCCGACCTTCAGGCGCAGGTCACCCAGGCCGAGCAGAAGCTCGCGCCGATGAGGGAAGCCACCACCGCGGCCGAGCAGGCGGCGACGGCACGCACGAAGGAGCTCGCCGACGTCGGGCGCCGCCTGGAGGAGACGCGCCAGCAGGAGGCCAAGCTGCGTGCCGACATCGCCGCGATGTCCCAGGAGGCGACGGCCAAGACCACCGATCTCGCCAAAGCCGAGGAAAGGCAGCAGAAGGCCCGGGAAGGTTCAGCCTCGGCTCAGAAGGAATTGGCCGACGCCAGGACCGCCACCGAGCAGGCCGGGAAGCAACGGGACGACCTGGCGCAGGCCATCGCCGGCCTGAACGCCAGTAGGGACAAGCTGACCGCCGAGATCGCCCAGGTCGGGCAGCAACTGCAGCAGGCCAAGGATGGGCTGGCGTCGACCCAGGCCGATCTGGCCACCGCCGAGTCTGAGAGGGACCGGGTGATCTCCGAACGTGGGCAGGCCGAGCAGACCATCCAGAAGCTAACGACCGACCGCAACGCCGTGACCTCGGCGGTGGAGGCGCTCCGGAAGCAGCAGGCCGACGCCCAGGCGCAGCTCGCGACGTTGACCGAGACGCTCGCCGGCCGCAACAAGGAGATGGCCACCCTCGACGACCGCCTCGGGACGACCCGGCAGGAACTCTCGGCGGCGCAGGCTCAGCTCGCCGATGTGCGTCAGCGGCTTTCGGATCAGCCCCCGCCGACGACCGTGCCCCCCGCTCCGTCCCAGCCGCCGGCGCCGGCCGCCGCACCTAGGGCGAACTGAACCGCATCCGTATGACGGTATCCATCCTGGTCCTCACCACTCTTGCGGCGGTCGTGCTCGCGGTCGTGCATGTCGTGACGCCGTCCTTGCGGTTCCTGGACGGCTCGCCCAGGAGCGTCTGGCTGTCGGCGGCCGGCGGGGTCGCGGTGGCCTACGTCTTCGTGCACTTCCTGCCTGAGTTGGCCAGCGGCGAGGCCAGCGTCGGCCGCATGGCCGGCGGCACCCTCGGGGGCTTCTCGGAGCGGCATGTCTACCTGATCGCGCTCGGCGGCCTGATGGCCTTCTACGGGCTGGACAGGCTGGCCAAGGTCGACCGCTCGCGCCGTGCCGGCATCCCGGTCACCGACGCCCGGGGTTCCGACCCGACGGCCGAGGTCGGCACCGGGGCCGGGGTGTTCTGGATCCACATGGGGTCCTTCGGCCTCTACAACGCGCTCGTCGGCTACCTCCTCCTGCATCGCGAGACGACGGGCGTCGCCTCCCTGGCGTTCTTCACCGTGGCGATGGCCCTGCATTTCGTGGTCACCGACTACGGCTTGAACGACGACCACAAGGCGGCATACCGCAGGACCGGACGTTGGGTACTGGTCGCCGCCGTAGTCGCGGGGTTCCTCGTCGGCGCGGTGACGGTGGTGTCGGACGCGGCCATCGCCGCACTGACGGCCTTCCTCGGCGGCGGCGTGATCCTGAACGTCCTTAAGGACGAGGTGCCGAGCGAGCGGCAGAGCCGGTTCTGGGCCTTCGCGCTCGGGGCCGTCGGGTACGCCGCGTTGCTGCTCACGCTTTGAGCCGGTCTTCCCCGGGCTGGGCACGGCCCATGCAGGCATCGCCGGACACCGCCGAACCGAAGATGCGGCGAACCTCCCAACCACGGGGACGAACATGAGGATCAGGGCCGGATACACCATCGGCTACGACACGTTCGGGCCGACCCCACTGATCTACCAGCTCAACGTCCACCCCTCCCGCACCCACGACCTGCTGACCTCTGACACGATGCGGGTCGACCCGCAGGTGCCGACGCGGACCTACACGGACGGGTTCGGCAACACCTGCGTGCGGCTGCTCGCGCCGGGCGGTCGCGTCACGGTCTCGGCCGACTTCCTGATCGCCGACAGCGGCGAGCCCGACGCCTACGCACCCGACGCCCGGCAGATCGCCGTCCAGGACCTACCGGACGAAGTGCTCGTCTACCTGCTGGGCTCGCGCTACTGCGACACCGACAAGCTCGCCGGCACGGCCTGGTCGCTGTTCGGCAATGCCCCCGAGGGCTGGGGCCGGGTGCAGGCCATCGTCACCTGGGTGCACGAGCGCATCCGGTTCGACTACCAACTCGCCGACGCCACCCGCTCGGCCTTCGACGGGTACCGCCAACGGGTCGGCGTCTGCCGGGACTTCGCCCACCTCGCCGTCACCCTGTGCCGGTGCATGAACATCCCGGCGCGGTACTGCACGGGCTACCTCGGCGACATCGGCGTGCCCGTGGACCCCAACCCGATGGACTTCTCCGCGTGGTTCGAGGTCTACCTCGACGGCCCGCAGGGACCTCGCTGGTACACGTTCGACGCCCGGCACGACGCCAGAAGGATAGGGCGGGTCGTCATCGCCCGCGGGCGTGATGCCACCGACGTCGCCATCTCGACGAGCTTCGGCACGACGCTGCTCGCGCAGTTCGACGTCCACACCCTGGAGGTCGCCGACGACTTCGTGCTGCAGCCCCGGGGCTGACGATCGCATGCCGTGAGGTCGAAAGACCCCTGGCGGATCGGCAGGCATTGCGTGTGGGCAAGCCTCGGCGGACAGGCCCCTCATCCCGTGCTATGGGACGGTTCGTTCGGAAAGGCGATCCATGACCGACACGAACGCGACCCGAGCCATCGACGTCGAGGCATCCGTCGCTCGCTGGCACCTGACCCTCGCCAGGCTCGCGGACAACGATAACGAGCCGCGGGGCATGCGGGCCAGGGCCATGGCCACGATGCTGGGCCTGCCGCTCGCTTCGACGGCCGCCGTCGCAGCCTGCCTTCGGTTCCTACTCTAGGACGTTTGCGCGGGTCACGCCGTCGGCGTTGATCGGCAGCGACCCAGGCACCTCGGCCCGGGTCGCCCCCTCGCGTGGCTCAGTCGATGATCTCGACGATGCGGCCGCTGCCGCGCTCGACGAGCACCGTGCGGCCGTTGACGACCGTGTAGCGGCTGCCGCGGGCGCCGTATTCCTCCGGGACGTCGTAGTAGCTCACGCCCGCCGACGGCAGCACCGTGCCGACCCGGACGTCGCCGTCGTAAGCGTAGGAGGCGCGGCGCTCGCCGCGGACGTAGGTGCGGAAGCGCGGGCGGTCGTCGACGCCGAGAATGCCGTTGACGGTGCCGGTCGCCGCGCCGATGGCGCCGCCGACGATCGCCCCGATGGGACCGCCGGCCGCGCGTCCGTCGTCGGCACCTTCCTGCGCGCCGCGTACGAGACCCTGCGCCTGGGCGACGGCCGGGAGCGCGAGGGCGAGGGCCGCCGCGGCGAGAATGGACTTGGTGTTCATGGAATCCCCCTGATGCCAATCGCGGCCGCTGGATGCCGGTCCTTGCGATTGTTTCGATGCCGGGACGTACGTCCCGACCGCCCCGGGATACGTGCTACGATGCCGGCGGATTTGCGTCCGGATGGCCGCGGGACCATCGAATCTACGGATCACCGTCGTGGCTGATGGACGGTTCTCTTCACGAATGGGCGATTGCCGCGATACCGCTGTGTTTTCGTGCCATGTCCCCGCGGGAACGCACCTGGAATTCCCATGGTCCATACCGGCTACGACCCAGCCCTCGTCGCGCTTTCCATCGCCGTCGCGGTGTTCGCGTCCTACACCGCGCTCGACCTCGGTGGCCGTGTCCGCGGGGCCGCGGCCCGCCTGCGCTGGGCATGGGTCGCTGCGGCCTCGCTGGCGATGGGCGGCGGCATCTGGGCGATGCACTTCGTCGGCATGCTCGCCTTCGAGATGGGTATGCCCGCCGCGTACGACCCCGGGATCACCGTGGCCTCGCTGCTGCTCGCCATAGCCGCCACCGGCGCCGCGTTCGCCTGGGTCAGCCGTAAGGGGGCGGGACGGCGCGACGTCCTGGTCGGCGGCCCCCTGATGGGTTTCGGCGTGGCCGGGATGCACTACACCGGCATGGCCGCGATGCGGGTGCCCGGCAACCTCGCCTACAGCCCGCCCGTCGTCGCGGTCTCCGTCGTCATCGCGGTGACCGCCGCGACCGTCGCGCTGTGGCTGACCTTCCGGCAAAACGGCGTCTGGCAGAAGCTCGCGGCGGCCGCGGTCATGGGGCTCGCCGTGGCCGGGATGCACTACACCGGCATGGCGGCCGCGACCTTCACGGCCGAGGACGCCGGGGCACACGCCGCTCACGCCGTCGGCGTCGGCATCGGCCAGCAACACCTCGCGCTTTCGGTGGCGGGGGCGACCTTCATGATCCTGTTCGCGGCCATCGTCGCCGCTTCCTTCGACCAGCAGCGGGTCCAGCGGCACCTCCATGCCAGCGAGGGCCGCTTCCGGGCCGCCGCCGAGGCGGTCGGCGACATCATTTGGACCGCCGATGCGCGCGGCGCGATGACGGGCTCTCAGCCGTACTGGCAGGCCTATACCGGGCAGTCGGAGGCCGAGTGCCAGGGGGTGGGATGGGCCAGGGCCGTCCACCCCGACGACGTCGAGCCGACCAAGGATGCCTGGCGTGAAGCCGTCGCCGCGGACCGGGGCTATGAGCTCCGGCACCGCGTCCGGAACCGGGATGGCGAGTACCGCCTGTTCGCGGTCAAGGGGCGTCCGGTGCGCAACCCGGACGGGACGATCCGCGAGTGGGTCGGAGTCCACGCCGACATCACCGAACGCGAGGCGTTCGAAACGACGCTGAAGGAGGCGCGGGATGCGGCCGAGGAGCACAGCCGCGCCAAAAGCCGGTTCCTGGCCAACATGAGCCACGAGCTGCGCACGCCGCTGTCCGCGGTGATCGGCTACTCCGAAATGCTGGAGGAGGAGGCGGAGGAGCTCGGCCAGGACAGCCTCCTGAAGGACCTTGGCAAGATCAAGTCGAACGCCCAGCACCTGCTCGGCCTGATCAACGACGTGCTCGACCTGTCCAAGGTCGAGGCCGAGAAGATGGAACTCTACCCCGAGGACATCGACGTCGCCGCCTTCGTCGCGGATGCGGCTGGCACCGTGGAGGCGCTTATCGCCAAAAAGGGGAATATCCTCGCCCTGGACGTCGCCGGCGACGTGGGCCGGGCGCGCACGGACGCGACCAAGCTGCGCCAGTGCGTGTTCAACCTGCTCTCGAACGCGGCCAAGTTCACCGAGGGCGGCACCATCACGCTGACGGCGGCCCGGGAGGTCGACCGGGCCGGCGACTGGCTCCGGTTCACGGTGCGGGACACCGGCATCGGCATGAGCCCCGAGCAGGTCGGGCGCCTGTTCGAGCGCTTCACCCAGGCCGACGAGAGCACCACGCGCAACTATGGCGGCACCGGCCTCGGACTGGCTCTGAGCCGCGCCTTCGCCCAGTTGCTCGGCGGCGACATCACCGTCGACAGCGTCGAGGGCGAGGGGACGAGCTTTACCCTACGCGTCCCGGCGGCGGTCGCCGAGCAGGCCGTCGAGGCGGCACCGGCGTCTCCCGAGAACCAGATGACGGTGGGCGACCTCGTGCTGGTCATCGATGACGAGGCCAACCAACGTGAGCTGATGACCCGGTTCCTCGAACGCCAGCGCTTCGCCGTCCGCACCGCGGGGGACGGGCGCACCGGGCTCGATCTCGCCAAGTCGCTCAACCCACGGGCGATCCTGCTCGACGTGATGATGCCCGAGATGGACGGCTGGTCGGTGCTGGCTGCCTTGAAGGCAGACCCGGAGACCGCCGCCATCCCCGTGGTGATGGTGAGCTTCGTCGCCGACGCGGCGCTGAGTGCCTCGCTCGGTGCGGTCGAGGCGGTGCCGAAGCCGGTGGACTGGGTCCGGCTCCGCACGATCCTGGACCAGTTCCGGGCGGCGGACGGCGACGTGCTCGTGGTTGACGACGACGCCGACATGCGCCACCGGCTCCGGACGGTGCTGGAACGCAATGGCTGGAGTGTCCGCGAGGCCGGGGACGGCAGCGAGGCGCTCGACCAGGTCCGGCACGGCGTGCCGCGCCTCGTGCTACTCGACCTGACCATGCCGGTCATGGACGGGTTCTCGTTTCTCGACCGGCTCCGGGTCCTTCCCGGCTGCGCCGAGGTCCCCGTGGTGGTGCTGAGCGCCCGGGACATCACGGCGGCGGAGCGCGACCGTCTGTCCGGGGCAGATCAGATACTGCGCAAGGGCGACACCAGCCTGCAGGACATCGCCACGGAGCTGCGCAAGATTGATAATCGACATGTCGATGATGGAGAGGTCGGTACGGCCGGGGAAACACTCGACGTCCGGAGATAACCCGGAATCCCCGGTCCGGTCGCCGGGAAATCCCATGGTCGTGCGCCCCTTTCGGAGGTAGTCGAGATGCTTCCGGGGCGCAGCCGAGGACGTGGGCCTCCGAAGGGTTGGGAAGCCTATCGCAGGGTGGAAGACTCACCATCCTGAAGCGGGCGATCCTCGCCATCGCGTCCCCCGACCGAGACGTGGGAGTTCAGGCGGTCCAGGTGCTTGAAGACATGCTCGAAGGCGCTCGTGACGGCCTGCTCGAAAGAGCCGTCACCCTTTCCAATGGCAGACTTGAGCCCGCTTAGTAGCGCGTGGTGCTTTTCGGTATCGCTTGACATGGCGTTCCTCGTTGCCGGTCGGACGCCGGCGTCGATAGGCAAGCCCCGCTCCCGCCGAGGGTTCCGATGTCCTTGCCCGCCGCCTCCGTGGTCCGCGGAGGGGACGTATCCCTAGCATCCTGACGTGATCGTGTCGCCACCTGCCAATTGTAGGATTGTGGGCGTAGGAAACCCATGGCAGGGATAGCCCCGTCGACGACCCGCCGTCGGCTGGATTTCCCCTCCCATGTCCAGCGACCCCGGTCACCCGTTCGCGGGCAACCTGCTCCTCGCCGCGCTCGCGGCGCCCGACGTGGCCCTTCTCGCGCCGCATCTCGTCCGACGGGAGCATGCCCGGGGTGACGTGCTGTTCCGCGTCGGCGAGGACGTCGCGCACGTCACCTTTCCCCTCGACCGGACCGTCGCCACCCTGCTGGTGCCGATGGGCGGCGACCGTACCATCGAGACGGCGACGGTCGGTCGCGAGGGCGCGATGGGCGGCGTCGTCAGCCACGGCTACCTGCCCGCCTTCACCCAATGCGTGATCCAGGTCGGGGGCGCAGTCCTGCGCATGGAGGCGGACCGGCTGCGCGAGGCCAAGCGTGCCTCCCCGACGCTGAATGACCTGTTCGTGCGCTTCGCCGACTGCCTGCTCGCGCAGGTGCTGCAGTCGGTGGCCTGCAACGCGGCCCACCCCATCGAGCAGCGGGTCCTGCGCTGGCTGCTCGGCCTGCAGGACCGGGTCGGCACCGACGCCCTGCCGGTCACCCAGGTCGTGCTCGCCGGGATGCTCGGCATCGGTCGGACCTACGTCACCACGGTGCTGACCAGGCTCCAGGACCAGGGCCTGATCCATGTCGGGCGCGGCCGCATCCACATGCTCGACCGGGCGCGGACGGAAGCGGCCTGCTGCGACTGCCACGCCCGGGTGCAACGGCACTTCCGCACCGTGCTCGGGGCGATCTACGCGCCGGAGGGCGGGATCGTCGCCGTCGAGGCGACGGAGCCCGGAACGCCACCGCCGCCCCGGCCCGAAGCCATCCTTCCCGAGCTCCGGGAGGCCGGCCGATGACCGCCCAAACCGCCATCCCGTTCGAGGTCTCCCTCCCGTCCAGGCTGGCGGCGCTCGACGCCTACGGCATCCTCGACACCCCGCCCGAGAAGGGTTTCGACGACATCGTCGCCCTGGCCCGGAACGCCTGCGGCACGCCCGTGGCGCTGGTGAGCCTCGTCGCCGGCGACCGGCAATGGTTCAAGGCCCGCTCCGGGTTCGAACCCTGTGAGACCACGCTCGACAAATCGGTTTGCGCGCACGTCCTCGGGCAATCCGACCTCCTCGTCGTCCCCGACCTGAGGCAGGACCCTCGCACCCGGGACAATCCGCTGGTCACCGGCGACCCGTTCATCCGGTTCTACGCCGGCGCCCCGTTGCAGGCCGCCGACGGCGTGTGCATCGGCTCCCTATGCGTGATCGATGTCGAGCCGCGCCCCGACGGCTTGACCACGGACCAGGCCGACGCCCTCCGGGCCCTTGCCCGCCAGGTCATGGCGCAACTGGAACTGCGGCGGTCGCTCGTCGAGCGCGACGGCCTGCTCGCCGCTCAACGCGCGGCGATAACCCAGCACGAGGCCCTGCTCGAAGCCCAGGCCACCGTCATGGGATCGAGCGGACGGTTCGACGACGTGCTCGACGCGGTCGTGGGCGGGGCACTTCAGGCGCTGCCGCAGGCCGAGGGCGGCGTCGTCGAGATGCGCGAGGGCGACGAGCTCGTCTACCGACGCGCGGCCGGCAACCTCGCCCGCCATGCCGGCCTACGCCTTCCGCTCCACGGCAGCCTGGCGGGGGCGTGCCTGCTCTCGGGACGGGCGCGGGCGGTATCTGACGTCCTCGACGACCCCGACGTGAAGCGCGACCTGATCGAGGATCTCGGTTTGCGGTCATGCGTCGTGGTCCCGATCACACGCGACGGCGAGGGCATCGGCGTCCTCAAACTCCAGTCCAGCCTGATCGGCGCCTTCTCGCAGCGCGACGTCGAGGTCGCGGGATTATTCGCCGGCTCCGTCGCCGCCGGGCTCTATCGGGTCGGCGAGGCCGAGGCCCGGCGCAGGGCCAAGGCTACCGAGGACCGCTACGAGGCGGTGTTCAACAGCGCCATCGACTACGCGATCATCGTGATGGGCCTCGACGGGCGCGTCGACGACTGGAACGAGGGCGCCACCCGCATCCTCGGGTGGTCGCCGGCGGAGATGGTCAAGCGGCCGGCCGACGTGTTCTTCACCCCCGAGGACCGGGCGAACGGCATCGCCGAAAAGGAGATGCGGGCCGCGCTCGACCACGGGCGCGGCGTCGATGAGCGCTGGCACATCCGCAAGGACGGCACGCGGTTCTGGGCCAACGGAGAGATGATGACCCTGCGCGACGACGCCGGCGCCGCCATCGGCTTCCTCAAGATCCTGCGCGACCGCACAGAGCAGCGCGATGCCGCCGCCCGGCTGCAGGAGAGCGAGGGCTTCCTGCGCAGCGTGCTCGATTCCTCCGCCGACTGCATCAAGGTGCTCGATCTCGACGCCCGGCTCGAATTCATGAGCGAGGGCGGCCGGACGGTCATGGAGGTCGACGACTTCGATGGCATCGCCGGGGCGGACTGGACCGGGTTCTGGGACGCGGCCGGCAAGGCCGAGGCCCGGGCGGCCGTCGATGCCGCCTCGGCGGGCGGCGTCGGGCGCTTCACCGGGCCGGCCTGTACGATGAAGGGCACCCCGAAGTGGTGGGACGTCCAGGTTACGCCGATCCGCGACGGCAGCGGGACAGTCACCAAGCTGCTGGCGGTCTCACGCGACGTCACCGCGAACCGAAAGGCCGAGGAGGCGCTGCTTGCCAGCGAGACCCGCTACCGCGACCTGTACGAGAGCATCGACGCGGGCTTCTGCGTCATCGAGGTCAAGCTCGACGCGACCGAGCGTCCGCTCGACTACCGCTTCCTGGAGGTGAACCCGGCGTTCGAGCGCCAGTCGGGACTCAAGGGCGTCCTCGGCCAATGGATGCGGGGTCTCGCCGACGGCCACGAGGAGCATTGGTTCGAGATCTACGATCGCATCGCCCGCGGCGGCGCGCCGGAGCGGTTCGAACACGTCGCGAACGCGCTCGGCGACCGCTGGTTCGAGGTCTACGCCTATCCCTTCGGCGAGCCGGGATCGCGCCAGGTCGCGGTCCTGTTCAACGACATCACCGCGCGCAAGCGCACCGAGGACGCGCTCCGGGCGAGCGAGGCGAGCCAGCGCTCGATCCTGGCGACCGTGCCGGTGGGCATCCTGTTCGCCGAGGCGCCCTCGGGCCGCGTGGTCGGCGGCAACGCCTTCATGGAGACGGTGATCGGCCGGCCGACCATCGAATCGAAGGACGTCGAGAGCTACGGCGAGTGGGTTGCCTACCATGCCGACGGGCGCCGGGTCGGGCCGACCGAGTTCCCGGTCGCACGGGTCATCCGCGAGGGGCTGGACCGCTCCGAGCTAGAGGTCGAGTTCGAGCGTCCGGACGGCAGCCGCGTGTGGTCGCAGATCGTCGCCACGCCGGTCCGGGACGCGGCCGGGACCGTCAACGGGGTGGTCGCGGCCATCTCCGACATCGACGCGCGGCGGCGGGCCGAGGAGCAGCGTGAGTTGCTGAGCTCCGAGCTCAGTCACCGGATGAAGAACCTCCTGGCGATGGTACAGGCCATCGCCTCGAACACCCTGCGCGGGGCCACCGACATCGAGGTCGCCAAGGAGGTCCTCGCCGACCGCCTGATCACCCTGGGCAAGGCGCACGATCTCCTGCTGGGCGGCGCCGCCGAGCACGCCCCCATCGAGCCGGTCATCCGCGGCGGGGTCGGCTTGCAGGACGACGGCTCGGACCGCGTTCGCTACCGGGGGCCGTCGGTGGAGATCGGCGGCAAGGCCGCGCTCGCCCTCGCGCTGATGACGCACGAGCTCGCCACCAACGCCGCCAAGTACGGTGCCCTCTCGACGCCGGAAGGCCGCGTCGAGATCGACTGGACGCTGCGCGAGGAAGGTTCGGGACCGCTGCTTACAATATCCTGGCGCGAACGCGGCGGGCCAGCGGTGGTGCCACCATCGCGAAAAGGGTTCGGGTCCCGCCTGATCGAGCGCGGCCTCGTCGGCGCGGTCGACGGCCGGATTGCGCTGACGTACCCGTCCGAGGGGGTGTGCTGTGTTGTCGAGGCACCACTTCGTAACTTCCAGGATGTCCTGTGAGGCCGCGCCGCAACACGGGACGCGTCCCGCGGTTGTCGCTCCGGCCCCAATTTCCAGGACGGCCAAGAACCCTTCCGCATGCTCGCTGAACCGACGTCACGGACCTATGCCTTCCCGCGCAACGGCGGCGAGACCGGCGCCCTCATGCGGGCCCACGATTGGGAGCGCACCGCCCTGGGGTCGCCGTCGGGATGGCCTGCCGCGCTGAAGGTGGCGGTCAACCTGATCCTGGGCTCCCCCGAGAGCATGTTCCTG
Organism: Methylobacterium sp. J-077; assembly: GCF_022829365.1. GTDB lineage: Bacteria > Pseudomonadota > Alphaproteobacteria > Rhizobiales > Beijerinckiaceae > Methylobacterium. The sequence goes on along the minus strand of NZ_JAKSYJ010000156.1, from coordinate 21,052 downwards.
GCATGGGGGCCGGACCTCGCGTTCCTGTTCAACGACACCTACCGTCCGATCCTCGGACCGAGGCTTTCGCATGCCCTGGGCGCACCGATGCGCGAACTCTGGTCGGACGTCTGGGAGCAGGTCCGGCCGATGGTCGAGCTGGCGTTGACCGGCTCCGCGAGCCGATACGACGACCTGCCCCTGACCATGGCCCGGCACGGGGTCGAGGAACAAACCTGGTGGTCGTTCTCGTACTCGCCGCTGTTCGACGAGGGCGGCGCGGTCGTGGGGTTGTTCTGCGTCAGCAACGAGACCACGCAACGCGTGCTGTCCGAACGCGCCCTGCGCGCCCGCGAGGCGGAGCTCCTGCTCGTCACAGACACCTTGCCGCTACTGATCGCCTTCATCGACCGAGACCTCACCTACCGGTTCGCGAACAGGGCCTACGAGGACTGGTTCTACAGGCGCCCCGAGGACGTGGTCGGGTGCCATGTCAGCGACCTTCTGGACAACGAGGGCCTCGCGGCGCGCCGGGCCGCCTTCGAGGCCGCCTTGGCAGGGGATCAAGTACGGCTCGAACTCGACTGGCCGCATCGAGACGGGCGTCCCCGCATCGCCGATATCCGCTACCTCCCGCGTCGGGCGGAGGACGGCCTCGTCGACGGCTTCTACGTCTTCGTCCTCGACGTTACCGACCGCAAGCAGGTGGAGCGCCTGCTGCGGGAGACCAACGAGACCCTCGAACGGCGGGTCGCGGAACGGACGTCGGACCGCAATTCCCTGTGGCAGCTCTCCTCCGACATCATGCTCCGCTGCGGCTTCGACGGGACCATCGTCGCCGTGAACCCGGCCTGGACGAGCGTGCTCGGATGGTCGGAGGAAGAGCTCGTCGGACGCAACCTGTTCGAGCTGATTCATCCCGACGACGTCGAGCATACCATCGAGGGGGCGCAATCGTCCTCCGAGGGACAGTCGCTCGCGCGCTTCGACAACCGCTACCGACACAAGGACGGCGGCTACCGCTGGATCTCCTGGTCAACCCGGCCGGATGCCGGGGTGATCAATGCCGTCGGCCGGGATTTCACGGTCGAGCGGGAGCGTTCGGAGGCGCTCAAGGTCGCAGAGGATTCGTTGCGCCAAGCCCAAAAAATGGAGGCCATCGGACAGCTCACCGGCGGCGTCGCGCATGATTTCAACAACCTGCTGACCGTGATCAAGTCCTCGACCGACCTGCTTAAGCGACCCGACCTGCCGGACGCGCGCCGGCTCCGTTACGTCGGCGCGATCTCGGACACGGTCGAGCGGGCAGCGAAGCTGACGGGGCAGTTGCTGGCCTTCGCCCGCCGGCAGGCGCTCAAGCCGGAAGTGTTCGAGGTCGGGCAGAGCCTCACCTCGGTCGGCGACATGGTGGGAACGCTCACCGGCTCGCGCATCGCCGTCGACGTCCGCGTGTCGAATGCCGCCGGCTTCGTGAACGCCGACCCGAGCCAGTTCGACACGGCGGTCGTCAACATGGTGATCAACGCCCGCGACGCGATGGGCGGCGAAGGCTGCCTGGCCATCGAGATGTCGGAGGTCGCGGAAATCCCGGGCCTCCGCGGGCACGACCCCGTGGCGGGCGCCTTCGTGGCGGTCGCCATCACCGACACGGGAGTCGGTATCGCGGAGTGCGACATCGAGCGGATCTTCGAGCCTTTCTTCACGACGAAGGGCGTCGGGCACGGCACGGGCCTGGGCCTCAGCCAAGTGTTTGGCTTCGCCAAGCAATCGGGTGGGGACGTCGCGGTCGAGAGCGAGGTCGGACGCGGAACCACCTTCACCCTGTACCTGCCCCGCGTGCCCGACCCGGAGACGTCCACCGCCGAGGATGCCGAGCCGGAGCCGCTCGTCGACGGTCACGGCACCTGCGTCCTGGTGGTCGAGGACAACGTCGACGTCGGTGCCTTCGCCACCCAGTCCTTGGCCGAGCTCGGCTACGTCACGGTCTGGGCCGAGAACGCCGACCAGGCGCTTGCCGAGCTTGCGAGGGACGCGGGCCGCTTCGACGTGGTGTTCTCGGACGTGGTCATGCCGGGCATGAACGGGATCGACCTCGGCCACGAGATCCGCCGGCGCCACCATGACCTGCCGGTGGTGCTGACCTCGGGCTACAGCCACGTGTTGGCCAAGAACGGCACCTACGGATTCGAACTCCTCCACAAGCCGTATTCCGTCGAGGAACTTTCCCGCATCCTGCGCAAGGTTGGGACCTGGCGTCGGCGCAAGGGTCTGCTCGGCGCCTGACCCAGGCATTCGCCTTTCGAAACAGGCCTCGGATAGGCGACGGCGGATCGTCCGTGGCGTCGTCGAAGCCGACGGATCGATGAGGTCCAGGATCCGGCGCCGTCCTATTCCACCGCCTCCCTGCGGCGGCGGGGCTTGGAGGCGGCCCGGCGCAGGATGCGCGACAGGGCCTAGACTGAGTATGGCTTCTGCAGGAGCTCGAAACCGTGGTCGTTCTCCTGCGCGAGGACGTGGCTGTAGCCGCTGGTGAGCACCACCGGCAGGCCGGGGTACAGCCGACGGACCTCGCGGCCGAGCTCGACCCCGTTCTTGCCCGGCATGACCACGTCCGAGAAAACCACGTCGTAGCGGGAGGAACTTTCGGCCAGGGTCGTCAGCGCCTCGTCGGCGTTCGTGACCCTGTGCGTGCCGTACCCGGGTTCCTGGAGGGTCTGGGTCGAGAACGTGCCGACCCCCCGGTTATCCTCGACCACCAGCACGAAGGTGCCGCGCCCGTCGACCACGGCATCGACCTGTGCCGCCGCCTCTCCCTCGACGGCGCCCGCGTCCGCCCGCGGGAGGTGGAGCGCGAACGTGGTGCCGCGCCCGACCTCGCTCTCGACGAGGACCTCGCCCCCCGATTGCTTGGCGAAGCCGAAGACCTGGGAGAGGCCCAATCCCGTGCCCTGCCCGACGCCCTTGGTCGTGAAGAACGGCTCGAAGATCCGGTCGATGGCGTCGGCAGGGATGCCGGATCCCGTGTCCGACAGCGCGATCCGGACGAAGTCGCCGACCTGCGCGGGATGGGACCGCATCGCCGGCACGACGCCCACGGCCTCGACCGCGATGTCGAGCCGACCCTCGCCGTCCATCGCGTCGCGTGCGTTGACCGCCATGTTCACCAGCGCCGTGTCGAACTGGCTCGGGTCGGCGCGGATGTGGCACGGCTCGTCGCCGACGTTGATCGACACCGCGATCCGGGCGCCGGTGAGCGTGCCGACCATCTCGCCGATGGTCCTCACGCTCCGACCGGCGTCGAACACCTCCGGCCGCAACGCCTGCCGCCGTGCGAAGGCCAGGAGCTGGCCCGTCAGCTTGGCGGCCCTGTCGACCGTGTCGGAGATCGCGCCGATGTACCGCCCCCGCCGTTCCTCGGAGAGGTCCGGGCGCTTGAGCAGGTCGGTCGACGACTTGATCACGGTCAGCAGGTTGTTGAAGTCGTGCGCGACGCCCCCGGTCAGCTGACCGACGGCCTCCAGCTTCTGCGATTGCCGCAGGGCCTCCTCGGCCTGGAGCAGGCTGGCGGCGCGCTCCTTCTCCAGCGTGACGTCGCGGGAGACGCAATAGAGGAGACCCTCGACCGGGACGGCCGTCCAGGACAGCGTTCGGTAGCCGCCGTCGCGTGCGCGGAACCGGTTCTCGAAGGCGAGCGTCAGGCCACCGGCGGCGAGGCGGGCGACCTCGGCCCGGGTCTTTTCCCGGTCGTCGGGGTGTTCGAGCCACTCCGAGGTCTTCCCGATGATCTCGTGGGCCTCCCACCCCAGGATGCGCCGCCAGGCCGGGTTGATGCTGACCCAGACGCCGTCCGCGTCGGCGACCCCGAGCATGTCCTGGCTCACCTGCCAGATCCGGTCGCGCTCCTTGGTGCGCTCTGCGACCTGGGCCGCCAGCGTCTCGTTTAACGCCCGCAGCGCACCCTGCGCCCGCACGCGCTCGACCGCGTCCCAGATCCGGGCCGAGACCTCGCCGACCAGCGAGACCTCGTCGGACGTCCAGTCCCGCGGCTCGCGGTGGTTGACGTACACGACCGAGCGAAGGCGTCCCTCGTGGACCTGGGGGACGGCGACGATGGCGGCGATGCCGAAGGCGCCCATCCCCAGGCCGGCGGTGTCCGGATCGGCCTCGACGTCCGCGTAGACCGACGTCCGCCCCTTCCTGAGGTTGGCGATGTTGCCGGGACCGAACGCGTCGAGGGGGTAGGTGCCGGCCAGCGTCGCCACGCCGTCGACGTACTCGGTGCCGAGGGCGACGGACACGCCGTCCTCCTCGACGAAGCCGTATCCGACACGGCTGACCCCGAGGTAGCGCCCGAGGGCGTCCACCGCCGCCTGCATCCGACCGCGCGGGCCGCCCTGATCGCGCAGCGTGTCGGTCAGGTCGAGCAGGAAGCGCTGACGCGCCTCGGCGGCGTGCCGCTCGGCGACGCGGCGCTCCAGTTCGGCGTTCATCTCCCGGAGGCGACGTTCGTCCTGCCGGCGGTCGGTGACGTCGGAGACCGTGAGCACGGCCCCCACGAGCTGGCCGCCCCCGAACACGGGCGCGTTCGAGCAGACCACCTCGATGGGCGTTCCGTCACGGCGGAAGAACGTGCCGTCGCGCCTGCGAAGGGTCTCCCCCTTTCGGATGGCGTGCACGAAGTCGCATTCCGACGACGGGAACGGGCGACCGTCGGGATGGTGGTGATGGGCGGCCTCGTGCAGGTCCTGTCCGACCAGGGTTCCCTCATCCCAGCCCAGCAGGGCATGCGCCGTCAGATTGGCGAAGGTGACGACCCCGTGGAGGTCGAGCTGGAACACCGCCTCGCTGACGTGATCGGTGACGGTCCGGAGCAGGTCCGTCTGGCGCTGCAGCGCCTCTGCCGCCAAGCGCTGGCCGGTCCGGTCCCGCAGGATCTTGAGGTAGCCGACGTGCCCGCCGTCGTCGGCGTGCAGCGGCATCATCTCGCCGAGCGCGAAGAACCGCGAGCCGTCCTTACGCCGGTGCCAGCGCTCGTCGTTGCCGCGACCTTCCTCGCGGGCGCCCCTCATCTCGCGCTCGGGGATGCCGGCGGCGACGTCCTCCTCGGTGAAGAAGACGTGCGCCGGCTTGCCGCGCATCTCGGCCTCGGACCAGCCGAGGATCGCCTCGGCCCCGGCGCTCCAGCCGGTCACCAGCCCGTCGAGATCCAGGGTCACCATCGCGTAGTCGACGGCGCTGTCGAGGATCTGGCGATGCCGGGCGTTCGCCTCCCGGACGTTTCGAAGCGCGTCGTCGCGGGCGGCCGTCGACCGGCGCAGTTCCATCTGCGCCATGACCTGGCGGGCCAGCGCCTTCAGTGCCTCGGCCTGTTCGGGCGTCAGTCCCTCGGGGCGTGGCTTCCCGTCGATCACGCACAGCGTCCCTAGCGCGACGCCCTCTGGCGTCTCCAGGCGGGCGCCGGCATAGAACCGCAGGTGGGGCTCCCCGGTGACCAGGGCGTTGTCCCGGGTGCGCGGGTCGAGCGTCAGGTCCGGGATCACCAACAGGCCGGGCTGCCGCAGGGCATGCGCGCAGACAGATTGCGATAGCGGGGTCTGGCACGGATCAAACCCGACCCGGGCCTTGAACCATTGGCTGTCGCCCGCGACGAGGCTGACCAGCGCGACCGGCGTCGCACAGATCCGCGAGGCGAGCAGGACGATGTCGTCGAAGCCCTGCTCCGCCTGCGTGTCGAGGATGCCGTAATCGTCGAGGGCCGCCAAGCGCACCGGATCGCGGGCGTCGTTCTCAGGCTCGGTCACGGACGGCCTCGGCGTTCGCGGCCCCGCGATGGACCTTGGCATCGTCGCGCTCAATCAGCAGGCGCAGCGTCGTCCTGACGATCTCGCTGATCGAGGTGTACTCGCCCTTGGCGACCTGGGCCTCGACGTACGCGATCAGCGGTTCGGTCAAGGCGATGTGTCGGGAGTGCTTCGCGGCCATCCGGAGCCCGTAGCAACTCACGAAACCGGTGTCGCACCCGCGACACCCTCCTCACGCAGTCGTGTCGTCGCAGTCCGCGGCACCCGGTCGACCCGGAATTCCCGGTTCACGCCACGTGGTCGATGGCGCCGAGCACCTGGGACAGGCTGTAGGGTTTGGGTACGAACAGGCCGTGGTCCGGAACCTCGCGGTCGGCGAGCCGCTGCCGACCGGAGGTGAGGATCAGCCTGATCCCCGGCCATGCCGCATGCACGCGTTCGGCCAAGGTCACGCCGTCCATGGAGCCCGGCATGTCGATGTCCGTGAACAGAACGCCGACGTCGGACCGGTCCAGAAGGATGGCCCAGGCTGCGTCCGCGTCCTTCGCCTCGACGACCGAGAAACCCGCGTCGACGAGCATCTCCGCCGCGCACATCCGTACGAACCCGTCGTCCTCGACGAGAAGCACGACCGAGTCCGGGAGGGGGCGCTGCTGCGACATCCCTGACAGACTTGCGGATCACCTTACGGTTTCATCGACCTGGGCGACTGTGGTTCGAAGCACCTCGCATCCCTCGAAGGCACGCCCCCTCTCGACTTCGCAAGAAGTTACCGGCGCCGCTTGCCGCCCCTCGCGTAGCATCGGGCCGCCGGCGATGCCGGCGTCCCACGGCCCGAGGCGTCTCAGGCGTTCAGGTCATCGGAGCCGCGTCCCCGTCCATCCGACGAAAGGACCCGGGCCGGATCCCCTTCCGTTCAGTGCGCATAGGTAGCGAGAAGCGTCCTGTCGCCGGACCGCGCCACCGAGGGCGATGCCTCGGGCTCGCGGCTCGACATCATCATGGACGCACCCACCGACACGAGGCCGGCCATGGCCCGCAGGTCGTCTGGCTGACGCGGATCGCGCGAGATCGCATCGGCCTCATGCTGGAGGCGGAGATTGCATGCCTTGGTGGCGAGGGCGCCGTCCGGGGTGCAGGCGTCGTGACGGGCGCACGCCGCATCGAGTGCGTCGATGGGGGCCGCCGGCGCGTTGTTTCCCGGTCCGCAATAGTTGCCGTGGATCAACGCGACCGGCGCCTGCTCGACCGGAATGGACTGGGCGAGGGCCGGGCCGGAAAGACCGATTGCCAGGGCGACCAATACGAAGAACGTCTTCATCATCAAAACCATGACCTGCTGCGGGCTTGCCCCTCGGGGTGCCGACCTGGATTTTCCGGCGGGAGAAGCCTCGTCCCCGGCCACGGTTCCGGGATGGCTGGCATGTCGGGACGGCCCTGGTCGCCGTGGGTTTGCGCGCCCGTCAGCATTGAGGCACCGGTCGCCAACCCCGCGATGTGATCCTGTCGCCTGCCCAAAAGGAACGGCGGCTCGATGCGGCTCACCACCTGGATCGTGGTCAGGTCACCACGGTGTTCGGTCTGCGGCAACGAACCGCCGCGCGTCGCGTTGAGGCCCGCATTCAACGGAACCGCTATGACCCTCCTCGCTCTTCTCGTCGCCGCCAACCTCGCTATCGCGGGGACCTTCTCCTTCGCCGCGCTGGCTGCGGACTGACGGAACCTGGGACGTGACCGACCACGCCCCGCCGGCTGGTCTGCTCTGGGCCATGCGATTCGATACGGACGGCCAGGGGCATTCCGTTCCCTCGGTCGAGGCGTCGTCCGATCTCGACGCGTTCGGCGGCAGCTTTCTTTGGCTCCACTTCGACCTGACGCAGGCCGACCTCCAAGGGCTGATCGACCGGGACCGCCTCGGGCCGGCATCGCTCGCCATGGCCGTGTTCGGCACCGACGACCACCAGCGCGTCACGGTCGAGGGCGACCATGTCGGGGGTGTCGTGGCCGACCTCGCCCGTCCCGGCGCCAAGCCCGACGTGGCCGGGCGCCTGCACTTCGTCCTCGGACCGCGCTCGCTGGTCAGCGGCAGGCGCCGGCCGGTCGAGAGCCCCGACGCTACCCGCACCGCCGCCGAGAAGGGAGCCACCATCGCCTCGCCGGCGCTGCTGTTGGAGACCCTCGTCGGGCATGTCGTCGCCGCGATGGCCGCGACCGGGGAGCGGCTTTCGGACGAGGTCGACGGGATCGAGGACCACATCCTCGACGGCCGCGTCCGAGACGACCGTCGCAGGCTGGGACCGGTCCGTCGCAGCGCCGTACGCCTTCATCGGCAACTGCTCGGCCTGTCCGCGGTGTTCCACCGGCTGGAGCGGGACGGGGCCGACTTGGAGGTCCATGGACCGGCCGTGGCCGCCGCAGGCCGTCTCGCCCAGCGCCTCGACGCGCTCGACCGTGACATGGGGCTTCTGGCCGACCGGGCGCGCCTGCTCCAGGAGGAGTTATCCGAGCGCGTGGCCGAGGAGACCAATCGCCAACTCTACACCCTCTCGATCCTGTCGGCGCTATTCCTGCCGCCGACCTTCGTCACCGGGCTGTTCGGCATGAACGTGAAGGGACTGCCCTTCGCCGAGGACGCGAACGGGTTCCTCGTCGTGGCCGGCTTGGCCGCGCTCTCCTCCGTGGCCGCGTACGTAGCGATCCGGCTGCTCGGCATCCGCAAGCCCAAGGGCTAATCCCGTCCGGTTCGCAGACGCCTACCTGGGGGACGATGCCCCGGCGTGACGCTCGGCCGAGGATACCACCAGGATGGCGAGGCCGACGGCGGCGGCGTCCTTGGCGAGGCCCTTGGCGCGGCCGGGCGATGTGCGCGAGTCGGGACCGCGGGCGGCCCTGCCGAGGAGCGTGCCGGCGATTGCGCCCGCCATGCCGGCCAATGCCCCGGTCTCCGGCGAGGCGCGGCGACCGGCCAGCGCCCATCTGCCGACCGCGCCGACGGCGAGCCGGAACGCGAAGGACGCCGGGATGCGGCGGTCGGGGGCGAACGGCATCTTGTCCCCCGCCATCTCGGCGACCGCCGCGGCCGTCGCGAGCGTGCGGGCACCGGGGCCGCCCGGGATGAGGTTTCCGCGTGTCCGGCCCTCCGAGGCCGCCCAGGCCAAGGCGGCGCAGGCCGTCATGTTGCGCATCCCGGCGACGAAGCCGAGACCGAACGAGGTTGCGTAGCCCTGCATCTTGGACGCCTTTCCACGCGGGACGTGCCCCGCCTTGGGCAAGGCGGCGCCCCCTGCCGCTGTTCCGGCCACGTCAGCCGAGCCGTGCGTTGGCTTGCTGGTCGAGGCGCTACGCCATTGGGTATGAGGTCGCTACCGGGCTCCGCGCGCTTTCGCAGCTGCGAGAACGCCTCGCACGCCGAGGTTGGGCCTATCCGTAAGCGCCGCCGTCGCCTCGTCGGCGGCCTTTTGCCCGCTGTTGTGGGCCCCGTGGGCGGTCGTGAAGTCGAAGGGGTGCGTCGCCTCGTCCGCGAAGAAGAGCCGGTCCTCAAAGGGTTGAGCCAGCCGTACCTGCGCCTGGGATCGGGCCGGCAATGCGCAACTGTAGGCACCGCCGATGGAAGCCGTCCGGCTCCACGAGGTTGTCGTGAGGGGTCAGATCGCCGAGGCCACATCGCTGCCCGACGATTGGCGGAGGGTTGTGGTGTCCCCGTCTTTCAGGTGGCGAACCTCGTTGGCGTGCCACGCCGGCGAAGCTGAAAGGCCCAGGTCCGCTTGAGAAGGGGGGCCAGGTTCCACTTGCCACGCGGTAGGGCGTTCTTCGTGGGTGCAAAGCGTCGGATCTTTAGCGGGATTCGAGGTAGCTGGACCCGACTCGACGTCCGGTGCGTTCGTGCCTGGCACCGACCTCGTTGCGGGGCGGTCACAACCATCGTCCGTCGTTCAGGAGTTTACGAATGGCCAAGGAGGACCACGAAGCGACCTACAAGGAGTTCAAGGAGGTCGTGAACATGACGGCCTCGGCGTTGGAGAAGCACCTAAAGGGCGACGACAGCCAGTCCGTCGGCCAGAAGAAGGACGGTGGCGAGGCGACCGGCCACCAGGAAGGCCGGCGCATCGTCGAGATGCTGAACGGGAAGAAGGCCGACCTGTCGGATGACGACTACGACCACATGCGCAAGGTCGTCGGTTACGTCCATCGGCACCTCAAGCAGGGTGGCCCGAAGGACGAGGACGAAGTGAAGGACTCGCCCTGGCGGCTGTCGCTCATGAATTGGGGCCACGACCCCTTGAAGTGAACGGGAGTCGGGAGCGATGGCTCGTCCCCGAGGGCGATGCCCTGGGTCGGCGTCTGCCGCCCAGGGTCGCGCGTCGTTCACGTCGGATGTGTCAGCCAATCCGTTGGGCGTGACGTGACCTATGCGGTGCCGTTGCCTCCCGTGGCGCCATAGACCTCCCCGGTGACGAAGCTCGCCTCCTGGGACGCCAGGAAGACGTAGATCGGCGCGAGCTCGACGGGCTGGCCGGGGCGGCCGAGCGGCACCTCAGACCCGAACTTTTCGACCGCCTCTTGCGGTTGCCCGCCCGAGGGCTGCAGCGCGGTCCAGAACGGTCCCGGCGCCACCGCGTTCACGCGGATGCCTTTCTCGATGGACTGCTTGGCCAGAGCCTTGGTGAACGCGATGATGCCGGCCTTGGTGGTGGCGTAGTCGACCAGGATCTTCGGCGGGTTGTAGGCAACCACGGACGCGGTGTTGATGATGGACGCACCCGCCGGGAGCAGCGGCATCGCCGCCTTGGTGATCCAGAACATCGCGTAGAGATTGGTCTTCAACGTCCGGTCGAACTGCTCGTCCGTGATGTCCCCGATGTCCATCTGATTGGTCTGCTTGCCGGCGTTGTTCACCAGGATGTCGAGACCGCCGAGTTCGACCACGGCCTTGTGCACCAGGGTCTCGCAGAACGCCTTGTCGGTGATGTCCCCGGGCAGCAGCACCGCCTTGCGACCCTCGGCCTCGATCAGCTTGGCCACCGCCTGCGCGTCCGGCATCTCGGCCTCGACGAAGCTCAGGGCGACGTCCGCCCCTTCGCGGGCGAAGGCGATAGCCGCGGCCCGACCGACACCGCTGTCGGCCCCGGTCACCAGGGCCCTGCGGCCGGCGAGGCGACCGTGGCCGACATAGCTCGTCTCGCCGTGGTCGGGCTTCGGGTCCATCGCCCCGGCGAGGCCCGGCGCCTCCTGCGGCTGACGCCTGAACGGTGGCTGCGGGTACTGCGTACGGGGGTCCTGCATCGCCACGCGATGGTTCCGTGCGTCTGTCATCAACATATCCTGGGGAGGGTGATCCATGCCGGGCCATGACCGCGGCCGACGCGGGCTTGGTCGGGCCCGGTCGCTGTCCAAATCCCATCCGGACGAGACGCGTTCCAATTCGCGAGCGCGAGCAATGGTCACCCCGACGTTTCCGATGGTCGGCGTCCCGCCCCGAACCACTCGCCCCTGGCTGCGATGAACTAGTTGGGAATCCCGGTGCTGCGCCAGGGTCATCCGGAGGCGGAGAAGTTTCACCCCATCCGGATCAGGCACGCGCGTCGGACATTACCTCCCTGGTGGTAGCGGTGGGGGTCATCCTGTCGGCACACCCTGAACCAGGAGCGTCACCGGATGAAAGCACTCACATGGCAGAGCCGAGGCAAGATCTCGTGCGAGACCGTGCCGGACCCAAAGATCGAGCATGGGCGTGACGTCATCATCAAGGTGACCGCATGCGCGATCTGCGGCTCCGACCTCCACCTCATGGGCGGCTTCATGCCCACGATGGAGTGCGGCGACGTCCTCGGCCACGAGACGATGGGTGAGGTCATTGAGGTCGGAAAGGATAACCAGAAGCTCAAGGTCGGCGACCGCATCGTGGTGCCCTTCACCATCTGCTGCGGCGAGTGCCGGCAGTGCAAGTGGGGCAACTGGAGCTGCTGCGAGCGCACCAACCCGAACGGCAAGCTGCAGGCCGAGACCTACGGCTACCCGCTCGCCGGCCTGTTCGGCTTCTCGCACATCACCGGCGGGTTCGCCGGCGGCCAGGCCGAGTACCTCCGGGTGCCCTACGCCGACGTCGGTCCCATCGTCGTGCCAGAAGGTCTCACCGACGAGCAGGTGCTGTTCCTCAGCGACATCTTCCCGACCGCCTACCAAGCCGCCGAGCATTGCGACATCGGCCCGGAGGACACGGTGGCGATCTGGGGCTGCGGCCCCGTTGGGGTGCTCGCGGTGAAGTGCTGCCTGATGCTGGGCGCCAAGCGCGTCATTTCCATCGACAGCGTTCCCGAGCGCCTCGCACTGGCCCGCGAGGCCGGTGCCGAGACCATCGACCTGGCTACCGAGAACATCCAGGACACCCTGATGGAGATGACCCACGGGCTCGGTCCGGACTCGGTCATCGAGGCGGTCGGCATGGAGTCCCATGGGGCAGATACCACCCTGCAGAAGGTGTCCTCCGCCATCATGGAGCACACCGTCAGCCTGGAGCGTCCCTTCGCTCTTAACCAAGCGATCCTGGCCTGCCGTCCCGGCGGCAACGTCTCGATGCCCGGCGTCTTCGCGGGCCCGGTCGGTCCCGTCGCCCTCGGCGTCCTGATGAACAAGGGCCTGACCCTGAAGACCGGCCAGACCCACATGGTTCGCTACATGAAGCCGCTGATGGAACGCATCCAGAACGGCGACATCGACCCGTCCTTCATCATCAGCCACCGCTCCACCAACCTGGAGGATGGCCCGGCGCTGTACGACATGTTCCGGGACAAGAAGGACAACTGCACTAAGGTCGTGTTCAAGCCGCACGGTTGACGCCGACACGTCTAAGGGACCGGGAGGAGGGCGCCGACGCGGCTCTCGCGAGGGGCTCTTTCCCGGGTCCGAGATGTCCCGAGATGCCCCTGAACACGCCGGCCGGTTCATACGCTGGTAGGCCACCCCAAGCCGAAAGTCGGAATGTCCGGAAAACCGCGCGATCTCGCCCTCGTCTTCGCCGGCGGGAACGCCGTCGGCGCCTACCATGCCGGCGTCTACGAGGCGTTGCACGATCACGGGCTTCGACCCGACTGGGTCGTGGGTGCGTCCATGGGTGCGGTGACGGCCGCCATCATCGCGGGCAACGCGCCCGAGGACAGGATCACCAAACTCCGCACGTTCTGGCACGAGGCCACCCAAAAGACCGGTCCGGACCCGACAGGGCTGCTCAAGCCGCGCCAGGTCTACAACGGCCTGCATGCCCTCATGACGCTTGCCTGGGGGCGCCCGAACATCTTCGGCCATCGCCTGCCCGGGCTGTGGTCGGCCCTGCCATGGGTGCCGAACGACGTCGCGCTCTTCGACAACGCCCCCCTTCTCCGGACCCTGAAGCGTCTCGTCGACTTCGAGCGGCTGAACCGGGGCGGTACGCGCCTGACGGTAGGCTGCGTCGACATCGAGACCGGCGAGGAGGTCTACTTCGACACCTCCCGCGAGGAGGTCCGGGCCGAGCATATCCTCGCCAGCACGGCCATCCCGCCCGCCTTCCCGCCGGTCGAGATCGAGGGCCGCGTCCTGTGCGACGCCGGCTTCACCAACAACCTTCCGCTCGACCCGATCTTTGCATCCGAGCCAGAGAGGGATCTCCTATGCATAGCCTCGGACCTGTTCAGCCTGAAGGCGCCGCGTCCCAAATCCCTGGACGCCGTGCTCGAACGGGCGAACGACCTTATCTTCGCCAGCGCGCCGCGCCGGGCGATTGCGGGCCTAAGGCGCGAGTACGAACTGCGGGACAGGCTCGATCCAACCGGGCCGACGGTGACGCTCCTCCACCTCGTCTACCAAGCCGGCGCTGGCGAACTCGCCGCCAAGAGCTTCGACTTCTCGCCCTCCTCGATCCGCGACCGATGGAAAGCGGGCGGACGGGACGCGGTGCAGGGCGTGGGGCTTTTGGCAATGGCCAAGAGCGCGAACGGACGCTTCGACTATCGTACACTGCCTGACGGCCTTATTTCCTCGGAGGATGCAGGAACTGGGACGACATCCGCAGGGCATAGCTTCGGCAGCGCTCTGGCCCGGGCAGGGAGGCTCCGACGCGCGTCCGGGCCCGGATGATCGTCGAACGTATTGCACATGAAGCCAAGGTGAGGTCTGCGGACACGGCTCCCAAAATGGATGCCTGTGTCTCATCGCAGGTCGTCGGGACACCGCGGGACTCAATGGGCCTCAGGCGGCGATCCCGCCGTCCTCCGGCCTGCGCCTCCGATAGCGTCCGGCGCCCTCGCTCACGAAATACCGGTTGCGGTACATCCGCTCGTCGATGGCCCCCCTGACCGTCTGAACGCTCCAGACCTGCACGTGCTCGCCGGCCTCTTGGACAAGGTCCGCGTCGATCATCTGGGTGATGCCGCTCACGTGCAGCGGCTCGCCCTCCGGCAGGATCTTCCGGATCTCCTGGATGACGCGAAGCCAGAAAGCCCCCGCCTTCACCGTCCGCAGGTGCTCCTTCTGTCGTTCGAGAGAACTCGAGAGATCCGCGCGCCGGTTCAGAGCTTCGTCGGAGCCCTCAGAGCGGACATAGTTCGCAAGCCCTCAGCCAACGCTACCGATCGTGGGCATTTACCGAGTTCAATTCGCGACACGTTCGCAACGGACACCGAATCCTCCGCGTGCTACGCTGATCAGCATATCAGCTTGACGGGAGCACGGGCATGCCAGAGACGTTTGGATCCTTTATTTTGGGGACACGAAAGGAAAAAGGAATAAGTCAGAAGGAACTAGCGGCGATGATATTAAGAGAAGAAGATGGCAAGCCAATATCGCCTCAATATCTTAACGATATAGAAAAAAATCGTCGCAATCCGAGCTCGGATCATATAATCGAGCAATTTGCAAAAGCACTGAATGTAAGATCCGAATATCTTTTCTATCTTGCCGGAACATTTCCTGAAGATATCCGTTCGTCTGGAGCCGATCAAGACGCAGTCGTTCAGCTATTCAATGCCTTTCGTAAGACAACGAGGTAGCGATGGTTCAGTGGGTGCCGGATGCGACGAAGCGGTTTCCCAAACGCCCTCACTTCGAACCCATGGAGATCGATCGCGAGTGCGAGGCGCTGACAGCCGCCTTTCTCCTTAAGCACCGCGGCAAGATCTCGTACCCGATCACAACCGACGATCTCTGCCTCATGATCGAACAGCATGTCGTTCATCTCGACGTCTATTCGGATCTCTCCGCGGATGGGATGGACGTCGAAGGCGTAACCCGCATCCAGATCGGCAAGTCCCCGATCATCGAAATCACGGAAAGCCTGTCGACGGAGGATCGACGCGCAAACCGGTATCGGACGACGTTGGCACACGAGCTCGGCCACGTCCGCCTGCATGACAGGTTGTTTCAGTCTCATTTCTCGTCCGGCGAACTCCTTCCTGCACCGGACGAACTTCGGATCGTCTGCAAACGCGATGGCATCCTCGATGCCCCTTCCACGGATTGGATGGAGTGGCAGGCCGGCTATGCCTCGGGCGCCTATCTCATGCCCCGCTTCGCATTGCGGGATCTTCTTCGTCCAACCCTCGACACGATCGGCGCGTTGTCCCCGTTCCATGTTGTGGATGCGGCGGCGACGTCGCTGATGGACCTGGTGATGCAGACTTTCCAGGTCTCGCGCGACGCCGCTCGCGTTCGCTTGCTCAAGCTCGGATACCTCACCGCTCGACCGGTGGAGCCGACGCTGTTCGGGTGACGGTAGCATGGGCTGCTTGACTCCCGGAGAAACGCGAATATGCTAATTAGCGTATTAGCTGATTTGCGGGTAGCGCAATGGTCGAGGATGACAAACCGCAGGCATTAACGCCGAGGCCATACAGGGTCCTGAGCCTCGATGGCGGGGGCATGCGCGGCATCTACACCGCTGCGTTCCTCGATCGCCTGGTCACGCATTTCGCGCTCACGAGGAAGAAGGATGCCCTTGATCTCGGAGGGGGGTTCGATCTCATCACGGGAACGAGCACTGGTGCCATCGTTGCGTGCGCCCTGGCCGTCGGCAAGCCGCTCGGCGACGTGATGGCCCTCTACGAGAAGCATGGTGCGGCCATATTCCCGCACCGGATTAAGGGAACGGGCAGCGCGATCTACCGGGCCTTCAGGGGACGGACCTTCGTCCGCGCCGGGGACCGCGCCCTCAGGAATGCCCTTCACGGTGTCCTGGGGGACGTCACCATGCTCGACGTCTTCGAACGTCGCGGCATCTCGCTCTCGATCCCCAGCGTCCTGATGAAGACGCATCGTGCCTGGGTCTTCAAGAAGACGCCCAAAAGCGGCGTCCGCGATGACAAATACCCCCTGGCCGACGTCTGCCTCGCTTCGAGCGCGGCGCCGATCTATCGCTCCCTCGCGAGCATCGACGATCCGATGGCGACGCATGGACTGAAGCAGGTCTTCGCCGACGGCGGACTCTGGGCCAACAACCCGATCCTGGTCGGCCTTATCGATGCGCTCATGGTCGCCGAGCGCGACCAGCCGATCGAGATCTTCTCCCTCGGCACCTGTTCCAGGCCCGAAGGCGAGCACATCGATGGGGCGCATGCCCATCGATCCATGCTCGGATGGAAGCTCGGCGCGGACGTGGCCCCGTTGAGCATCTCTGCGCAGGAATTCGCCTACGATAACATGGCGAGGCTCCTCTCGAACGTCCTCACGGACCTGGGCCGGCCGGTGCGCACGCTTCGCTTCCCGAAGAAGGACGTCCCGGCCGAGATGATGCCGTTCCTCGCCTTGGACGACACGCGGAAGGGAGCCATCGCGCGGCTTGTTCAGCAGGCCTGCTCGGATGCGGACATCACGAAGAGCTCCTGCGACGATCCCCGCAATCCCGACGGCCAGATGGTCCGGTCGCTCATGATGGATTTGCCAACGATGCCGGTGGACGGCCTGACCTGGGAGAGCAAGTGATGAGGAACACCAACGCAGAGGTCCGCGGCTTCCACAAGGAGCGGGTGCGGATGGACGACGACGGTCGCTCGGACATTCTGTCCAAGGCCAAGGCCAACCGCAAGCGACTCCGCCGCGGTCTGATCCGGGATGATGAGCCGGCGCCGTTCGGTTCGCAGACCCAAGGGTCCTACTCCATGCGGACCATGATCCAGGATGGGGACGGAGACTTCGATATCGACGACGGAGCCTACTTCGAGAAGGCGGCGCTCGTCGGCGACCGCGGTGCCGACAGATCCGCGCTCAACGTCCGCAAGATGGTCTGTGCGGCCCTGCAGGACGATTTCTTCAACGACAAGCCGGAGGTGCGGACGAACTGCGTCCGCGTTTACTACAGCGGCGGTTATCACGTGGACGTCCCGGTCTACCGTCGGACCCGGACGAAGGATCAATGGACCGGCGTCGTCACCGAAACCTTCGAACTCGCCGGGGCGGACTGGAAGCCGTCAGACGCCCTCAATGTCACCAAATGGTTTAAGCGCCGCAACAATGAACTGTACGGCGATGCCTCGGCAAACGGCGATCGCGGGCAGTTCGTCAGGGTGGTGCGGCTGGTCAAGGCCTTCGCCCGCAGCCGGCCGCATTGGAAGGGAAAGATCGCCAGCGGCTTCGCGCTCTCGCGGTTGGTGAGCGATCATTTCGTCGAGCGTCTTGAACGGGACGACGAGGCCCTTAGGGACGTTCTCGTCGCCATTCGCGATCGGCTCGCCTGGAATAGCGCGGTCGACCATCCGACGCTGAACGAACGCATCGCCGAGGCCGGGGACGCTAAGACGGAGTTCCTGCGCAATAAGATCACCGAGAAGCTCGCCCACCTCAGCGTCGTCGACGATCCCGATTGTACCCATCAAGAGGCGATGAATGCCTGGGACAGGTTCTTCCGTTCCGACTTCTTCGGTCTTCAACCCGATCCCGACGACGAGAAGGACCTCGACGGGAAAACCAGCGGGCCCGCGGTCATCAAATCCGGCGGGCATGGCTACGCGTGACGGTACATGTTCCCCCGGTCGTGACCGAGCCCCACGACGCCATCGATGCCTGGTTCCGGGGGTTGGGGCGTCACTATCTCGGTCGCGTCCGGCCTGACGACCCGATCCTCCGCGGAGGCGCCGGCTCCGCGGGCTGGCGCCTCCGCACCCTCGGCCTTGAGATCGTATTGGTGGTCGACCGCCTTTTCCCATACTCGAAGCCGACGGTCCATCTGGCCGGCGAGACCGAGCGCATGCCGCACGTTGAACGTGACGGGAAGCTTTGCCTGCGCAACCCGGAAGTCCCGTCCGATCCCGTCATGGCGGTGGCTTCGGCTTTGGGCGAAGCCCGGCAACTACTCCGTGACGTCGCAGCCGGTGGCGAGCGAGACGACTTCGAGGAGGATTTCGGTCTGTACTGGGCACAGGACGCTGCAGCCGATCACGCGGCGGCGCTCCTGCTGCCGCCCGGCCACGGCACTGCACCCGCGGCATGGACCGGAAACAGGAAGATGACCTACGTCTTCGCATCGGGCGGCGAGGCACGGAGATGGTGGCGACATCGGAATGGTGTGGACCCCGTGCATCTCCGTCGAACGGCCGCTATCGAACTGAACGCCCTACCTCGTCCCGACCGATACCCGGAGAGCGGTGCGGAACTCTGGAGCCTCATCGAGGAACGTTCCGCCGAGGGATGCGGGATCCTGGGCGAACTGCTCCGACAGATGCCCAAAGTGCTTCCGCTGGTGCTGACTGGCGCGGCGCCGTCTGGCCGACGGCATGCGGTTGCGGTCCTGCTGTCGCATCCACCCGACCTGAAGCGATCAACGGTGCACCGCAAGGTCATGGAGCGGGATTACCCTCGCGGTGAGGTTCCTGCCTCTGTCCTTTGCTCACGCTACGATCTCAGGCGTCTCAGATGCGAAGCCCTCAATGCGGCTAACACCCGGCTGCCCTACGCGGAACGCGATGTCCTAGCGGGCAAGCGCGTAGGTATCATCGGATGCGGGGCCCTCGGGTCGGGTGTCGCACGGCTCATCGTCAAGTCCGGCGTCGGCCATCTCGTCCTCGTCGATCCGGAGACGCTCGGTTGGGAAAACATCCGGCGCCATCAATTGGGAGCCGGTGACGTCCATCGCTTGAAGGCCACAACCCTCGCTCAAGCGCTCGTTCGCGAGAATCCTGATATCGGCTCGATCAAGGCATTCGATACCACTTTGCAGGCCTTTCTGTCGTCCGATCCAACGGCCCTGGCGGACCTCGACCTCGTCATTGCCTGCACGGGGTCGTGGGCGGCGAACGCTTTCCTCGATCATCACCTGTTGTCCCCGAGGAACGGTATTCCCGCGGTGTACGGATGGATGGAAGCTCATGCGCTTGCGTCCCATGCCGCATTGCTGATGCCCGGCACCTCGTTTGCCGCCGGATATGACGCGGCGGGCAACGCGCGCATGGTTGCATCCGAAAGCAGAAAACCTCGGCCGGTCGAATGCGGCGCACTCACATCCCCGTTCGGTGCGATCGATCTCGCCCAAGCCGAAGCACTCACCAGCCGCCTTGTACTGGATTTCCTTAGGGGCAAGCAGACCGAGAGCGCCTGGCGATCCTGGCTGGTCGATGCGTCGGCACTGGCCGATGCCGAGGGATCGTGGACGCCGATGTGGCTTGCGACGCGCGGAACTCCCGACCCTCTAGGGGGAATGGCAACGGGCCCATGGTGGCAGGCATAATGAACGCGCTGACGCTGCAGACAGGCAAGATCCGGGTGCGCATTACCGCGGAGGCCCTGACAACATTCGCCGGGCATCGGCAGAAGCGATGCTATCATCGGGAAGCTGGTGGCCAACTGTTCGGATCGATCCGTCCGTCGATCTGGACGGTCCTTGAAGCGACCGGGCCGCGGAAGGGCGATCGACGGGGCCGCTACGGATTCTGGCCGGATCGGGCTTCCGAACAACGGGACATCCATTCCTTTCATGCCCGTGGCCTCGAATATCTCGGCGACTGGCACACCCATCCGGAGGACCGGCCAACCCCTTCCGGCAAGGACATGACGAGCATTGCATCCATCGTGCGGGAGTCGACCCATCATCTGCCGGGCTTCCTGCTTTGTATCGTAGGGCGTCTTTCGTTTCCGGATGGCCTATGGCTGTCCCTTCACACGCGACGTGGCGAGGCGACCCGGGGCATTGTCACCGAGCCAGTCCCATCAGGTTCGGTGCCCGCAATGCACGCAGCCAGACAGGACGGACGTTCACCTCGACCTTGAAGCGCGCATTTTTAGAATGGGGTTCATGCGAGGTTCCGCTAGCTTCTCCATGAATGTCGTCGTCGACATCTGGAGTCCACGAATAGCAACCTTCGCCATTGTTCATTGCTCCCAAGCAAAGGTTGCTACGGATTCACCGCCGAGATCGCCTCGCTCGATGGCGGCGACCGGGACGCGTTCTGCCGCCGGGTCAAGGCGGCCGTCGCCTCGGCCAAGCCGAGCCGGATGGCGAAGCCGGCCTACCCGGTCGGCATGCGAGACTCCCACGTCCGGACCGACATAAGGGCCGGGGACGTCTCGGCATGGGGGTGGGAGAGACTTTGCGCCGTCGCCGCCAGCCTCGAACAGACCGTCCACGTCACGCTCGTGCCACCCGGGATGCGGGCGGTCGTCTCCTACGTGCCGGCCTGAAATCCGAGGCCCGACCTCGGCCCGACGCCGTGCCGAATTGTGCGCACAGGGTAAGGCACAAGTGACGGGCCGTGACGCGCCGCGATGGTGCAATGACACGTCATGCGGTTTCATGCACGGGGCCGTGGCATCATCGCTCCATGAACAGCTTCATCCCCACCCCCGACCTCGACGCCGGCCCCGGGCGCATCGCGCCCCCCTACCGAGGCACTGCGGCCGCGCGTCGAGAGCGTCTGCGAAAGATGAACGCGGGGCACCAGCGCCTCGTGCGCGAGCGGCGTCGCGAGGCCGGCGAGCCGGATCCCGGCCTGCTCGATCGGGCGATCGTCGACGCGCTCCGGTCCGTCCTCCTGCGGTGCGAGAACAGCGTCTCGCGGCCCATCGATCCGCGGCTCGTCCTCGCCCTTACGCGGGAGCATCTGCTCCAACGTTGCGCGCGGGCGCGCGAGGCCGATCCAGAGGCCCCGGTCTACGACGGAGCGGCTGTCGCCAACGCTGTGATTAGGCGTGGAATAAGGACCCCGTTCTCGGGGTGATCGGCGTCCAAACGGGACCCCCAGGACAAGTCATCCACAATGCCTTCCGGCTCGAACGGGAGGCTTGCGCGGGATGTTGGTCGTGGAGACGGTCGCAAA
>NZ_JAKSYJ010000141.1 GCF_022829365.1 Methylobacterium sp. J-077 | reverse complement strand
AGGCGATGCTGCCGGTGCTCGAGGCCGTGGTCCAGACCGGCAAGCCGCTGCTGATCATCGCCGAGGACATCGAGGGCGAGGCCCTGGCCACACTGGTGGTGAACAAGCTGCGCGGCGGCCTGAAGGTCGCGGCTGTGAAGGCGCCGGGCTTCGGTGATCGCCGCAAGGCGATGCTCGAGGACATCGCGATCCTGACCAAGGGTCAGATGATTGCCGAGGATCTGGGCATCAAGCTCGAGAACGTGACGCTCGACATGCTCGGCCGTGCCAAGCGGATTCGGATCGAGAAGGAGACCACCACGATCATCGACGGCGTCGGCGAGAAGGCGGACATCGAGGGCCGGATCTCGCAGATCAAGGCGCAGATCGAGGAAACGACCTCGGATTACGACCGGGAGAAGCTCCAGGAGCGCCTGGCCAAGCTCGCGGGCGGCGTCGCGGTGATCCGCGTCGGCGGCTCGACCGAGGTCGAGGTCAAGGAGAAGAAGGACCGCGTCGACGACGCTCTCCACGCCACCCGCGCGGCGGTCGAGGAGGGCATCGTCCCCGGCGGCGGCACGGCGCTGCTGCGCGCCAAGAAGGCCGTTCAGGGCCTCTCGAACGAGAACCCGGACGTCCAGGCCGGCATCAAGATCGTGCTGAAGGCCCTCGAAGCCCCGATCCGTCAGATCGCGTCCAACTCGGGCGTCGAAGGCTCGATCGTGGTCGGCAACATCCTGGCCAACGCGTCCGAGACCTACGGCTTCAACGCCCAGACCGAGGAGTATGTTGACATGCTCCAGGCCGGCATCGTCGATCCGTCCAAGGTCGTCCGGGCGGCGCTGCAGGGCGCGGCGTCCGTGGCCGGCCTGCTGGTCACCACCGAGGCGATGATTTCCGAGCTGCCGCGCAAGGAAGCCCCGGCCATGCCGGGCGGCGGCGGCATGGGTGGCATGGGCGGCATGGACTTCTAAGGCCGCCCCGACCGCAGATACGACGGTCCGACGCGCTGCGCCGGACCGTCAATCCCGCCCGCTCAGGGCAGCGCCGCGCCCGTAACTCCATCGTGACCGCACCAGGCGGCCCGATGCGGGTTGACCCATCGTGTCGGTCGGGAGGTTATCATGGGCGTGCGCGTCGATCCGGATGTGAACGGGCTCGCGACCCCCGCGCTGCCGCGCAAGTCGAGCGCCGCCGTGCTGGCTCTGGTGACGATCCTCGCGGCCCCCGCCCCGGCTTGGGCCTGGGGTGTTCCCGGATGCACCAACCTTCCCGAATACAATCGCGCCCTCGGCGCGCTTCAGGGCATGACCAGCGCCTGCGACATGAGCGTCGAGCGGGCCCGCCAGGTTATCGCGGAACATGACGGTGTGCCCGTGGTCCAGC
Organism: Methylobacterium sp. J-077; assembly: GCF_022829365.1. GTDB lineage: Bacteria > Pseudomonadota > Alphaproteobacteria > Rhizobiales > Beijerinckiaceae > Methylobacterium. The sequence goes on along the minus strand of NZ_JAKSYJ010000141.1, from coordinate 14,253 downwards.
AGCCGGTCGCGCCGCCGCCCGGGATCCAGGCCCGGCGTCACGCGGGACGCGCCCACCACCACAGGGCCGCCCGTCATCGGCGCGCGGCCGAGCGCTAGAGCGCTCGCCGCCGAAGTGGATACCGGTTCGGCGTAAGCGAGCGCGTTCAATCAACGACTGAGAATCGAGCCCGATCGCAACGCGATCGAAAGCGGCTCTAGCGGGAACCCTCCTGCCGAGACGGCTTCCACTCCGGTCGACGCCGCTGTAGCATCGGTCTCCGCCCCACACGGCGCAGCCGAGTTGAGGAAGGGTTTCTCCGTGCGGCTCGATCTCGGTCACAAAGGCGATTGGATCGTCGATCCCCGCGCGCTGGCTTCGCGCCTGGGCGTCAGCATGGCCGCGCTCAAGCGCCAGGAGCGCCTCGGGCAGGTCGAGGCCCGGATCAAGGCGGGATCCGGTACGGATGCCGATCAGACGTGCGTGACGGTCCGGCTGCACGGCAAGGGCTGGCGGGGAACCTTCGACGGGAGCGGTGCGCTCATTGCAGAAGAGCGGTGGTGATCTGGATCTCCGCGCAGAAAGCCGCGGTGTTCGGGCAATGCGTGGTACAGACCTGAAGTGCTTCCGCCGTCGCTATCTCAAAGGACCGACATGAACGCCTTCAGATGGCTTATGGCCAAGATTATCGGCTTCCTGTTCTCGCAGACGATCGACCACAAGAACCGAAAAGCGGCTGCCGACAAGGAGGGCGGGACCTACGAGGCCGGTCCGGCTTATCAATCGGCGGGGTTCGAGGGCGATTATCACGCCGCGACCACCCTGCTGAAGCAGCGGATGAACAAGAACTTTCCGGACAATTTCCACGCGCGGTTGGGGTCCCAGTCCAACAGCATGTACGATTACGGCGAGGATCGCGCGGGCGCCGTCGACACGGCTTCGACCGCGATCGCGATGGCGTTGCGGAACGGCGCGACCGTCAGCCAGGCCGCGGAGGCGGGCGCGGCGAGCGTCGGCATCTGAGGGGCGGAAGCACCGCTTCGCCTCAGGCCTTCAAGACGCGAATCTGGACATCGCCGAAGATCACCGTCTCTGGCTGTATGTCTTCAGCGCCGCGCGTTACTTCTACCCGCGGGGTCGCGTAGCGCGCGGCGCTGGATCAGATCACCAGAGATGGCGCGGCAGCCGCCGCTTCCAGCGCTCGCCGGCCTTGAGGGTGTCGGCCTGCCGCGAGAGGCGGATCGGACGCACCGGCATCGCCGCCGGCTGAACCGTGGCGGCCGTCGCCGAAGCCGGTGTGCTCGTCGCCGGCCGCGAAATCGCGGGGGCCGCGACGAAAGCGGGTACGGGCTCGGCGACGGGCTTCGGCGCCCGCTTGGTCGCCGCCTTAGCGCGGCGCACCCGCGGAAGGCGCTCGATCGGCGCGGCCTCGTCCGCCTCCGGCGCTTCGGGCTCGCTCGCAGCCGCGAACATCGGCATGAGGCTCGGCAGCACGCGCCGGGCCGGGGCCTCGGGCTGCGCCGGCTCGGCAGGAGCGGCAGGCGCAAGCAGCGCCGCGGCCGGCTTGTCGGCGGTGGCCGCGGGGATGTCCCACCAGAGATCGTGATGTTCGCGGGGTCGCGTCGTCGTGTCGACCAGCGCGACACGGGAGGTGCGGGTATGCTTGACTTCGACCGTGAACGGCCGCGCGCTCCGGCGCTTCATGTGTGCGGAATTCCTGAAAACAACGTGCCTAATGGCTCAAAATGCGCCGGCGACGTCCGAACATCATACGGGAACGAACCGTGCGTTGTCGAGCGCGGAGATCAACAATCCTGTTGGACCACCATAGGCTTTTGTGACGACCTCAAGTGCCAACGCAACGTGGCATTGTTGAAGTACTGGGTTTCTGAGCTGCACGACCAGCGCACTGGCCCTGTACGGGTGGCCCCGTGTCGCGGCACAGGCCGCCGATCTGCGTTGGCCGAGCCTCGGTCCTCGCCGCCCAATAGACGTGCCGGACGTATAACCTGACCTGCAATCAGCTCTTGGCCGAGAACGGCCGTCGATCGTGTCGAGCACGGGATGCTCCTTGGCGATCGCCGCCGCCTCGTCGACCTCGAACAGCGTCGCCGCCCCCGATCCTTTGCGCAAAACCGTGAACAGGGGCGGCCACACGGCGCTGCCGACCGGAGCCACGACGAACACCGAACCGATCTGCCGGCTGGGCGGCTTCGGTGACTTGATCGACGGTCAGGACTTTCCGGTGCCCGCCCTCCGGAGGCACGCCGAATTGCGTCAGAATCAGGTCGAGCAGGCGCGGATCGAGCTTGCGTCCGTCGAGCAGCCCGACCGTGCTGCCCTTGAGCTTCGCGATGCTGTCGACGGCGCTGCGCCCGGGCGCGACCAAGACGATCGCGTCGCGGCGCAGGAGCGCGCGGGTCTGCCCATCCTTGGCAGCGGCATCGCTGCGGATCAGGGCGAGTCGGACATCGCCCTTGTCGAGGGCCGCTGCCGTCCCGAGACGGTCCGGCTCGTAGATCGTCCGGAAGCGCACGCGCGGATGCTGGGTTTCGAAGAGCTGCGTCAGGGCCTCGGCTGCCTGCCGGTCCTCCCCGCTGCTCTTCGCCACCGCGATATCGAGAGAGAGCAGGCCGAGCAGCCGATGGACGAGCGCGGCGACGACAGCGGCGGCGGCGATGATGCCGAGGGCGATGACAGGCGTCTTCGAACGCCGGATCATCAGTGTCGCGCCGATATGTCGAGCTAATACGATAACGTGATGACGTGGCTCAGTCTTCCTTCGTTCTGGAAACCGGCGACAGAGCATCGGCGCGGGATTTCGACCGCGTACCGATGCGCGAAGTCCAGCACAGTTCATGCGGCCAAGCCATCATGCCCGATCGGGGCGTCGGCCTCGCCATCCTGTGCCTTCCCGCGGCAGCGGTGCCTGCCGTCCCCGTGGCCGGCGTTTCATCACCGTCCGACACGCTCACCCAGGTTCAGATGCGGCGCCACCGAGCGCGGCGGCATCCGATGGGGCGGACGCAGCGGACGTATCCCGGCGCCAGCTTCGTCCGGAACATCATCCGCGGCGCGCCAGCCGGCAGCAGCGGTGGCAACGGGACGACCGGCCGCTATGCCGCGTTCAGCGGGAAACAGTCTTTTCCGGTTCGGCCCCGATCAGCCCCCTCGGTTCACCGGCGCGGGCTTTTTGTTCGGCGCAGGATGCGGCCTTTTCATGCGCGGACGGTCCCGGCGCGGGACGGCCGATCCCGGGGCATCCGCACGGCCTGCTAACCGTGGTCCGTCATCCTGCATCACGAGCCCCGTTGCGTATCGGCTCGACCGCTGGTGAGATCGGACGCTCCCCCGCCCCGTGACCAGATCGGGGTGGGGCCGAGCGGCCGGTCCACCCGGCGCACATACCATCGTCATGGTCGCGGTCTTAAAACGGCCGCCTCTTCGCTGCCCGAGTTCAAGCATGCGCCTGACCGTCGCCGCCCTGCTCGTCTGCTCCGCCACGGCCGCCTGCGCGGCGGAGCCGCTCCTGGACGGTCCCGTCACGGGCGGCGGCTTCGGGATGAGTGGCTCGGACTATTTTGGCGACATCCGCAGCCGGATGCCGTTCACGCAGGAGGCCTCGCCCCGGCCGATCGGCCTCGGCGATGTCGAGCGCGCGCGGGCGGTCCGGAAGCGTGCGGACGCGTGATACCCGGCACGGCGGCGCCCGCCTCACGGCTGAGCCGGCCCGGGTCGATCGCCCAGGATCGATCGCCTATGACGCCTTCAGGAGCGGTGCGGTCCGGTACTCGCTCGGGGTCATGCCGTAGCGATGCTTGAAGCGGCGCGAAAAATGGGCCTGACTGGCGAAGCCGCAGCCATAGGCCAGGGTCCCGATGGGGAGGTGCCGGACGCCGGGGTCGGTCAAGCGCTTGGCCGCAGCTTCGAGCCGGCGCTCCCAGATCCAGTCCGAGATGTGCTGGCCGTGCGCGTGGAACAACTCCTGCAACCGGCGCAACGATACGCCGACCGCGGCTGCGAGCTTGGGCGGGTCGAGGGTCGGGTCGCCGAGATGGGCCTCGACATAGGCCTTGGCGCGCTGGACCACGACGGTGCCGTGCAGCGCCCGGGGCACCTCGCGCGCCATCCGCTCGGCGATGCTGGCCACGATCAGGTCCGTGCCGATCGACGCCATGCGGGCGGCCGCGTCGGGCGAGAGCGTATGCTGCACCCGGATCAACTCGTGAAAGTAAGTTGTGACCAGGGCCGCCGAGGCGAGGTCCGAGCCGACGGTCAAGGCCGTGTAGCGCCGGGTAGACCACAGTGTATTCACCAAGCGCTCGCGCGGCAGCTCAAGCGATAGGGACACGCTGCCCGCGCTCGTCGTCGCCACGCTCGGCCGCTGGTCGATCACAACGAAGTCACCCGGCCGCTGCACGGAACTCCGACCATCCTGATCGATCGTTGTCGTGCCGGCGAGCCGCAAGGTTACCACGACCGCGCCCTCGTCGGCCCAGCTCCGGAGCATCTTGCCCGTCGTCTCGATCCGCTGAGCATCCTGCGAGACGCGGTACATCGCGACAGAGCCAATGACGGTGGCCTCTATCTTGGCGTCGAATGGACCGTCGTCGAGACGCTTCTGTTCGAAGAGTGCGCCCAGATCGAACAGCGTTTCCCGCCAGCGTTTGAAGCCGTCGCGGGGATGCGCCCCGGCGGTCGAAAACAATGTCTGCATGAACGGTGCTTAAGTAGTCCTGTTGTGCGGCGTCCGAGACTGCTCGCTACCGCGCACAACCAGAGTTTTCAAACTCTTCGATACGAAACCTATGATTGCGCATATATTGCGCGGGCTGTCTTGAATGCGTTGTTACCCACTCGCTGAGGTGTCGCTACCGGTGACGGACCGACCACCGTTCGGCCTCGAACACGGAGCCGTGAACGGCCGATCAGCACGTCAGGAGGCCCCTGTGGCCTGCGGGTGACGCGCCTGGATGTGATGCGGATGCCCAGTATCGTTGGGCCGCGCTTCCGGTGGCCGCACTCTGGTCGCGTCGCGCTGGCTTGTCCGGACCATCCCGCGCGTGGGTGAAGGCCGTCGTCCGCGCCTCCGAGTCAGGCCGTCGCCCGGGCCGCGCGAACCGCGCGCGGTGCGATCTCCTCGGATCGTTCGGGCAGGCGGAGCATCGCGGCGTAGTCGTCGATCGGCCGCGGCTTGCCGAACAGGTAGCCCTGCATCTCCCCGCACGCCTCGTCCGCCAGGAACCGCCGCTGGGCGGCCGTCTCGACGCCCTCGGCGACGACGCCCATCCGCAGGCTCCGGCCCAGGCTCAGCACGGCGCGCACGATCACGGCCGCTTGCGGGTCGACGCCGAGCTGGGCCACGAAGGAGCGGTCGATCTTCATCTTGTCGAACGGGAAAGCCTGCAAGGTCGCCAGCGACGCGTAGCCGGTGCCGAAATCGTCCATGCTGATCCGGACGCCGAACCCCTTGAGGCGCCGCAGGATGCTGATCGCCCGCTCCATGTCGTTGATGATGACGCTCTCGGTGACCTCCAATTCCAGCCGGTCCGGCGACAGGCCGGTCTGCGCCAGCACGGCCAGCACGGTCTCGGGCAGGTCCGGCTTCTGGAACTGTCGCGGCGACAGGTTCACCGCCACCTTCAGCGACGGCGCCCAGGTCGCGGCCTCGCGGCAGGCCTCGCGCAGGACCCAGTCGCCGAGCGCGATGATCAGCCCGGTCTCCTCGGCCAGGGGGACGAACACGCTGGGCGGAATCTGGCCGCGCGTGGGATGCGTCCAGCGCACCAGGGCCTCGAACCCCACCAGCACGCCGGAGGCGCCGTCCACCTGCGGCTGGTAATGCAGGCTCAGGGCGTTGTCGGCGAGCGCCTGCCGCAGGTCGCTCTCCAGCACCCGGCGCGCCTCCGCCTCCTCGTCCATGTCGGAGGCGAACACCCGGAAGGTACCCCGGCCCTCGGCTTTGGCCCGGTAGAGGGCGAGGTCGGCGCGCCGGTACAGGCATTCGGCGCTCGCCCCGTGCTCCGGGGCGAGCGCGATGCCGACGCTCAGGCCGACGGCGATCCGCTGTGCGCCGACCCAGAGCGGCGCCTCGAACAGGTTGATCAGGCCCTCGGCGATCGCAATGGCGTCCTGGCGGTCGCCCGAGAGCAGGACGGCGAACTCGTCGCCGCCCAGGCGCGCCACGACGCCGTCGCCCACCGCCGACCGCAGGCGGTCCGCCACGCTGCGCAGCAGGTCGTCGCCGGCCTGATGGCCGAGCGTGTCGTTGACGCCCTTGAAGCCGTCGAGATCGAGATACAGCACCGCCCCGGTGCCGCCCCGGACGGCGATGTCGGCGAGCCGCGCATCGAGGTACTCGCGGAACAAGCCGCGGTTCGGCAGCCCGGTGAGGATGTCGTGCCGGGCAAGGCGCGCCACCTCGGCCTCCGCGGCCTTGCGCTGGGTGATGTTGGTGAACGTCCGCACGAAGCCGCCATCCTGGAGCGGCACGGTCCGGATCTCGAGCACCACGCCGTTCGGGCGGACGCGCTCGTGGACATGGGCCTGTTCGGACCCGCCGCGCTCGATCCAGTCCCGGTACGAGTGGTCGGTCCGGTTGCGCTCGCGGTGGCGCAGCTGATGGCGCAGGACCGCCTTGTAGCTGGGGCCGGCCAGCATCATCGCCCGCGGCAGGTCGAGGAGCGCCAGGGCGCGCTCGTTGCACACCTGAACCAGGCCGCCGCCGTCCACCATGATCAGCCCCTGGTCCATGCTGTCCAGGGTCATGTCGAGCAGCAGCGTCTTCTCGCGCAAGGCGCGGCCCTGGCGGGCGAGGGCGGCGTTGATCGTGCGCAGATGGTCCAGCATCAGGGCCAGCGCCGCGAAGGCCAGGATCACCGCCATCATCACCGCGATGCCGCCGGCCAGGGCGCCGCGGGCGAGGCCGAGATCGGGGTTCGCCAGCATCGGGTCCGGGATCACCCGGGCCGCCGCCATGGCCAGGAAGTGCAGCCCGGCGATGGCCGCCGTCAGGATCGTCGCGGCGGTCATCCGGGTCTTGGCGTCGCCGCCGCGGACATGGACCACCAGGGCGGCCCCGGAGAGGCCGCAGCCGATCGCGGTCGCGATCAGCGCCAGCGGCGGATCCCACGCGAACCGTCCGGGCAGGACCACGCCCGCGATGCCGAGGAAGTGCATGCAGGCGATGCCGCAGCCCAGGATCAGGCCGGCGATGGCTGCGGCCCAGGAGGCATCTCGACCCGTGGCCCGACCCACGGCGCGCAGAAGCGTGAAGGCGACCAGGGCGGCCGCCACGGCGACGATCAGCGAGAGCAGCGTCGTGGCCATCTCGTAGCCGACCACGACACCGGGATCGTAGCCGAGCATGCCGATGAAATGGGTGCTCCAGATGCCCGCGCCGGCCGAGAAGCTGGCGGCCAGGAGCCAAGCGGGGGCCGAGGCGCCGCCCTTCCGGACGCGCTGCTCGAGCAGCAGGGCGACGTAGCACGAGATCCAGCAGACACAGGCAGCTAGAGGGACCACCCAGGGGGTGTGCTCATCGGTCAGGCAGGCCAGAGCGCGGTACATGGAAAGCCTCGCCGTGCGGCAACACGAAGCACGATAGCCGGCCAATACTAATCAGAAGTTGCATATTGGGTGGTGTTTCCGACGCGACTGCTGGTTTTCAGGCGTCGACCGCCTCGGCTCCCATCCCGAGCGATAACCCGGCGGTGCGGTCTTGCGGCCGGCAGGATGCGTCAGCGGCGCCGCCACGCGAACGGCGCGGTGGCTATCGTGCTTATCTCCGCCGCCTTCAGGGGCGTCGCCACGGGTCTCGTGGGCTTCGATCCATTCAAATTGGCCTGATCGATCCGCGCAAGCGGACAACCCTAGCGGTTACATGCCGTCGGCGCGCTTCAGCCATGCCGGATCGCCCGTGCCGCTGCCGGTATCCCTGCGGTAGGTGATCCCTCCTCCCAAGACGACCTTCGAGCCCGCTCGGCGCCAGCTGCGGCGGGCTCTTTTTCGTTAAGCGTTTCGCCCTACGCCTTGCCGGTGTCCGCGATCCGACGCTCCGCCCGCCGTCAACGGACGCTTTGACGGCACGCTGTGACCTCGCGCATGAAAAGCCTCTTCGCGTTCGTTGCGACCCTGATCGTGTGTGCCAGCCCGGCGCTGGCCGAGGGCGATCGGCCGGACCTGGGCTGCGACGACCCGCGGACCACGGGTTCGCTGCCGACCGAAACGTCTGGCCCGGCAGCCTTGAGGGACGAGTTCGGCAGGGTCGAGATGACGCCGCCCGAGGACAGTTGGCAGGAGCAGGCGCAGCAGAACGCGGAGCGTCGCCGGCGGGAGCGGGCCGAGGGATGTCCGGTCGATTGACGGCCGGTCGTGACGACATCCCGAACGCGTTCTCAGGCCGCTTGCCACTTTGCGTTGATCCGCCAAGCAATCACCGGCACTGTGGGTTCGGCCTCGACCGAGGCCGTCGCCATCCGGCCGGCGACGATCCGCGATCCTCGGCATCAGGCACCTGACGACGAAGGGCTACCCGACATGCGGCTTCTGGCTTTCGGCGCCTTGATGGCTCTCGCGGTCACGCCGGAGGCGTTGGCCCAGGATCCGCACGACGTCCCGGTCCAGCGCGATCTCAAGCGGATGGACCGGATCGACAAGCGTCTCGACCGCGACGGCAGCCGGCAGGTCGATCCGAACGTGACCCCGGACAATCCCGACGGCGTCGTCGGCTTCGACGGGCCGCCCTTCAACTATGGCGATCCCGGTGTCATCGACGACGGCCCCCTGCCGCCCGGCTCGCCAGCCGATACCGACGTCGAGTAGAGCCCGCTGTTTCGGATGCCCCCTGCCCTAGATGGACGCTGTGCAGACGGCCACACGCGATCAGGGGATTCACGATGGCACACGACACACCGGACGCCGATCGCGCCGCCCGTGTGATCGCCGAGAATGTCTACGCGGCCTTCTGCCGGCAGGCGACGATGCCGAGCCGCCCGCTCGAGGATCAGACGATCCTGGCGCGGCTCGTCGAGGCGATCCGTCCTCAGATCGGCAGCGGTGCTCCGGGCGGGATCGTCGAGGCGGCCAACGCGGCCCTGTCCGCGTGGGAGCAGCGGGATCCCGAGGTGCGTGGGCCGCGCGTCGTCGCGGTGAATCCGATCGATGGCGCGGTGACCGTCGGGTAGGCCGCGCGCATCGTCCTGAATACCGGAACCAGGACGATGCGCGCGGTCTTTGATTCTGAATCATCGTTTGCCGAGAGCCGGAAACCGGCTTTCGGCGTGATGCTCTGGCGCTTGGCGAACGAGGCGCAGACGGCGAAGCGATTTTGATCAGGGACGCGGAATGCGTAAGGGTCGGTCCAAATCTGGCGCATCGCAGCGCCCGCTGCCCGAGAGCCTGACACAGCATCTCTCGGATCCGAAGATCCGGGTCCTCAAGACGCCGGACGGCCGAAAGCGGCCCTCGCGCGCCGCCGGGGCGGTCCGGAAGGTCTGCATCTCGATCGTGACCCTCGCCGTCATCGTGCTGGCCGGCGGGCACCTCGTGCATGCGTGGTAGGCGAGCAGCCTCGCTGTTCCGGGCCGGTTTTTCGAGCCCTGCGCGCGATGGGTTTCGCTCAGGATCCCGCATGACGGGCCGCATCACGTGTTCGACGGCATAGGCCTACCTGAAACGAGCCCGCTCCCTATGTCAGCAGCAAGGAGCCGTTCAACCCATGATCATGATCATCATCTGCTTCCTCGCACCATGGCTCGCCATGTTCCTGCGCGGGAAGGTCTTCCAGGGCATCGTCTGCATCCTCCTTCACCTGACGATCATCGGCTGGATCCCGGCGACAATCTGGGCCCTGGTCGTCACGCGCAAGGAAGCCGCCTGACACGCCGTCCGTGATGGAGAGGAGACCCTGATGCCGCCGAAGCTCACCAAGACGATCATCGGGGCGGTCATCGCCGTTGCGCTCGCGGCGGCCGTCTCCTACGGCGTCATCAGCCAGCAGACGGCCGACCAGATCCAGACCCAGGCGAACCAGAGCCTGCAGACCGACCAGACCGCGCCCAATCCGGCGTCGCAGCAGTCCCAACCGGCGCCGCAGGCACCGAGCCCGCCGGGGACATCACCCCAGCCGTCTCCATCGCGTCCGTAGCGGGAAGGGCCGGAGGCGGAGCGATCGCCACCCCGTCCCGAAGCCGTTCCGACCTGATTGCGTCGGGTCGGCGTCCCCAAATCTCAGCTGGGACGCGCATTCTTGCGCCGAACCGGATGCCCCGTCGTCGGAATCCGTCCGAGCCCCGTCACTGGAGGGAGCTGGGCCCCGGAGACATCGAGCGTCCCGCTTCGAGCAAGGCGCGGATTTTGGCCGTCGCGTGCGCGAGGATGTCGGGGCGCGCCTCGTCGTAGGACGTTTCGGCGACGAAGCTTTGCAGCGCTCCCTCGATCCTGTCCTCGATGTCGTCCATCACCGCCAGGGCATGCGGGCCTTCCCGGCGCAGATAGGCGTCGGCGAGGGCCAGATAGGCCGCGCTGGCGAGTAGAAAGGCCACGCCGTTGGCTTCCTGCGCCTGTTCGGAGCCGGACTCGGGGTCGGCCGCTTGGTCGTCCAAGGATTTGTCGATCATCAATGCATGCCCTGCACGGAATCCATGTAGAGCATGTCTCAGTTACCGCGGCGCACACAGTTGCAATTACTGCGTATCAGCCTGATCATTCGACCAATAATTCTATCTGAGATTTGATTATCCCATAGTGGTTCGCTCTTGGGTTGTGGCAACGCCAGAGACGGCCAAGCATCCCGCGCGCGCGTCGCGAGGCGTGCGGGCGTGGCGACCTACACGATCCCGCTGCCGTCGTAAGGCCAGGGCCGATCGAGATGCGCCGCCACCGCGGCCGGATCATCCCCGACCGCACGCACGGCCGCGGTCACATCCTCGACCGGCACCTGAAGGCGGCGTGCCCAGTAGGCCGCCGAGCTCGGATCCTCGACATTCACGCGCTTCGGCTCCTGGGACAGATCGGACATGGTGGCCTCCGGCTGGAGAACCGCCCTGAGCCGGTCCGGTTCAGGGGCAGCCTGCGTGTCGCATCGATCGCGCCCGCATCCGGCCGTTACCAGCCGCCATCGAACCGGCGCGGGCCGTCATAGCCGCCGGGGCCGCGCTCATAGCCGCCGCCGTAGCCGTATCCCGGGCGGCCGCCGTAAGGACCGCGCGGACCGCCATAGCTCCACCCCCGATCGTTGGGACGGCAATGGCCCCACGGGTTGGGGTGAAAGCCCGGGCCGCAGCCGCCGGCGACGCGCTCGATCAGCCCGCCGCCGTCGGGTGGGCCGTAACCGAACGGCGCGGCGTTCGCCCCGGTCGCGGCGGCGAGCCCCGTCGCGAACACTGCGGCCATCCCGAGGGTCTTGAAGCGCACCATGACACGACCTCCTGAAACCGCCGGCTTGCAGGGCCGGACCGGATATCAGGAGAATGGAGCCGGCGCCCTGAACCCATTCCGGTCGGGTCGTTCATCAACCTGATGGTGAATGCGGCGCGATCAGATCGCGGTATGGTTTCGGCTGGACGTAGAAAAGCGGCGGGGCTCGCACCCCTCCGCAGGTCGATCCGAGCGGGCCCGTCGATCGAGCATCATCCCGAAAGGCGGTTTCCGGCTTTCGGCGACAGATGATGCCAAACCCGAGACCTAGCGCAGCGTCCCGGGTCCGATATCCGGGATGCTGCGCTGGCCGAGGCTTTGGCGTTACAGGCCCAGCAGCAGGCCGGCGGGCCCGAGAAGGGTCATCATGAGGCCACCGATGAAGGCCCCGGTCATCGCGTAGGAAAACGCCTTCAGCGCCATCCGGGGATGCCCGTTCCGCGGATCAGCAACGATAGCCGCCGGCGGTCTGGCCGTACTGCTTCACGGGGCGGGTCTGCTGATTGGCATTGCCTTCCGCCGCCGAGCTCATCGGGCAGCGGTCATACATGGGCGCGTCGTGAACGCCGAGCCCCAGCGTGCCGGTGGTCTCGACCTCATAGGGCGCAAAGCCGGTCCAGCGCGCATCGTTCGATGCCATGGCAGACGAGATCGGGGCGACGCCGAGGACAAGCGCGGCGACGGCGGCAGCGACATGGGTCTTCATAGGTAAAACACAGCTCCGACAAACTACAGACCGGCCATTCGGATCTGTTTCATCTTGTTGGAGACTAAGATGGTGCCTCACGCGCCGCCGTGACGTGACGCCCCGCACGCGGCGAGACGGATTAAACGCCGGCCCGCATCTGCGCGGCGGCGTGCAAGAACGACCCGCCCGCCCAGCTCCGGATCGGGCCGGTTGCAGGGATCAACGGGAGCCGGGGAACGGGCGTGAGGCAGCCTCGGACTACGGCGAGCGAGGCAGAGCCGGTCAGGAGCGCCCGCGCCAGCGAAGCCGCAGCATGGAGCGAGTCTCTGCATCGCGGAGGCGATTCAGCGGGAGCGTTTACCAAGTCGCGCTGCGATCGCGGCCTGCATCCGAGATGGCGGAGACGGAGGGATTCGGAGGGGCGGGTTCTTAACTCGTTGTTAATCCTGTAAGCATTTGCATTGCCTTGCGAAATCGGGACATATTCCGGGACATATCGGGGACATTGTCTCCTTCTCCGCATGTGGCCTCCATGCCTCGCAAAGCCCATCCACGGCATGCTTATCTCGAGCTTCACGAGGGCTACTACCGGGTCACCATGGGCGTGCCGGTCAAGCTGCGGCCGATTATCCGCTCGAGCCGGCTGAAGCGGGCGCTCGGCACCAAGTCGCTGATCGCCGCCAACGAACTGAAGAAGCCCGTTGTGGCGGAGTTCAAGGCGCGGATCCGGAGCGCATGGGAGGCGATCGGAGGGCAGCCGAGATCCGAGTTGGAGGAGGCCGTGGGTTGGGCGCGGATGTTGTCGGACGCTCGGGAGGGTAATGATCGCTATGTCGACCTGATCGAAGACGAGATAGTGCGGCGTACCGAGGAGATTCGGATCGAATACGCTCGGGAACGATGGGTGGATATCGAGACTGATATGGGTCTGGAGCAGGTTGAAGATCCGATACTCCACGAAAATTCCGTCGAGCGTGCTGAGAAATTCAAGGCTGTTGCCCTCGGGAAGGCGACCCCGATATCATTGCACCATGAGGAGTATCTGAAAGGTCTAAAGATCAAGCCAAGATCGTTGATGGACGATCGGAGGGCCATGCAAATTTTTCTACAATGGTGCGACGAAAGACATATTCCTCCCTATCTTGAAAGCATCACGAGGCGAAATGCCGTTAAGTTCAAGAATGAAATCATGTCGTGCACTGGGCTTGGTTGGGCAACTTGCACGAAGTATTTAGGCCGTATCAAAAAATATTGGGGATACCTTCTTGAGGGGGATCTGATACCGTCCAACGTATGGCCCAAAAAAAGGGGTTGGATCGAGAGCACGAATTCGTCGAGGACAAGGAAAGGGCGTTCTCCGACAACGAAGTGGTCGTACTTCTTACTGGAACGACCGACGTGAAGATGCGGGACGTCATGCTTCTTGCGGCGTTGACGGGAGCGCGCGTTGATGCCGTCATCGATCTCAAAGTCGGCGATTGCAGCCACGGCTGCTTCAGATTCAAGGGCCAGAAAAGGGAATTGGGTCGGCGATACGTTCCAATCCATCCCGCTCTGAACGAGATGGTCACTCGTAGGACGAACGGGAGGGATCCGAAGGAGGAACTCTTCCCGGAATGGCCAGGTCCGGTCGCTGCCGGGTCGGTCCGTGAACGCTCATCTTACTTCTCCAAGCGTTTCACGGCCTATCGTCGCTCCTTAGGCGTTAAAGATGAACGCGACGACAAACGACGATCACTTCTGAACTTCCACTCCTTCCGCCGGTGGTTCATCACGAAAGGCGAACGTGCGGGCATCAGCGGCGATCTGCTGGCGGCCATCGTCGGACACAAACGGAGCGGTTTGACGCTAGGCCATTACAGCGAAGGTCCTGAGATCAGGCAGGCTAGGCGGGCCATTTGCAAGATACAGCTTCCTCCTCTCGATGGCCGGAAGGTGGTCGAGGCACAAGCGTTAGTTCCCAGAACCAAGCCCGCTTCGTAGGTGTGGGCTGCGCGGGTCCGAAGCCTGGCTCGGCGTCATGGAATGTGACCTGACCGGCTGGCTTTGGACCGGGCTGATTGAGAGGATCAGCCAGGACCGGAGGAGTCGGACATGCGGCGAGGTCAGAAGACGAACGCGGAGCAGGTGGTGCTCAAGCTGCGCCAGATCGAGGTGCAGACAGCTCA
>NZ_JAKSYJ010000134.1 GCF_022829365.1 Methylobacterium sp. J-077 | reverse complement strand
CCACGCCCTCCCACGGCGACGCAACGGTTTCAGGGGTTTGGGGGAGGGGTTGTTTTTTCAACCGGAAGCCCTCATACGCCATCGGGCATCCCTACCCGCGTTGCGGGGGGGGGTTGTCCGAGCTGGGTGTCGGGCGGGGGGCCGCCCCCCTCCGGCGAGGCTACGGCGGGGGCGATGTCGGGCAGCGCCGCGTCGTCCACCGCCCCGCCCCCGCCGGCGCAGGGGCATCCCTCCCCCGCAGAGGGGGGAGGGTGCCGGCTCTCGGGCTTGCCCGAGAGCCGGGGCGGAAAAGCGTGACGGCACGGCGCTCACGCGGCGATGAACTCGTTCCACTTGCGCACCATGTAGGTGTTCTCGTCCATCACGGCG
>NZ_JAKSYJ010000118.1 GCF_022829365.1 Methylobacterium sp. J-077 | reverse complement strand
CCAAAACAGGCGAGCGGCGCTGAACGTCCTACTGCTTCGCCTCGATCATCGATCGGATGCGCGCGGCCATCTCTTCGATCGGAAACGGTTTGGTTAGCACAGCCATCCCAGGAGCGAGATGGCCGTTGCCAAGGATCGCGTTCTCCGCGTAGCCGGTGATGAACAGAACCTTCAGATCGGGCCGCGACACCCGGGCCGCGTCCGCCATCTGTCGCCCGTTCATGCCCCCGGGCAAGCCGACGTCGGTGACGAGGAGATCGATGCGCACGTCCGATTGCAGCACCTTCAGGCCCGCCGCGCTGTCGCTTGCTTCAATGGCGAGGTAGCCAAGGTCTTCGAGAATTTCGGTGACGAGCATCCGCACGGACGGCTCGTCGTCCACCACCAGAACGGTCTCGCCCTGGTCGGAGCGGGGTAAATCGGCGAGCAGGGCGGTCGGATCATCGACAGCGACGTCGCCGTAGTGGCGCGGCAGGTAGAGGCAGACCGTCGTTCCCTCGCCGACCTCGGAATAGATGCGCACCTGTCCGCCCGATTGCTGCGCGAAGCCGTAGATCATCGATAGGCCAAGCCCGGTGCCCTCGCCGATGGGCTTCGTCGTGAAGAACGGCTCGAACACCCGGGCGATCACTTCGGGGGGCATGCCGGTGCCGGTGTCGGTGACGCAGAGCGAGAGGTACTGGCCCTCGGGAATAACGTGCTTGATCGCGGCTGGCCGATCCAGCCACTTGTTGGCGGTCTCGATAGTGATGCGCCCGCCACCCGGCATCGCGTCGCGCGCATTGATGCACAGGTTCAGCAGCGCATTCTCAAGCTGCGGGGGATCGACCAGCGCGGGCCAGAGCCCGGATGCACCGACCACCTCGACCAGGATGCCCGGTCCGACCGTGCGCTGGATCATCTCGTGCATACCAGCGACGAGCCGGTTCACGTCGGTGGGCTTGGGATCGAGCGTCTGGCGACGCGAGAACGCCAACAGGCGATGCGTCAGGGCGGCGGCGCGTTTCGCCGCCCCTTGAGCAACGGTCATGTACCGATCGACGTCGGTTAGCCGGCCCTGCTGCATGCGGCTCTGCATGAGTTCGAGCGAGCCCAAGATGCCCGCGAGCAGGTTGTTGAAGTCGTGGGCGAGGCCGCCGGTGAGCTGGCCCACCGCCTCCATCTTCTGCGCCTGTCGCAACGCTTCCTCGATGCGCTCGCGCTCCTCGCCTTGCTGCTTAAGCTGTGCATTGGCTTCGGCCAGTTCGTGCAGGTGCTGGCGCTGCTCGGTCAGGTCGGTGAGCACGCCGCACAACAGGGCGACGCCGTCGCCCCGGCTCAGACGGCTGAGCGAGAGATTGGCCGGCACGTGCGATCCGGTGCCTGGTTGTAAGCTGATCTCGCCGCGGGCCGCGCCGTTGCGAGCGGCTCGCGCCAGCAGCCGGATCAAGACCGGACGATCCGCTTCGTGAACGAAGGCACTGAGCGGCTGCCCGATCAGCGCCTCCGGTGGGTGCGCGAGCATCGCCGCGATGCGCGGGTTGCAGTACAGCAGCGCCCCGTCCGAACTGAGTGTGAACGCGCCTTCCTGGATCTGCTCGATCAGCACGCGGTAGGGCCGGTCGGCGTTCTCCAGGGTGTAGACCAAGCGCTCCTGGTTCGGCCCTTCCACCACGACCGCGTCGAAGTCGCCGCGGCGGATCGCAGCGAGCGTCTCCTCGCTCTCCTCTAGCTGCGCCTCCAACTCACGGATGCGGGCACGAGCTGCGTCGAGGGCGGTCGGATCAGCGCCCGGGCTCATCACCGCCTCCGGGAGGCGAGAAGATGCCGAGGCCGCGCAGCACCCGCGCCTCGTCCGAGAGGTCGCCGATGATCTGGCGCACCGGGAGCGGCGTCAGCTTGAGCAGGGTCGGCGCCGCCACGACCTGATCGACCTCGGCTAGCTCCGGCTGCTGATAGATGTCGACGATGGCCAGGCTGAAGCGGCCGGCGAGGTAGCGCCGGCAGATCCGATGCAAGTTCTCGATCGTGCGCTGCGAGCGCGGGCTCGTGCCGGCGATGAACAGGCGCAGTTGGTACTCGGCCGGGTTCGGCGCGTCTGGCCCACCCGGGCTCAAGGCGTGGCGGGATCGCGCGGACGGATGTCGAGGCCGACCAGCACCTTCTCGGTGTTCGAGAGGTCGCCGATGATCCGCTTCAACGGGGCCGGCAAGCGGCGCACCAGGGTCGGGATCGCCAGGATCTGATCGCCCGCGGCGAGCTGCGGGTTCTTCAACAGGTCGATCACCTCGATGTCGTAGCGCCCGGCGAGGTGCTGTTCGCAGACACGCTTGAGGTTGACCAACGCGGCCATCGACTTCTGCGTCTGCCCGGCGACGTACAGGCGCAAGTGATACTGCCCCGGGTCGCCATCTTCCTCGGAGACGGGATCAGGGGTGGATGAGATGCGCTCACTCATTCGGCCGCGCTCCTGCGTCGGGCGATGTCGGAGCGGCCGCCAGCCAGCTGCGTCTCGCGTTGAGCGTCTTCACCCAGGAGTAGGGTCTCTTCCTCCTCGGCCGTCTCCAGGCTCGCCCGCAGCTCGGCGATCTGACGCTGGATCCCCTCACGTCGCCGAACCACCTCCCGCTTGCGGCGTTCGCTCTCCTGCCGACGGCGCAGCTCAGCGGCTTCCTCTTGTGCCTCCTGGACGACGCGTGCGGTCCCGGTGAGCACGCCGGCCGGCCCGATGTAGGCGTCGACGAGCTTCAGCCCGGTCGCTGCCATCTGGAACTCCCGGACCTGGTTCGAGTGGCTCATGCCGCGAGCCTTGATCACGTAGAGCGTGCGCGATCGCTCGCCGTTGGCCTCAATGTCCTGCAACTTGATCCACACGTCCATCAGCGAGGACAGGCCGAGGTCGCCGGCCTGACCGAAGGCGCCGTCAGTGCGCAGGCTTGTGAACACCGCGGTGATGCCGCGGCTCTTGAGCATGTCGACCATGCGCAGCAGCGTGGCCTGAAGTTCGACCTCCGGGCCGCGCAGAGCCGAGATCGGGTCAATCACCACGAGGTGGGGCCGGAACTGCTCGATGTCCCGGTGCATCCGCGCGAGGTGCATCTCCAGCCCGTACAAGGTCGGGCGGGCGGCTTCGAACCGTAGCAGGCCACTGTCCACGTGCCGAGACAGATCGAGCCCGACCGAGCGGGCGTTGCGGCAGATCTGCTCGCCGCTCTCCTCGAACACGAACGAAAGGCAGCGCTCGCCGCGGGCGCAGGCCGCCTCGACCATGTGACCGCTGATCGTGGTCTTACCGGTCCCGGCCGAGCCGGAGACCAACACGCTGGATCCGCGGTACAGGCCGCCGGGCCCGAACATCGCGTCGAGGCTCTCGATGCCGGTCGAGACGACCTCATTCGACACCTCGTAGCTAAGGTCGGCGGCTGTGACCGGTAGGACGCTGATGCCCTGCTCGTCGATCAGGAACGGGTACTCGTTGGTGCCGTGCGCCGAACCGCGGTACTTCACGATGCGCAGGCGCCGCGTGGTGATCTGGTCCTCGACCCGGTTGTCGAGCAGCACCACGCAGTCCGAGACGTACTCCTCCAAGCCCTGTCGTGTGAGCTGGCCCTCACCGCGCTCGCCGGTGATGATCGCGGTGAGCCCGCGATCCTTGAGCCAACCAAACAGGCGACGCAGCTCGGATCGCAAGATGGCGGCATCGCTCAGGCCGGCGAACAAGGTCTCGATGGTGTCGAGCACCACGCGCTTAGCGCCGATCGTATCGACGGCGTAGCCGAGTCGGATGAACAGGCCTTCGAGGTCGTACTCGCCGGTCTCCTCAATCTCGCTCCGCTCGACCTTGACGTGATCGACAACGATCTTGCCCGCAGCCACGAGGCCGTCGAGGTCGTAGCCGAGGGAGGCGACGTTGGCAGCGAGGTCCTCGGCGCGCTCCTCAAAGCTCATGAACACGCCGGGCTCGTCGAACAGCGTCGCGCCGTTCACGAGGAAGGTTGTGGCGAACAGCGTCTTGCCGCAGCCGGCCGCGCCGCAGACGAGTGATGGCCGCCCTGCGGGCAGTCCGCCGTAGGTCACATCGTCGAAGCCGTCGATGCCAGTGCGCGCCTTCGGCAGGGTGGTGGCGTGCGGGGAAGGATCAGAGGTCACGTGGCAGTTCCCTGGCCAGCTCAGCGCCGAGGTGCCCACGTGCGGGGTGGTCGGGCGTCATCTCTGCGATGCGCTGACGCAGGGCGGTCTCGATGAAGTTGGTGAGCGTGCGGTTGTCCTGTCGCGCGCACTCTCGGGCGGCAGCCAACACGGTCGGGTCGATCCGCAAGGCGAGCGGTGTCTTCATCGCCACCTTCTCCGATGCGGACGCAGGCCTCGCTTATCGTCTTGTATCGAGGACAGCAATACAGCCGAGCCGGACGCTCGCATGGAAGCGTGGCTGCCGCTAACGCACTGGCGGCACCGAGTTCATTGAATGCGTGTCGGTCGTCCTTTTGGGTATGCTTGTGTGGAGACGAAGGGCCGCTTTGGATGGTGGGCGGACTTCGACCTGTCATCCGGAAGCGGAAGTTCCGCTTCGCTCCGAAATTGCGGCTCACGAACCCGGTTTCTGGTCGGGAACGATCAGCAGGACGAGGAGGATGAAGGCCGGCACGAGCACACTCCAGAAGGACAAGGCGGCAACACCGAACGCTCCTGCGAGTGCGCCCGCCGCGAACGCCAGCACGGCGGACAGCGTGCGCCGCAGCCGAGTGCTTACCTGCTCACTGAGCCTCGCCCCGCACAGGCGGTCGGTAAGATCGATCACGGCTTGAGTGACGTTCACGGTCATCACGGTCGTCGCCGCCAAGTAGCCGATCACCAGACGCCCGATCCCGTTCTGGATGCCCGTCGCAGCGACCCCGAGCATGCCGACGCCGATTGCCTTCGCGCCATCCGGTGAGCCGAGCGGTGACATGGCCACACCCGCAATCGCAAAGGCGATCAGGACGGCAGCTTCGAGTGCCAGCAAGGGGCGAAGCGGCGACGATCCTCTCCGCTCAAGGGCCAGGGTGATCAGGCGCGTGATGGCGACGGCCAGGATGAACGTCGGTAGGGCGAGCAACTTGGCGAGGACGCCGGTCGAGGTAGAGATCAACTCCGCACCGATCAGGACGAAGTTGCCGGTGACATGGGCCGTGAAGAGGCCGGTCAGGGCGATGAAGGCGGCGGCGTCCACGAAGCCGGCGATGAAGGCGAGCCCGGAACCGATCACGGTGTCTCTAGCAGTGTGAGCGAACACGATGCATCGGCCTCCTCAGCGCCCAACCCGGTTATAGGGCTTCATCCACCAAGGTGCTGGAAAGCGGACCTTCCGAGGGTCTGCAAATGGTCGGGAAGCGGACCCATCTATCTGTACCGTAGGAGGAACAACCGGTCTGGCAACGACCATCGCCGACCAAAAACCTGCAACCCTGCATGCCGGTGTTGCGGCGAGCCTCTTCCCCGCTTCGCCGCAAAGCCTTAACCGCGGGATGGAAGGATGCCGGTGGTTCGGGTTGCCGGTAATCGGGGAAGCCGCGATGCATGTGATCTTGGTGGCGACCCAGAAGGGCGGCAGCGGCAAGTCCACTCTCTGCGCCCATTTCGGGTCGTTGGCCCAACGCGAGGGGCCTACCCTTTTGATCGATGCCGACCCGCAGGGCTCACTGTCCTTCTGGTACAAGCGCCGCGAGGCCGACACGCCCCTGTTGGCCAAGGCAGACGGCGGGACCTTCCCCGGGATCCTCGACGCAGCCAAGGAAGACGGCGTTCAGTGGGTGGTGGTCGATAGCCCGCCCCACAACGCCGCCCTTATCTCCTCTCTAATGTCGAGAGCGACCGTCACGGTGGTCCCGGTCCGCCCGGGGCCCTTCGACCTTGATGCCGTGGCCGCGACCCTATCGATGGCCAAGAGCCTCAAGGCGCCTATCGCTTGCGTCATCAACGCCGCGCCGCCGCCGACCAGGGACGCCGAGATATCGATCGTCGCTGAGGCGCGCGCCATGCTTTCCGGGATGGGAGCGCCTGTGCTCCCCGGTCAGGTGTCGCAGCGCGCCGGCTTGAGCCATGCCCTGATCTCCGGCCAGTCCGTGAACGAGTACGACCCCGAGGGAAAGGCGGCCACCGAGATCGCGTCCATGTGGTCCCAGGTGGTCGCGCTAGCCCATGAGTTCCGCCGCAAGTAGTAGAAGCGGCATCGCGGTAAGCCGCGCATCCTGCATCCCTTCAATCCGCAATCGAGGCATCAACGATGGCTGGACCGGTCCGTCCGAAACTCAACAGCTTCGTGGAGCAGAAGGCGTCGGCACCTGTGCCCGCTGCGGCCGTGTCGGATGATGCAGAGCCCTCGCGGGAAGCCGAGCCGCCTGCTCCTGGCCCGTCCGACCTGAAGACGATGCAGGTCCGCGTGAACCGTGCGGGCTGGGTCGAGATGTCCAGGCTGGCGCAGGACCTCGACATCCCGCTTGAGCGGCTGATGGTTGATGCGTTCAACGACATCCTGTTGAAGCATCGCAAGCCGCCGGTCGTCGAACGGCGATTGCCCATCAAAAAGGGGTGACCCGGCTATTCGACGGGATCGGCTCGGAAAGCCTGCGATCAGGTTTGCAGGTATTAAGGCATCCCGGACATGAGGAATGCCGCCGAGGCTATAAGACCGCGCGCGCAGGTCGCGCGGGATAGGGCAACCTCCTATCTAGCCAATTCTCGCACCATCCCAGCGAGTGCATGGCGGGAACCACAGCGTCCCGCACACCCCGATTGAAGACGCCCCAAGTGCTCGACACGGTTGCAACATCGAGTCGGTCTTGGAGAACCGCCGATGGCAACGTGTGCAACGTGCGAGGCGCCGTTCGAACCGAAGGTGCCAACACACCTTTACTGCTCGCCATTGTGTCGAACCCGTGCGGCTACCCAAAAGCTTCGGGCCGCGCATCGCCGGGGGAAAGTAGGGCCAACACGCGCGACCTGCGAAGAATGTGATCAGGCCTTCGCGAAGGTCCTGCCGAAGCATAAATATTGCTCGGAACGCTGTTCAATGCGAGCCCGGGAGGTCCGACATAGGCTCCAACTGGATGAAGTGCGCTGCGCCAACTGCAAATCATCGTTCCAGCCCGCTAGGTGGAACCAGTGTTTCTGTTCTCAGACGTGCAAGAGGCGTTGCCACACGATTGAAAGAACTACGCGCAACATCACACGGCGTTCTCTGAATGGGGCCTTTGATTTAAAACGAAGTCAGACCACGCGTGGGCCATACACCCCCTCAGAGATCGATGCCCTGCGCGCCAATCCGCTCTGTGTTTTGCCGAACCGGACCCTGCGAGCCCAGTGGGTGAAGTGCGGTCAGCTTTCCATCCCGCGCGATAAAAGCCTCTACGTTCCTCAAACCATCTCCCCGGCCGCCAAGGCTCACCAGTACGCCCAAGCAGCCGCCCGTCAGCCGGCCCACCGTCGTCGTTGGGCCTTCCGACGCCGCGTCCGCGCGAACCCTGAGCCCGTCCTAGCTGAGCTGCGCAACCTCGCACGGGGCCATCGCCTTGCCGAAGACGTCGTCATTGAGGGTTTCGCCACCGTGCTCCGCCTAGCAATCCCGGCGGTAGAGGCGTTCAAGCTGGCCAAGGCGGAGGTCAACCGCACGTCAGCCCAGCCATTCAAGGAACAGTCGTTCAACCCCGACATCGACTACGAAGCTCGGGAAACTGGACGCCAGGTGTCTAAGGGCTCCGATATCCGGTCGGCGCGCGGCGAGAGCTAACGAGCTCTGCAGTGAAACGAGGTCGGGGTGTGCGCGAGGCCGGAATGCAGCCCGACGGTTGTTCTCGGCCGGTTGCATCAGGCTGGCTTACAGAGCCCCTTGGCAAGGATCTGGTTGCGCAGCTCACGTCCTATCCTTCGGATCAGATGCCGGCATACCAGGCGTAGCCCTGGTCCTCCCAGTAGCCGCCCTTGCCCTCGCCGATGCCGGCGAAGCTTTCCACCACCTCGATGCGCATGACGTATTTGGCCTGCTTGTAACCTAGGTTACGTTCGACGCGCAGACGTAGCGGTGCACCGTTCGAGACCGGGAGCGCCTTGCCGTTCATGTCGTAGGCGAGGATCGTCTGCGGGTGGAACGCGTCCACGAGGTCGATGCTCTCGTAGTACCGGACCGGCGATCCGCCGCCGACCGCGGTGTCCTCCGACGCCTGCTGTCCGCCGGAACTCTTCCTGCTCTCCCCACCGCCCGACTGCTTGGTCATGGCCGGGTTGGCGTTGCCCGCGGGGACCGCCTCGTCGGGGCCGTCATCCTGCGCGGTGTCAGCTCCGCCGTCGTCCTCGCCCTGGTCCATGGTGTCGGCGCAATGGAACACCACGTAGCGCGCCTCAGGCTTCAGTTTGGCCCGGGACAGGAGGTCAGCGAGCGGCACCCCGGTCCACTTGCCAATGGCGCTCCACCCCTCGACGCAATCGTGCCGGGTGATCTGGGTGCGCGCCGGTAGCTTGCGAAGCTCGGCCAGCGACAGCTTGAAGGGCGCCTCCACGAGACCGCCGACCTCCAGCCGGTAGTTGACGAATTTGCGCTTCGCCAGCGCCTTATAGGACCGGTCGGGCGGATCCTCGGTGCCGTTCGGTTTGAACCACGGTGAGATGTCGGCCTCGGCATATTCCGGTGCCAGCGTCCGGTCGGTGAGGACTAGGCGCTGGACGAACAGGTTGGCGTCCTCGCCGGTCTTGAGGGTGCGTTGGAACCACTCCGCGTTGCCGAGGCGGTCGCATCCA
The DNA here is from genome assembly GCF_022829365.1 of Methylobacterium sp. J-077. Taxonomy (GTDB): domain Bacteria; phylum Pseudomonadota; class Alphaproteobacteria; order Rhizobiales; family Beijerinckiaceae; genus Methylobacterium. Next base: position 9,915 of record NZ_JAKSYJ010000118.1, on the reverse strand, counting down.
CCGAGCATGGCCGCCGCGGCCATGGCGGAAGCTCCTGTTAGGAGGGCGCGTCGGGTCGGAAGGGGGCTCATGGCCGGGGCTCCCCAACGGCGGCGACCGGCTCGACCTTCCGCTCGATCACGAACCAGCCGGTGACCATGCCGCGCATGTTGTTCCAGAACCCCGAGAGCAGGACCAGGGCGACGTGCACGATCACGAACAGGACCAGCAGCGCCGCCACGACGAAGTGGACCGTGCGGGCCGATTGCCGGCCATCGAACAGGGTCAGCAGGAACGGGAACGCCGCGTCCATCGCAGGCGACATCGCCAAGCCAGCCAGCACTTGGACGGGCAAGAGCACGAACAGCACGACGAGGTAGGTCAGCTTCTGGATGACGTTGTAGCGCTTGGCCTCGTCGCCCTGCGGGAAGCGCAATGTCAGGTGCTCCCAGATCGAGGCGCCGAAGTGCCGGACTTGGTCGCGAGACGGGATCACCCGGAACCGAAGCTGCCCGCTGACCAGTCCGTAGAGCAGGTAGATGGCGCCGTTCAGGACAAAGGCCCAGGCGAAGAAGAAGTGCCAGCTGCGACCGCCGGTGAGGTCCTGGTCGCTCGGCAGGGTCAGCCAGGACGGGAAGCCGCGATCAGCCGGCTCGCCATCGGCGCCTGCCGAGGAGCCGAGCCAGCCGGTGGTCTCGAAGGTATGCCCGAGGACCGTCATGACGCCCTTGGGCGGGTCGTCCTCGGTGGAGGACATCGCCATCAGCGGCGTGTCGAAGGTCGAGACCTTGCCCCAGTACAGGGCCGGGTGGGCGTTGAAGATCTGCAGGCCGCTCATCAGCAGGACCAGCAGGCAGACCGCGTTGATCCAGTGCGTGATGCGGATGACGGCGGGGTGCCGGAACGTCCACCGGCGGCGCTCGACTTCGGCTGTGTCGGGTGCGGAGCGCGTCAGGAATGTGCGGGGCAAAGTGGGGAGCTCGTTGACGATAGGAGCGGGTCGCGGTGGAAGGGCCCAGGAGGCCCTTCCGAGGTCGCCGTGACCGCCTCACATGCGGTTCATCATGCGGCGCTTCATCATCCGCTTCCGCATCATGCGCTTTTTCATCATCATGCGGTCGCCGTGCATCATGCGCACCTGCGTGATGCCGGTATCGGACTGGAGGCCGTTGGCGGACATCGGGGCGGCCGATGCGGATCCGGCAACGAGGGCAAAGCCGCCAAATAACACGGCGGTAAGCGCAAGCGTCGTCTTCTTCATCTGAAATCTCCCAGATAGGGCGGATCTCCCGCCCGAACCTACAGAAAAGCCAAGGCATCCTGCCTAAGTTCCTGAATAAAACCGTCTTTTCGAGCTGTGCATCCCGATAAAATTAGACAAACCGCTTTTCTACGAACGGCAGCTGAGATAAGTTTCAAGCGGTGAACCGATTTTTTAATGGATGCAGAAATATTTTGTTCGGTAGAATTTTGCCAGCAATTTTCTAATTTACATTATATTCAGATCTGAACCTCTCCCACTTCTTCCGGACAGGTGTCGCATTGTCGCTGCGATCCGGGAGGTGCTCGTAACCAATCCAGCCAGCCTAAAGCCCGAGAACCCGCACAAGGCGGCCGCGCGACCACGTCGCAATTTCCTCAAGGCCGCCGGCATCCTCGTCGCTTCAACAGCCTTCCTGGAGCTGAACCTCAGCCAAGCCTTCGCGCAGCGTGACGCCACGCTCGCCGGCGGCACGGTCGACCTCGGCCAGGGTGACTTCGCCGTCCTCAACTACGCCTACGCCCTGGAGCAGTTGGAGGCTGCCTTCTACACCCAGGTGCTGCAGCAGCCCTATCGTGGCTTCAACCCCTCCGACGAGCAGAGCCTCACTGGCATCCAGCAACACGAGGTCGCCCATCGCGAGTTCTTCCGCTCCGCGCTCGGCGGCAATGCCATTCCTGACCTCCAGGTCGACTTCGGCCGGGTCAACTTCGCCAGTCGTCAGAGCGTGCTCGGCACCGCCCGCACCTTCGAGGATCTAGGCGTCGCCGCCTACAACGGCGCCGGCCAACTCCTGCGCAACCCCGACTTCCTGGTCAAGGCCGGCTCGATCGTCTCGGTCGAGGCGCGCCACGCCGCCACGATCCGCGACATGCTCAACCCTTACAGTGCAGCATTCGCCGGCAACGACATCGTGGACGGCAACGGCCTCGACCGCGCGCTCGTGCCCTCCCAGGTGCTGCCCAAGGTGGTGCCGTTCGTCCTCACCCCCGTCAGCGCGAGCCAACTGCCGTGATCGCCCGGCCGATGCTCGCCCCCGCCACAGAGGACGCCACCATGACCGCATCTACGCCTGCCACTCCCACCCTGATTGAGACACTCGATCCCGACATGACTGCCCGGATGACCTCGCGCCGGGGCCTGTTCACCCGTGCCGTCGGCACGCTCGGGGCCCTCGCTAGCGCGCCGACGGTGCTCGCCGTCGCCTCCACCGAAGTCTTCGCTCAGGGCCTACCGGGGCAGGTGGTGGACGTGCTCCGGTTCGCCCTGACCTTAGAGTACCTGGAGGCGGAGTTCTACCGCACGGCGCTGGCCACGCCCCACCTGATCCCGGCGCGCTACCGAGCCGTGTTCTCACAGCTCGCCAAGCACGAGGCCGCGCATGTGCAGTTGCTGCAGGGCGCGCTAGGCGCCGCCGCGATCCCGTCTCCGGCCTTCGACTTCACGGCCAAGGGCAAGTACCCGGATGTGTTCGCGAACTTCGACACGTTTACGACACTGTCGAGCACGTTCGAGGATCTCGGCGTGGCGGCTTACAAGGGACAGGCTGGCAACCTGCAGGGCACACCGGTGCTGACGACGGCGCTGCAGATCCACTCAGTTGAGGCACGGCACGCCGCGGAGGTGCGGCGGGTGCGCGGCTATGTCGGTTGGGACGGCGCCTTCGACGCGCCTTTGACCAAGGCGGCCGTCCTTGCAGCGGCGGGTCCGTTCCTCGCCAGCGGCGCCTGAGGGCACATAAGAGGCCGCGGACTGAAGCTGTGGCGGAGCCGTTCGGTGCGCCGTCACAGGTTCTATGCGAGAGAGCCTGTTCGCCAGCGCCCAGCATCAGCAAATAAGACCCACCGGCCCAGCCCACCTTGGGGGGACGATGCGGACCGGACCGATGGGTGTCCCTCGTGAGGACGCGCCATCGTGCTGCGTCGCAGTCTGAGGGTCAACGATGAAGGTCCGTGCCCACGAAAGCGGGGTGGGATCTACGCTGCGGCGTCAAACACCACAGCAGGCTCTACGTCCTCGCATGACGGGACGTAGGCACACCAACCGCATACACCTCTGTCGGCCGCCTCTGGAGCGTTCCACTGCGAACACTCCGGGCACACCTTCATCACGATGTGGGTGCCATGGATGAACGCGAGGCCGCGACCACAGAAGGTGGCCGCGCCTTGAGGTAGCTTTTTCAACATAGGTAGGTCCTGCGTACTATCGCAGGTTGATGTCAATGGATGCTCTAGGTTTCTCTCCGGGCTCCACCGAGACCGGACATCATGTAGCAGCGGCGGGCCCTGATCCGAGTGCCTGTGCCAGCATCCACCGCCTTCTTGAACGAGCGGAGGTCGCGTCAGGGCATGCCCCCGCCCGCCCGCCCGCCCGCCGCGTCCGCATCGGTGGCGAACGCGCGAATCATGGCGGCCCGCTCTCCCGGGTCGAGGGTGCCGAAGACGTACTCGGCTGCGTACAGATTGGGATCTGAGGCGGTATCATCAACGCCGCTCACGGCACCGCTTTCGAAGACGATGTCTAGAAAACTGTCACACCTTCGCGTCGATCTCACGCCGGCGCATATTGCCGACCGCCCGTGCCCCGGCCGCCGTCGCATAGGAGTAGGACGATTGCTCCAATCGTTGGCCGTCAGCCGAGGTAATGATCCACCGGAAGCATCCCGCATGGGTGGGGCACGGCACTACGCACACCCGGTTGGACCGAGAGGTAAGGTACGACATCGAGAGCCGATGCTTACGAGCCATTTTCCCTCTACGGAGCGTGAGGCGATCGAGTTTCAGATCCTCGCGGCACCGTTGTAGTGGCCGTCGTGCCCGCAGATGCGGTTACAGGGCGCGGTAGACGGCCCAGGCGGCTCGCAGTAGCTCGGCCCCATGCCCCCCCCACGCAGGCTTGTGGTTGCTGCGGTAGGCGGGGACGAATGTTGGAGGGACAGCTGGACTTCCAGGCCCCGAGCGAGGGCTACCCCCAGGTGGGGCTCTATGCGTCCGCGATAAGCCGCTCGTATTCGGCCTCCGCGGCACCGTAGGTGTCGCCGGCCATGTCCTCCAGCTTCTCGCGATCGAGCACGGTGATATGCCCTCGCCGCGCCCGGATCATGCCCGCGCCCTCCAGCACATGCGTGGCTGTCGTGACGCCTGGCCGACGCACTCCCAGCATCAGCGACAGGAACTCGTGCGTGATCGGCAGGTCATCCTGGTCCATGCGGTCCTGGTACATCAGGATCCAGCGGGCCAGTCGCGCCTCGATGGTCAGCTCGGCATTGGCGTAGACGGTGCCCCCGACCTGCGCGATGAAGCTCTGCACGTAGCGCCCGAGCAGGCCGCGCAGGGCCTGACTTGCATCGAGGGCTTCACATAGATCTGCAGCTGAGACGCGCAGCGCTTCGCCCTCGCCCTGGATGAGGACGGCGAACGGCCCGCGGTCGGCTCCCAGTACCAGCGGTGTGCCGACCATACCTTCGGGACCGACGAGGCCGATCTCGATGCGGCCATCGCGCGTGTCGGCCAGGTACGAGCAGATGCCGCTTTCAACGAAGTAGGCGTATTCAATCGGCTGATGCGGGACGAGCACCGTCTCATGTAGCAGCAACGGTACGCGCTCCAGTGCGGGAGAGAGACAAGCGAAGTCGTCCGCGGGCAGCGTGGTGAGGAGACGGTTACGGATCTCTGATTGCCGAAGCTGGAACACAACTCTGCTTCCGATCAGGGCCAGGGCAGCCTTCATCTCGCAATCGCTTGCCCCGAGGCAACGGCTCACGATACACCACCTTCGCACAGGATAGGGGCGAACCCTAATCTATGTTTACGACGGCTCGCCCCCGCCACCAGACCCGGTCACAGGTTGGTGGCGTGTGGGATATGCCACTCACCGACCAAGTCGAGCGAGGCGAAGTAGATCACCCTCCCGTCCTCATCGCGCACCCGAACCGAATAGGTCCGACGATCCCCGTCCGGGAGCCTGTTGCGCGCCATATCAGGGAGGGCATCCAATGCCTCGATGCGAGCGGCTTCGATGCCAGACAGTTCGAAGCCTTCGCTGTCCACATTGCGAAAATTACCGTCATCGGTATCAAAGAAAAAATGTGGCATGAGATATCCAGCCCTCAAACAGGCGGGAGCACTCGCGTCTCTCAGTCGCTGATGCCCAAATATTCGATCAGCGATGTCATGATTTTTGCATTGAAGCATACATATTTTCAATAACATGTATCAACTATAGTTGTATCTAGTTTGATGATTATTAATCAAAAGAAAGTAAAATTAGCTAAATAGAATGGTCGTGCGCAATCTTTATTTTTAGAAACTAGATTGGCGTCAGTGATATCATCGATGCCTAATCGTCAATTGTTGGGCGCACAGGAGAGGTTCAGTGGGCCTGCGTCATGACTACCAAGTCCACATCTCCGATCTCAGCAGAGATGGAACGAGGATCCTCGCAACGGATGACGTGTTCGCAGATCTCGCGACCGAGCCCTACCCCGCTCGCGAAAGGCTATCACGCAACCAGTCGCACCGGCTGCAATAGAGCGGTGCGTTCTTCTGGGGGCAGATCAAGAGTTGTGCTCAGGCCGCGCACGTCAACCGCTCCTCGATCCAGGTCTGTGCAGCATCTAGATCGGCGAAGGTGGGCCGCGTCGGCGTATCGACCCACCCGAAGCCAGCTTCCAGGAACCACATCCCGGCCATGTCGTCGTGATAGCCCGACAGCTTCACCAAGACCGCAGTCAGGAAGCCGTCGGCGAAGACCAGCTGCCCATCGACGTCGTAACTGCCGGTGGCGACCTGCACCGGCTGTAAGCGGAGGGTCATCCGGTCGCTCGCTTCTCCAGATGCAGGTATGTTGGGTCAAACTCGGAGACACGCAAAAGTTCATTCCAAGCCTCGATCACCAGCGTGCTGCTTCGGAGCGTGATCAGGGTCTTGCCGCGCATTTCTTGGAGCACGCGATTAATGTGTACGGGCGTGAGCCCCAGCGCATCGGCGAGATCCGCCTGGGTGACCGGCAGCGGGCACCGGTAATTCCCGGCCAGCCCCACCGCTTGCAGCTTCAGATACAGCTCGCAGAACAGGTGGGCGACGTGCTCAAAGGCTGAGCGCCGCCCCATGCTGACCAGCCATTCACGGAAGATCCCTGCGTCGATCAGCGTGTCACGCCAGAAGATTGCCGCGATGCCGGAGTGGTGCGCCGTCAACTCCCGCAGGCTCTCGTGCGGGATGAAGGCCACGGTGGCTTTGGTCAGCGTGCCGACGCTGTGATCCATGGTAGGGACGTGCAGGCTCTGAAGATCCAGGATGTCGCCGGGGACGTGGAACGATAGGATCTGCCGCTTGCCCTGGCTGAGGAGCTTGTACCGGCAGGCCCAGCCATCGATGATCAAGCAGCAATGCGAGGGCTTGTCGCCGTCACGTACGATGTCCTGCCGGACGTTGAGCTTTTGGATCCTGACCGGCAGGCTCTCAATGGCCTGGCGCTCCGCCTCCGATAGGCTGGCGATACTCTCCAACTTGCGGATGAGCCGGTTCGTAGCGTGGAGATCAGGGGCTGAACTCATATTGCTCCACCTCATATTGCAGGTGGAAGCCCTCGGCTCTCCCAGTCATCAGAACCTGAGTCGGACCAACTGATGATAGGTTCTATAATATAACGAAGTTACCTATATGTTCGATCATAAGATGGATTTCAGAGACGATTGCGTCCCCCGCAGAGATCAAGGACGAACCCGCCAAATTCCATCTTTTGATCGGATCGATCTCTTCATCCGCTGCCATGCTCATGCGGCTGTTGCCGTGATGGAGTGAGCGCAGTTGGCTGCGCGAGCGTTCCTTGCCCGATCATCGCCTGCACAGCTTCTTCCGACCCGAGCGAACTCAAGCCCCGTTGCCCGGTCCGGGTAGCGGGGTGTTTCTTGGTACGGGTCACCTGTTTCCGGGCAGGGGCCGGGCGTCCGAAATCGTACCCTCGATGCACCCTCAGGATCAGTGCCGCTCGGCTCGGTGTTCCGTCGAGGGGCACCTCCGGATGATCAGCGGGTTCTCTCAATCATGAGGCCAGTCCGATGCAGCAAGCTCTGACACGGAAGCTTGAGAGCTTCGAACCTCTGTCCGAGCAGGCTCGCTGGGCTCTGAACGGGCTGACGCTCAAGGTCCGGCAGGTCGGTGCACGCCAGGATCTGATCCAGGAAGGCGACAAGCCGGACAACGTCCTGCTGATTCTCGACGGCTTCGCGTGCCGCTACAAGATGCTCCCGGACGGTCAGCGCCAGATCATGGCCCTCCTGGTACCGGGTGATTTCTGCGACCTCAACGTCTTCATCCTCGATGAGATGGACCACAGCATCGGCACCATCTCGACGTGCCAGGTCGTAGACATCCCCCGTCGGGCTATCGACGAGATCACGGCGCACCATACGAGTATCGCGCGGGCTTTCTGGTGGTGCTCCCTGGTCGACGGTGCTGTCCTGCGCGAATGGCTCGTCAATATGGGTGGACGTGCCCCAGGTCAGCGCATCGCCCACCTTCTGTGCGAACTTCTCATGCGCCTGGAAGCGGTCGGGCGTGTCACCGACAACAGCTATGCGTTTCCGATGACGCAGACCGAGATCGCCGAGACGATGGGCCTATCCGACGTGCATGTGAACCGGACCTTGCGGGAACTGCGCGCGCTCGGCCTGATCCACCTCAAGGGCCGGGTGCTCACCATCCTGGATGTCGAGCGACTGAAGGCCTTCTGCAGCTTCGCGCCGAACTACCTGCACCTGCGCAACACCCGCTGGGGCGAGCGCCGCGACCTAAGTTGGCCTGGTACCGCGGAGGCCTAATCGATGTCCGAGCAGGGCAACGTCGAGACGCTGATCGTGCTGCAGCCGATCGCGGTCGACACGGACAGCCCAGATCGCGAAGGCCGGCTGGTGATCGCCAACGGCCTGCTCGTGGCGGTGCTGGTGCGCCTCGCCGAGCCCGAGCACGACAATGTTGGAAGCTGGTTCTTCGAGGTTGGCTTCGGCCGACTGCAGGGGAAAAAGGCACCGACCTTTTTAAGCCTGGAAGATGCGACCCGCTGGCTGCGACGGCATCTGAAGCCGGCTTGAGTTATCCCGCTGGTAACTGGTTTGGAAATGCCCTCGCACGGCTGAGTGGCACCGTGGGATATGGTAGGGCGTGCGAGCGCCGAAGCGGGGCGTGACTGACGCTTCGTGCTAGGCCGCCGACAGCCGCTTGGTGTTGAAGGCGACGTGCTCGCGGTAGCGGGCGATGACAGCTTCGGGCGAGCCACCAAGCATCAGCGTCGTCATGGCCTCGCCGGCGGCGTGCACCTTCTCGACGACCATCGATTGCATCTCGGCCCGGCCCTCGCGGCCGCCCCAGGCGAGGCGCACCATGCGTAACTCGATCACGCGCTGAGACTCGATCGCCAGCAATATCGATGAAAAGATGGGATTGTACACGATAAAACTCCGCGCCGCGGCATTTGCTGCCTAGATCAACATAGTTTGAGCCCACGTGGCTCCTCCCTAAATTTGTTAAGAAAAGACGTCGCGCCCATAATATATTCTAAAACTGCAACCTATGACTCCAAGCACAGTTTGGCTTGTAGCATAATGCTCTCCGTCACCCTTCCTTCGGCGGTTTCTTCAACGAAAGGCCTCGCCCATGGGCAGCGGTATCTCTCTGTTATTTCTAGCGCTGGGCACGATCGGCGGCGTCGGCTTTCTCGCATTGGCCGCACGCAAGCAGGTCGCTAACTTGAAGGGCGATCCGGAACGCTCCAACCTTATCAAGGATCACGGCGGCGCGCCACGGCAGAACATGCCGGGGACCGAGCACTGAAACCGCGACCATCGCGCTTGAGACGTTCCTGATCTCCGGCTCGGCCCGCCGCCCGATCTGATCACGGGCTGGCGGGGGAGGTCGACGATCTCACCGGCGTGAGCCGATACGCAACGCGGCTCGAAATGTAGGATGACGTGTTGCGGTTGGCGGTCGGTGCGGTCGTCGTGACATAGAGCGTCCCAGGCCGGGACTACCGGCGAATGAAGAAGCCCGCGCCGGCGAACCGGGCGGGCTTCGACGGCTTCGGGATCGGGGGGATAAACTCCGAAGCTAGTCCGATTTGTACCACCGCAGTGCACAAAAGGAATTGTGCTAGCTGCGTGCACACTTACTTTTGAATTCGCTCACGGCTGACCATCGCTAACGTCTGCGGCAGGATCAGCTGGCGGGAAGCTGGCGCCAGCCGTCCGCAGTACCTGCATCAAGGCGTTCAGCTGCGCGATCGTGATTACCGGCTCGCCGGAACTGCCCTCGGCTCGCGTGACAACGCTCAGAGGCACCTTGGCTCGCTTAGCCAGATCACGCGGATCCAAGCCGATGGACATGCGCGCTGCACGGAGCTGCGGGCCTGTGATCACCCCCATCTGCTCCTATGACCGAGCGGCTGCAGCACCAGATCCTATCTTACGAGCGCGGGGGAGGAGCTACTTGCCGCCGCCGCCCTTGTAGGCCGTGATCGCACGCCGGCAGTTCTCCGAAATCTTGTCCATGTTCTTCTTGAAGCAGGCGTCCATCTCAGGGCTGTCCGGATCATCGCCACTACAGAAGGTGACCGCATCGCCCGAGCAATAGGTCTTCAGGTCCTTGTTGCCACGCTTCGAGGCGGAGGCGTCAGGAGCG
>NZ_JAKSYJ010000112.1 GCF_022829365.1 Methylobacterium sp. J-077 | reverse complement strand
TGCGTTCTGAGGGTTTGCGGTTTTTCTGATCGGTTGCCCCGTCGACATCAGAGAACACGCGTGCAGGCGCCGTCACCGACAGGCCTGCGCCCCGGCATGAGACGCAACTCCCCTCTCCCGTGCGGGAGAGGGACAGGGTGAGGGATGCGACTTGTCCGGACAGACCTGATCCCTCACCCCAGCCCTCTCCTGTGCGGGCCGAGATGTTCACACATCTCCTGCTGCGAGGCGCGATGCGCTTTCCTTCCGCTTGTGGGGAGGGGCAAATCGCCTCCGTTCCAAAATGTTAGTGGCGGCCTGAAAAGTGTGAATCTGGTAGCCGGCACGAGAGAGGGGGCCGGTCGCGCTCGATGATCGGAGTCTACTGCAAAACTGGAAAGGCTCGCCTCACGCGGTCATGACCGTGAGATCGCGGGTAGGGCGCTCACGCCTTCAGCGGCCGCGCCTGCAGGATCGCCGCCCGCACGAAGGGCCGCTTCAACTGGGTGCCGACATTCGACCGGCCGACGAATTCCTGGGCGCCGGGGTGGCTGCGCACCGCCTTGACCAAGTTAAGCCGGTGGCCGCTGCGGAACCGGTAGGGCTCGGCCACCGCGCCGTCCAGGAACGCCTCGATGCTGGCGTCGATCTCGTCCTCGGCGATCACGTTCGCCGCGTGCAGCATCTGGATGGTCTGGAGGTCGGTCATCCTGAGTAGATAGGGCGGCGGCGATGTCGAGAGCGTGAAATTCGCGGCGGTCGAGGGACCTCTACCGCGTCGTCGCCAGCAGCAGGTCCGGCAGCCACAGGGCGATGCCCGGCACCAGGCACAGGATCAGGATCGCGAGCCCCATCAACATCACGAAGGGCAGGGTACCCCAGATGATGTCCGAGAGCGGAATGTCGGGGGCGATGTTCTTGATGACGAAGATGTTGAGGCCCACCGGCGGGTGGATCAGGCCCATCTCCATGGTGATGGTCATCACCACGCCGAACCACACCAGATCGAAGCCCGCGGCCTTGAGCGGCGGCAGGATGATCGGCGCGGTCATCAGGATGATCGAGACCGGCGGCAGGAAGAAGCCGAGGACGATCACGAGGCCGAGGATCGTCACCAGAAGCACCCAGGGCGAGAGCTGCATCGCCACGATTCCCGCCGCGGCCGATTGCGACAGGTGCAGATAGCTCATCACGTAGGCGTAGAGCAGCGACATGCCGATGATCAGCATCAGCATCGTGGATTCCCGCAGCGTCGCCACCAGGATCGGGCTGACGTCCCGGAACCGCCAGACACCGTAGATCGCGGCGATCAGGCCGAGCGCCAGCAGGCCGCCGAGGCCGGCCGTCTCCGAGGGCGTCGCGTAGCCGCCGTAGAGCGCCACCATCACGCCGGTGAGCAGGATCACGAAGGGCAGCACCCGCGGCAGCGTCGAGAAGCGCTGGGCCATGCTGTACTGCTCGTCGGCCAGGATCGGCGAGGCCGGGCCGCCGCGCTCCAGCACCGCCTTGGCGGCGGCGAATTCCGACCGGAACCGGACCATCGACCAGGCCGCGAACAGGCTCACCAGCAGCAGCCCCGGCCCGATCCCGGCCAGGAACAGGCGCCCGAGCGACTGCTCGGAGGCGACCGCGTACAGGATCATGGTGATCGAGGGCGGCAGCAGGATGCCGAGCGTGCCGCCGGCCGCGATGATCCCGGCGGCGAAGCCCGGCGAGTAGCCGCGCTTGCGCATCTCCGGAATGCCGGCCGAGCCGATCGCCGAGCAGGTCGCCGGGCTCGAGCCCGCCATGGCGGCGAAGAGCGCGCAGGCGAAGACGTTGGCGATGCCGAGACCGCCGGGGATGCGGTGCATCCAGGCATGCATCGCCGAGTAGAGGTCCTGCCCCGCCCGGGACCGGCCGATCGCCGCGCCCTTCAGGATGAACAGCGGGATCGACAGCAGGGTGATCGAGGCCATCTCCTCGTAGACGTTCTGCGCCACCGTATCGAGGGAGGCGGCGGGCATGAACGCGACCATGAAGGCCAGGGCCACGGCGCCGAGCGCGAACGCGATGGGGATGCCCGACAGCATCGCCCCGAGGGTGGCCCCCGCATAGAGGAAGCCGATCGCCGCCGTGCCCATCACTCCACCCTCGCGTCGACCGTCCGGCCCATCGGATCCGGCCCCCGGGGCGTGACCCCGGGCGCACCGTGCATATCCGTGTTCACGTCCGCGCCGATGCCGATTTTGGGCTTGGCCCATCCGGCCGCCCGCGGCCCGTAGAGCAGCGCCTCGGCGATCTGCAGGGCGAATTGGAGGCACAGCAGGCTCATGCCGGCGGCCATCAGGGTGTAGGGGATCCAGAGCGGCGGTCCCCAGGTCGATTGCGAGGTCTGGCCGTCGATCCAGGCCTCGTGGTCGAGGGTCCAGCTCTTCCAGGCGAAGAACAGGCAGAAGGCGAGGCTGACGCAATCGACGAACAGCAGCCGGATCCGGTTGATCTTGGGCGGCAGCAGGCCGGTCAGCGCCTCGATCGCCACGTGGCCGCGCTTGGCCTGCACCCCGGCGGCCGAGAAGAATGTCGCTCCGACGATCAAAAAGACCGCCATCTCGTCCTGCCACTCGGTCGGCTCCTTAAGGAGATAGCGGACGACGACGCTGTGGCTCAGCACCAAGCAGGCGCCGACCAGGCAGAGCCCGCCGAGGCCGAGGATCACGCGGTTGATGCCGCGCATCGTGCGGTCGAACAGGCCGAGCAGCCCAGGGAGCCGAGGCTCATCCGCACCCTTCGCATCCGGGATCGCAGTGGCGGCATCGAAGCCGTGGCTCACGCGACCTGCTCCGCGAGCTTCAACAGTTCCGCGCAGCCGGCATTGCGGCCGGCATAGTCCTTCCAGGCGGTCTCCCGGGCGATCTCCCGCCACTGGCCGAGCGATTTCTCGTCGAGCTGCGAGACCTTGGCGCCGGCCTTGGCGAAGATCTGCTCGACGCGGGTATCGTCCTCCTTGGCGCCGGCCTGGCCGAAGGCTTCGAGCTCGGCGCCAACCGCCATGATCAGGTCCTGCTGGTCCTTGGGCAGGCCGGAGAACACGGTCTTGGACATCATGATCGGTTCGAGCATGAACCAGTAGGACCGCTCGCGGCCCGAGGTGAGCGCCTTCGACAGTTCCTCCAGCCGGAACGAGATCAGGCTGGTGGACGAGGTGATCACCGCGTCGCAGGCGCCGGTCTGCATCGCCGCGTAGGATTCGTTCGACGGTATCGAGAGCGTCGCGGCGCCGGCCTGCTTCATCATCAGGTCCATCTCGCGGGAGCCGCCGCGGACCTTCATGCCCCTGGCGTCGGCCGGCGCGATCAGCGGCCGCTCGCGGCTGGCGACGCCGCCGGACTGCCAGACCCAGGAGACCAGGACGATGCCCTTGGATTCCAGGATCTCGGTGAGCTTGCGTCCCACCGGCGCCGATTTCCACGCCACGGCCTGCGCGTAGGAGGTCACCAGCGCCGGCATCAGGCCGATATTCAGCTCCGCCACCTCGCCGCCCGCGTAGGGGCTCGGATAAAGCGACATGTCGAGCGCGCCCTTGCGCATAGCGCCGAACTGGGCGTTCGTCTTCATCAGCGAGGAGCCCGGATACACCTGGACCTCCAGGGCACCCTTGGAGCGCTCGGCCACCGCCGCAGCGAATTTCCGGCACATGCGGTCGCGGAAGTCGCCCTCGTCGATCGTCCCGCCCGGGAATTGGTGCGACAGCTTCAGGACCGTGGCGGCCTGTGCGGCGCCGAGACCGAATCTCAGGACGGCTGGCGCTGCGAGGGCGGCCGCGACCAGCGTGCGACGTGTCGGTATCATCGAATTCTCCCGCGCCGCAATAAAGCCGGCTCTACTTTTGTGCGTCGCAAGAACGATCGCGCATTCGTTGCATGCAAGAAAAGTGATCTTGTATATGTTGTCAACAGTCGAGCATATGTGAGCGGCGTAAGTCGCAGCAATCCTTCAGGAAGGTCGGCGACGCACCATCCGCCGACGGGGAAGGACCGGAGGGATGAATCACGCCCAGCGCCTGCGGCAGCGGATCGAGGACGAGATCGTCTCGGGCGAACTCGCCCTCGGCGCGCGCCTCGACGAGAATCAGCTGGCCGAGCGCTTCGGAGTCTCGCGCACGCCGATCCGGGAGGCTCTGCTGCAACTGGCGGTCACCGGCCTGATCCAGGCCAAGCCCCGGCGCGGCGCCGTCGTCAGCGCGCCGGAGCCGCACCTGCTGCTGGCGATGTTCGAGACCATGGCGGAGATCGAGGCCGCCTGCGGCCGGCTCGCGGCGCGGCGCCTGGTTCCGGAGGATGCGGAGGCCCTGCAGGCGGCTCTGGCCAGCTGCAGGGCGGCGATGGCCCTGCAGGATGCCGAGAGCTACTACGCCGAGAACTACGTGTTCCACACGGTGGTCTATCGGGCGAGCCGCAACGCGTTTTTGGCCGAGCAGGCCTTGTCGCTGCACAGGCGGCTCGCCCCCTATCGCAGGCTGCAATTGCGCGTCCGCCAGCGGCTGCCGCAATCGCTCGCCGAGCATGAGGCGATCGTCGCCGCGATCGTCGCCGGCGACGAGGCCGGCGCCGCAGAGGCGCTGCGCAGCCACGTCATCGTCCAGGGCGACCGCTTCACCGACCTCGTGGCCGGACTGCGGGCGCCGAGCGCAGCCTGACAGAACGGAAAGCGCAGCTTAACCGCGATCCCCGCGAGGATTGCGTAGGCTCGCGAACAGACTCGACTAGAAGTTGTGTAGCCAGCATTATCGTCCCGTCGGAGCGAGGACGGCCATGCTGAAGGACATCGTGAGGAGCGCCGGGCGCCGCGCTGGCGTCGACATCTTCCGAGCCAGCACCGAACCGTTTCGCTGGAGCCATACGGTCCACGATTATCACCCGGTGGTACCGTCCTCCCGTTGGACACCCGGCAGCGCGCCGCACGGTCACCTCCGGTCGGTCCTGGCCCGGGAGAACGCCGCTTACGAAGCGTTCCTGACCGCGCTGGAGGCGCGAGCCGACCTGCTGCACAGCGTCCCGCACGAAGCCGGCGTCGCCGACCCGGTGACGCCGCACTGGAACAACACTTGGTTCACGGCCCTCGACGCCGCCGCCCTGATGACGATGCTCGCCTGGAAGCGGCCGGCCCGCTACCTCGAGATCGGGTCCGGCTGCTCGACCTGCTTTGCCCGCTACACGATCGACGCGCTGAAACTGCCGACCACGATCACCTCGATCGACCCGATGCCTCGCCGGGAGATCGACGCGATCTGTGACTGGACGCTTCGCGCGCCCCTCGAAGGCTGCGACCTGAAGATCTTCGAAGAGTTGCGGGCCGGGGACATCGTTTTCTTCGACGGCTCGCACCGATCCTTCGCGAATTCCGACGTGACCGTATTCTTCTTCGAACTGATGCCGCGGCTCGCGCCGGGCGTGATCGTGCAGATCCACGACATCTTCATCCCGGACGACTACCCGGGCGCGTGGAACTGCCGGCTCTACAACGAGCAGTACCTTCTGGCCGCGATGCTGATGTGCGGCGCGCCGCCGTTCCGGGTGACCGTGCCGGTGATGTATCTCTGCCAGGACCCGGCCAAGAGCGCCCGGGTCAAGGCGGTCTTTGCCGGCCGCCGGCCGGGGCCCGACATCCCGTTCCTCTACCCGAACGATTCCGGCACGCCGGGGGCCTCGTTCTGGTTCGAGATGACGGCTCAGCCGGCCTCCGCGACCCCGTAATTGGCTGCGATCACGGTCTTTTTCCCGCGGATATGCTCACGCATCAGGGTGGCGAGGGCAGCGCCGTCCCGGGCGCGCAGCAGCACGATCATGTGCTCGTGCTCTGACATGGCCCGGGCCCATTGATCCGGCGTCTGGTGGGCCGAGTAGCGCGACCGCTGGATCCGGCCCGACAGGCTCTCGTAGATGTTGGCCAGGATGCCGTTGCGGCTCGCCGCCATGATGCCTTCGTGGATCCGCCGGTTATGGCTGAAATACCCGGCCTCGTCGCCGCCCTTCCAGGCCGCCACCATCGCGTCGTGATCGACCTCGATCGCGTCGATCTCGGCCTCCGAGATCGTCCGGCAGGCGAGATCGCCCGCGGTGGCCTCGAGCCCGGCGATCACCTCCAGCATCTCTTCGAGTTCGGCCTCCGAGATGCTGGCGACCCGGGCGCCGCGGTTCGGGAGAAGTTCGAGCAGGCCCTCGGTCGCCAGGATCTTGATCGCCTCGCGCAGCGGCGTGCGCGAGATCCCGAAGCGCTCCGTCAGTTCGCCCTCGTTGATCCGCGCCTTGGGCTCCATCTCGCCGGAGCGGATCAGTTCTCGCATCCGATCCGCCACCTCGTCGTGGAGATAGCGACGGCTGATTCCGATGCCGGTGTCGATTTTGTTCATGAGCCGACGGTGCACGCGAGGTCGAAGCAACCTATCGTGCTTGTGTAGGTGTCCGGCAATTCAGTGTCGAGGCAGGGGGGCTTGCACGAGCGCGTCATCGAGGACGCGGGCCACATGTTCGGCGCGGATGCCGAGGCCATCATGGATCTGGTGACGGCAGCTCGTGCCATCGGCGACGACGCGGTCGCCGGGGGCGGCCGCCCGCAGGGCCGGGAACAGGGACAATTCGGCCATGGCGAAGGAGGTCTCGATCGTCTCGGCCCCGTAGCCGAAGGCGCCGGCCATGCCGCAGCAGCTCGACTCGATGACCCGGACGTCGAGGCCCGGGACCGTCCGCAGCACCGTCTCCACCGAGCCCATCACGCCGAAGGATTTCTGGTGGCAATGCCCGTGCAGGTGCGCGACCCGGCCCCCCTGGTCCGCAAGCGGTAGCGCGATCCGGCCCGCCGCCAGATCGCCGGCCAGCAATTCCTCGAACAGGAACGACTGCTTGGCCAGCAGCGCGGCATCCTCTCCCGGCAGCAGCGCCGAGAACTCGTCGCGGAATGTGAGCAGGCAGGACGGCTCCAGGCCGACCACCCGGGCGCCGGCTCGGACGAACGGCAGGAGCGTGCCGAGGGTCCGGCGCGCCTCTGCGCGGGCCCGGTCGGTCTGGCCCGAGGCGAGCCAGGTCCGCCCGCAGCAGAGCGGACGCCGCCCGCTTGTCGGGTAGACCCGGTGGTTTCGATAGCCGGCGGCCAGGAGCACCCGCTCGGCCGCCTCTAGGTTCTCCCGCTCGAAGGCACGATTGAACGTGTCGCCGAACAGGATCACGTCGCGGAAATCCCCGGCCACGTCACCCGGATGAGCCGCCTCGCCCTGCTCGCTCCAAGGGCGCCTCCAGCGCGGCAGCGACCGCTTGGCCGAGAGCCCGACCATCCGCTCCGACAGAGCGGCCAGCGCCGGATGCCGGTCGCGCAGGTTGAGGAGCGGGGCCAGCTTGGCGGCAATACCGGCATAATGCGGCATCAGGCCGATCAGCCGGTCGCGTAGGGGCAGCCCGTGGCGGGCGTGGTAGTGATGCAGGAACTCGACCTTCATCTTGGCCATGTCGACGCCCGTGGGGCATTCCCGGCGGCAGGCCTTGCACGAGACGCACAGGTCGAGGGTGCGCTTCATCGCCTTGCTGGTGAAGGCGTCCGGCCCGAGCTGGCCCGAAATGGCGAGCCGCAAGGTGTTGGCGCGACCGCGGGTGAGGTGCTCCTCCTCCCGGGTCACCCGATAGGACGGGCACATCGCGCCGCCGGCGAGCTTCCGGCAAGTGCCGTTGTTGTTGCACATCTCGACGGCCGAGCCGAAGCCGCCCCAATCCGACCAGTCGAGGGCGGGCTTCAGCGGTTCGGTCACCGCGTAGTCGGGCTTGAACCGGAACAGGCTCCGCTCGTCCATGCTCAGCGGCCGGACGATCTTGCCGGGATTGAGCCGGTTGTCGGGATCGAACGCATCCTTCACGGTCTCGAAGGCGCTGGTCAGAACCGGGCCGAACAGCGGCGCGATGTATTCCGAGCGCGAGATGCCGTCGCCGTGCTCCCCGGAATACGAGCCCTTGTAGCGGCGGACCAATTCGGAGGTCTCCTCCGCAATGGCGCGCATCCGCTTCACATCGCCGCCGTCCTTCATATCCAGGATCGGCCGGACATGCAGGCAGCCCACGGAGGCGTGGGCGTACCAGGTGCCGCGGGTGCCGTGCTTGGTGAACACCTCTGTCACCGCATCGGTGTAATCGGCGAGGTGCTCCAGCGGCACGGCGCAATCCTCGATGAACGAGACCGGCTTCGCGTCGCCCTTCATCGACATCATGATGTTGAGGCAGGCCTCGCGGACCTCCCAGACCGAGCGCTGACGGGCCGGCTCAACGATCTCGACGACCGCATCAGAGAAGCCGTGATCGGCCATGCAGGCGTCGAGACGCTTCAGGTCGCGCTTCAGCGCGGTGAGATCGTCGCCGGCGAATTCCGCCAGCAGAAGGCAGTTCGGCTTGCCGCGGGTGATGTCGGCCAAAGTCGCCCGGAACAGCGGAATGTCGGCGCCGAGCACCAAGACATTGTTGTCGACCAGCTCCACCGCGACGGGATCCAGGGCGACGATGTGCTGCGTCGTCTCCATGGCGGCCCGGAACGACGGAAAGTGGCAGACGCCCATCACCCGGTGCGCGGGCAGGCGCGACAGCTTGAGCGTCACCGAGGTGGTGGCGGCCAGCGTCCCTTCCGAGCCGACCAGCAGATGCGCGAGGTTCGGCCGAGGCTCGACCAGGGCGTCGAGGTTGTAGCCGCCCACGCGCCGTTGCACCTTCGGGTAGCGGTCCGCGATCTCGTCGCGATGGAGGAGGGCGAGGGTGCGCATGCGTTCGGCCAAGGCTTCGGCATGGGCCGAGCCGGTGACCCCCGCGGTCGCGTTGCCGATGATGCCGAAGCCGAACGCCTCGCCATCTGGGAGCAGCGCCTCCATGGCGAGGACGTTGTCGCTCATCTTGCCGTAGCGCAGCGAGCGGGCGCCGCAGGAATTGTTGCCGGCCATGCCGCCGATGGTGCAGCGGGTGGCGGTCGAGGGCTCCACCGGGAAGAACCAGCCGTCGGCCTTCACCCGGGTGTTCAGCCGCTCCAGCACCATGCCGGGCTCGACCGTGATCGTGCCGGATTCCGGGTCGTAGGCGCGGATGCCGTTGAAATAGCGCGCGCAATCGACCACCAACCCCGAGCCGATCGGCTGGCCGTTCTGCGAGGTTCCGCCGCCGCGCAGGATCACCGGCGCGCCGTGATCGGCCGCGATCCGTAAGGTCGCGGCGATATCGGCAGCCGAGCGCGGCAGCACCACGCCGGCCGGCATGATCTGGTAGATCGAGGCATCGGTGCTGTAGCGGCCGCGCGTGAACGCGTCGAACCGCGCTTCGCCCTGCAGCTGTTCCGCGAGCTTTCGCGGCAAGCCCCCGTCCAAGCGCGCTGCCGCGCGCGGCGACGCCGCAGTCCGAGCCTTGGCTTGCGTCACGCCCGATCCCTCCCGAGGGCGCGTCTCCGCCCATCGGTGAGATTGTATTCAAAATTCACAGCCGAGGGAACGGGTTGGTTGTGTCTGTGGCCCCCAGCGCATCCGCTCCTTGTGTCGCAGTGGGATCAGGCGGAGCATGTCTTCGCCCGATCCCGACCCGTCGTGTCGCCTCAGTGGTTGTCGCGCGGCACGCCCGAGGTCTGGGCCACTTTCTGGAACTTCACCGCGCCCTTCAGCACCATGCCCTCGTTGAGCTGCGCGACTTGGTCCCGGTAGATCTCCTGCCAGGGCGTCTGCGTCGCCGGGAAGGGGAAGCCGCCCCGGGCGGCGAGGTCGGTGCGGCGGCGATCCAGTTCCTCGGCCGGCAGCAGGATGTCGGCGCGGCGGGTGTTGAGATCGATGCGGACCCGGTCGCCGGATTGCAGCAACGCCAGGCCCCCGCCCAGAGCCGCCTCGGGAGAGGCGTTGAGGATCGCCGGCGTGCCGGAGGTCCCGGATTGGCGGCCGTCGCCGATGCAGGGGAGGGAGGTCACGCCTCGACGGATCAGTTCCCCCGGCGGCTGCATGTTCACCACCTCGGCTGCCCCGGGATAGCCGACCGGGCCGGCGCCGCGCATGATCAGCACGGTGGTCTCGTCGATCCCGAGCGCCGGATCGTCGATGCGATCGTGATAATCCTCCGGCCCGTCGAACACGACCACGCGGCCCTCGAACGCCATCGGATCCTCGGGGTTGCGCAGGTAGCGGGCGGCGAACTCTTCCGAGATCACGCAGGTCTTCATGATCGCGGAATCGAACAGGCTGCCCTTGAGGTTGAGGAAGCCGGCCTGCTCCATCAGGGGCGTCCCGTAGGCCCGGATCACCTCGCGGTTCCAACTGTGCCGCCCGCGATAATTCTCGCCGACGGTCAGGCCGTTGCAGGTCGGCGCCTCGGTATGGACCTTTCCGGCATCGATCAGCTCCGCGAACACGGCCGGCAGGCCGCCCGCGCGGAAATACTCCTCGCCGAGCCAGCGGCCGGCGGGCTGCATGTCGACCAGCAGCGGGATCTCGAACCCGACACGCTCCCAGTCGTCGCAGGTGAGCGGCACACCGATATGCTTGGCGATGGCGTTGATGTGGATCGGCGCATTGGTCGAGCCGCCGATGGCGGCATTGGCCACGATGGCGTTCTCGAACGCCTCCCGGGTCAGGATGTCGGACGGCTTCAGGTCCTCCCAGACCATGTCGACGATGCGCAGGCCGGTGGCGTAGGCGGCTTGGCCGCGCTCGCGGTAGGGCGCGGGGATCGCCGACGAGCCGGGCAGGGCGAGGCCGAGCGCTTCGGCCAGCGCGTTCATGGTCGAGGCCGTGCCCATCGTGTTGCAATGGCCGGTGGACGGCGCCGAGGAGCCGACGATGTCCATGAATTGCTGGAAGTCGATGTCGCCGGCCGCGTGGCGCTCGCGCGTCTTCCAGACGATCGTACCGGAGCCGGTCAGCTCCTTCTGGAAATAGCCGTTGAGCATCGGCCCGACGTTCAGCGAGATCGCCGGGATGTTCACGGTGGCGGCCGCCATCAGGCAGGCCGGCATGGTCTTGTCGCAGCCGGTGAGCAGCACGACGCCGTCGAGGGGATAGCCGTACAGCACCTCGACCAGCGACAGGTAGGCGAGGTTGCGATCCAGCGACGCGGTCGGCCGCTTGCCGGTCTCCTGGATCGGGTGGCACGGGAACTCGAAGGCGACGCCGCCCGCCGCCGTGATGCCGTCGCGCACGCGCTTGGCGAGCTCCAGATGGTGCCGGTTGCACGGTGACAGGTCCGAGCCGGTCTGGGCGATGCCGATCAGCGGCTTGCCGGAGCGCAGCTCGGCGGGCGTCAACCCGAAGTTGAGGTAGCGCTCCAGGTAGAGCGCGGTCATGCCCGGGTTGTGCGGGTTGTCGAACCACGCCTTCGAGCGCAGGTCGGCGGGGGTCACGCGGCGCTTGTCGCTCATGGTCGATATCCTCAGATCGTCATGCCACCGTCGATGGAATAGCTCTGGCCGGTCACGAACGCGGCCTCGTCGCTCGCCAGGAACACCACCAGCGGGGCGATCTCTTCGGCCTTCGCCAGCCGGCCCATGGGTTGGCGGGCGATGAAGGCCTTGCGGGCCTCCCCAGGATCGTCGAACGCGTTGATCCGCTCTGCCAAAGACGGCGTGTCGACCGTGCCGGGGCAGACGCAGTTGCAGCGGATTCCACGGCCGACATAATCCGCCGCCACCGACTTGGTCAGGCCGATCACCGCGGCCTTGGTCAGCCCGTAAACGAAGCGGTTCGGCAGGCCGCGCAGCGACCCGGCGACGCTCGCCATGTTGACGATGCTGCCAACGCCGGCCTCCAGCATCCGCGGCAGCACCGCGCGGATGGTCCAGAATTGCGACCGGACATTGAGATTCACCGCGACGTCGAAATCGGCGTCGCTGGCGTCGAGCACCGTGCCGGCATGGACGTAGCCGGCGCAGTTGAACAGCACGTCGATCCGGTCGAGGCCGCCGGCCACGGCCTCGATCTGCGCCCGGTCCAGCACGTCGAGGGGCGCGGTGGTGACGTTCTCCACCCCGTCGAAGGTCCGGAGCGCCTCCGCCCGGACATCGGTGGCCAGCACCCGGGCGCCCTCGCGCGCCATCGCCAGGACGCTCGCCCGGCCGATGCCCTGGCCGGCGGCGGTGACCAACGCTGTCTTGCCCGCGAGACGCATGCTCCGGTCCTCCCAATGGCGCGGTTATCCTGCCGCTTCGGATTTCAGTCTGCCGCGATCCGCGCCGCTGCGTAAGCCGGGGCGCGGCGTTTCAGGACAGCATCCGGGTGTCGCCGTCGATGGAGATCGCCTGGCCCGAGATAGTCCGGCCCCGGGGCGAGCAGAGCAGCAGGATCTGATCGGCGAGCTGGCGGGCGGTGACGTAGTCCTTCACCGACACGAACGAGAAGGCCCTGGCCTCCATCTCGGCGAAGCTCGTGCCCTGCTGCTGCGCCTTGGCCTCCAGGACCCGGCGCTGCCGGTCGCCGGCGACCAGGCCGGGCAGGATCGCATTCACCCGGATGCCGGCCTCGCCCAGCTCGATCGCCAGGGACTTGGTGAAGCCGATCACGCCCCATTTCGCCGCCGCGTAGGGGCTGCGCAGGCCGAAGCCGAACTTGCCGGCGGCCGAGGACAGGTTGACGATCGAGCCGTTGCCGCTCGCGCGCAGGTGCGGCACCGCAAGCCGGGCGCAGTTGAACTGGCTGGTCAGGCAGACCGTGATGCAGCGGTCCCAATCCTCCGGGGCGATCTCCTCGACCCGCCCGGTCGGCCCGGCGATGCCGGCATTGTTGACCAGCACGTCGAGCCCGCCGAGGTGGTCGACCGCCTGATCCATCATGGCGGCGACCTGCTCCCGGTCGGCGACGTCGGTCCGGCTGCGCCCGACCTCCGCGGGCAGGGCCTCCAGCGCCGCCTCGTCGATGTCGCAGGCGAAGACCCGCGCGCCTTCGTCCAGGAACGCATCGACGATGGCGCGCCCGATGCCGGCCGCGCCTGCGGTCACGAGCACGCGCAGGCCGGCGATTCCAAGATCCATGGTCTTTCCTCCTGTCAAAGCATCGTTTCGAAGGCGCTTGCGGCCTTTCTGACGAAGACGATGCGCACCAAACGCTACGCGTCCCGCAACCCCCCGCGGGACAGGATGAAGTCCGTCGCCTCGCGGATGTCGGCGGCCAGGGCCGCGGCGGCGGCCGGCCCGTCCCGGGCCTCGATCGCCGCCAGCGTCTCGGCGTGCCGCCGCAGGGCGTAACCCTGGAGCAGCCGTTCCGGATGGGC
The DNA here is from genome assembly GCF_022829365.1 of Methylobacterium sp. J-077. Lineage (GTDB taxonomy): Bacteria > Pseudomonadota > Alphaproteobacteria > Rhizobiales > Beijerinckiaceae > Methylobacterium. The sequence continues at coordinate 93,246 of NZ_JAKSYJ010000112.1, read as the reverse complement.
GCGCAGGTCGAGGTTGATGACCGGCCCCGCCTTCAGCCACAGCCGGGCGATGATTTCCTGGAGGGGCGCCAGCCCGCAGGCGGCATAGATCGCGAAATGCAGATCGCGGTTGAGCCGGACCGCCCGGGCGCCGTCGGGCTCCGCCGATCCGGCCTCCCCCCGGAACGCCGCCTCCGCCCGGCGGATCGCGGCGAGTTCCACCGCGCTCCGCCTCTCGGCGGTCCGGGCGGCGGCCATGCCCTCGACCGCCATGCGGGTCTCGGCGAGCGCCCGGAAATCCTGCGCGGTCATGACCGGCACCCGGATCGCCCGGGTCGGCGCGACTTCGAGGACACCGTCAGCCACGAGGCGGCTCACCGCCTCGCGCACCGGCATCACCGAGACGCCGAGCGCCACCGCGCTCTGGCGCAGGGACAGCCGATCGCCCGGCGTCAGCCGCCCGGAGGCGAGGAGGTCCGCCAGGGCCTCGTAGGCGGTGTCGGCGAGGGTACGCCGCTCCAGCTGCGGCAGTTCGGCCAGAACCAATCTAGAACTCATCTGCCGAGACTAGACGCATCCGGCACTATCACGCTAGTGATCTGTGATCACATCTCCGAAGAGAGCCGCCAGAGCCGGACAAAAGGGATCGGCTGGAGGAAACGCTTGGGCGGCGGGCGATGAAAGGTCGGTTCGAGACGACAGTCTGTCGCCAGCGCCTTCTGCGGGCCATCACGGACGATATGCGAGCGGCCTGCGACCGTCGGCGTCGGAAGCGTTCGACGGTCCCGGCCGACCGATCTCTCCGCCTTCCGAACCGCATCGTCACGTCGAAGCGCGACAGCTTCCCAGGGGCGGGCGACGCGCGCCGTCCACGCGAGGATCGGGATCAGCGACAAGAGGGGTTGAGGCTATGACCGACAGCGTCGCGATCATCGGTTCCGGCCTGATCGGCCGGGCCTGGGCGATGATCTTTGCCCGCTCCGGCTGGGACGTGCGCCTGTTCGATGCCGCCGACGGCGTCGCCGAGGCCGCGATCCCGCTGTGCGCCGAGGGCTTGCGCACCCTCGCCGCGCACGGGCTCTGCCCCGATCCGGCGGCGGCGTCCGGCCGTATCCGCGCATCCGAAAACCTTGCCGCCTGTCTCGACGGCGTCGGCTTCGTGCAGGAGAACGGCCCGGAACGGCTCGACGTGAAGCAGGCCTTGTTCGCCGAACTCGACGCGCTGGCGCCGCCTGGCGCAATCATCGCCTCGTCGTCCTCGGCGATCCGCTGCTCGCTGTTCACGGAAGGCTTGCCCGGCCGCGGGCGCTGCCTGATCGGACATCCGGTGAACCCGCCGCACCTGATCCCGCTGGTAGAGATTTCCGGCGCGCCGTGGACGGACGCTTCGGTCCTGGAGCGTGCCCGGGCCACGTACGAAACAATCGGGCAGGTGCCGATCACCGTCCTCAAGGAAATCGAGGGCTTCATCCTCAACCGGCTTCAGGGCGCGCTCCTGGCGGAGGCGTTCCGCCTCGCCGCGGAGGGCTACGTCACGCCGCAGGATCTCGACAAGACCGTCGCGGACGGGCTCGGCCTGCGCTGGAGCTTCATGGGTCCGTTCGAGACGATCGAGCTGAACGCCCCCGGCGGCATCGCCGATTACTGCGCGCGCTACACCGGCTTCTACAAGAGCCTTGCGGCCGATGCCGCGCCACCTTCGGTCTACGAGGCGCCGGCCACCGAAGCGATCCTGGCGCAATGGCGGGCGCCCGCGGATCTCCCCGCCCGCATGCGCCGCCGGGATGCCCGGCTGGCGTCCCTGCGGGCTCACAAGCTCTCACAGAAGGACTGAGCATGGCCCCCCAGCGGAAAGTCATCATCACCTGCGCGGTCACCGGCGCGATCCACACGCCGAGCATGTCGCCGCATCTGCCGGTGACGCCGGAGGAGATCGCCGACGCCGCGATCGGCGCCGCCGAGGCCGGTGCGGCGATCGTCCACCTGCACGCCCGCGACCCCGAGACCGGTCAGCCCGACCAGTCGCCGGAGGCCTTCGCCAAATTCCTGCCGGTGATCAAGCAGCGCTCCGGCTGCGTGGTGAACCTCACCACCGGCGGTGCGCCGACCATGTCGATCGAGGAGCGCGTGCGCCCGGCCGCGACCTTTCAGCCGGAGGTCGCCTCGCTCAACCTCGGCTCGATGAATTTCGGCCTGTTCGGCATGCTCGACCGCTTCAAGGACCTGAAGCACCAGTGGGAGCGGGACTATCTCGGCAACAAGGACATCATCTTCCGCAACTCGTTCGGCCAGATCGAGCACATCCTCACCACCTGCGCGCCGAACGGCACCAAGTTCGAGTTCGAGTGCTACGACACCGCCCATCTCTACAACCTCAAGCACTTCTTCGACCGCGGCCTCGTGAAGGCACCGCTGTTCATCCAGACGGTGTTCGGCCTGCAGGGTGGCATCGGCGCCCATCCGGACGACGTGATGCACATGAAGCGCACCGCCGACCGGCTGTTCGGCGATCAGTATCAATGGTCGGTGCTGGGGGCGGGCCGCAACCAGATGAACATCGCCGCCATGGCCGCCGCGATGGGCGGCAACGTCCGAGTCGGCCTGGAGGACAGCCTGTGGGACGGCCCCGGCAAGCTCGCCGAGACCAACGCGGCGCAGGTCCGCCGCGTCCGCGCGATCATCGAGGGGCTGGGCCTCGCAATCGCCTCGCCCGACGAGGCGCGGGAGATGCTGGCGCTGAAGGGCGGGGACAAGGTCGCGTTCTGAGGGCGGTCCACCCTTGCTTGTGCGGTCGCTGACCTGGGCATATGTTAAGCCGTATGTCGGGAGGTGATCATGGAGCGCATCGCCAAGGTCTTCAGGAATAATCGTAGCCAAGCCGTCCGAATCCCGAAGGAGTTCGAATTGCCTGGCGACGAGGTGTCGATCTCTCGACACCCCGATGGCAGCCTGGTCCTTCGACCGCGGCTTCGCCTCGAGGCTTTTATCGTGTCGCTGGAGCCGCTTCCGCCTGAAGATTGGTTGGATGAGATTCCCGATCTCGAGGCCGAAGACGTCGTCCTTTGAGTGGCGTCGTGCGCTATTTGCTCGATACCAACATTCTGTCGGATCTCATCAATCGCGGACGGGACGGCCCGGTCGCCGCCATTCTCGAAGGGCGCACAGCCAAGGTGTGCACGAGCATCGTGGCGGCCGCCGAGATCCGATACGGCGTCGCGCGAAAAGGGTCTCAGTCTCTGGCGGACCGCGCCGAAACGGTGCTCGGAACGATTCCGATCGCCCCTCTGGCAGCGCCGGCCGATCGCTATTACGGCGAAATCCGCGCGCTCCTCACAAATCGGGGCACGCCGATCGGGCCGAACGACCTTCTGATCGCTGCCCAATGCCTTGCCTTAGATCTCTGTCTCGTTAGCGCGAACCTAAATGAGTTCCGCCGCGTTCCAGGGCTGAAAATCGAGAATTGGCTCGATCCACAGGCCGTCGGCAACGGCGTGCACTAACATCGCCAGCAAGCGCCTATCCCGGATCACCAAAGGCTTTGGCCACGGCCTCCTCGTCTACGCCGGTGATCTCCAGGCGCTTCACACGTCCCTGATGGCCGGCGACGATCTGAACGGCGCCGGCCGCGATCCTGAGAGAACTGGCGATCAGCCGTTCGAGCGCCGTGTTGGCGGCGCCATCGACCGGCGGGGCGGCCACGCGGACCTTGAGACAAGGGGCGCCATCCGTGTCGCGGATCCAGCCTTCCACGGCGTCGCGGCCGCCGCGCGGGGTCAGCCGGACGGTGAGCCGCAGCGGCTTGACCGCTGGCTCCGACGGAGCTCGTGCCACCGGTCGCGCCTTCAGAAAATCTTGCCCGGGTTCAGCCGGTTGTCCGGATCGAGCGCGCGCTTGATCAGCCGCATGGCGCCGATCTCCTCCGGCGAACGCGACAGGGGCAGCTTACCGCGTTTTTCCAGGCCGATGCCGTGCTCGGCCGAGATCGAGCCGTTCAGCTCCGCGAGCGGCGCGTAGATTGCCGCGTCGATGGCGGCGTTGCCGGCGGCGTCGAGGCGGGTGGTGTTCCAGTGGAGGTTGTTGTCGCCGATATGCCCGTAGACCACCGCGCGGCAGCCCGGGATTGCGGCCAAGCGTTCTAGTGCGCCTTGGACGTAGCCATGCATCTTAGAGAGCGGCACGCTGACGTCGAATGCGCGCTCGATCCCGTCGGCGTTCAGGTGCTCGACCCGGTCGCGGATGCGCCACATCCCCCGGCGCTGCTCCTCCGATGAGGCCACGGCCGCGTCGAGGATCGTGCCCTCGCCCATCAGGCCTTCGAGCAGGCCGAGGAATCTGTCGGATTCCTCAGGCACGCATTCGACCTCGATGATGGCGTAGAACGGGTAGTCGTAGCCCAGCGGCGGCGTCGCCCGGCCGGGCGCGGTCATCACCTTATAAAAATCCGGCCACAGGCCCTCGAAGGACGAGACTCGGCCCTGGAAGGCGCTCTGCGCGGCGCGCAGGACCCGGGCGCCGTCATCGACCCCCGGGCAGGCGATCAGCGCGGTGGCGTAGCCGGCCGGCTCCGGGCGCAGGCGCAGGACCGCGCGGGTGACGATGCCGAGAGTCCCCTCGGTGCCGATGAAGATCTGCTTCAGGTCGAGCCCGGTGTTGTTCTTGATCAGGGGGCGCATGGACGAGACCACCGTGCCATCGGCCAAGACCGCTTCCAGGCCCAGCACCATCTCGCGCATCATGCCGTAGCGCAGGACGCGCAGCCCGCCGGCATTGGTCGAGATCGCGCCGCCGATCGTGGCCGAGCCCCGGGCGCCGAGATCGAGGGGGAAGAACAGGCCGCTCTCGGTCGCCGCGTTCTGCACGCTCTCGAGGGTGGCGCCGGTACCCACCACCACGGTCATGCCGAGCGGATCCACCGGCTCGATGCCGGTCATCCGCTCGGTGGACAGGGTGATCTCGTCCGGCGTGCACAGGGTGCCGTCGACCAGGCCGGTGGCGCCGCCCCGCGGGACCACCGAGATCCCCGCCGCGTGGCAGGCGGCCATCACGGCGCTCGTCTCGGCGGTGCTGCGCGGCCGGACCAGGGCGAGCGCGGCGCAGGGCTCGGTCGGCCGGGTCCAGTTCGCCGAGCGGCCGCGCAGCTCTTCGCCGGTCACGAGGCCGGACGGTCCGACGATGTCGGAAAGACGCGCGAGGATGGATCCGGCTTCTGTCATTGGCTTGTTCCGGGGGCTTCAGCGCGAGCCTCTGTCACAGAATCCCGCGCCCTGCGAGGTTGCGCATCAGCGCGCGGGCGCCGAACGTCCAGGGCTCGCAGGCATCGCAGGGGCGCATGCGGTTGACCAGCCGGCCGAGTTCGGGGCTTGCCACCACGACCCGGTCGTTCTCCGCGTGGGTGAAGCCGAGGCCCGGCCCGTGCCGGTCCTGGATCGGCGCGAACATCGTGCCGAGCAGCAGGATCGCGCCGTCGGGATAATCGTGCGTGCGGCCCATCAGGGCGGCGACCAGCTCTTCGGGATCGCGGCTGATCTCAGCCAGCGGCGACGTGCCCTCCATCCGAAACCCGTCGGTGCCGGTCACTTCAAGGGTCACGGTGGTGCGGCGCACGTCGTCGAGGCTGAACGTGTCGTCGAACAGGCGCAGGAACGGCCCCAGGGCGCAGGAGGCGTTGTTGTCCTTCGCCTTGCCTAGCAGCAGTGCCGACCGGCCCTCGAAGTCCCGCAGGTTCACGTCATTGGCGAGCGTCGCCCCAACGATCTTCTGTTGGGACGAGACGGCCAGGGCCAACTCGGGCTCGGGGTTGTTCCAGTGCGACTCCGGGTGCAGCCCGGCATCGGCGCCGCAGCCGACCGCGGAGAGCGGCTGCGCCTTGGTGAAGATCTCGGCATCGGGCCCGATCCCGACTTCGAGGTAATGGCTCCAGGCGCCTTGCGCGACCAGCACGTCTTTCAGCGCCATCGCCTCGGGCGATCCGGGCTTCAGCCGGCGCAGGTCGCGGCCGACGAGGCGCTCGACCTCGGCACGGATCGCCGAGGCCGCGGCGAGATCGCCCCGCGCCCGCTCCTCGATGACCCGCTCCAGCATGGAGGTCGCGAAGGTGACACCCGCGGCCTTCAACGCCTGAAGATCCACCGGGGCGAGCAGCCAAGGCTGTCTGGGGTCGCGGCCGTCCGGTGGAGTGTTGGCGACGATGGCGTCGAGGCTGCCGAGATCCGCGCCCTCGGCGGCCCGGAGCCCAGCGGCAGGGTCCGGCGCCTCGCACAGGTCGCTGACGGTCGCGAACCGGGCCGTGACGTCGATGACCCGCATGTCGCCATCCGAACCCAGCCGGATCGCCACCACGCTCGGCCCCCCGACATCCGGGCGCCACACCCGCCCGACCAGGGCACCGCGCCCGGAATCGTCGGGCAGGATCTCGCGGGCGGTCAGACCGGATAATGCCATGCTGTCCTCATCCCTCGGGAGGTTTGGGTTTTCCGCCGCGCCGGCGCGCCCTCGATCCGTCCCGGACGGTACGCCGCGAGCGGGGCCGACACGATCCGCCTTAACACCCGTCGTCGATTCGAGCGCCGGCAGAATGTTTCACGTCGGCGGCCTCGTCACTGATCCGCGGTGATCGGTCGTCTCCGAGGGATCCCCCGTGCATCTCGACGCCCGATCCCGCTCTCGGCACAAAAACTCCACCGGGCAAGTCCTGACAGAAGCTGGATATGATTCAAAATTCAGGGGCGGCCCGCTTGCTTTCCGAAAGGCGCTCACCTGTACTGATCGCAGAGGAGTCGCCGTCAGAGCGACCCTGATCGGGAGGAAGCATGGCCTCGGTGGGAATCCGCGAGGTTCGCAAGGCTTTCGGGTCGACGAACGTGCTGCACGGCGTGTCCGTAGACATCCGAGACGGCGAGTTCGTGATCCTGGTCGGACCTTCGGGCTGCGGGAAATCGACCCTGCTGCGGATGATTGCCGGCCTGGAGAATATCTCCGGCGGCGAGATCCGTATCGGCGAGCGTGTGGTCAATGATGTTCCGCCCAAAGAGCGGGACATCGCGATGGTGTTCCAGAATTACGCGCTCTATCCGCATCTCACGGTGCGGGAGAACATGGCGTTCTCCATGCGGATCCGGAAGGCGCGGGCGGCCGAGATCGACACGCGGGTCGGCAAGGCCGCGCAGATCCTCGGGTTGACCCACCTCCTCGACCGCTATCCGCGCCAGCTCTCCGGCGGGCAGCGCCAGCGCGTCGCCATGGGGCGGGCGATCGTGCGCGACCCCCAGGTGTTCTTGTTCGACGAGCCGCTCTCGAACCTCGACGCCAAGCTGCGCGTGGCGATGCGCACCGAGATCAAGGAACTGCACCAGCGCCTGAAGACCACGACCATCTACGTCACCCACGACCAGATCGAGGCCATGACCATGGCCGACCGGATCGTGGTGATGCATGACGGCGTGGTCGAGCAGATCGGGCCGCCGCTGGAGCTTTACGACCGGCCTGACAACCTGTTCGTGGCCGGCTTCATCGGATCCCCCGCGATGAATTTCGTGAGCGGGACGGTCCGGCGGAACGGACACTTGGTCTTCGCCGCCGATACGGGCCTGACGATCCCGCTGAACGAGGCCCCCGCAGCCGTGGAGGGCCGCAAGCTCGTCCTCGGAATGCGCCCGGAGCATTTCGACCTCGCGCCGGATGGGATCGCCGCCGAGGTCGTGGTGGTCGAGCCGACCGGTTCCGAGACCATGCTGGCGGTGCGGGCGCAGGGGCAGGATTTCACCTGCGTGCTGCGCGAGCGCGTCAGCGAGGGACCGGGCGAGACCGTCCATCTGCGGCCGAACCGCGTGCACTTCTTCGATGCCGAGACGGGCCGGCGCCTGCCGACCTGACCGCACCCGATCCACCCAGGGAGTGACGCCACGATGCCCCACCTCGACCGCCGTTCCCTCCTGGCGGGCGCCGCCGCGACCGGGCTGGCCGCCGGCGGCGACCTCTTCGGCTTCGCCCGGGCCTGGGCGCAGAATGCCGAGTGGAAGCCGGAACCCGGCGCCAGCCTGTCCATTCTGCGCTGGAAGCGCTTCATCCCCAGCGAGGACGAGGCGTTCCTGCGGATGGTGGACGCCTTTACCAAGGCGACAGGCGTCAAGGTCTCGGTGACCAACGAATCCTTCGACGACATCCAGCCCAAGGCGTCCGTCGCCGCCAATACCGGGCAGGGGCCCGACATGGTCTGGGGCCTGTTCTCGTTCCCGGCCCTGTTCCCGGACAAGTGCCTGCCGCTGGAGGACGTCGCCGAGTCGTTGGCCAAGAAATACGGCCCCTGGTTCCCGTCGGCGGAGGCCTACGGCAAGGTCAAGGGCAGGTGGATCGCGATTCCCGTGGGCTTCAACGGCGGATACCCGAACTATCGCATCTCGGCGATGCAGAAGGTCGGGTTCAGCAAGTTCCCCGAGGATACCGCCGGCCTCCTCGAACTGTGCCGGGCGCTCAAGAAGAACAACACCCCGGCCGGCTTCGCCCTCGGTCATGCCACCGGCGACGCCAACACGTGGTGCCACTGGGCGCTCTGGTCCCATGGCGCCAACCTGGTCGACGCCAACGAGAAGATCGTGATCAACTCGCCAGAGACCGCCAAGGCGCTGGAATACGTCAAGGCGATGTACGAGACCTTCGTGCCGGGCACCGTATCCTGGAACGATTCCTCCAACAACAAGGCCTTCCTGGCGGGCGACCTGTACCTGACGCACAACGGCATCTCGATCTACGCCGCCGCCAAGAAGGACAACCCGAAGCTTGCCGAGGACATGGACCACGCGGTCTGGCCGATCGGCCCGGTGGGCAAGCCGACGGAGTTCCAGCTCGCCTTCCCGATCCTGGCGTTCAAATATTCGAAGGCGCCCAACGCCTGCAAGGCGTTCATCAGTTTCATGATGGAGGCGTCGAACTACAATCCCTGGATCCAGGGCGCGCAGGGCTACCTCTGTGAGCCGCTGTCGAACTACCCAAAGAACCCGATCTGGACGAGCGACCCGAAGAACGCCGTCTTCGCCGAGGCGGGACGGCGGTCGCTGGCGGCCGGCGGCCAGGCGCCTGTGAGCGAGCGCATCGCCGCGGTGCTGGCCGATTTCGTGGTGGTCGACATGTTCGCCAGCCACTGCACTGGCCGGGAGGACGTGAAGACCGCGATCCGCAACGCCGAGCGCGCCGCCCAGCGCATCTTCCGCAACACCTGACGCGGCGACGCATCCCGGCCCTGTTCCCGAGGCGAATCCATGGCGCACACGGCCCTGACGCAGCCGGCCCCGCTCGTGATCCCGACCCGCTCCAGTTGGCAGCGCCTGCGCGCCAGTCGCGGCTGGGCGGGCTTCTGGTTCATGCTGCCGACCGCGCTGATCCTCGGCCTGTTCCTCGCCTATCCGCTGCTCAAGGGGATCTGGCTGTCCTTCACCAACACGCGGATCGGCCGGGACGGCACGTTCATCGGCCTGGAGAACTACGCCTGGCTCTGGGACGACGACGTGTTCTGGCTCTCGGTGTTCAACACCTGCCTCTACACGGCGGTGGCGTCGGTGGTGAAGTTCGCGGTCGGCCTCTACCTGGCCCTGCTGCTCAACAAGAACATGCCGTTCAAGTCGATCGTCCGGTCGATCGTGCTGATCCCGTTCGTGGTGCCCACGGTCCTCTCGGCGATCGCGTTCTGGTGGATCTTCGACAGCCAGTTCTCGATCATCTCGTGGTCGCTGCGCCATCTCGGGATCATCGACGGCAACATCGATTTCCTCGGCGAGCCGAACATGGCGCGGGCCTGCGTGATCTTCGCCAATATCTGGCGCGGGGTGCCGTTCATCGCGATCACGCTGCTCGCCGGGCTGCAGACGGTCTCGCCCTCGCTCTACGAGGCCGCGACGCTCGACGGCGCCTCGAACTGGCAGATCTTCTCGCGGATCACCCTGCCGCTGCTGACGCCGATCATCGCCGTGGTGATGACCTTCTCGGTGCTGTTCACCTTCACCGACTTCCAGCTGATCTGGGCGATGACCCGGGGCGGCCCGGTCAACGCCACGCACCTGATGGCGACCCTGTCGTACCAGCGCGGCATCCTCTCCGGGACGCTCGGCGAGGGCGCGGCGATCGCCACCGCGATGTTGCCGTTCCTGCTCGCCGCGATCGGCATCTCGTGGTTCGGCCTCCAGCGCCGGGCCTGGCAATCCGGGGGAACCGACCGATGAGCGCGCCCGCTCCGCCCGCCCATGCCGACCCACGCCTCGCGCCGATCATGGCAGCCCGCCCCGCCGGGCTCACCGACGACAGCGAGGGCATGACCTATCTGGAGCGCCTGCCGCGGCGGCTCGTGACCACCTACCTGCCACTCCTGATCATCCTCGCGGTGCTGCTGTTCCCGTTCTACTGGATGGCTTTGACGGCGATCAAACCGGACGAGCAGCTGATCGACATGGAGCACTACAACCCGTTCTGGGTGGTGCAGCCGACGCTCAAGCACATCAACAAGCTGCTGTTCGAGACGCAGTATCCGCGCTGGCTCTGGAACACGATGTACGTGTCGGTGGCGGCCACGGTGCTGTCTCTGTTCGCCAGCGTGCTCGCTGCCTATGCCTGTGTGCGCGTCCGCTTCAACGGCGCGGGCTGGGTCGGCGCCGCGATCTTCCTCGCCTACCTGGTGCCGCCCTCGATCCTGTTCATCCCGCTGGCTACGATCATCCAGGCCTACGGCCTGTTCGACTCGCCGATCGCCCTGATCCTGGCCTATCCGACCATCCTGATCCCGTTCTCGACCTGGCTCCTGATGGGCTACTTCAAGACTATCCCCTACGAGCTGGAGGAATGCGCGCTGATGGACGGCGCCAGCCGCTGGCAGATCCTGACCAAGATCATCCTGCCGCTCGCCTTTCCGGGCCTGATCTCGGCCGGCATCTTCTCGCTGACGCTCTGCTGGAACGAGTTCATCTACACGCTGACCTTCCTGTCCTCGACGCAGAACAAGACCGTGCCGATCGCGGTGGTCAGCGAGTTCGTGGACGGCGACGTCTACAAGTGGGGCTCGCTGATGGCCGGTGCTCTGCTCGGCTCCCTGCCGCTGGTGATCCTCTACTCGTTCTTCGTCGAGTATTACGTCTCCGCGCTTACCGGCGCCGTGAAGGAGTAGGCCGGGACGCCGGGGAAACCTGCCCCCGGCCGTTGCGCCGACGCCCGCGATTGCTCAGACAATCCGCTGTGACGGCGCGCAGGACAATAGCTGCGGACCGCGATCGCAGAAGGTCACGCCATGGCCCATTTCATCGAGACCCGCGCCACCCTGGTCACCGACGCCATCGCGGGCCTGCTCGCGGCCAGCGGCGGCCGCCTGGCGCGGCTCGACGGCGATCCCGACATCCGCGTCGTGCTGCGCGCCGAGATCGATCCCGGCAACGTCGCGGTGATCTCCGGCGGCGGCTCCGGCCACGAGCCGGCCCATGCCGGCTTCGTCGGGCCGGGCATGCTGAGCGCCGCGGTGTGCGGCGATGTCTTCGCCTCGCCGAGCGTCGACGCGGTGCTGGCGGGCATCCTGGCGGTGACCGGGCCGGCGGGGTGCCTGCTGATCATCAAGAACTACGCGGGCGATCGCCTGAATTTCGGCCTCGCCGCCGAGCGCGCCCGGGCGCTCGGAAAAAAGGTCGAGACCGTGATCGTGGCCGACGACATCGCTTTGCCGGAGGCGAAGCAGCCCCGGGGGGTTGCCGGCACCCTGTTCGTGCACAAGGTCGCCGGCCATGCCGCGGAGGCCGGCGCGCCGCTGGAAACAGTTGCGACGCTGGCCCGCCGGGTGGCCGGATCGGCCCAATCGCTCGGCATCGCGGTCTCGACCGCCACGATCCCCGGCTCGCCGCGCAGCGAGCGCCTCGCCGAGGGACAGGCCGAACTCGGCCTCGGCATCCACGGTGAGCCGGGGGCCGAGCGGATCACACTGCCGAAGGCGAGCGACCTGGCGCGCCTCATGACCGAGCGCTTTTCGACGACCGGACCGCTGGCGCTGCTGGTCAATAATCTCGGCTCGGCGACCGCCTTGGAGATGCAGGTCCTGACCCAGGCCGTCCTGGCCACCGAGCTCGGCCGGCGGGTTCGCCTGCTGGTCGGACCGGCGCCGTTGATGACGGCGCTCGACATGCACGGCGCCTCGCTGTCGATCCTGCCCCTGGACGACGCGATCGAAGCGGCGCTCCTGGCACCGGTGCCCCTGCCGGCCTGGCCCGGCGCGGTGCGGATAGCGCCGCCGGTGCTGCGCCCGATCCCGGAGGGGCTCGCGGGCGAGGCTTTCACGCCCTCGCGCGATCCCGTTGCCGCCGCCCGGATCGCCGCCGTGACGGGTGCCCTCATCGCCGCCGAGGGCACGCTCAACGCCCTCGACGCGAAGGTCGGCGACGGCGACACCGGCACCACCTTTGCCGGCGCAGCCCGCGCGGTCGCGGCCGATCTCGACCGGCTGCCGCAGGCCGACCCGCCCGCCCTGTGCCGCGCTCTGGCCGAGCGGATCGGCCGCGCGGTCGGCGGTTCGAGCGGCGTGCTGGCCTCGATCTTCTTCGCCGCCACCGCGTCCTCGCTCACCGACGGCGCGTCCTGGCCCGACGCCCTGGCCCAGGGCGTGGCCCGGGTGCGGGCCTATGGCGGCGCCGGGCCCGGCGACCGCACCCTGCTGGACGCCCTGATCCCGGCCCTCGACGCCCTGAAATCCGGCGGCCTCGACGCCGCGTCCACCGCCGCCCGTGCAGGCGCCGCCGCCACCGCCCGCATGGACCGCGCCGCCACCGGTCGGTCGAGTTACCTCGCGGCGGCGGACCTCGCCGGTATCGAGGATCCGGGGGCCGCCGGGGTCGCGGCGGCGTTCGAGGCTCTGGCTGCTGCCGGGTGACGATCAATGGCGGGAATGAAGTCGCGTCCGCGGTGGAGGAGCAGCCGCCTATGAGGCTTCTCGGGCTGTCCGGAAGCACGCGCCAAGCTTCGACGAACACTGCGCTCCTACGAGCTTTGCAAGCCGTAGCTCCCAATCGAATCCGCCTCGACGTCTATGATCGTATCGGAAGCCTCCCCGTCTTTTCGCCGGATCTAGAAGGCGCTGCGACACCCCCTGCTGTGCAGGAGTTCATACGAGGCGTTCACGCCTGCGATGGGCTGATCCTATCGAGCCCCGAATATGTCCGGTCCATTCCCGGCGGCCTGAAGAACGCGATCGATTGGCTCGTCTCGACACACCACGTGATCGATAAGCCGATCGCGCTCGTCCACGCGTCCCATAGAGGCGACGACATGCTGCAGGTCTTGCGCATCGTGCTCGCGACCATCAGTACGAATTTCAATCCCGAGATCTTCTTCCGCCTGTCTCTGCTCGACCAAACGCCGGACGGCATCGTACAGATCGTCGGTGCGTCACCCAATCGCTTGGCGGCAAAGACATTTCTTGAGACGTTCGCCGCCTTCTGCCGGGAGCGTGCGCTGTGCAAACCTGCCTGATCCTCGACGATTACCATGATGCCGCGCTCGGCCTCGCCGACTGGGCGCGCCTGTCCGATCGCGTCGCCGTCTCGACCATCGCCGACCACATCGCGGATCAGGACGTCCTGGTTTCCAGGATCGAGCAGGCCGAGATCCTCGTCATCATGCGGGAGCGTACGCCCTTCCCGGCGGCCCTGCTGGAGCGGTTGCCCCGGCTGAAGCTGCTGGTCACCAGCGGCATGCGCAACCTCGCCATCGATATCGCGGCGGCGCGGGCGCGGGGCGTCTTGGTCTGCGGGACGGACTCGAGCCCGACGCCGCCGACCGAGCTGACCTGGGCCCTGATCCTCGGTCTCGCCCGCCATCTCCCCCTCGAGAACCGGAACCTACGGGCCGGCGGCCCGTGGCAGAGCACGGTCGGGACCGATCTCGCCGGGGCGACCCTGGGCGTGCTTGGGCTCGGCAAGATCGGAACGCGGGTGGCCGCGATCGGCCGCGCCTTCGGCATGCGGGTGATCGCCTGGAGCCCGAACCTCGACGACGCCCGAGCGGCCGCCGCCGGTGTCGAGCGTGCCGAGACCAAAGAGGCATTGTTGGAAGCCAGCGATGTGGTGACAATCCATCTCGTCCTCGGCGACCGGACGCGCGGGCTTCTCGGGGAAGCCGAGCTGCGCCGGATGCGGCCGAGCGCCATCCTGGTGAACACGTCGCGCGCGCCGATCGTCGATCAGGCCGCCCTGGTCCGGGCCCTGGAGGAGTGCTGGATCGCGGGGGCGGGGCTCGACGTGTTCGAGACCGAGCCGCTGCCGGCCGACAGCCCGTTCCGGCGCCTGCCGAACGTCCTGGCGCTGCCGCATGTCGGCTACGTCACGCGCAACAACTACCGGACGTTCTTCACCCAGGCGGTGGAGGATATCGAGGCGTGGCTCGCCGGCTCTCCGATACGCCTGTTGAGCTGAAGCTAGTCGGCCCGCGGGTCGACGGCATCGGCCAGGCCGTCGCCGAGCAGGGTCAGGGCCACCAGCGTCGTGATGAGGAACGCCGCCGGCCCGGCCAGCATGTGGGGCGCTGATTCGATCGCCCGGGCGCCTTCGGCGATCAGCACGCCCCAGCTCGTGTCCGGCTCCTGTACGCCGAGCCCGAGGAACGACAGAAAACTCTCCAGCAGGATCACCCGCGGCACCAGCAGGGTCGCGGCCACCGCCACCGGCCCGAAGGTGTTCGGCACGATGTGGCGCAGGATGATGCGGGGCGTGCCGAGCCCGAGGGCGCGGGCGGCGCGGACGAAGTCGCGCTCGCGGAGCGACAGGGTCTGCGCGCGGACGATCCGGGCCATGTCGAGCCATTCCACCGCGCCGATCACCACCAGCATCAGCGCCAGGCTCGCCCTGAAGAATACCAGCAGCAGGATGACGAAGAATACGAACGGCAGGGCGTAGAGCACGTCGACCAGCCGCATCATCACGGCGTCGACAGCGCCGCCGATGAAGCCGGCCGTTGCGCCGTAGCCGACGCCGATGAGCAGGGCGACCAGGGTGGCGGTGAGCCCGATCAGCAGCGAGACCCGTCCGGCGACGAGGCAGCGGGTGAGCAGGTCGCGGCCATGCACGTCGGTGCCGAGGGGGAAGGACAGGCGCCGGAGCGGCACAGCCACGACGAGACGCTTCCCGCCCTCCGTGTCGGCGATCACCTGCGGCGCGCCGAACAGGTCGGAGCGCGGCAGGTAGACGAGGCTGCGCCGGTCCACCCCGGCTTCGGCGCTGAGCGTGAGGCGCAGCGCGTCGCCGTCCCGAACCACGTCGTCGAGGCGCGTGCGCATGCGGAAGGCGAGGCGTTCCAGCGCCGGGCGCAAATGGTCGGGATCGGGTTGCGCCGTCAGGCCGGCGGGCAGCTGGCGCAGGTCCGGATAGGCCCGGGTCGGATCGTGTCCGGTCAGCGCCGGCCCGAACAGGCAGGCGAGGGCGATCAGGATCAGCACGGTGAGGGCAGCCATCGCCACCCGCTCGCGGGCGAGACGGCCGAGGGTGCGGGCGGCCGGGCCGGCCATGGTACGGGTGGCGCTCACGCGGCGCTCCGCAGGCGCGGGTCGAGCCAGGCGCAGGCGAGGTCGGCGATCAGGTTGAGGGCGATCACCAGGGCCGCGACCAGCAGGACGGTGCCCATCACCAGCGTGTAGTCGCGGTTGAGCGCCCCTTCCACGAAGTAGCGTCCGATCCCGGGCAGGCCGAAGATCGTCTCGACCACCACGGATCCGGTGAGCAGGGCCGCCGCCAGAGGCGCCAGATAGGCCACCACCGGCAGAAGCGCGCCGCGCAGGGCGTGCCGCGTGACGCGCGCGGGCGGCAGGCCGAGGCTGCGCATGGTCCGCACCGGCTGGGTGCGCAGGACTTCGCCGAGCGAGGCGCGAGTCAGCCGCGCCAGGGCGCCGACCTGCGGCAGCGCCAGGGTCACCACCGGGAGGATCAGGTGGCTCGGCGCGCCGCCCTCCCAGCCGCTGAGCGGCAGCCAGCGCAGGCTCAGCCCGAACACGATCTGCAGGAGCGGCGCCACGACGAAGCTCGGCAGCGACAGGGTCAGCGCAGCCCCGAGGCCGAGCAGCCGGTCGAGGGCACCGCCGCGCCGGAGCGCCGCCGCGGTCCCGAGCCCGATGCCGAGGCAGGCCGCCAGCGCCAGCGCGAGGGCGCCCAGGGTCGCCGAGACCGGCAGGCCCCGGGCGATCAGGTCGAGGACGCTCATGTCGCGGAACGAGAAGGACGGGCCAAGATCGCCCCGCGCCAGGGCCGCCAGGTAGCTGGCGAACTGCACGATCAGCGGCTGGTCCAGGCCGTAGACCCGGCGCAGGTTCTCCATGGCGGTCGGCGCCAGGGGACGCTCCAGGTCGAACGGGCCGCCGGGGGCGAGCCGCATCAGGAAGAAGCTGACGGCCACCACCGCGAACAGCGTCGGCACCGATTGCGCGAGGCGGCGCAGGATGAAGCGGATCACGCGTCGAGCCTCAGGAAGCGGGTCGGCGCGGCGTTGCGCAGGTTCGGAATGTAGCCGTGCAGCCGCGGCGCGATCAGCGCCTTCGAGCGATAATGCATCAGCGGGATCCACGGCAGCTCGCGCAGCGCGATGGCCTCGGCGTCGTAGAGCAGGTCAGCCCTGCGGCCGAGGTCGCGCTCGGAGGCGGCCCTGGCCAGGAGCGTATCATAGGCCGCGTCCGACCAGTGGCCGGCGTTCAATCCATCATTGCCACTCTGGAGCAAAAACAGAAAATTCTGCGGGTCGGCATAATCGGCGATCCAGGCGTAGCGGGCGACGTCGAAGGACCCGCCGTCGCGCAGATAAGCGAAATGGGTCTTGGCGTCGGTGTAGACGAACCGGATCTCGATCCCGAGATCGCGCCACATCTCGGCGACCGCGACGGCGGTGTTGCGGTTGTTGTCGCTGACGTTGAACCGGTACTCCACGGTGAGCGGCCGGCCCGGGCCGAACCCCGCCTCGGCCAGCAGGCGGCGCGCCTGCGCCTCGTGGTCGATCGGCAGGCCCTGCCGCCCTTCGGTCTCGGGGGGCGTGCGGTAATTGTCGATGCCGGGCGGGCACAGGGAATAGGCCGGACTCATGGTGCCGCCGTAGAGCCCGTCGGCCAGGTATTCGCGGTCGATCAGCAGGGACAGGGCCTGGCGAACGCGCCGGTCCGAGAACGGCGCCTTGCGGGTGTCGACTACCAGGGCTTCGAGGCCGAGCGAGGGCCCGAGCACCACCTGCGTGCCGAAGCGCCGACGCAGGTCGATGATCTGATCGACCGGGAGCTGGGACAGCGAATCGAGCTCCCCGGCGGCGTAGCGGCGCACGGCCGCCGACAGGTCCGAGATCGGCAGGAAGGCGACGCGCCGGATCGCGATCGCCCCGGCTTCCGGATGGTGCGGATTGACCTCCAGGGTGATCGCGCCGCCCGGCACAAGGTCGATCAGCCGATAGGGGCCGTTGGTCACGAAGTTGCCCGGACGGGTGAAGGAATCGCCGTAGCGCTCCACCGAGGCGCGGTGGACCGGCAGGGCGGTCTGGTGGGTCAGGAGTTCGAGGAAGTAGGGCGTCGGCTGTTCGAGGGTGATCGTGAGCGCGAGCGGCCCCTCCGCGGTCACCCCGAGGGCCTCGCCGGCAATCGCGCCGCGGTTCACCGCCGCCGCGCCGCGAATGGGAAATAGAATCTCGGCGTATTTCGCGCCCGTGGCGGGGGCGAGCATGCGGCGGAAGGCGTAGACGAAATCCTCCGCAGTCACCGGCTCGCCGTTCGACCATCTCCCGTCGGGGCGCAGCGCGAAGCGGAAGGTCAGGCCGTCCTCGGAGACTGTCCAGGCGCGAGCGGCGCCCGGGATGATGGTGCCATGGTTGTCGTAGGTCAGGAGGCCGTCGAACAGGTCGCGCAGGATATGCGCTTCCGCCACCGAGGAGGAGCGGTGCGGGTCGAGGGTCTCCGGGTCCGCATCGTTGCCGCGCCGGTAGAGCGCGGGCTCGCTGGCGCGCACTTGTCGCACGGCCGCGAGGGCGGCTGCGCCGGCCAGCCACGCGCGCCGGCAAATCGCCATGCTCAGGCGCCGGTCTCGGCCATCAGGCCGGCGGCTTCGATGCCGGCCACCGCGCAGATTTCGTCGTTGTCGGAGGTGTCGCCGGAGATGCCGACCGCCCCGAGCAGCCGCCCCTCGCGGGAGCGGATCAGCACGCCGCCCGCCACCGGCACGAGCGCGGCCGGGCCGACGACATGGCTCACCGCGGCGACGAAATAGGGCTGCGCCTCGGCCCGGGTGTGGATCGCCCGGGAGCCGAGTCCGAGCGCCAGGGCGCCGTTGGCCTTGCCGCTGGCGATCTCGGCCCGGCGCAGCGACGTGCCGTCCTCGACGGCGGCGGATCTGAGCGCGCCGCGGGCATCGTAGACCACGACGGCCATCGGCTTCAGCCCGCGCGTGCGAGCCTCCCGCAGGGCGGTGTCCACAATGCTGCGGGCGGCCTCGAGCGTCAGGTCGATCATCGGATTCCACGGTCCGTCGCCGCTCCGGGCGGCGGGCATACACTTAGAGGATCAGGACGGGACCGGTCCACCGCGTCGAGGCGCGGCACGCCAGCCGGTGGGCCTCACGACCGAGCATCAGGCCGGCCCGATCGATCGTCTTGAGTTTCATCGCCATCCGAGGTGGCTTCACAGGCTTTGGTTGGGCATGCAGAATGACCAAGGCTCAGTTATGAACACCTTGATTCCGAGATTACTTGACGTGTGTCAAGTTTTACCGCGGGCATCTATAATTTTTTATGGAAACATGAATCTTTGCATGTAATACATTACAGATCTGACAATTATTATAAAAGCCGATTAGTTATTTGACGTGGAATCAGGTCGATGTATGCAGCACTAAATCTGGCGACTGACCTGGGGTCGCGGATGCTTCCGGCCTATGGGGCCATCGCCGCCGGCTTCTGCGTCGGACGCCTGTCAGGTCGCGACTGGATCCGGCATCTCTCCAGCCTGCTGATGTATGTCCTGATCCCGCTGGTGGTGTTCAAGAATGCCCTGGCGCTGGATTTTGGCGCGGCGATCGGCAATGTCGCCCTGTCGATGGCCTTCAGCACGGTGATGGTGCTGTGTGCGGCGCTGATCGTGCCCCGGTGCAAGACCGATGTTCCCCGCCGCCTGGCGTTCTGCGCGTTCAGCTACACCAATATCGGCTGGTTCGGGATCCCGACCGGCCTGGCCCTGTTCGGTCCCGAGAGCCTGCCGATACTGGTGATGGCCTATTTCGGCGGCCTGATCTTCGGGAACACCGTCGGGTTCTACTGTGTAGCGCGCGATCGGTTCTCGGTCCGGACGAGCCTGTGGAAGGTCGCCACGACTCCGGCTCTCTATGCTTTCGGGGCCGGGCTCGCGGGTCAGGCGCTCGGTCTGCGCGACGTGCTTCCGCCGGCCTCGGAAGCACCGTTCTGGGCGGTGACACTGCTCATGTCGGGCTGCGGCATGATGGTGGTCGGGCTGGGGGCCAGCCAGGTCCGCTTCTCCGCCGCCGCGATCCGGGGGACGCTGCACCTGGTGATCTGGCGCCATGTCGCGTCGGTCGTCGCGATCGCGGCCGTCATCGGCCTGTTCGCCCTCGTCGGAGCGCCGGTCGCGACGGAGAACCTGAATACGGTGCGGCTCCTCGGCCTGCTGCCAGTGGCGGGCAATGTCGTGGTCTTCGCCGCGCAGCTGCGCAGCGACGTGGCGGCGGCGTCCCTGATCGTCGCTCTCTCGACGGCGATCTCGACGCTCACCGTGCTCTGCTGGGGCGTGTTTCTCCACGGCGCATAGGCATCTCGTCGAGCTGGAGCGGTCGCCGATCGGCCTTGTTTCCGGCTTGTATCCCGCGTCGGCGGGCGGCATGTCTCGGCGTCGCCGGAAGGCATTGACGGGGGATGGCGGGGTTTGGCTCAGACAGGCGCGCGCGGTATCGCGGTCGGGCGGGACGGATGGCTGTTCTGGATCGGCCGCAAGGACGAATTGGTCGACCTCTACACCGAGTCCGCAGCGACCCGCCGCCTGCTGCGCCGCTGGGTGCGGCTGGTCGCACACCGCGTCCGCCGGGCGAAGGCGCTGGGCGCGACCTACGTCCACGCGATCGTGCCGGAAAAGATCGCGGTCCATGCCGACACGCTGGACCGGCCGTTCCCGAAGCTGGACGACCCGCCCGGCGCGCGGCTCAACCGGCTCCTGGCTGCGGAAACGCAAGCCGAACTGGTCGATCTCTTCGAGCCCCTGAGGGCGGCGCGGGCCGAGGGGCCGGTCTACCTGCAGACCGACACGCACTGGAACCATCGCGGCTATATCGTCGCTTATCAGGCATTGTGCGCCGCGCTCGGGATCGCCCCGGCCGCGCATGTCGTCGAGGCGAACGGGCATATCGAGCGCTTCGTGTTCGACCTCGGCGGCAAGCTCAAGCCGCCCGTGGACGAAGCCTTTCTCGCACACGCATTTCCGCGGCATGCACAGCGCACTGAGGCCAACGCGCTGGTGCATCTGCGCGAGACCGGCCGGGTCGCCGGCCGGGGCGGCTTTTTCGTCGGGTCACGCGCCGTGATGCACAATCCCGAGGCCGGGGATCCCCGACGCATCGTGCTGTTCGGCGATTCCTACGTGTTCGACCAGGGACCGCGGCTCACCGCGATGCTGGCCGAAAGCTTTCGCGAGGTCCACGCGATCTGGTCCGCCGAGATCGACTGGGCCTACGTGGAAGCGGTGAAGCCTGACTTGGTGGTCTACGAGATCGCCGAGCGGTTCCTGCGGCGCGTGCCCACCGACCGGTTTTCGGTCGACGCCTTCGCGGAGCGCCGGGTCCGGCGGGAACTGAAGCCCAGCGTCCTGGACCGGCTGCGCCGCCTGCTGCGTCTTCGCTGACGCGGCAAAAATCGGCTCGCGCGTTGCCCGGTGGCCTTTCGCCCCTATCGTTCCGGCCGGATCCAACGCCCGGAACGAGCCATGGCCGACGCGCAACGCCCCTACGTCCTCTGTCACATGACCACTTCGGTGGATGGCCGGATCAAGGTCCGCCGCTGGAAGACCCTCGACGCCGACAGCCATTACGAGCGCGTCCACGGCGATCTGAACGGCGATGCCTGGATGTGCGGGCGGGTGACCATGCAGGGCTACGCCGACAGCGCCGATCCTTTGCCCGAACCGGTCCTCGACGACGGGAGCCCGATTCCCCGGGAGGATCACGTGGCGAAACGCGGGGCCTCCGGCTACGCCGTGGCCCTCGACGCCCGCGGCCGCCTGGATTGGGGTGCCCGGAACGACATCGAGGGCGACCACATCGTGGTCGTGCTGACCGAATCCGTGCCGGACGAGCACCTGAGGGCGCTGCGGGCCGGCGGCCAATCCTACCTGTTCGCCGGCGAGAAGACGGTCGACTTCGTGCTGGCGGTGACCAAGCTGCGCGCGCTGTTCGGGATCGAGCGGCTCCTGGTCGAGGGCGGCGGCCACATCAACGGCTCGATGCTGAAGGCCGGCGTGATCGATGAGCTGAGCCTGCTGCTCGCCCCGGCGGTCGACGGCGTGTCAGGCACGCCGGCCCTGTTCGATTTCGCCGGGGAGGAGGCCGATTCCATGGGCGGCCGCTGCAAGCTGGATCTGACGTCCTGCGAGCCCTTGTCCGGGGGCGTCGTCTGGCTGCGCTACCGCATCACGCCGGTGGCCGAGGCGGAGCCCAGTTGAGATCCGCCAGGAAGGCGTCGTATTCGGCGGTCACGTCGTCGAGCCGCTCGAAATGCGGGAAGGCCCCGGTCGGCAGGCTGACCACGCGCCAGTTCGGCCGGCCGACCACGCGCGGCGCCAGCCGGTAATCGACGAAGTCCCCGCGTCGCCCATGGACCATCCAGACCGGCAGGCGCAGCTCTTCGTAGAGCCGCGTCGTGTCGGTTGGAAACAGATGGCCGGAGATGAAGCAATAGGGTGCGTGCTCCGCGCCCGGTTGGTGCGCCGAGGCATAGTCGTAGGCGAACAGGCCCTCGTCGATATCGCGCGAGCCAAAGGTCTTCTGCAGGAAGAAGCGCATGCTCGGACGCGAGGCAAGCGCGTCGAACAGCGGGCGGCCGAACGGCGGCCGATCCAAAAGATTGCGCACCGTATCCCGGCCGCGATGGCCGTCCGGCGGTCCGTCGCCGGACAGCCGCGCATCGAAGCCCGTCGGGCTGATCAGGCCGAGGCTGCGGTAATCGTCGGGCCGCTCAAGGGCCGCGCGGGCGAGGTAGGAGCACGACAACGACAGCGCCATGGCGTCGATCGCGGCGCCCCGGTGCCGGCTGCGGATCTCAGCCACGGCCGCGCCGATCGCCTCCACCATCAGGCGCGGGGTGTAGCGGCGGCGGGACCGTTCGGAGAAGCCGAAGCCCGGAAGGTCGAGGGCGTAGACCGGGCGGGACCTGCGGTAATGCTGGTAGAGGGGACGAATCTCGTAGGCATTCGCGGCCGCGTTGATCGAATGGATCAGCAGGAGCGGCACACCCTCCCGGTCGTTCGAACCGTAGAGCACGACCGTGCCGGCGCGCTCCGTGGCGAGCTTTTCAAGCCGGCCGGGCAGGGCCGGCGGCAGGTCCATGTGCCGGTTCACGGCGAACCGGCTCCAGCCGATAAGGCCGGCCGCCGAGCCGAGAAATGCCAGGACGGCGGCGATCCCATAGGGTCCGGCGCGGCCATTCTTGGCAGGCTGACGGCTCATCGGGGCTCCTCGACCTCGGTAACCCCGGCCCGGACTGCGCGACGCGCCGGTGAGGGGGAGACAGTGCCGTCGTTTCAGGATGCGTGGCCGGCCAGGCTGCTCGCCGCGACCGCCGGGGTGCGTCCGGCGGGCCGGATCGGGCTGACATCCCGGCCCGCGGCCTCGCGGAAGAAGTCCACCGTCGCCGGATCGTTGCGCCAACCCTGGACGCGTTGCGAGACCAGAGCCTCGCGCGGGCGCCGGTCGTAATTCGCGTAGGCCGCGGCCACGAATTCCGCCCGGGTCATGGTGCGGGCAGGACCCGACCGGCGTGTCTCCGCCTTGAAGAACAGGTCGCTGCCGGGAACGCCGTAATGCGCGGCGATCTCCGGATAGACCGGCCAGCTGCCCTGGCCGCCGAGATCGTCGGGCACGAACGCGTCGAGGTCGCATTCGGGATAGGCGATGCCGGATCTGGTCAGGAGCCCGCGGGCGAGATCGGCGACCACGTAGAGCTTGGTGTGGTTGATCGAGTGCATGAAGCAGCCCCGGCGCGCCCAGCGCGTCAGGTGCGTGTCGAGATCGTACTGCGCCTGGGCGCCGAGGCCGCGCAGGTAGGAGACCGACTCGTTCCAGAGATCGAAATAACCCAGCCGCTCGAACACCGGCTCCGCGAACAGGCGCAGCGCCTGCGCCTGAGAGAAGCCCACCAGATAGGCGTAAAGCGTGATCGCCGAGTGCGAATGACCCATCGGCCCGGAGATCAGGCCGTCGAGCGAGACCGCGTCCTGAACGCCGACATGGATCAGGTCGGGATGGTAGGCGCCGAACACGATCGTCGGGATCAGGCGGACCTTCGGGTGGGTCCGGAACCGGTCGATCGTGCCGCCATCCTTAAACCGGGGCAGGTAGATGCTGGAATAGACGTGGTCGTAGCCGTCGGCATGGGCCATCAGGTCCACGAGCTTCGGGAAGCGCCGCGTCGCCGTGAAGGCCGAGACGAAATCCACCTGCGCGTCGGGCAGCAGGTAGCGCAGCACCTTGGCCATGGAGCCGGCCTGGCAGACTCCGACCACCAGGATGCGGGGCGAGCCCGTCCGCTTCTTCCCGATCTGCGCGAGCCGGTGCCGCGCGCGCCAAAGGCTGTCCACCGTCAACATGCCGCTTCTCTCGCATGTCCGCCTGCCGCGGGCAAACCGGACCGGCGGGCACCAGGTGGCTAATGGTGCGTATCCCACACGCGAAGCATCACCTGATGCTGGGCTATGACAGTCGAGCGAAGTTGTCGCGCCCCGGGACTGGTGGTCAGACCGCCGCTCATCCAAGGCGGGGCGACAGAGCCCGGAGGATTGCGATGGCCCCGACGAACGTGCCGGACGCCGTGCCGGAGATCGAGCGGGCGACCCTGCGCAAGGTCACCTGGCGGATCCTGCCGTTCCTGATGCTCGCTTACTTCATCGCCTTCGTGGACCGCGTGAATGCCGGCTTCGCCGCGCTGCAGATGAACCACGATCTCGGGCTGTCGGCGGCGCAGTTCGGGCTGGGCGGCGGCCTGTTCTACGTGTCCTACGTGCTGTGCGAGGTGCCGAGCAACATCGCCATGGAGCGGTTCGGCGCGCGGATCTGGATCGCCCGGATCATGATCACCTGGGGGCTGGTGTCGGCCGCCATGGCCTTCGTGGTCGGACCCACCTCGTTCTACGCGGTCCGTCTGCTGCTCGGCGCCGCCGAGGCGGGCTTCTTCCCCGGGGTGATCCTGTACCTCACCTACTGGTTCCCCCGGGCCTATCGGGGGCGGATCGTGGCCGTGTTCATGGTGGCGATCCCGATCTCCAGTTTCCTCGGCTCGCCGATCTCGGCCTCGATCCTCAACACCGACGGGATGCTGGGCTTCCGCGGCTGGCAATGGCTGTTCATCCTGGAGGCGGTCCCGGCCGTGCTGCTCGGCATCATCGCCTTCGCGATCCTGCCCGACGGCCCCGAAAAGGCGCGCTGGCTCACGCCGCAGCAGAGCGCGTGGCTGCAGGATCGGCTTTCCGCCGAACGGGCCTCGGTGGTCGCGGGTGAGGCGGCTCCGGGCCGCCACCTCTCGGTCTGGCAGGTGATGCGCAACCGCTACGTGCTGGCCGCCTCGCTGATCTACGCCGGGGCCTCCGGCGCCAGCCAGTGCCTGTCCCTCTGGCAGCCGCAGATCATCAAGTCGTTCGGGCTGACCAACCTGGAGACCGGCCTGCTGAACTCGATCCCGTTCGGCATCGCCTCGGTTCTGATGATCCTGTGGGGCCGCTCCTCGGACCGGAGGCGCGAGCGGGTCTGGCACACCGCCTTGCCCCTCGGCCTGCTGGCGCTGAGCCTGGCGGCCTCGATCGCCACCACGCAGCTGCTGCCGACCATCCTGATCCTGTGCCTCGCCGTCACGGCCACCTACATGGTGAAGGGCCCGTTCTGGGCACTCTCTACCGAATGGCTCTCGGCGGGTGCGGCGGCCGCCGGCATCGCGCAGATCAACGCCATCGGCAATATCGGCGGCTTCGTAGGCACCTACCTGCTCGGCGTGATCAAGGACGCCACCGGCAGCTACCCCCTCGGCCTGCTGCCGCTGGTGGTGCTCTCGGGGTTGGGCTGCCTGCTGGTCGTGGGTCTCGGGCGGGGCCGCGCCCAGGCGGTCGCCTCGGCGCGGGCCTGAGCGTGCTCGGATGCCGGCGACTGATTCGCTGGCGGGGATGCGCTCGCGGGCAGCTTGTCACGGGTGGAGGCGCTATCCGACGCCGATTGGGCGCTGGTGGCGATCGCCAGCAAATTTCTGTGGCGCGCTGGCAGGTTACGGCGAGGCCGATAGCAGGCGCGAATTTCGCGGCGTGATCAGTATCGCCGAAATCGTCAAATCACGACCCGCGATGGGCGTTTTATCGGGTCGACAATAAAGAAATCGACGGCGACGTGCCCTGACGTTCCTTGCGCGCTGCTTGGGTGCGCGGCAAGTTGACAAGTCAAGGCGGCAATGAGCTTATTCCTAAGCCTGGCGTATGAAACTCCGGGCAGTTTCTTCCTCGGCCATGATAGCCGTCGGAAGACGCGGCGCGCGACGATCGTGCGTCATATATTCAAGTCCCGGCATTTTACGGTAATATTCTGGCCATTATTGCGCTTAGTAATGCATATCAGCCATTTGGCGGCGTGCATTCATGCGTCTAAGGTTGTTGGGGATGCTGTAACGGGACGCTGCCAGCTCGTACGGCTGGCAGCGTCGCAACGGCAGCGCTAGGTGGGCCACGTTGGGATTGCCGCTGCTCGAATTCCAGAAGACAACGACGAGCGAGTCTTCATGGACTCTGATCAATCTACAATAAAAGCAATTTCGTTTTCAAATTGAAGCTCAATAGGACGACCGCAGGATCTCGCTGAGGTGCAAATTATGCGGACTGTCGTCAGATCAGGTACGTGGAGCCCGTAAGATGTTCGCTATCGGTCCTGTCGCGTCTCCGTCCGTCGCCGCAGTGAGGCCTCTACAGGTCAATGCGCCGGAGCGGGTCGCGTCGGTGATAGCCAGCGTGCTTCCCGTGCCGGCGGCGCTGGATCCGCGGACGAATTACGCCCTCTCGACCCAGGCGGCCGAAGCCGTGCTGTCTCTCGTCGAGGCGAAAGCGCCCGTACAAGACACGGTCGCGCTTCTCCCACACCAGGCGGAGACTTCGCCGTCCAAGGACGCCGAGAGCGCCGCGCGGCCGAAGCTTGCCGGCGATGTGCGCCCGGATGGGAGCGCGAACGGCGATGGGACTTCAGCATCCCGGGCTTCGACCGGTCATGCCGTGACGACGGCTTTCCAATCGTCGGGCCTCGAAACAAAAGCTGTCCAGCAAGCCAAGCAGGCCGCGGACTGGGAGGCCTATCTCTACAGAATTACGCATGTCGATAGCAGCATCATGAATGCGATCAGTTTCTATCTGATGGCCAACGATGCGAATTATCGAGATTTCAAGGCCGAGCATCCGAGCGTAGACGTCCACTGGATCAACGTCGACAACAAGAAAATCGTCGCTCTCTGGCCGAGGATAACCGACAAGTGGTTTCCTGACGCGGTTTGATCGGTTTCGATCACCGTGCGATCGAGGTTTCAGGGTCAAGCCGGGTCGTGCCGCGAAGATGTGAGCGTTCGATCCCGTTCTGGACCTGATTGAACGGCATCCCTCCGCCGGCGCGTGATGCCAAGGGCCCGAGCCCATCGACCGCATCTGATCGAGGTATCGGCGGCGACTGGACGGAGAGCGATGGGGATCAGAGTACCGGCAGCAGGGTCCGGATATAGGTTGCGAAGGCGCGGGTGAGCGGTGAGGCGTGCCGTTCATCGAGGCGGACCATGAGGCCGATCTTCGGCAGCGGCGGCAATCCGGAGGTTCGCGAGAGGATACGCAGATCGCCCGGCACGGCGGCCTGGGTGAGCACTGCGGTCGCCTGTCCGGAGCGCACCACGGCGAGAAGCCCCGCGAGGCTGCCGCTGGCATAGGCGATCCGGTAGCTGCGCCCGGCCCGCGCGAGGCTTTCCAGCGCCGCGCGATGATCCAACGTATCCGGATCGCCGAGGGCCAGCCGGAGCGGGTCCGGCCGGTCGGTCTTGCCGTCCTTGGCGCCGACCCAGACCAGCGCCTCGCGCCGCAGGATCTCCCGCTCGGCATCGAGGGGAACCGAGATCAAAGCGAGGTCGAGGCCGCCGCGCTCGAAACGGCGCAGGAGCCGGGGCGTCGCGGCGCAGACCACCTCGATCACCACGGCCGGATGGATTTGCGCGAAGCTGCGCAGCAGCGCCGGAAGGAACGCGTCGGCGTAATCGTCCGGGCAACCGAAGCGCAGCGTTCCATCCAGGCGGCCGCCCGAGAGTTCCGCCAGCGCGTCGTCGTGCATGGCCAGGATGCGGCGCGCATGGACCAGCAGGCGCTCACCATGGACCGTCAGGACCACGCCGCGCCCGGTCCGGGTCAGCAGCGGCTGGCCGACGATGTCTTCCAGCCGCTTCATCTGCATGCTGAGTGCGGCTTGGCTGCGTCCGACCCGCTCGGCGGCGCGGCTCAAGGCGCCGGTCTCGGCGACGAGGGCGAAGCTGCGCAGCAGGTCGATGTCCAGGCTCGCAGCCATCAGGATTTTCGAAGCCTCGGTTCAGATCTATAAGCTACCGTGACGGTGATCCCATCCCTAGCATGGCCGAACCTTCGACGGAGCCGAGCCGGCCATGACGCGGAACGCAGACCCCGATTTCTGGAACCGGGCGCGCCGGCACCTCGTGCGCTACGGCGGAGCCTTCGCGCCGCTGATCATCGAGCGCGCGCAAGGCAGCTTCGTCTACGATGCCGACGGCCGCGGCATCCTCGACTTCACCTCCGGCCAGATGAGCGCGATCCTCGGTCACGGGCATCCCGAGATCGCCGCCGCGGTGGCGCTTCACGCGGCGGATCTCGATCACCTGTTCAGCGGCATGCTGACCCGTCCCGTGGTCGACCTCGCTACGGAACTGGCCCGCCTCGCGCCGGGCAACCTCGAACGCGCCATGCTTCTGACCACCGGCGGCGAGGCCAACGAAGCGGCCCTGCGCATGGCCAAGCTCGCAACGGGCGGCTGGGAGGTGGTGAGTTTCGCCCAGTCCTGGCACGGTATGACCGCGGGGGCTGCCGCCGCGACCTACAGCGCCGGCCGCAAGGGCTACGGCCCCGCCGCGATCGGATCCTTCGCGATCCCGGTCCCGAATGCCTATCGGCCGGCCTTCGAGAAGGACGGTGCCGCCGATTGGCAGGCCGAACTGGACTACGCCTTCGCGCTGATCGACCAGCAATCCACCGGCAACCTCGCCGCCTTCCTGGCGGAGCCGATCCTCAGCTCGGGCGGCATCATCGAGTTGCCTCTCGGCTATCTAGCGGCCCTGAAGCGCAAATGCACCGAGCGGGGCATGCTGCTGATCCTCGATGAGGCGCAGACCGGGATCGGCCGCACCGGCCTAATGTTCGCCTGCGAGCGCGACGGCGTGGTCCCCGACATCCTCACCCTGTCGAAGACCCTCGGCGCCGGCCTGCCGCTTTCGGCGCTGGTCACCACGGCCGAGATCGAGGAACTCTGCCATGCGCGCGGCTTCCTGTTCTACACCACGCACGTCTCCGATCCGCTGCCGGCGGCGGTCGGTTTGAAGGTCCTGGAGATCGTCCAGCGTGACGGGCTCGCAGCCCGGGCGGCGGAGGCCGGTGAACGGCTCACGATGCGGCTGCGCGCGTTTCAGCAGCGCTTCGCCTGTATCGGCGACCTGCGCGGGCGCGGCCTGCTGCAGGGGATGGAAATCGTGGCCGACCGGCGCACAAAGGTCCCGGCACCGGAACTGGGGGACGCGATCACAAAGCGCTGCCTGGAACTCGGCCTCAGCATGAACATCGTGCAGTTGCCCGGCATGGGCGGCGTGTTCCGGATCGCGCCGCCGCTGACGGTCTCCGATGCCGAGATCGATCAGGGCGTGGACATCCTGGAGCGTGCCCTGGAAGCCTCGGTATAACGCGCCCAGGACCGGGATCCCAAAGGGCTCCGCCCTTTGGCGGGGTTCGGGGGCGGAGCCCACGAGAGGCCAGGGCTCCGCCCTGGACCCGCAAAAGGTCGACGACCTTTTGAAACCGGGATTTTCGTGATCAGTACCGAAAAGCGCGGGGAAGCACAGGTTCAGGCCGCCTCGATCTCCTCGCTCAGCGCCAGCCATTCCTCCTCTGCGGTGGCCAGCGCGCTGGCGGCGTCGGCGCGCATCTTGGCGATCTCGCCGGCCTTGGCGGCGTTCTCGCGAAAGGCCGTGCCGTCCTCCAGCGCCGCGTCGATCTTCTGGATCGCCGCAGTGAGCTTCGCCATCCGGGCTTCGATCCCGTCGAGCTTTTTTCGCAAGGGGGCGAGGGCGGCCCGGCGCTCGACGCCCGCCCGGCGCGCTTCGGCTTTCTGGCCACCGGCCGGCTCAGCGTCGTGCGCCTCTTCGCGTTCGGGACCGGACAGGACGAACCGCCGGTAATCGTCCATGTCGCCGTCGAAGGTCTTCACGGTGCCGTCGGCCACGAGCCACAGCCGATCGGCGCAGGCCTCGACCAGAAAGCGGTCGTGGCTCACCAGAATGACGGCGCCCTCGTAGTCGTTGATCGCCTCGACCAGGGCCTGGCGGCTCTCGATGTCGAGGTGGTTGGTCGGCTCGTCGAGGATCAGCAGGTGCGGGCCGTGGAAGGCCGCGAGCCCCATCAGCAGCCGCGCCTTCTCGCCGCCCGAGAGCTTTTCCACCGGCGTGTCGGCCTTGTTGGCTCCGAAGCCCAGCCGGGCGGTGGCCGAGCGCACCTTCGCCTCCGGCACGTCCGGCATCAGCGTGCGGACATGGGCGTAGGCGCTCTCGGCGGGGCGCAGCTCGTCGAGCTGGTGCTGGGCGAAATACGCCACCTGCATCTTGGACGAGCGCCGCATCTCACCGGCGATCGGCCCCATCCGGCCACCGATCAGCTTGCAGAAGGTCGACTTGCCGTTGCCGTTGGCGCCGAGCAGCGCGACCCGGTCGTCGGGCGCGAGGTTGAGGTCGAGCCCGCTGAGCACGACGCGGTCGCCGTAGCCGGCCTTGACCCGCTCCATGGAAACGATCGGCGGCGACAGCGGCTTCTCCGGGCTCGGCAGGTGGATCACCGGCACGTCGTCCTCGATCAAAGCGGCGATCGGCTCCATCTTGGCCAGCCGCTTCACCCGGGACTGCGCCTGCCGCGCCTTGGTCGCTTTCGCCTTGAACCGGTCGATGAAGCTCTGGAGATGCGCCCGCTCGGCATCCTGCTTCACCTTGGCCTTGGCGAGCAGCATGCGCTTCTCGGAGAGCTGCTTGGCGAAGCTGGTATAGCCGCCCCGGTAGATGGTCAGCTTGCCGCGGTCGAGGTGCAGGATGTGGTCGACGCTGGTGTCGAGCAGGTCGCGGTCGTGGCTGATGATGATCGCGGTGCGCGGATAGCGCTCGAGATAGTCGTAGAGCCAGAGCGTGCCCTCGATGTCGAGATAGTTGGTCGGCTCGTCCAGCAGCAGCAGGTCCGGCTCCGAGAACAGCACGGCGGCGAGCGCCACGCGCATCCGCCAGCCGCCGGAGAAGTCCGCGCAGGGCCGCGCCTGCGCGGCTGCGTCGAAGCCGAGGCCGTGCAGGATCGCGGCAGCCCTGGCGGGCGCCGAATGGGCGCCGATATCGACCAGCCGGGTCTCGATCTCGGCCCGGCGCAGCCCGTCGGCGTGCTCGGCCTCGGCCATCAGCCGGGCCCGCTCGGTGTCGGCGGCGAGCACCACCGCGTGCAGGGTCTCCGGGCCGGCCGGCGCCTCCTGGGCAACCGCGCCGATGCGCATGCCCTTGGGCAGCGACACCGCCTTCGCGTCGACCGGCAGGTCGCCGAGAATCGCCTTGAACAGCGTCGTCTTGCCGGCGCCGTTGCGCCCGACGAGGCCCACCCGTGCCCCCTCGGGGATCGAGAAGTCCGCAGAATCGAGGATCAGGCGGTCGCCGATGCGGTAGGTGAGGTCATGGACACGCAGCATGGCGGCGTTCTGGCGGTCCAGGAGCGGCGAGGCAAGCGCTCAGTCCGCGCGGTCCGGCGCCGCCGCGCCCGGCAAGCAGTCGCGCATCTCGATTGTCTATTATCGCACAGAAATACGGAATCGATAGCAGTCTCTTTAACCGAATCGCATCACTCTTGGTCGATTATTTGACAGAACCCCGGTGGGGTATGCGGTGAACATAGTGCAACGCGATCGGTGACCGGCGCCGGATCGACGGACGTTCGCGCCTGCACAGCGCAGCGGCGAAGGCCGGCCTACGGGATTGTGCGCCCATCGGGGGGCGTGTGTTGGGAGAGGCGTTTTGGGTCGCACCGTGATCCTGACCGATGATCTCGGCCGCGGCGAGCGCTTGGTGCGCAACCTCGGCGGTGATCCCAGCCTGCTTCTCCACGATCTCTACGGCGATGGGGAACCGCCCGCGGGCGCGGCGCTGGTGATCAGTGACGTGAGCGCGCTGACCTCGGACGCCGTACTCCGGCTGCGCCGGGCCCTCGCCG
The DNA here is from genome assembly GCF_022829365.1 of Methylobacterium sp. J-077. Lineage (GTDB taxonomy): Bacteria > Pseudomonadota > Alphaproteobacteria > Rhizobiales > Beijerinckiaceae > Methylobacterium. The sequence continues at coordinate 61,529 of NZ_JAKSYJ010000112.1, read as the reverse complement.
TCGCGCGCGACAGGACCACGCCGTTCCTCGCCCTGATCCACGGCAATCTCGGGCGCGGCGAGATCCAGGCGACCGCCCTCGGGGCCACGCGGATCCTGCCGGCCTCCGCGGCGAACGCGATGCTCGCCAACGTCGTCGCCACCCTGAGCACGGGCGGCCGCGGGGCCGATGGACGCGGCGGCCTCCGGCGCTGTGCCGAGGAGGCGCGGTCCGCCTTCGCGGCGATCTTCCGCGGGGACACGGCACCGGCCCCAGCGATCGTCGAGTCCGGCACCAGCATCGTCAACCGGGCGATCCGCGAGTCGAAGGTCCGCGACTGGCTGAACGTGGTGGCCGGTTTCGACGACGTGACCCATCGGCACTGCCTCACGGTCGCCGGCTTGGCCGCCGCCTTCGCCCAGAGCCTGGGCCTCAACGATTCCGATGCCCATCACCTCACCAAGGGCGCGCTCCTGCACGATATCGGAAAGTCGCGGATCCCGCTGGCGATCCTGAACAAGCCGGCCCCGCTGACCCCGGCGGAGCGGGTCGAGATGGACCGGCACCCGGCGATCGGCCACGCCATGCTGATCAACGGCGATTACGATGTCGGGACCCTCGCCGTCGTCCGCTCGCACCACGAATATCTCGACGGGTCCGGTTATCCGGACGGCCTCCGGGCTGCGGAGATCCCCGACCTCGTCCGGCTGATCACGATCTGCGATATCTTCGCGGCGCTGATCGAGGCCCGTCCCTACAAGGCGCCGAAGCCGGTCCGGGACGCCTACGCGATCCTGGAGGCGATGGGCCCGAGGCTCGATGCCGATCTCGTCCGCGCCTTCCGCGCGGTGGCGTTCGCCTGCGAGGCGCCGAATCTGCGCGCCTCCGCTTGAGCCGGCGCCGTCAGATCAGTTCCCAGGCCGTTCGCTCGCGCATCAGCGCGCCGACCAGCGCGTGATTCAGCTCATGCCCGGTATGGAACGCCGCGACGCGGCCTTCCACGGGGTGGCCCGCCAGCAGCAGGTCGCCGACGAGGTCCAGGATGCGGTGGCGGACCGGCTCGCCCGGGAGGCGCATGCCACCGAGGATCCGCCCGCGCATGAGGAGCGCCGCCGAGCGCGGCGACACCCCCTGCAGAAAATCCCGGCCGGTGGCATAGCCGTAGGCACGGCCGGCCATGGCCCGAAAATACCGGCCGAAGCTGCGTGAAGGCGCGATCTCGCGCAGGAAGTTCTCCGGTGTGATCGCGCCGGACCAGTCGATCGAGCCGAAATGCGCCAGTGCGACATGGCCGGTGACGTAAAGGCCCATGCCCGCGCCGATCTGGATCCGCCGCCGTCCGTCCTCAACCGCCACCGTCCGGCGCATTCGGATCACCCGGCAGGGGGCGGGCTGCTCGGTCCGGCCGACGCCGCGGATCGCCTCGCACCAGGGGATCGCGCTGCCGTCGAAGATCGGCAATTCGTCCGCGTCGATCTCGGCCAGCACGTTGTCGATCTTGAGCGCGTGCAGCGACGCCATCAGGTGCTCGATGGTGCGCACGAGCGCGCCCTCACGCCGGATCGCCGCCGACAGCGGCTGCGATTCCCGATACTGCCAAAGGGCCGGCACGTCGATCGTGCGCCCAGTCTTCAGGCGGCGCCGGAAGACGATCCCATGCCCCGCCGGAGCAGGGCAGACCCGAACGGTGGCATAGCGGCCCGAGTGCAAGCTATGGCCGGAGCGCTCAAACGCACCAGCCAATGTCGCCTGGCGCCGGCTCAACGGGATGACCGGGCCGGACGCCAGACCTGCGAATTCGAACTCTTGGTGCATCGGGATTCGTCGGGCGCCACGGCGCGGGAAATTATCTCTCTTCACCGATCCACGCTAATAAACTCCTGTTCAGCCAAGCGCGGCTTGACCGGCCAGCGCGTGACCGTCACGATCAAAGCCGCCTCATCGATCGAGCGCGGCCGGACCGGTGCGCTACTCCGAGATGCGGGCTGCTCCCGTCCCAAGTGTTGCTGGCCCAGAGTTGCTGGTCGGCCCCGTCAGGGCAGGGACGGAGGCGGGGGCCGAAGGGACAGGATCGATGGCGCGGTTGGGGACCATACCCTTCTTCAAGGATCCGGGCATCGAGCTCGGTCCGTTCGAGACCCGCTGCCATTGGCGCCGCTTCGACGAGAACGAGGTTCTGGTCGACTTCGACGATATCTCCACGGACGTGTACTTCATCGCCTCGGGCGAGGTGCGGATCCTGAACCGGACCCAATCCGGGAAGGAGGTGATCCTCGGTGAGATGCGCGGCGGGGCCTTCTTCGGCGAGCTCGCCGCCATCGACGGCATCGGCCGGTCGGCCAACGTCACCGCGCTCACCCGCGGCGAGGTCTGCGTGGTGCCGGCGGCGGTATTCCGCCAGATGGTGTTCGCCTCCGAGGCCATCGCCGACCGGCTGTTCCGGCTGCTCGCCAAGCGCGTGCGCGAGCTCAACACCCGCCTGATGGAGCACGCGCTCCTCGACCTGAAGCACCGGCTCTACGCGGAGCTGCTGCGCCTCTCGGTTCCGCGATCGGGCACGTCGGGCGAGCGGGTGGTGTCCCCGCCGCCCTACCACCACGTGCTCGCCGCGCGGATCGGCTGCCGGCGCGAGCAGGTCACCCGGGAATTCACCGCCATGGCGTCCGAGGGTCTGGTCGACCGCACCCGCGGCGCCCTGGTCCTGCGCCGGCCCGACCTGCTCGAAGCGCGCGTGGCCGAGGCGCTGCGCGAGGATTCCTGAGGCCTTGCCGGACGCGCCCGCGCTGCGCCTGGAGGATCTGACCAAGCGCTTCGGCACGCATGTGGCCGTCGATGCGGTGAACCTCGACCTGGAGCCCGGGGAGTTCTTCTGCCTGCTCGGGCCGTCCGGCTGCGGGAAGAGCACGCTGCTGCGCCTGATCGCGGGCTTCGAGGCCCCGAGTTCCGGTCGCGTTCGCCTCGGCGATCAGGACCTGACAGCCCTGCCGCCGCACAGGCGGCCGGTGAACATGATGGTCCAGTCCTACGCCCTGTTCCCGCATATGAGCGTGGCCGGGAATATCGGCTATGGCCTGAAAGGTCTGGGCCGCACCGCTGTGGCCGCCCGGGTGACGGAACTGCTGCGCCTCGTGCGCCTGGACGGTTTCGGGGATCGCCGCCCCGACACGCTGTCGGGCGGGCAGCGCCAGCGGGTCGCGCTCGCCCGGGCGCTCGCCCGCGAGCCGAGATTGCTTCTCTTGGACGAGCCCCTCGGTGCCCTCGACCGCGGCTTGCGCGAGGAAACACAAGCTGAGTTGCGCGCCGTGCAGCGCCGGCTCGGTACCGCCTTCGTGGTGGTGACCCATGATCCCGAGGAGGCGATGATGCTCGCCGACCGCATCGGCGTCATGGAGGGCGGCCGGCTCGCCCAGGTCGGGGCCGCAGCCGAGCTGTACCGGCGCCCGGCGAGCCGGTTCGTGGCGGGCCTGCTCGGCGATGTGAATCTCATCCCCGGCCGGCTCGGACCCGCCGAGCCCGGCGACAGCCGGGCGGTGCAGACCGCGCACGGGCCGGTCCGCGCCGCCGCGACGGCGTTGCCGGAGGGCGCCTCTGTCGTCGTCGCGGTGCGCCCGGAAGACCTCGTCGTCGGGACCGCGGGGCTGCCGGTGACGATCGCCGATACGGTTTTCTTGGGGGACCGCCTGCGCCGGACCCTGCGCCTGCCGGATGGCACGCTGTTGCGGTCGAGCGGGCGGCCGGGCGACGAGAACGACCCCGTGGGCCCGGAAACCCGCGCCGGCTTCGCCGCCGCGGACGCCGTGATCCTGCCGGCATGAGGGTCAAGGCGCCGGGAAAGCGACTGTTCGACCGGCTCGTGCGCCTGCCGCCGTTCCTCTGGCTGGCGGCGTTCTTCCTGCTGCCCTTCGCGATCACCCTGAAGATCAGCCTGTCGGAGCCGGCCACCGCGATCCCGCCCTACCTGCCGGTGGTCGATTGGCAGGGTGGGCTCGACGGCTGGTCGTCCTTCCTCGAAGCGCTGAACCTCGACAATTACGCGACGCTCGCCACCGACACGCTCTATCGCGACGCCGCCCTCGGCTCGCTCGGCTACGCCCTGGCCGCCAGCCTGATCCTGGTCGCCCTCGGTACCGCGCTCGGCTACGCGCTCGCCATGGCGCCGTCCCGCTGGCAACCGCTCCTCGTCGCCCTGGTGGTCGTGCCGTTCTGGACGAGCTTCCTGATCCGGGTCTACGCCTGGATCGCGATCCTCAAGCCCGAGGGCTTGCTGAACCTGATCCTGCGCCGGCTCGGCCTGATCTCCCAGCCGCTGATCATCCTGAACACCGACGCCGCGGTGATCATCGGCCTGGTCTACGCCTACCTGCCGTTCATGGTCCTGCCGCTCTACGCGGTGATGAACCGCCTCGACCCGGCCCTGCGCGAGGCCGCCGCGGATCTCGGCGCCTCGCCGGCCCGGGTATTCTGGACCGTGACGCTTCCGCTCAGCCTGCCCGGGATCGCGGCCGGCGCCGGACTGTGCTTCATCCCGATGGTCGGCGAGTTCGTGATCCCGGACCTGCTCGGCGGCTCCGAGACTCTGATGCTCGGCCGGGTGCTGTGGAGCGAGTTCTTCTCGAACCGCGACTGGCCGCTCGCCTCCGCGGTGGCGGTGCTGATCCTCGTGATCATCATCGGCCCGGTGGTGCTGTTCCGCGACAGCCTGCGCGTCGGCGAGGAGGGCGGCCCGTGACCTGGGTGACCCGCACCGCCCTCGTGTTGGGGCTCGGCTTCCTCTACGCGCCGATCCTGGTGCTGATCGCCTACTCGTTCAATGCCTCGAGCCTGGTCACCGTCTGGGGCGGCTTCTCGACCAAGTGGTACGGCGCCCTGCTCGCCGACGCACCGCTGATGGCGGCGGCCTGGGTGTCCTTGAGGGTCGCGCTGCTGGCGAGCCTGATCGCCACGATCCTCGGCACCCTCGCGGCCCTGGCCCTGGAGCGCCACGGACGCTTCCGCGGACGGGCGCTGTTCACCGGCCTGATCTTCGGGCCGATGGTGATGCCGGAGGTGATGATCGGCCTGTCGCTCCTGCTGATGTTCATCGGCATCGGGGTGGACCGGGGCATCGCCACCCTCGTCATCGCGCACGCGACCTTCTGCACAGGCTTCGTCGCGGTGGTCGTGGCGGCACGCCTGCGCGGGCTCGACCGCGGCCTCGAAGAGGCGGCCGCCGATCTCGGCGCCGGGCCGCTGCGGGTGTTCCTCACCATCACGCTGCCGCTGCTGGCGCCCGCGGTGCTGGCCGGGGCGCTCCTGGCTTTCACCCTGTCGCTCGACGACCTCGTGATCGCGAGCTTCGTCTCGGGCCCGGGCTCGACCACCCTGCCGATGCGGCTCTACGGCCAAGTCCGGCTCGGGGTGAACCCGGAGATCAACGCCGCCTCGACGCTCCTCGTCGTGCTGGTCAGTGTGTTCGTCCTGCTGGCTTCCTCGCTGACCGTCCGGCGCTCGCGTGCCTGAGCGACGGTTCATCCGGTTCGGACCCGACCCGGAACGCGCGACGTGTGCTTGCGCACGCAGCCACGCTTCCTCGGATCATACGCTCGTGACGAGCCCGCTGCGACATGCAGCGAATCCATGAGGGACCCGCGTCATGATTCGTGCTCTGACACTGTTTTCCCTGGCCGCTTTTCTCACCGCATCGGCCGCCGAAGCCCGCTCCGCCCGCGTCCACGCAAAGCCCCTGCCCAACCCGGCCATCAAGGCCCGTGAATCGGTGCTGAAGGATTTCGACGCCCGGATGAGCCGGCTGGATGCCCTGATGGGTCTGTCGGCGAAAACCTCGCCGCGGTCGCGCTCGGCGGATGCCGGCCGCTGAGATCGGTCGGCGGACAGGTCAGGATCAGCGGCCGAGGCCGCCGGCCTCCTCGATGAAGCGCGCGACGGCGTCGGCTCCGGCCCCCTCGCGCAACGACGCGAACACGTAGGGCCGCGCGCCGCGCATCCGCTTGGTGTCGGCTTCCATCACCGATAGGTCGGCGCCGACCAGCGGCGCGAGATCGGTCTTGTTGACGATCAGCAGGTCCGACCGGGTGATGCCCGGGCCGCCCTTGCGCGGGATCTTCTCGCCGCCCGCCACATCGATCACGTAGAGGGTGATGTCGGCGAGTTCCGGCGAGAACGTCGCCGCGAGGTTGTCGCCGCCGGACTCGATCAGCACCAGATCGAGCTTCGGGAAGCGCCGGCTCATCTCGGCGACCGCGGCGAGGTTGATCGAGGCATCCTCGCGGATCGCCGTATGCGGGCAGCCGCCGGTCTCGACCCCCAGGATGCGCTCCTCCGGCAGGGCGCCGGCCACGGTCAGGATCCGGGCATCCTCCTTGGTGTAGATGTCGTTGGTGATCGCGCAGATCTCGTAGCGCTCGCGAAAACGCTTGCAGAGCTGCTCCATCAAGGCCGTCTTGCCGGAGCCTACGGGGCCGCCGATGCCGACGCGGAGCGGGCCGTTCGAGGAGGTCATGCTGCGTCCTCAGGATCGGAAGATGCGGGAATATTGCGTCTCGTGCCGGAACGAGCCGAGATCGAGGCGGAAGGTGGCGGAGCCGATCGCATCGAGGTCCGCTTCGTGGGCTTCCTTGGCGAGCCGGACGATGCGGGGCGTCAGGGCGGCGATCACCCGCGTGCCGGCCGCCTGCCCAACCGGAGCCGCCCGCAACGCCGCCGAGACCAGGTTCTGAACGAAGGCGAGCCCGTAGGCGGCCAGCAGCGGCGGCAGCGCCATCCCATGCGCACCCGCCGCCGCACCGACCGCCACCGGATACGCGACCGGCCCCGGGAGTCGCTCGGCCACATGCGAAAAGGTTTTGCAGGGCCAGGCGCCGAGCGTCGCGTCGAGGAAGCTGCGACCCTGCTGGCTGGTCTCTAGATGCAGCTCGCGCGACGGGGCCAAGGCCAAAGCGAGGTCGTTGATCGCCACGATCGTGTCCAGGGAGTCCGAACCCGCCGCCCGATGGGCATGGGCCGCCAGGATCAGATCGTTGCGGAGCGCGCCGTGCGCGCAGACATCGGCGAGCCAAGCGGTAAGGCTCGGCTCATCACACACATCACCGGTCTCGGCCGCCCATTCCAGCCCGTGCGAATAGGCGTAGGCGCCCACCGGATAGCCCGGCGACAGCCAAGCCATCAGCCGCAACGCGTCCAGGCTCTCAGCCATCGGCGTGGTGGTGATGGTGGCCGCCATGCGGGTGATCGTGACCGTGCGCATGGCCGCCGGAATAGGCCCCGCCCTCCGGCCGGAACGGGCGCTCGACCGGCTCGGCGCTGCCGCCCAGGCCCCGGACCATGTCGGCGAGCACATGGTCATCGGCGATCCAAACCGCCTCCGCACCGATCTCGGCCGGGATATGCCGATTGCCGATATGCCAGATCAGCCGCTTGAGGGCGTGATCACTCGCGGCACGGATCTCCAGCAGCCGCTCGGACGCGGCCTCGACCCACACGAGCCGGCCATCCTCCAGCACCAGGGCGTCGCCGTCCTCCAGCACGGCCGCTTCCGGCAGATCGAGCAGGAACCCCAAGCCACCGGCACCGCGCATGGCGACGCGGCGGCGATGGCGCGCGCCGGAATCGAGCACGACCCGGTCGACGATCTCGCCGCCGGACAGGTGCTCGCGGCGGAGGATGCGGGTGGCGCGGATCATGAACTCAGGATTGGTCAATGAGATCGGGCTCCTTCGGCAGGAAGCCGTCGGCCAGCACGTTTTCCAGGGTGAAGGGAGGCTGTTCGGGGAAGAGCGTGAAATCGATGCCCGTCTGCTCCGAGGCTTTGCGGCGGCCGGATAGGTAACACATCGCGAAGACCTCGCCGGGATAGCGGCGCAGGCTCGGGCTGGCAGCGAGAAGATCGGCCAAGCCGGCACGCTGCTCGGCGATCGCCCCCTTCCAGCCGCTGGATCGGAGCCCCGGCTGGTACTTCCATTTCAGCAGGTGCGTGAGCAGAACGGTCAAACGGCTGCGAATCTCGCGTTTGTCGCTGGCGCCCACGCTCGCCACCTCGTCGATCAGATGTTCCAGGTCGAGCTCGTCGAAACGGCGAGCGCGCAGCAGATCGGCCTGGGCCTGCGTCCAGAGGAAGAAGTCGGTCTCGTAGAGGCCTTCCGTCCGTTGTGGTTTCAGCGCGGCCTTCGCCATCTCTGGCCTCCTGTCCGTCCGCCGCACGATAGCTCAGAACAGGAAATAACGCTGCGCCATCGGCAGCACCTCGGCGGGCTCGCAGACCAGGAGCTCGCCGTCCGCGCGGACATCGTAGGTCTCGGGATCGACCTCGATCGCCGGCGTCGCGTCGTTCAGCACCATGTCCTTCTTCGAGATACCGCCGCGGACGTTCTCCACCGCAACGAGTTGCTTCTGCACGCCGAGCCGCTCCCGCAACCCGTCCTCCACCGCCGCCCGGGAGACGAAGGTCAGGGCGGTCGCATAGGGCACGCGGCCGTAGGCGCCGAACATGGGGCGGTAATGCACCGGCTGGGGCGTCGGGATCGAGGCGTTCGGATCGCCCATCGGGGCGGCCGCGATGCTGCCGCCCTTCAGCACCAGATCGGGCTTCACACCGAAGAAGGCCGGGGTCCAGAGCACCAGATCGGCGAGCTTGCCGGGCTCCACCGAGCCGATATGCTTCGACACGCCGTGCGCGATGGCCGGGTTGATCGTGTACTTGGCGACATAGCGCCGGACGCGCAGGTTGTCGGTGCCGGAGGCGTCGCCCGCGAGCGCGCCGCGCTGGCGCTTCATCTTGTCGGCGGTTTGCCAGGTGCGGATCACCACCTCGCCGACCCGGCCCATGGCCTGGCTGTCCGATGACATCATCGAGAGCGCGCCGAGATCGTGCAGGATGTCCTCGGCCGCGATCGTCTCGCGGCGGATCCGGCTCTCCGCGAAGGCGAGGTCCTCGGGGATCGACGGGTCGAGGTGATGGCAGACCATGAGCATGTCGAGATGCTCGTCGATCGTATTTTTCGTGTAGGGCCGCGTCGGGTTCGTGGACGACGGGAGGACGTTCGGCAGCCCGGCGACCTTGATGATGTCCGGCGCGTGGCCGCCGCCGGCCCCCTCGGTGTGGAAGGCGTGGATCGTGCGGCCCTTGAAGGCCGCGATCGTGTCCTCGACGAAACCCGATTCGTTGAGCGTGTCGGTGTGGATCATGATCTGGATGTCGTGGGCATCCGCCACCGACAGGCAGGTGTCGATCGCAGCGGGCGTCGTGCCCCAATCCTCGTGGAGCTTGAGCGCGCAGGCCCCGGCCCGGACCATTTCCACCAGACTCTCCGGGCGCGAGGCGTTGCCCTTGCCGGCGAACGCCAGGTTCATCGGGAAGGCGTCGGCCGCCTCGATCATCCGGGCGATGTGCCAGGGGCCGGGCGTGCAGGTGGTGGCGAAGGTGCCGTGCGCCGGCCCGGTGCCGCCGCCCAGCATCGTGGTGACCCCCGAGCACAGCGCCTCCTCGATCTGCTGCGGGCAGATGAAGTGGATGTGGCTGTCGAACCCGCCGGCCGTGAGGATCTTGCCCTCGCCGGCGATCACCTCCGTGCCGGGGCCGACGACGATGTCGATCCCGGGCTGCACGTCAGGGTTGCCGGCCTTGCCGAGCTTGAAGATCCGGCCGTGCACGATGCCGACATCGCATTTCACGATGCCCCAATGGTCGAGCACCACCGCGTTGGTGATCACCGTGTCGACGGCGCCCGCCGCGTTGGTGACCTGGCTCTGGCCCATCCCGTCGCGGATGACCTTGCCGCCGCCGAACTTCACTTCCTCACCGTAGGTGGTGAAATCGCGCTCCACCGTGATCTCGAGGGACGTATCCGCGAGACGGATGCGGTCGCCGGTGGTCGGCCCGAACATGTCGGCATAGGCGGCGCGGGGGAGGGCGGCGGGCTTCGGGGTGTTGGCCATGATGGTCAGGACTCCCGGCGCAATCGGGTGAAGGCGTCGGCGGGTTCCGCTTTCCGATCGAAGGTCAGCGTGGTCCTGCAGCCGGCCGAGCGGTTGATGGCGCCGATCAGATGATCGGCGAAGTCGCCTCTGCCGCCGGCCCAAGTCGACAAGGCAGCCTCGGCCGCTACGCGGTGATCGACGACGACATTCGATGCGTTGAGCAAGCGGCGAATCACCGAGACGAGGGCGGCCTTCTTCTGGCGCAAGGGTCGCGCCAGGATCCAAACGGTTTCGGCAAGCACCACTGTATTGACGAAGAACTGAGCGTCGAGCCGGCTCAGCGCTTCCGTCGCAAGCGCGGTCTGGTCCGGCGCGTCGTCCGGCCATACCGTTTCATCGACGAGCCAGCGGAGCAGCACGTTCGTGTCCAGCCCGATCACGCCTCGTCGTCCTCGGAGGCATCGTGCGTTCGATCCCAGCGGGCCGCGCGGCTCGCTTCGATCCATTCGGAGAGTCGCACGCCATCGACCGGCGCGATCGGATCGCAGGTGTCACGGCCGACGATGCCGCGGAGCGTGGCCAGCGCTTCCGTGCGTGCCGCGACGAGAAAGCGTCCGTGTGCATCTTGCGTGAAGACCAGCTTGTCGCCCGCCTTCACGCCGAGAGCTTTTCGAAGCGACGCCGGCACGGTCACCTGACCTTTCGACGTGATCGTGGCTTCCGTCGTCTTCATGCGGATCTCCTTACCTTTTGCGATGTTAGTAAGGAGATTGCGGGAAGGCTCGCAAGCGCGGCTGGTTCGCATGTGCGGCCATCGGCCGGACTCACAGTTTGCCCATCACGCCACCCCGAAAACCGTACACGGTGCGCCCGCCCGACAGCGGCACCAGCACGACCTCCCGGGTCGAGCCCGGCTCGAAGCGCACCGCCGTGCCGGGCGCGATGTCGAGGCGCTGCCCGCGCGCCCTCTCGCGGTCGAAGACGAGGCCGGGATTGACCTCGTAGAAGTGATAGTGCGAACCGACTTGGACCGGTCGGTCGCCGGTATTGGCGACCTCGATCACGGTGCGTGCCGCCCCGGCGTTGAACACGATCTCGCCGGGCAGGGTGGTGACCGTGCCGGGCACGTCGGTCGAGACCGCGCCCCGGATCGGGTGATGCACCGTCACGAGCTTGGTCCCGTCCGGGAAGGTCGCCTCGACCTGGATGTCGTGGATCATCTCGGCGATGCCGGGCATCACCTGGTCGGCGGTGAGCACGTTCGCCCCCGCCTGCATCAGTTCGGCGACGCTGCGCCCGTCGCGGGCACCCTCGACCACGAAGTCGGTGATCAGCGCCACGGCCTCGGGATGGTTGAGCTTGACCCCGCGCCCCAGGCGGTTGCGCGCGACCTGCGCCGCCATGGCGATGAGCAGCTTGTCCTTCTCGCGGGGCGTCAGCAGCACGGGATACCTCGTCGTGGCGGCGACGGGAGCAAGGATCATGCGCGGTGCGGGGTCAAGGGTGCCGCGAGGCGGCCCGACGGCTTCACCCTGGCATCGCGTCTGTCAGGCTACGGTGAGACCCGCGCGTCCGGATTCCGGGCGGATCGTCAGGCCGCCTCGTCGTCCCCGCCGATGAGGCGCATGGCGCGCAAGCGGGCCGTGCGCTCGTCGCGCGCCCGCAAGTCCGCGCGGATGGCCGCCCAGAGAGCCGCCGGCTCGGGACTATCCTGTGGCGCGACTGCCGTGTCAGCTCCGGTGTCGCGTTGATCGAAGGCGTCCATATCGTCGCATCCCGCGCCTTGTGCTGCGGCTCGGTATCAGCACGGCGCTTCGGCGGTCCAGCCTCAAATACAGGCATGATCCGGACAACCGTCCCGCATCGTCACGCCGGACCGGATGGTCGATCCGTCGACGGCCGCGCGATGCGACGCCGGCAAGCAGCAGCCCGGTCGTCATGAGGGGTGGGGGAAACGGTCGGGGCGCGCTCCGGGCCGTAGACCGGGATCTGCGGGGCTTCGCCCGGCCACCAGCCTGAGCAAACCTTGGAAACATAACGGACACGGAGACGTGGCACCTGTCCGATCGAATCGGACCCGCATCGTCCGCACGGCGCGCCGGGATGCCCTCAGTCTTTCGTCAGCGTGGCGATGATGGATTCGACGACGTCGATCTGGTGTTGCACCGCCACCAGCCGCGGCCCCGCGGCTGCGCCGTCGCCGAGCACGAAGGTGCCTTTCTGCCGGCGCGTGTTGCGCAGCTTGCGCACCGAGGCGACGAGGGTCTGCCGCTCCTCGATGAGGGCGGCGCGCAACTCGTTCAAGCCGTCCAGTTCCAACGTCTCGGCCATGCGGCGTCCCGGTGTCCTGACTTCGTCGCCGGACACGCCGGCTTCCGACGGTGCGCGCATCCGTGCTCTCAGCAGCGATCACAGCGACGCGCGACGCCGGACCGGGTTTCTGGCTCATTTGCGACGCCTTTGCCACGGGCGCAATCAGTGCCGCGCGCCGAGCTTTTCACGCGCGTCATCCGCATTCCGATGCGGCGATCGGCGGGGCGCCCTAATGTTGCCGCGTCGATTGTATGCTAATGAATGCAATATTCTCCGGCGGCGTTTTGCGGAGCGCCGCGGTTACGATGGACGATCGCGGCGCGCTCGGCGGCCCGATCACGCAAGGGCCAGTCAGGCATGCTGAGCCACGATGACAGCCATCGCGACGCGACTCGATCGGACGAGGCTGTCGCATTCTACGGCGAGGGGGAACCGCGGCCGATGAAGGGTGAGCGGAAGCCGCGGCGGTCCCGCGGTTTGGTGACGACGATCGTGGCCCTCGCTCTCCTGGGCGGCGGGGCCTACGGCTACGTGCGCACGACTCAGCGGCCGGTGGCGAAGGCGAAGGCGGCCACGCCGGTGCCCGTGCCGGTGACCCTCGGGATGGTCGAGCAGGGGCCGTTCGCGCTGGTGCTGAACGGGCTCGGCACGGTCCAGGCCTACAACACCGTCCAGGTGCGGACCCGCGTCGATGGCGAGATCCGCCAGATCGCCTTCCGCGAGGGCCAGACCGTCCGCACGGGCGATATCCTGGTCCAGGTCGACCCGCGCCCCTACCAGGCCGCCCTGGACCAGTCGAAGGCCAAGAAGGAGCAGGACACCGCCAACCTCAACAACGCCAAGGCGGATCTGGTCCGTTACACCGGGCTCGGCGCCTACGCGTCGCGCCAGCAGACCGAGACGCAGTCCGCCATCGTCGCCCAGCTGACCGCGCAGGTCGCCTCCGACCAGGCGTCCATCGACAACGCCACCACGCAGCTCAGCTACGCCACGATCCGGGCGCCGATCAACGGCGTCACCGGCTTCCGGCAGGTCGATATCGGCAACATCGTCAACGCCGCAGGCCAGTCGGCGATCGTCACGATCACCCAAGTCGAGCCGATCTTCGTGGTGTTCACGGCGCCGGAGGACCAATTGCCCGCGATCGTCGCGGCCCTGCGCGCCGGCGAGGTGCCGGTGGAGGCCTGGAGCTCGGACGGGCTGACCAAGCTGGCGGACGGCAAGCTCGCCCTGTTCAACAACCAGGTCGACACGGCGACCGGCACGATCCGCCTGAAGGCGGTCTATCAGAACCAGAACCACGCCCTGTGGCCGGGTCTGTCGGTCTCGACCAAGATGCGGGTCGGCACGGTCGCGGCCGCCACGACGGTGCCGGACGACGCCGTCCAGCACGGGCCCGACGGCCTGTTCGCCTTCGTGATCGACGAATCCGGGCACGCGCACCAGCGGGTGCTGAAGGCCGGGCGTTCCGATTCCGGCCGGACGCAGGTGCTGGCCGGCGATCTCAAGCCCGGCGAGCGGGTGATCACCGCCGGGCAGTACAAGGTTCAGGACGGCAGCCTCGTGGCCGATCCGCACGCGGCCCACACGGCGCAGGCCGAGACGACGGCGTCCAGCCGGTCGGCAAAGGCCGATCCGTGATGGGGCTGCGTATCGACAGGGCGGCGGCGTTGCCGCGCGAGGGGCTGCGAGAGGATCTGCCATGAAGGCTGGGATCTCGGCACCCTTCATCCGCTTCCCGGTGGCGACCACGCTGATCATGGTCGGCATCCTGTTCCTCGGGATGGTGACCTATCCGCTGCTGGGCGTTGCGCCGCTGCCGCAGGTGGATTTCCCGACAATCCAGGTCACCGCGCAATTGCCCGGCGCCAGCCCGGAGACCATGGCGTCCTCGGTGGCGCAGCCCCTGGAACGGCAATTCTCGCAGATCCCGGGCGTCGCCCAGATGACCTCGACCAGCTCGCTGGGGATCTCGACGGTCACGGTCCAGTTCGACCTTAACCGCAACATCGACGGTGCGGCCAGCGACATCCAGGCGGCGATCAACGCGGCGAGCGGCCAGCTTCCGAAGAACCTGCCGACCCCGCCGACCTACCGGAAGGTCAACCCGGCCGATTCCCCGATCCTCCTGCTCTCGGCCACCTCCGACAGCATGCCGCTGATCGAGGTGGACGACGCAGTGGACGTGCAGCTCGCCCAGCGGATCAGCCAGATCTCGGGCGTCGCGCAGGTGTTCATCGGCGGCCAGCAGAAGCCCGCGGTGCGGATCCAGGTCGATCCCGCCAAGCTCGTGGCCAAGGGCCTGTCGCTGGAGGACGTCCGCACGCCGCTGTCGGTAACCACGGTAAACAACCCGAAGGGCAGCATCGACGGCGCGAGCCACAGCTACACGATCTTCGCCAACGACCAGCTCACCACGGCACAGAACTGGAACGACGTCATCGTCGCCTATCGCGACGGCGCGCCCCTGCGGGTGCGCGACATCGGCACCGCGGTCGCCGGCCCGGAGGACACCAAGCAGGCCGGCTGGACCAACGGCCAGCGCGGCGTGTTCCTGGTTGTGTTCAAGCAGCCCGGCGCCAACGTCATCGACACGGTGGACAGCATCAAGGCACAGCTGCCGCAGCTGACCGCGACCCTCCCGGCCGGCATCAAGATCGGCATCCTCAGCGACCGCACGCAGACCATCCGCGCCTCCGTGGAGGACGTGCAGTTCACCCTGCTGATCACCATCGTGCTGGTGGTCGCAGTGATCTTCGTGTTCCTGCGCAGCTTCTGGGCGACGGTGATCCCGAGCGTGACCGTGCCGCTCGCCCTGCTCGGCGCCTGCGCGCTGATGTGGCTGGCCGGCTATACCCTCGACAACCTGTCGCTGATGGCGCTCACCATCTCGGTGGGCTTCGTGGTCGACGACGCCATCGTCGTGCTGGAGAACATCAGCCGCTACGTCGAGGAGGGGATGCGGCCCATGGAGGCCGCGTTCAAGGGCGCAGGCGAGATCGGCTTCACCATCGTCTCCATCTCGGTCTCGCTGATCGCCGTGCTGATCCCGCTGCTGCTGATGGGCGGCATCATCGGCCGCCTGTTCCGGGAATTCGCCGTCGTCCTGTCGATGACGATCGCGGTTTCGGCCTTCGTCTCGCTGACGCTGACGCCGATGATGGCGGCACGCCTCCTCAAGCCGCACGGCACCGGCCACCACGGACGCCTCTACCGGGCGAGCGAGGCGGTGTTCGACGCGCTGGTGTCGTCCTACGCCAAGGGCCTGGATCTGGCGCTGCGCTTCCGGTTCATCACGCTGCTGACCTTCTTCGCGACCCTGGCGCTGACGATCCACCTGTTCATCGTCATTCCGAAGGGGTTCTTCCCGCAGCAGGATACCGGCTTCATGATCGGCGTCACCGAGGCGGGCCAGGACGTGTCCTTCTCGGCGATGAAGACCCTGCAGGAGAAGGTCGGCGCCATCGTGCAGGCCGATCCGGACGTGGCGACGGTGGGCATGTCGCTGGGCGGCAACGGCCAGGCGCTGAATTCGGGCCGGATGTACATCACGCTCAAGCCCCGCGAGGAGCGCGCGGCTGACGCGTTCCAGATCATCGGACGCCTGCGGCCGAAGCTGGAGCGAGTCGAGGGGATCCGCACCTACATCCAGGCCACCCAGGACGTGCGCACCGGCGGGCGGACCTCCCGGACGCAGTTCGAATACACGCTCCAGGACCCGGATCTGGCCGAGCTCAACACCTGGGCGCCGCGCATCCTCGACAAGATGAAGACCCTGCCGGAGCTGCGCGACGTCGCCACCGACCAGCAGAACCGCGGCACCACCCTGACGCTGGCGATCGACCGCGACGCCGCCTCGCGCTACGGGATCACGCCCCAGCTGATCGACGACACCCTCTACGACGCCTTCGGCCAGCGGCAGATCGCCCAGTACTTCACCCAGCTCAACAGCTACCACGTGATCCTGGAGGTGCTCCCGGCACTGCAGGGCAGCGTTGAGAGCCTGGACAAGATCTACATCAAGGCGCCGATCGGCGGCGGGCAGGTGCCGCTCGCGGCCTTCGCCCGCTGGACCACGGACCCGGTGGCGGCGCTCGCGGTCAACCACCAGGGCCAGTTCCCGGCGGTGACGATCAGCTTCAACCTCGCCCCCGATGTCGCGTTGGGCCAGGCCACCGAGGCGATCGGCCGGGCGATGAAGGACCTTGCGGTTCCGCCGACCGTGGTCACCGGCTTCCAGGGCACCGCGCAGGCGTTCCAGCAATCGCTGTCGACGGTGCCGCTGCTGATCCTGGCGGCCCTGTTCGTGGTCTACCTGATCCTCGGCATCCTCTACGAGAGCTTCATCCACCCGATCACGATCCTCTCGACCCTGCCTTCGGCTGGCGTCGGTGCGTTGGCCGTGCTGATGTGGGCGGGCTACGATTTCAGCCTGATCGCACTGATCGGCATCATCCTCCTGATTGGCATCGTGAAGAAGAACGGCATCATGCTGATCGACTTCGCCATCGTGGCCGAGCGCGAGGAGGGGCTGAGCCCGGAGGAAGCGATCCGCAAGGCGGCCCTGCTGCGGTTCCGCCCGATCCTGATGACCACCATGGCGGCGTTGCTCGGCGGCATCCCGCTGATGCTCGCCACCGGCACCGGTTCGGAGATCCGGCAGCCGCTCGGCTACGCCATGGTCGGCGGCCTCGCCGTCAGCCAGATCCTGACGCTGTTCACGACGCCGGTGATCTACGTCTATCTCGACCGGCTGGCGCATCGGTTCTCCTTCCGGGACAAGCCCGAAGCGGTCGACGCGCGGTTGGCCGAGGACCGCGAGGCCGCCCGCGAGCAGCAGGCGCTGCGCGCCGCGGAGTAGAGCCGCGGCTTCGCGCCGGATGTCAGCCGTCCCCGCTTGGCAGGGCGCGCGACCGACCCAGTTCACCCCGCTCCGGCCTCGCGAAGCGGGGCGCTCCGGATGCGGGGAGCGGTGAATGAGCGTGAACCGGCCGTTGCGCGGGCTGACCATCCTCGCCCTGGAGCAGGCCGTCGCCGCGCCCTACTGCACCTCGCGGCTCGCCGATGCCGGCGCCCGGGTGATCAAGATCGAGCGCCCGGAGGGGGATTTCGCCCGGGGCTACGATTCCGCCGTCAACGGGCTGGCGAGCTACTTCGTCTGGCTCAACCGCGGCAAGGAGAGCCTGGTCGCCGACATCAAGGATCCGGACGACGCCCGGCTGCTGCACGCCATCCTCGAAGACACCGACGTGTTCGTGCAGAACCTCGCCCCCGGAGCCGCCGCCCGGGCGGGCTTCGGCTCAGCAGAGTTGCGGGCGCGCCATCCGCGGCTGATCACGGTCGACATTACCGGATACGGGTCAGGCCACGCCTACAGCGACATGAAGGCCTACGACCTTCTGGTGCAGGCCGAGAGCGGCATGGCCGGGATCACCGGCCATCCGGCCGGTCCGGGCCGGGTCGGCGTCTCGGTCTGCGACATCGCCTGCGGGATGGACGCCCATGCGGCGGTGCTGGAGGCGCTGATCGCCCGCTCCATCTCCGGCGAGGGCTGCGCCCTGGAGGTCAGCCTGTTCAGTGGCGCGGCCGACTGGATGAACGTGCCGCTGCTCTATTTCGAGGGCACAGGCCGGGAGCCGCAGCGGGTCGGGCTGGCCCATCCCTCGATCTCGCCCTACGGCGCCTACAAGACCGCCGACGACAGCCTGGTGCTGATCTCGATCCAGAACGAGCGCGAATGGGCAAGCTTCTGCGACCGCGTGCTCGGCGAGCCGGATCTCGCCCGCACTGAGGGCTTTTCCTCAAACAACGCCCGGGTCGCGAACAGGGCAGCCGTGGACCTGCGCGTCGGCGCCGCCCTGGTGCGGCTGAGCCGCGACGAAGCCGCCGCCCGCCTCAAGGCCGCCGGCACCGCCTACGGCTTCGTCAACACCCTGGCCGACCTCGCCACCCATCCGGCCCTGGTCCGCGCCGAGGTCGAGACCTCGGCGGGAACGGCCCGCATCGTCGCGCCGCCGGTGCTGATCGACGGCGAAGTCCGGGCGCTCGGCCGGGTGCCGGATATCGGCGAGCACAGCGCAAAGATCCGGCGGGAATTCTCCGCCCGAGGTTGAGGCACGCAATTAAAAAAACAACAGGAGGAAACGATGAGATTGAACGGAAAAATCGCGCTCGTGACGGGCGCCGGGAGCGGGTTCGGCGCGGGCATCGCCGAGCGCTTCGCCGCCGAGGGCGCGCGGGTTGCCTGCGTGGATATCGACCGGGTGGCGGCCGAGCGGGTCGCATCCGGCATCGGTGCGAACGCCATCGCGATCGCCGCGGATGTCGGATCGGCCGCCGATGTCGAGGCCAGCGTGTCCGAGACCCGGGAGCGGTTCGGAATCCCGCACATCCTGGTCAACAATGCCGGCACCACCCACCGCAACAAGCCGCTGCTGGAGGTGACCGAGGACGAGTTCGACCGGGTCTTTCGGGTGAACGTAAAATCGATCTTCCACTACGTCCGCACGATCGCCCCGCTGATGCGCAACCAGGGCGGCGGCGTGATCCTCAACGTCAGCTCGACGGCGGCGCTGCGGCCGCGCCCGGGGCTGACCTGGTACAACGCCTCCAAGGGCGCCGCGAGCCTCGCCTCGAAGTCCCTGGCGCTGGAACTCGCCCCCTGGAAGATCCGGGTGAACGCCCTGTGCCCGGTGATAGGCGCCACGGCGCTGCTCGAGCATTTCATGGGCGTGCCCGACACCCCGGAGAACCGGGACAAGTTCATCGCGACGATCCCCCTCGGACGGATGTCGCGGGCCGAGGACATCGCCGCCGCGGCCCTGTTCCTGGCCTCCGACGAGGCCGCATTCATCACCGGCGTCGACCTGCCGGTCGATGGCGGCCGCACGGCCTGAGGCGCGCGATGGAAGCCTATACCGAGATCCGCGAGGCGGTCGCCAGGCTCTGCGCCGGGTTCCCCGGCCCGTATTGGCGGGCGCTCGACCGGGAGATGACCTACCCGACCGAATTCGTGACCGCGCTCACCGAGAGCGGCTACCTCTCGGTGCTGATCCCGGAGGAGTATGGCGGCTCCGGCCTGCCGCTCTCGGCTGCCGCCGCGATCCTCGAGGAGGTGCAGCGGGCGGGCTGCAACGGCGGCGCCTGCCACGCGCAGATGTACACGATGGGCACGCTGCTCCGGCACGGTTCCGACGCCCAGAAGGCCGCCTACCTCCCGGCCATCGCCGAGGGCCGCCTGCGGCTCCAGGCCTTCGGGGTGACCGAGCCGAGTTCCGGCACCGACACCGGCAGCCTCAAGACCACCGCCCGGCGCGACGGCGACCATTACGTCGTCAACGGCCAAAAGATCTGGACCAGCCGGGCCGAGCATTCGGACCTGATGCTGCTCCTGGCGCGCACCACCCCGCGCAGCGAGGGCATGAAGCGAACCGACGGCCTGTCGGTGCTGCTGGTCGACATGCGGGAGGCGATCGGCAACGGCCTGACCATCCGGCCGATCCGCACCATGATGAACCACGCCACCACGGAGGTTTTCTTCGACAACCTCCGCGTACCCGCCGACAACCTGATCGGTGAGGAGGGCAGGGGCTTCCGCTACATCCTGTCCGGCATGAACGCCGAACGCATCCTGATCGCCGCGGAATGCGTCGGCGATGCCAAGTGGTTCATCGACAAGGCCAAGCGCTACGCCGCGGACCGGTCGGTGTTCGGCCGGCCGATCGGGGCCAACCAGGGCGTGCAATTCCCGATCGCGAAAGCCTACGCCAACATGCGGGCGGCCGAGCTGATGGTCCGCGAGGCGCTGAGCCTCTACGAATCCGGCACCAATCCGGGCGCGGAGGCCAACATGGCCAAGATGCTCGCCGCCGACGCCTCGTTCGAGGCCGCCAATGCCTGCATCCAGACCCATGGCGGGTTCGGCTTCGCCGAGGAATACGATATCGAGCGCAAGTTCCGCGAGACGCGCCTCTACCAAGTGGCGCCGATCTCCACGAACCTGATCCTCGCCTACCTCTCCGAGCACGTGCTCGGCCTGCCGCGGTCGTACTGACATGACCGACCTCAAAGCCTGGATCGGCCGCACCCGCGAGACCACGGACCTCGTCACGCCGCGCCTGCTGGCCGAGTTCCGCGCGACCTTCGCGCCGCATCTCGCACCGATGCCGGATGGGGCGGCGCCGCCGGCCCTGCACTGGTGTCTCGCCCCCGAGACGCCGCCCGCCGACGCCCTCGGGCCGGACGGCCACGCCGCCAAGGGCGGGTTCCTGCCGCCGGTGCCGCTGCCGCGGCGGATGTGGGCCGGGGGGCAGGTCGAGACCCTGTCGGAGCTGCGGGAAGGCGATCTGGTGACCCGGACCGAGACGGTGCGCGACGTCGCCTTCAAGGAGGGCCGCAGCGGCCGTCTGTGCTTCGTCACGGTCGACCACACCTTCGCCACCGCCCGCGGCGTGGCGATCCGGGAGCGGCAGGACATCGTCTACCGGGAGGCCGCCGGGGCACAGACCGGGGCAGGAGGCACGGCCGAGCGTGACGACGCGTCAGCATACGACCAAGTCTGGTCCGCGCCGGCGACGCCGACGCTGCTGTTCCGCTACTCGGCCATGACCTTCAACGGACACCGCTTCCACTACGACCAGCCCTACGCCACGCAAGTCGAGGGCTATGCCGACCTCGTGGTCCACGGACCGATCCAGGCGACGCTGCTGATGAACCTCGCGGCGACGCTGCTGGGGCGGGTACCGCGAAGCTTCACCCAACGCGGCGTCTCGCCGATGACCGCCAACCAGATCGTTCGGGTCTGCGGGCGGCGGACAGGGGAGGGGTTCGTGGGGGTCACGTTGGACGAGGCGGGCCGCGTCTGCATGCAGGCGCAGGCGGTCGCGTAAGCGCTTACGTTTCGAAACCCAGCTGCGCCGTCATCGCGAGCGCAGCGAAGCGACCCAGTGCAGCGCGCGGTCTCAGACGGTAGCGCGTCCCTAGGTTGCTTCGCTGCGCTCGCAATGACGGGGAGGGCGCGGTCGACCCTACAGATATCCTACCCGCGACCTCATCCTGAGATGGCGCCCCCAAGAGGCGCCCGCGAAGGAAGGTTCCAGGGATCGCTGAGACTGCTGGAGGGCTTCGTCGAGGCCCGCTCGCGCGGGCCCCTCCAGCTTAGGAAGATGGATAGAGTGACGGTTCGGCTCAGGCGAGCGTCAGGCCGACATCGACGTTGCCGCGGGTGGCGTTCGAGTACGGGCAGACCTGGTGGGCGGCGTCCACGAGCTTCTGCGCGTCGGCGCGGTCGAGGCCCGGCAGGCTGACGGTGAGATCGGCCGTGATGCCGAAGCCGCCCTCGGAGCGCGGGCCGATGCCGACATTGGCGGTGACGCTGGTGTCGGCCGGGACCTTGAGCTGCAGCGACGGGGCGACAGCTTTCATGGCGCCCAGGAAGCAGGCCGAGTAGCCGGACGCGAAGAGCTGCTCCGGATTCGCGCCCGGGCCGCCGGCACCGCCGAGTTCCTTCGGGGTCGAGAGCTTGACCTCGAAGCTGCCATCGGCGGTCTTGGCTGCGCCGTCGCGGCCCCCGGTGGCGGTCGCGGTGGTGCGGTACTTCACGTCTACGGACATGGTGCGATCTCCGGTTACAGGAAGAGAGTCGGCATCTAGGGCCGTCACCCCCTACCGTGTAGCCCCGAGATAGATTGCGCGCAATCTATTTTCAAGGGTCGATCAGCGCGAACCGGTCGACGTCCACGAGGCCCTTGTCGGTGATCTTGAGGTGCGGGATCACCGGCAGCGGCAGGAACGCCACCTGCAGGAACGGCTCCGGCAGGACGACGCCGAGGCCCCGCGCCGCCGCCCGCAGTCTCACCAGCGACGCGCGGATCGCCTCGAACGGCAGCAGGCTCATCAGCCCGGCGAGCGGCAGGGCGATCTCGGCGAGCACCCGGCCGCCCTCGACCACGACGAAGCCGCCCTCGATCTCGCCGAGCCGGTTCACCGCCACGGCCATGTCGGCATCTTCGGCGCCGACGACGGTGACGTTGTGGCTGTCATGCCCGACCGAGGAGGCGATGGCGCCGCGCTTGAGGCCGAACCCCTTCACGAAGGCGACGCCGATGCCGCGCTCCCCCGGCGGCGTCTTGCCGTGACGCTCGACGACGGCGACCTTGATCACGTCCTGATCCAGATCGATCCGGCGCTCGCCATGGACATAGGGCAGGGACAGGTCGTGCCGCAGGGTGATGATCTTGCCCGGCATCACGCCGATCACCGGCGTCGATGGCCCGGAGCCCGGGGCCGCGAAATCGGCGGCCGTCACCCGCCGCGCCCGAAGGCTGCCCCGGCCGATCGGCTGGATGGCAGGTCGATTGGCGAATAGCGCATCCTCCACAAGCCGCCCGGCGCTAAACACCTGCGCGACGCGGCAATCCAGAAAATCGTCGAGGACGACGAGGTCGGCGCGCTGGCCCGGCACCACGAGGCCGCGGTCGTGCAGCCCGAAGGCGCGGGCCGCCGACCACGAGGCCGCCCGGTAGGCCGCGAGCGGCGGCGCGCCCAACGCGATGGCGGTTCGGACGACGTAGTCGAGATGGCCTTCCTCGGCGATATCGAGGGGGTTCCGGTCGTCGGTGCAGAAGGCCAGGAACGGCGCCGTGCGCTCGGTCAGGATCGGCGCCAGAGCGTGCAAGTCCTTGGAGACCGAGCCCTCCCGGATCAGCACGGTCATGCCCTTCGAGAGCTTTTCCAACGCCTCTTCCGGCGTGGTCGCCTCATGCTCGGTGCGGATGCCGGCCGCGATGTAGCCGTTGAGCGCGGCGCCGCGCAGCAGCGGTGCGTGGCCGTCGATATGCCGGCCCTGGAACGCCGCGAGCTTGTCCAAGGCGCCCGGGTCGCCGGCGAGCACACCTGGGAAGTTCATGAACTCGGCGAGCCCGATCACCTTCGGATGGCCGGCGAAGGCCAGCAGCTCCGCCGCGCCGATCCGCGCGCCCGAAGTCTCCAAGTGATCCGTGGCCGGGACGCAGGAAGAGAGCTGGACCCGCAGGTCCATCGCCAGGGTCTCGGACGAGGCCAGGAACCACGCGAAGGCCTCGGTGCCGAGCACGTTGGCCATCTCGTGCGGATCGCAGATGCCGGTGGTGACGCCGTGCGGCAGGACGCAGCGCTCGAATTCCTGCGGCGGCATCAGCGAGGACTCGACGTGGAAATGCGTGTCGATGAAGCCCGGCACCACGACCTTGCCGGAGACATCCACCTCGCGCCGGCCGCGATAGCTGCCGAAGGTGCCGACGATCCGGTCGCCGCACACGGCGATGTCGGAGGCGACGAGATCGCCGGTGACGAGGTCGAGGAAGCGCCCGCCCTTGAGCACGAGGTCGGCCTCGGTCCGGCCCTGGCCCTGGTCGATGGCCCGCCGCAGGAAATCCACTCGGTCCATCGCGCGACTCAGCCCCCGTTCGATCCCGGTATTTGCCAGGAGCATGCCACGGTCGCACCCGCGCCGGCGACGCTTGCAGCGGCGCGGCGGCGGGCGCAGAAGCCCCTACCTTTGAAAGATTCGCTTCTGAACCGATTGAACCGCGCGATGCCAGCCTATCGTTCCCGCACCACCACCCATGGCCGCAACATGGCCGGCGCCCGCGGCCTCTGGCGCGCCACCGGCATGAAGGACGGCGATTTCGGCAAGCCGATCATCGCGGTGGTGAACTCGTTCACGCAGTTCGTGCCTGGCCACGTCCACCTGAAGGATCTCGGCCAGCTGGTGGCCCGGGAGATCGAGAAGGCCGGCGGCGTCGCCAAGGAGTTCAACACCATCGCGGTCGATGACGGCATCGCGATGGGCCATGACGGCATGCTATATTCGTTGCCCTCCCGGGAGCTGATCGCCGATTCCGTCGAGTACATGGTCAACGCGCACTGCGCCGACGCGATGGTGTGCATCTCGAATTGCGACAAGATCACCCCCGGCATGCTCATGGCGTGCCTGCGGCTCAACATCCCGACCGTGTTCGTCTCGGGCGGACCGATGGAGGCCGGCAAGGTTCAGCTGCCCGGCATCGCCAGGAAGGTCGATCTGGTCGACGCCATGATCGCGGCCGCCGACGACCGGATCTCGGACGAAGACGTGGACGTGATCGAGCGCTCGGCCTGCCCGACCTGCGGGTCGTGCTCGGGCATGTTCACCGCGAACTCGATGAACTGCCTCACCGAGGCTCTGGGGCTGGCCCTGCCGGGCAACGGCTCGGTGCTGGCGACCCATGCCGACCGCAAGCGCCTGTTCGTTGAGGCCGGGCACCTGATCGTCGATCTCGCCCGCCGCCATTACGAGCAGGACGATGCGAGCGTGCTGCCGCGCGCCGTAGCAAGTTTCTCCGCCTTCGAGAACGCCATGACGCTCGACATCGCCATGGGCGGCTCGACCAACACGGTGCTGCACCTGCTGGCCGCCGCCCACGAGGGCGAGGTGCCGTTCACCATGGCCGATATCGATCGGTTGTCCCGACGGGTGCCGGTGCTGTGCAAGGTCGCCCCGGCGGTGGCCAACGTCCACATGGAGGACGTCCACCGGGCCGGCGGGATCATGGCCATCCTCGGCGAGCTCGACCGGGCCGGGCTGATCGACACCGAAACCGGCAACGTGTCCGCCGGCACCCTCGGCGCGGCGCTCGCCCGCTGGGACGTGCGCAACGATCCGAGCGCCTCGGTCCAAGATTTCTACCGCGCGGCGCCCGGCGGCGTGCCGACCCAGGTGGCGTTCAGCCAGGAATCCCGCTTCGAAGATCTCGACCTCGACCGGGAGGGCGGCGTGATCCGCGACGCCGCCCATGCCTATTCGCAGGATGGCGGCCTGGCCGTGCTCTACGGCAACCTCGCCGAGCAGGGCTGCATCGTGAAGACGGCCGGCGTCGATGCCTCGATCCTCACCTTCGAGGGGCGCGCCCGGGTGTTCGAGAGCCAGGACGCGGCGGTGGACGGCATCCTCAACGGCAAGGTCACGGCCGGCGAGGTGGTGTTGATCCGCTACGAGGGCCCGCGCGGCGGCCCCGGCATGCAGGAGATGCTCTATCCCACGAGCTACCTGAAATCGAAGGGCCTCGGCAAAGCCTGCGCGCTGGTCACCGACGGCCGCTTCTCCGGCGGCTCGTCCGGCCTGTCGATCGGCCACGTCTCCCCGGAGGCGGCCGAGGGCGGCCTGATCGGCCTGGTGCGCGACGGCGACACCATCGCCATCGACATCCCGGGCCGCAGCATCCGCCTGGACGTGGAGCCGGCCGAGCTGGAGCGGCGCCGCATCGAGCAGGACGCCGCCGGCTGGCAGCCAGCCAGCCCGCGCAAGCGCAAGGTCAGCACGGCGCTCCGCGCCTACGCGATGCTGACCACCAGCGCGGCCCATGGGGCGGTGCGGCGGGTTTAATTTGATTGATGTTAAGTTAAGGCCCATCGCGACCCGGCCCTTCCAACAATCGATCTCATCCTGAGGTGTTGCCGCGCAGCGGAAACCTCGAAGGAGCCCTCCAGAAGGTCTCGCGATCTCTGGAGGGCTCCGTCGAGGCCCGCTTACGCGGGCACCTCACGATGAGGGAGAGATTGGGATAGACTTCGGTTCCGAACGTCGTTTGGTGCCAGAAACAAAATCGCCTCGGTTGCTGCGTCCAGCTTCGGCACGCCTGACCGAACCGGCGTTCCCTTCAGCGCGATGCCCAATAGAGGACCACACCGGCGATCACGATGGCAGCCACTGTAGCAAACGCCGCGAGGCGCGCCCTTCCAAACATCAGCAGCTTCGCACCGCTGGAGGCCTCAACCGCATCCCCGGCCGGCACCCGCCCTAGCGCCGCCAGCATCAGCGGCTCGATCGCCTTGTACCCGGCCGGGCTGAGATGCAGCCCGTCCGTGGTGTAGGCCCGGCGCAGCGCCCCGGATTTGTCCGCCAGCACCGCGTGGTAATCGATGAAGGTCGCGCCGTGCTCGTGCGCGTGGTCGCGCAGCCACGCGTTCACCGCGGCGATCATCGCTGGGGCGTCCGGAACTTCCGCATTCCAGGGGATCCGGGCCGCCGGCAGGATCGAGCCGATCCAGGCCGTCACGCCCATCGCCCGGGCCTCGTCGAGCATGCCGGCGAGCGTCCGGGCGATCTCCTCGGCCGGGACGAAGAAACCCTCGTTGCGCCCGATATCGTTGACGCCGCAGAGCAGGTGGACGCCCTGCGCGCCGGTCTCCTCGACGTCGCGGCGGAACCGCATGGTGATCCAGCGCGCCGTCTGGCCGGATCCGCCCCGCGGGATCAGGTCGTTTGCCGCGAAGGTGGCGGCCCGGTGGAAGCCCCAGGCTTCGGTGATCGAGTCCCCGATGAAGACGATCGGCCGGACCACGGCCTATCCCTCGGACGGGAGGCCGAGCACCTCCGCGACTTCGGCGGCCAGCCTGTCGGCCATCACCTGCCGGCCCTCCGAGGTGACGTGCACGATGTCGGTGAACAGAGAGCGGGTATCGGCCTCGAAGATCCGGCTCAGATCGCGGGTCGTGAACGGCCCCTGCGTGAGGCCATCGGCGTCGAGGCGGCCGAGCACCTGCTCGATCCGGGTGTATTGCCGGTCGAGATAGGCCAGGAATTCGCCGGAGGCGGCATTGTGCTCATCGCCGACCCGCTCGGTCTTGCGCACGATCGCCGGCTGCAGGAGGAACCGCACGGGCGCCCCGATGCCGCCGGAGAGGCGGCCGAGGCGCTTGAGCGCCAGCTCGAACTGGCGCACCACCTCCCACTCCCAGATGTCCGACTGCCAGTTGGTCAGCGCCCGGAGATTGTCGAGCCGGTTGAAGATCAGCGCCTGCAGGCTGTCGTAGGACAGGTCCTCGGCATCCTCGTCCGTCTTCACCGTATTGAAGAAGTAGTCGTACAGGCACTCGTTGGCGAAGTGATTGTACGGATAGCCTGCGCGCGGATCGAAGCTCCAGGGCTGGAAGACGTCGGTGGCACCGCCCAGCACGAAGATCACGTCGGGCTGAAGGTCCATCAGCCGGGTGGTGATCAGCGCGATCATCTGGTTCAGGCAGGCCGAGGTCGCGCCGAAATTGTAGACGCGGGCGCCCTCGCCGTGGCGGCGCTTCAGCCCGGTCTCGAGGCGGCCCGGGATCGTGTCGGCGAAGACCTGACCGTCGACCAGCGTGCTGTCGCCGACCACGAAGACCCGCAGGGTCTCGGCGGGCGTGCGCCCCTCCGGATGGCTGTCGTTCCGGTAGCCGAGCGCGTCGTAGCGCCAAGTCTGCTCCGCCGCCGGGGCCAACGGCTTGCCGGCGAACTGCACGTAGGGCGCGGGGAAGCGGATGTTCGAATCGAAGGTGTGGAAGTCGCGCAGGAACTTGCGCCGTCGCGCGCGCTCGGAATCGTCAGGGGCCCGCGGGGCCATGCTGGTTCTCCAACCCGGTCGGATGTCGTGCGGTGATCGCGTTCAGCCGCGCAGCGTGGCGTGGTTCTCCAGGAACCATCCGTAGGTCTGCCGCAGGCCCTGCTCCAGGCCGATCTCCGGCTGCCAGCCCATCGCCTTGAGCCGTGAGACGTCCATCAGCTTGCGCGGCGTGCCGTCCGGCTTGGTCGCGTCGAAGTCCAGCCGGCCCGCGTAGCCGATCACCCGGGCCAGGGACTCGGCCAGTTCCCGGATCGTGCAATCCTCGCCCGTGCCGACATTGATGTGCGACAGGTCCGGCCTCGTGTTGGCCGCATAGACCGCGTCGTCCAGCTCCATCACGAACACGCTGGCGCGGGCCATGTCGTCGACGTGCAGGAACTCGCGCATCGCCCGGCCGGTGCCCCAGACCGTGACGGCGGGGCTTCCCGCCTGCTTGGCCTCGTGCAGGCGCCGCATGAGCGCCGGCAGGACGTGGGCGTTCTGCGGGTGGAAGTTGTCGTTCGGCCCGTACAGGTTGGTCGGCATCACGCTGCGGTAGCGTCGCCCGTATTGGCGGTTGTAGCTCTCGCACATCTTGATACCGGCGATCTTGGCGATCGCGTAGGGCTCGTTGGTCGGCTCGAGCACGCCGGTGAGCAGCGCGTCCTCGCGCATCGGCTGCGCCGCGTGCTTCGGGTAGATGCACGAGGATCCCAGGAACAGCAGCCGGTCGACGTCGGCCACATGCGCGGCGTGGATCAGGTTCGCCTGGATCAGCAGGTTCTCGTGGATGAACTCGGCCGGGTAGGCGTTGTTGGCGTGGATGCCGCCGACCTTCGCGGCGGCGAGGTAGACCATGTCGATCCGATGCTCGGCGAAGAAGGCGCGGACCGCGGCCTGGTCGAGCAGATCGAGGGCCTGCCGGTCGGCCTTCAGGATTCGCCCGTAGCCCAGCTCCCGCAACCGGCGCACGATCGCCGATCCCACCATCCCGCGGTGCCCCGCAACGAAGATGGTCCTGTCCCGCCCGTCCATCACGCGTCCATTCCCTGCGGCCAGCGCTCGCGTGGCCCCTATACCCCCGGTTCGGTCGGATATCGCTGGGAAAAGGCGCGTTTTCTGAGGCGAACGGAACCCCCGCCGCGCCGCAGCGCGTGATGGGTGCGACACGCGAAGTGGCGATTACAAATACAACCGAAAGTTGGTGTTAAGCATTCTACCAGAAGCTGTGTCTGTACCCGCCCAACGCCCTCCGGACCTCTGGACCGGGCAGGATCTGCAGGGCCGCGCAGCAATGGAGTCCCAGATGCGTAACTCGACCGATGTCCCGGCGCGGCCGCGGACATTGACCGCCGTGCTGCTCCGGTCGGCCGGCCGTATCGCACCCCTGCTGGCCGGCACGCTGCTCGCCATCCCGGTTGTATCCACTGCGCAGGCGCAACTCCTGCGTGGCACCCTCGATACAACCGGAGGCGGTATCCTCGGAACCGGCGTCACCGTCGGCACCACGAGCCCGGGTAACGGCCTGCTGGGCACCGGCCTGAATGTCGGCACCACCGGCGGCGGCCTTTTAGGGACCGGCGTGACCGCCGGCACCACGAACCCCGGGACCGGCATCCTCGGCACCGGCCTCAATGTCGGCACCACCAGCGGCGGCGTCCTCGGAACAGGACTTCTTGTCGGGACCACCGGCCCGGGCGACGGTCTGCTCGGGACCGGGCTGACCCTCGGCACCGCGGGCGGCACCGGTGGCGGCGGCAATTGCGGGACCTGCGGGGGCGGGGGCGGGGGCGGCACGGGCGGCACGGGCGGCGGCACCGGTGGTGGCGGCGGCACGGGTCAGGGCATCTACATCGTGACCGGCAACGTCACCCAATCCCAGGGCCAGACCGTCATCGCCGACCTGCGGCTCTCGCAGCTCTCCAGCGCCACCGGCATCGCCGCCAACAACACCAGCGCCCTGGCGGCTCCGGTCGCCACGGGCGGGGACGCCCTCGCGGTCGGCTACGGATCAAGCGCGGCCGGCACCGCCTCCACGGCCGTCGGAACCGGAGCCAGCGCGGTCAACACCGGCAGCGTCGCGGTCGGCTACGCGGCCAGCGCGCAAGGTTTGGGCGGCACGGCGGTCGGCACCGCGTCCGCGGCCTCCGGGGACGGCAGCACCGCGCTCGGCTTCGTCGCCGGCGCCACCGGGACGGGGTCCACGGCGATCGGCGCGGCGGCCTCGGCCGCCGGCAACAACAGCGTGGCGCTCGGCAACGGCGCGGCGGCCAACCAGGCGAACACGATCGCCATCGGCGCCAACGTCAAGACCACCCAGGCGAACCAAGTGGCGATCGGCAACGCCGCCAACACCTACACGTTCGCCGGCATCGCCTCCCAGGCGAGCGCGGCGGCCCAGAGCGGCGCGACGAATTTCGTGACCACCGACGCCGCCGGCAACCTCGCGGCCTCGGCCTACGGACCGTCGACCATCGCGGGTCTCGGCAACCGGATCGATTCGGTCCAGTCCCAGGTCAACAACCTGGAGACCAAGACCGACTCGATGCAGCGCTACGCGGTCCAGACCCGCAAGGAGGCCCGCCAGGGCGTCGCCATGGCGATCGCGATGGCCACCGCGCCGATGCCCTCCGCCCCCGGCAAGACCACCTGGGCGACGAACGGCGCGACCTATCGCGGCGAATGGGCCGGCGGCATCGCCGTGGCGCACCGGCTGCCGACCTGCTGCGTGCCGATCGCCATCACCGCCGGCGTCGCCTATGCCGGCGACAGCAATGTCGGCGTCCGCGCCGGTCTGGCCGGCGAGTTCTGAGGGCAACCCGCGTCAGCAAGGCCGGACCGGCGTTTCGGCCTTGCGCCCGGGGAAATCCCCGGCATAGTGTCAAGTTATGTTGACACTCGCGGTCGAACAGTCGGAGCGGCAGGAGACGGATCGGCGACCGCACGCGGTCGTCGTCGGCTCGGGTTTCGGCGGTCTCGCCGCCGCCGTCCGGCTCGGGGCCCGGGGCTACCGGGTCACCGTGCTGGAGCGCCTGGAGCAGCCGGGCGGCCGGGCCCGGGTCCACCGGCAGGACGGCTTCACCTTCGATGCCGGGCCGACCATCGTCACCGCGCCGCAGCTGTTCGAGGAGCTGTGGCAGCTCGCCGGCCGCCGGCTTTCCGACGACGTCGCCCTGGTGCCGATCGATCCGTTCTACCGGATCCGCTTCGCAGACGGCGCGACCTTCGAGTACAGCGGCGATCCCGAGCGGATGCGCGCCGAGGTGGCGCGGTTCGCCCCGGAGGACGTCGCCGGCTACGACCGGTTCATGGACCACAGCCGCGCGGTCTGCCGCATCGGCTTCGAGCAGCTCGGCCACGTCCCGTTCGGCAGCGTCGGCTCGATGCTGAAGATCGCCCCGGACCTGCTGCGCCTGTCGGGCCACCGCTCGGTCCACGCCGTGGTGGCGCGCTTCATCCGCGACGAGCGGCTGCGCACCGTGTTCAGCTTCCACCCGCTGCTGATCGGCGGCAACCCGTTCCGGGCGAGCGCGATCTACTGCCTGATCGCCGATCTGGAGCGGCGCTGGGGCGTCCATTTCGCCATGGGCGGAACCGGCAAGCTGGTCGACGGGCTTGTGCGGCTAATCCGGAGCCAGAACGGCCGGGTGCGGCTCGGCGTCGATGTCGCCCGAATCCGCGTCGAGGACGGGACCGCCACCGGCGTCGAGCTCGCGGGCGGCGAGACGATTCCGGCCGACCTCGTGGTCTCGAACGCCGATTCGGCGGTGACGCATGCGCGGCTGCTGCCGAAGCCCCGGCGCTGGAGTCCCGGGCGGCTGAAGCGTGCGCGCTCGTCGATGGGGCTGTTCGTCTGGTATTTCGGCACCAAGCGCCGCTACCCGGATGTCGCCCACCACATGATCCTGCTCGGGCCGCGCTATCGCGGGCTGCTGGCCGACATCTTCGATCACAAGGTGCTGGCCGAGGATGCGAGCCTCTATCTGCACCGGCCCACCGCCACCGATCCGAGCCTCGCGCCGCCGGGCTGCGACGCGTTCTACGTGCTGGCTCCGGTGCCGAACCTGGCCGGCGGCCAGGATTGGCGTACGCTCGCCGAGCCGTACCGGCGCCGGATCGCCGCGATGCTGGAATCCAGTGTCCTGCCCGGCCTGTCGGAGGCCATCGTCACCTCGAAGGTGACGACGCCCCAGGAATTCCAGGACGATTTCCAGAGCTATCGCGGCTCGGGCTTCGGCCTGGAGCCGGTGCTGACCCAATCCGCGTGGTTCCGGCCGCATAACCGGTCGAGCGACGTGCGCAACCTCTATCTGGTGGGCGCCGGCACGCATCCCGGGGCGGGTCTGCCCGGCGTGCTCTCCTCCGCCCGTATCCTCGATCTGGTGGTTCCGGATGCCCGTGTTTCCGCCTGAATTCGCCGCAGCCGCAGACCGCACCGCCTGCCGGGTAGCGATCCGCGCCGGCTCGAAGAGCTTCTTCGCGGCCGGCCGGCTGCTGCCCGGGGAGGTGCGCGAGGCCGCCTACGGGCTCTACGCCTTCTGCCGCCTCTCGGACGATCTCGTCGACGAGGCCGCCACCGCGTCCGACCGGCGCGACGCGGTGGCCCGGCTCGGCCGCCGGGTCGCGCTGGCTTATAGCGGCGCTCCAGCGGACACGCCGGCCGACCGGGCCTTCTCGGAGATCGTCGGCACCTACGCGATCCCCGAGGCGCTGCCCTATGCGCTGATCGAGGGTTTTTGCTGGGACGCGGAGGGGCGGCGTTACGCCGACATGGCCGCCCTCCATGCCTACGCGGCCCGGGTGGCGGGCTCCGTCGGGGCGATGATGGCGCTGATCATGGGCGCGCGTTGCCCCGACGCGCTCGCCCGCGCCTGCGATCTCGGCGCCGCCATGCAGCTCACCAACATCGCCCGCGATGTTGGCGAGGATGCCCGGATGGGCCGCCTCTACCTGCCGCTGGACTGGATGGCCGAGGCCGGGCTCGACCCGGCCGCGTTCCTGGCCGATCCGCGGCCGAGCCCGGCGCTGTCCGGCGTGGTCGCCCGGCTGCTCACCGAGGCCGACGCGCTGTACCGGCGGGCCGAGGCCGGGCTCGCGGCCTTGCCATCCCCCTGCCGTCCGGCGATCCGGGCGGCGGCGCTGATCTATGCCGAGATCGGCCGGGTGGTGGCTTTGCAGGGATACGATTCCGTCAGCGGCCGCGCCCGGGTCGGGACCGCCCGGAAGCTCACCCTGATCGCTCGCGCCCTGCGCTCCGCCCCGGCCGCGCCCGGCCTCACGGCGCCGCCCCTGCCGGCGGTGGCGTTCCTGATCGAGGCCGTGATGCGGCATCCGCCCTTGCCCGATCGCCGACTGTCCGCGCTCCGCCCCTGGTGGGACGTGGGCGGCCGGGTCGTGCACGTGCTCGAACTGATCGAGCGGATGCGCGAGCGCGAGGCCTTCGGCCGCTCCGCACCGTCCTGAGGCCGGCCGATGAGCGACGGCCTGTTCGCGGCTTTCGATATCGGGCTGGTCTTCGCCCTGGCCTTCGGATTGGGAATCTGGCAGCTCGTCGCCGTCCGCCGCAGCATCCGCCGGGATCGCACGGACGGTGACGCGCGGAAGTGATGTTGCGTCTGGTCGAGCGGCCTATCCTGAACCGTCATCGCGAGCGCAGCGAAGCGACCCAGGGATACGCCGAGGTTTGAGGTCGCGCGCCGCCCTGGGTTGCTTCGCTGCGCTCGCCATGACGGGGTTGGCCCCGGCAAACCCTCCAGGGGGCACGCCGCCTATTGCAGGTGGCGCGCGTAGGTCTCCCCGGCCGCCTCCTTCAGCACCGCGCCGGCCTCGCGGCCGATCCGCTCGGCCTCCGCCGCCGGGCCCTGCCGGGAGACCGCCCAGTGCCGGCTGCCATCAGGCAGGAACAGCAGCCCGTCGAGCGTGAGGTGATCGCCGTCGATCTGCGCCAGGGCGGCGATCGGCGTCCGGCAGGAGCCGTCGAGCTCGGCGAGCAGCGACCGTTCGGCCGCGATCGCCGTGGTGGTGCGGGCGCAGGCGATCGGCGCCAGCAGATCGCGGACCGCCGCGTCGTCGGCTCGGCACTCGATGCCGAGCGCGCCCTGCGCGACCGCGGGCAGCATCTCGTCCACCGACAGGATGCTGCGGGCCATGTCCTGCAGGCCGAGGCGCTGCAGGCCGGCCAAGGCCAGCAGGGTCGCGTCGCATTCGCCGGATTCGAGCTTGCGCATCCGGGTGTTGGCGTTGCCGCGCAGGGGCACGACCTTCAGGTCCGGCCGGTGCATCAGCACCTGCGCGCCCCGCCTGAGCGACGAGGTGCCGACCCGTGCGCCTTGCGGAAGGCCCGCGAGCCCGTCCGCGTGCGGCGACAGGAAGGCATCGCGGGGGTCGTCGCGCTCCAGGATGCAGGCGATCACGAGGCCGTCCGGCAGCCAGGTCTCCACGTCCTTCATGGAATGGACCGCGACGTCGACCTCGTCGGCGAACAGAGCCTGCTCGAGTTCCTTGGTGAACAGGCCCTTGCCGCCGATCTCGGAGAGCGGGCGATCCAGGATCTTGTCGGCCACCGTGGTGACCACCACCAGCTCGGTCTGCAGCCCCGGATTGGCCGCCACGATCTGGTCGCGCACCATCCCGGTCTGTGCGAGCGCCATCGGGCTGCCGCGGGTGCCGATGCGCAGGGGGCGGTTCAACATTGGGGTCCGGACGTTTCTTGCGGCGTAATACGCCCGTTATAGCTTGCTCGCAGCCGCAGGCCATCGCCGGGTGCGGGATTCAGACTCGCTGAAGTGTCTGCGTGTCAGGCTGGGCGTCGCCCCGGTTTCGCCGGACTGCGCCCTTAGCGGCTCGCAGGTCACTTCGAGAGCCCTTGGACACCCCATGCTGATCGTGCCGAGCCGCCGGCAGTTCCTGACCGGCGTCGGGGTAGGCGCCGGGCTCGTGGCGGCCACCGGCGTCTATGCCGTCGATGTCGAGCCGCTGCACCGGCTGGTGGTGACGCAATACGCGCCGGTCCTGCCGCGCTGGGACCCGGCCCTGCGCCTGCGGGTGGCGGTGCTGGCGGATTTCCACATCTGCGAGCCGTACATGCCGTTCGACCGGGTGGCGGAGATCATCGACGCCACCAACGCCTTGAAGCCCGACCTCGTGCTGATGCTCGGCGACTACCCGGCCGGCAAGATCGCCTGGCGCAAGCTGCCGCTCGAACAATTCGCCCGGATGGTCGAGGGCCTGAAGGCGCCGCTCGGCACCCACGCGATCCTGGGCAACCACGATTGGTGGGACGATCACGCCGTCCAGCGCTCCATGCGCGGCTCGCCCGCGGTCAAGCACCTGCTGGAGGCCCGCGGCATCCCGGTGATGGAGAACGAGGCGGTCAGGATGGTGAAGGACGGGCGGCCGTTCTGGCTCGCCGGGCTGGCCGACCAGCAGCCCTACTTCAACAGCTTCGATATCGGCCTCGACGACCTGCCCGCCACCCTCGGCACGATCACCGACGACGCGCCGGTGATCCTGATGGCGCACGAGCCCGACATCTTCGCCGACGTGCCCGACCGGGTCTCGCTGACCCTCGCCGGTCATACCCATGGCGGCCAGATCCGCTTGTTCGGCCACTCGCCCGCGATCCGGCGGGTCCGCGGCCACGATTACGCCTACGGCCACATTATCCAGGACGGGCGCCACCTGATCGTGTCCGGCGGCTTCGGCATGAGCCGGATCCCGGTGCGCTTCGGTGTGCCGCCGGAGATCGTTCTGCTGGAGCTCGGGGCAAACGATCCGGACGTGCCGGGCGCCTGATCCAGTCGGTTCTTCGGTACGCTCTGAGACGACCTGCGGCAAATTGACCCTGTCTGCGCCGCGTGGTGAGATCGCTGCGTCGAATCGTGGGCGAGGCGACTTTGCCGATCCTGATCGCCATCGTCGGTATTCTGGCCGCCATAGTCTTCTGGATCCTGCGGGCGCACCGCACGGTCCGGCATCTCAATGAGGTCGATCAGGACACGAAGGCACTCCAACGGCGGGCGAAATCCGTCCTTGAGGACGGGTTCGGCACGTCGCTCGAGCGCGTGCGCGACGCGCGCTTGGCGGCATCCATTCTCATGATCCAGATCGTGCGGACCGGGAGCCCGGTCACGGCGAGCGAGAAGTCGCGGATCCTGGAATTCATGGAGACACCCCTCGGGATCACGATGATCTCCGCGATGTTCGAGCGCGCGTGGGACTACACGCAGGCGCGCTTGCCCTTCTCGCAGGTGGCCGACCCGTTGATCCCCCTGCTGCGTCGGAACCTCACGGTCGCGGAGCGCACCGACCTGATCGACATGCTGACGAAGGTAGCCGGCGCCCATTCGGCGCCGAGCGCGTTGCAACGCGAGGCCATCAGCCGCCTCAAGCGGCGCCTGCTTACGGAAAACCCGAGCGGTGTCATGGATCGGCGCCGCGAATTCGGCTGAGAGACCGGCAGCGCCCGAACGCCGCGCCCCTCGCGGGCTTCGGTCGTCGCGCTATGTTCCGGCGATGCGCGCACTCCTCCCCATCCTCGCCCTGGCCGTCCTCGCCGCCGGCTCAGGCTCCGCCCGGGCCCAATCCTGCGACACGCTGATCGACAAGGTGACGGCGGAGACGGCCGCGAAAGCGACCGAGCGGCGCAGCGATTACGCCGGCTTCACCGCCGGCCCCGACATGACCCTGACGCTCGCCTGCGGCACCCCGGACCTGTCCTCGGTCGGCGCCCAGTATCGCGGCGCGAACCCGCCGGACGTGTATTACGAGACCTTCGGCCGAGCCGGGCACGCGGTCACCGGCATCGATGCGTCGACGATCACGGAGGCCGCGCACAAGGCCCAGGCCGCGGCCGTGCGCCTGCGGCACAGCAATGTCGATCTCGGCGGCGCCCGGATCACCTGCTCGACCATGGTCTCGCCCGACAAGGGGCCGCTGACCCTGTGCGCCGTGATCGAGCACAGCGACCGGAGCTGAGGCTCAAGACGATTTACCACAGCGGCTTCGTTAGCCGCGACGCGCTCCCTCTCCCGTGCGGGAGAGGGGACCCGCGCCCCAAGCGGTGACGTGTAACTCTGTTCGACCTTGAGGCCGCAACCGAAGCCGCCGAACTGTCATTCCTGCTCAGAGCGGGATGTTGTCGTGCTTCTTCCAGGGCTGCTCCATCTCCTTGGTGCGGAGCATGCCCAGCGCCCGGGCGATCCGCCGGCGGGTCGAGTGCGGCATGATCACCTCGTCGATGTAGCCGCGCTCGGCCGCCACGAAGGGCGATAGGAACCGGTCCTCGTACTCGCCGGTGCGCGCCGCGATCTTCTCCGGATCGCCGAGTTCGCTGCGGAAGATGATTTCTACCGCGCCCTTGGCGCCCATCACCGCGATCTGGGCCGTGGGCCAGGCGTAGTTCAGGTCGGCGCCGACATGCTTGGACGCCATCACGTCGTAGGCGCCGCCGAAGGCCTTGCGGGTGATGATCGTCACCAGCGGCACCGTCGCCTGCGAGTAGGCGAAGAGCAGCTTGGCGCCGTGCTTGATCAGGCCGCCATATTCCTGCGCGGTGCCAGGCAGGAAGCCCGGCACATCCACGAAGGTGACGATCGGGATCGCGAACGCGTCGCAGAAGCGCACGAACCGGGCGGCCTTGCGGGAGGCGTCCGAATCCAGCACGCCGGCCAGCACCATCGGCTGGTTGGCCACGAAGCCGACCGTGCGGCCCTCGATTCTTCCGAACCCGGTCATGATGTTGCGGGCGTAGGCCGCCTGAATTTCGAAAAAGTCGCCCTCGTCGACGACGCGGCGGATCAGCTCGCCCATGTCGTAGGGCTTGTTCGGGTTGTCGGGGATCAGCGTGTCGAGGGACATGTCGAGGCGCTCGACATCGTCGAAGCTCTCGATCTCCGGCACGCCCTCGATGTTGTTGGCCGGCAGGAAGTCGAGCAGGCGGCGGATCTGCAGGATCGCCTCCACGTCGTTCTCGAACGAGCCGTCGGCGATGGAGGATTTCGTGGTGTGGACCTTGGCGCCGCCGAGTTCTTCCGCCGTCACCACCTCGTTGGTGACGGTCTTCACCACGTCGGGGCCGGTCACGAACATGTAGCTCGTGTCGCGGACCATGAAGATGAAGTCGGTCATGGCCGGCGAGTAGACGTCGCCGCCCGCGCACGGGCCCATGATCACCGAGATCTGCGGGATCACGCCCGAGGCCATGACGTTGCGGCGAAACACCTCGCCGTAGCCGCCGAGCGCCGCGACGCCTTCCTGGATGCGCGCGCCGCCGGCATCGAAGATGCCGATGATCGGGGCGCGCATCTTCAGCGCCATGTCCTGGACCTTCACGATCTTCTGGGCATGCGCCTCCGACAGGGAGCCGCCGAACACCGTGAAGTCCTTCGAGAACAGGAAGACGGTGCGGCCGTTGATCGTGCCCCAGCCGGTGACCACGCCGTCGCCGGGGATCTTCTGCTTCTCCATGCCGAAATCGGTGGAGCGGTGCTGCACGAACATGTCGAATTCCTCGAACGACCCGTGGTCGAGGAGGAGTTCGATCCGCTCGCGCGCCGTGAGCTTGCCGCGTTTGTGCTGGGCCTCGACGCGCGTCTCGCCGCCGCCCAGGCGCGCCTGGGCCCGCCGCTCCGCGAGCTTGTCGAGGATGTCCTTCATGGCTGTTCCCGCCCTTACCCTGCTCGTGCCGCCTTGCCCGGTTGAGGCCGGGTCGAAGCTTGTGCGTTTACCGATCGATCGGCCTTAGCACGGGCGTTTCAGGTGGCAAACCGACGCAAATGTCTCGCGCGTCGAACCTTCGGGGGGAGGGAGGCGAATGGTGGACGGTGCAGGGATCGAACCTGCGACCTTTCCCGTGTGAAGGGAACGCACTACCGCTGTGCTAACCGTCCGTGCCGCCGAGGGGCCAAACCCCAGGGGCGGAACCATCGCGGTCGAACACGCCTGGAACAAGCGGCGACCGGATGCCGGGCCTTCTAGGGCGCACCGACCCGAAACGTCAAGCGTCCCCCGCGAGGTTGACAAGACCGGCGCCGCAATGCGCTGTTCCCCCATGCACGAGAAGCAAGCGGGCGATCGCTCCGACAGCGACGTGACGGGGGAGGGCGGCGTGCGCCCGGCGGGGCCGCGCGTCGCGATCACCTACTGCACCCAGTGCAACTGGCTGCTGCGCTCGGCCTGGATGGCGCAGGAGCTGCTCTCAACCTTCCGCGACGACCTCGGCGAGGTCGCCCTGGTGCCGGCCACCGGCGGTGCGTTCCGGATCGAGATCGCGGGCGTGCTCCTGTGGGAACGGGTCCGCGACGGCGGCTTCCCCGATGTGAAGGCCCTCAAGCAGCGGGTGCGCGACCACCTCGACCCGGAGCGCGATCTCGGCCATATCGACCGGTCATGAAGCCAGGGAACGGCGAGGAGCCCGCGGGGCACCGCGGGCCGGGGACGGGCGCCGCTTGAGCCCGGAGCAGGAGGCCGAGGGCGTGAACCTCCCGGCGGTCCTTCCCGCGCGGCGGTCGTGGCTGTCGCGGCGGCTGTACCGGTTCGGCCGCAACGGCTTCTCGACGCAGGTCTATCTGATCGCCCTGGTGGTGGCGCTGATCGGCCCGGGGCTGCTGTTCACCAGCATCCTGCTGATGCGCTACGCCTCGGCCGAGCGGTCCCGCTTCGAGCAGGACGCGCGCGAGAACGTGCGGGGCATCGGCCTGTCCCTCGACCGCGACACGGCCGGCCTCGTCTCGGTGCTGCAGACGCTCGCGACCTCGCCGCGCATCCGCCAGGGCGACTTCGAGGCCTTCGACGCGCAGGCGCGCCTGGTGCGCGAATCGATCGATCTCGACGTGCTGTTGCGGCGGACGAACGGTCAGGAGGTGGTCAATACCGGCGCGCCCCGCGGCGCTCCGATGCCGATGATGCCGCTGCCGTTCGACCCGGACCTGACCCAGGGCGCCCAGCGGGCGATGGTCAGCGGCTACATCCCGGGCCCGACCCCGAACGAGGCCACCTACGCGGTCGGCGTCCCCGTGATGGTCGACGGCGAGGTCGCCTACATCCTGAGCTTCACGGTACCGCTGTCGCGCCTCCAGGGCATCCTCTCGCGCGAGGTCGTGCCGGGCTGGACCACCGGCATCTCCGACCGGAACGGGATCGTCCTCGCCCGCCTGCCGGACCCGGATTCGGTGCTCGGCAAGCCCCGGCTCGCGAGCCTTCGTCAGGTCCAGACGGCGACTCCGGGCGTCTGGGAGGGACAGGACCGCCAGCACAAGCCGGTGGTGGTGATCGAGGCGCGCTCGCGCCTCACCGGCTGGATGGTCGCCACCAGCATCCCGCAGGCCCTGGTCGATGCGCGGGTGCGCCGGTGGATCTGGGCGTTTGCCGGGTTCGGCCTGCTGGTGCTCGCCACCTCGTCTGTCCTGGCGGTCAACCTCTGGTCCCGGGTCTCGCGCCCGCTGCGGCTGCTGGCGGCCTCGGGTCCGGCGCTGTCGCGGGGCGAGGCGATCCCCCGGGTGCCGTCGCCGGTGCACGAGATCCAGCGGCTCGGGGCGGTGCTGTCCGACGCGTCGCTCCGGTTGCGCACCCGGGAGGCCGAGCGCGACCGCGCGCTCGCCGACACCCGCCGCGGCCTGACCGCGCTGAGCGAGAGCGAGGCCCGGTTCCGCCACATGGCCGATTCCGCGCCGGCGCTGATCTGGATGACCGACGAGACCGGCGGGGTCAGCTTCGCGAACCTCCATTTCGAGCACATGTTCGGGATTCCGCCGGCGCAGCTCACCAACGAGGGTTGGGAGCGGATCGTCCATCCGGACGATCTCGAAAATTTTCGCGCGGCCTTCTCCGAGGCGTTCGAGGCGCGGGCGCCGTTCCGCACCGAGGTGCGGGTCATCGACCGGGGCGGGGCCGTGCGCTGGCTCCGTTGCGAGGGCGTGCCGCGCCTCGACGACGACCAGACCTTCCTGGGCTATACCGGCTGCAACATCGACATCACCGACGCGAAGTTCGCGGAGGAGCACCTGCTGCTCCTGATCCACGAGCTGAACCACCGGGTGAAGAACACCCTGGCCACGGTCCAGTCGATCGCCGGCCAGTCCCTGCGCAATCTCGAGGGCCCCGACGCGGACGCCGCCCGGGCCGCGTTCGAGGCCCGGCTCCTGGCACTCGCCCGGGTCCACGACGTGCTCACCCGCGAGAGCTGGGAGGGCGCGGAGCTGTCGGCCGTGGTCGCGGACGCGATCCGGCCGCTCGAATCGGGCGACGGCCACGCCTCCCGCTTCGCGGTGATCGGCCCGGCCCTGCGCCTGCCGCCGCGGCTCGCTTTGTCGATCGCCATGGCGCTGCACGAGCTCGGCACCAACGCGGTGAAGTACGGCGCGCTCTCGGTCGAGGGCGGCACGGTCGAGATCTCCTGGACGGTGCGGCGCGAGGCGGAGATCCGCCTGTACCTGCGCTGGGCCGAGCGCGGCGGCCCGCCGGTGAAGAAGCCGACGCGCACCGGGTTCGGCTCGCGGCTGATCGAGCGCAGCCTGGCGCGCGAGCTGGCCGGCGAGGTCGCACTCACCTACGAGGAGACCGGCGTGATCTGCACGATCGACGCGCCGGTCCCGCCGCCGGGCCTGATGGAGCGCAAGAGCGCCGTGGCGCCGGCGCGGATCGCGCCGCTGCCGCTGGCCGGGTAGGGCCGTATCCCGAAGGGATGCGCCGGCGATCCGTGTCGATCGAAGCGGGCGGGCACGCCGGGTGTCCCGCTGGGCGTTGACGTGGGCGTTGCGCGCTCGCCGGGCTCGCTCGCGTCGCGCTGAGCCTGCCGGCGGGCAGCGCGGGCTTGATCCGCTTCCTCAGTGATACGGATCCGCCGCGTCCCGCAGCCCGTCGCCCATGAAGTTGAAGGCCAGCACCGTCACCAGCACCGGCAGGACCGGCAGCAGCAGCCAGGGGTAGAGCTGCACCGCCGCCAGATTCTGCGCCTCGTTGAGCAGGACGCCCCAGCTCGTCACCGGCGGGCGCAGGCCCAGGCCGAGGAAGGACAGGGCGGTCTCGCCGAGAATCATCGTCGGGATCGACAGGGTCGCCGAGGCGATCAGGTGGCTCATGAAGTTCGGGATCAGGTGGCGGCCGATCACCCGGGCCGGCGAGGCGCCCATCAGCTCGGCGGCCTGGACGAAATCCTCCTCCCGCAGGGCCAGGAGCTTGCCGCGCACGGCCCGGGCGAGGCCCGGCCAGTCGAGCAGGCCGAGGATCACGGTGATGCCGAGGAAGACCAGCAGCGGGCTCCAGGTCGCCGGCAGGGCCGCCGACAGGGCGAGCCAGAGCGGCAGCTCCGGCAGGGAGCGCACCACCTCGATCAGCCTCTGCACCCCGGCATCGACGATCCCGCCGAAATAGCCCGCGATGCCGCCGAACAGCATGCCCAGGGTGAACGAGATCGCCACGCCGACCAGCCCGATGGTGAGCGAGATCCGCGCCCCGTAGATCATGCGGGAGAACAGGTCGCGCCCGAGCCGGTCGGTGCCGAGCAGGAACAGGGTGCCGTTCTCCGGCGGGCAGACGAGGTGCAGGTCGGTGTGGATCAGCCCGAGCCAGTCGTAGCCGTCGCCGCG
Organism: Methylobacterium sp. J-077; assembly: GCF_022829365.1. Lineage (GTDB taxonomy): Bacteria > Pseudomonadota > Alphaproteobacteria > Rhizobiales > Beijerinckiaceae > Methylobacterium. The sequence continues at coordinate 19,366 of NZ_JAKSYJ010000112.1, read as the reverse complement.
GCAGACGAAACGCAGGGGCTGGGGCTGGCCGGCATCGACCACGTAGTCGCGCCGAAACGTGTCGAGGTCGAGATGGGCCCGGTAGGAATAGACGAACGGCCCCAGGAACCGCCCGTCGTGGAACAGGTGCACGCCCTGTGGCGGCGCGTGCAGGAAGTCGCCGTTGCGCCGGGCCTGGCCATAGGGCGCCAGCATCTCCACGAACGGCACCGTCGCGTAGAGCGCCAGCAGGATCAGCGCCGAGGCCACGGCGATCCGGTGGCGCAGGAATTTCCGGAGGATCAGCCGCCAGGCCGAGGCGCTGCCGGCCGGGCTCTCGCCGAGCGCCTGCGGCTCGAACGGCGCCGGATCGACGAAGTGGGCGGTGCGCGGGCCGGTCACCGCGCGCCCATGCGGATGCGCGGATCGAGCCAGACCAGCGTGAGGTCGGAGATCAGCATGCCGACCAGCGTGAGGCCCGCGACGAACATCAGGATGAACCCGGCCATGAACTGGTCCTGGCTGCGCAGGGCGTCGAGCAGCAGCGGCCCGACGGTCGGCAGGCTCAGCACCAGCGAGACCAGCACCGAGCCCGAGACCAGGTGCGGCAGCAGGTTGCCGATATCGGCCACGAACGGGTTGAGCGACATCCGGAACGGGTATTTCAGGAGCGCGCGCATCGGTGGCAGCCCCTTGGCCCGGGCGGTCACCGTGTAGGGCTTGGCGAGCTCGTCGAGGAGGTTGGCCCGCATCCGGCGGATCATCGCGGCGGTGCCGCCGAGCCCGATCACCAGGGTCGGCACCACGAGATGCGCCAACAGCGAGCGGATCTTGGTCCAGGTCCACGGCTGGTTGGTGAGCGCCGAATCGTAGAGGCCGCCGATCGACAGGTCGAACCAGCGGTTGGCGTAGAACAGCAGGATCAGCGCCAGCAGGAAGCCGGGCACGGCGAGGCCGACATAGCCCAGCAGGGTCACCACCGCGTCCCCGACCGTGTGCCGGTGGGTCGCGGAATAGATCGCCGCCGGGATCGCCACCAGGTGGACGAAGATGACCGCGGTCAGGTTGATTAGCAGCGTCAGCCACAGGGCGTCGCCGACGACATCGGCGACCGGCTTGTCGTACTCGAACGACCAGCCCCAATCGCCCTGGAGCAGCCCCGAGAATCCGACCGGTCCGGGCATCAGGCCGACCCACATCAGGTATTGCTGCCAGACCGGCCGGTCGAGGCCGTATTGGCGGATCAGCAGCTCGGCCTTGGCCACGGAGCCCGCCTCGCCGGTGGCGCGCAGCTCCATGATCCGATTGGTGAGGTAGTCGCCCGGCGGCAGCTTGATGATGACGAACACCAGAGCCGAAATGACGAGCAGCGTCAGCGCCATGGTGACGACGCGGCGGAGGATCGCGACGATCACTTGGCCTCCGCGCGCGTGTCGGCGGCCTTGTCCCAGAACACCTCGTCGAGGCGCTGCACGCCGATGAGCGCCGTGGGATCCCAGGCATAGAGCGCGCGCTCGGGCAGGTTGACCAGCCGGTCGGCACCGACCACCGGCTGCAGCGCGCCCGCCACCGTGCCGATCACCCAGGTGTTCTGCGCGTGGTTCATCAGCATCTCGCGCCAGATCGCCGCCTGTTGCTCGGCATCGTCGGTATGGCGCCATTGCCGATCGAGCTCGAGGAGATGCTGGACCTCGGGCACGTCGCAGGGCTCGCCGGTCTTGCCGCGGCTCTCCACATTGGCGCTCCAGAGCGGCCAGGAATAGTGCTCCGGCTGGGCCGGGCTCAGCTCGGTGGGCGGCATGATCGCGGTCGGCACCGCGAGGTCGAGGCCCTGCGCGGCGACCATCACGGTCATGCCGCCGATCGACCGGCGGTGCAGGTTCGTCCGCTCCTGCGGCTTGGTCACCAGGCGGATGCCGACCTCGCGCCAGAACTCGGTGATGAGCAGCAGCGCGTCGAGCACCATCTCGGCCTCGCCATCGCTTTCGACGACGAGTTCCAGGGCCCGGCCGTCGGGCATCAGGCGCATGCCGGAGCCGTCGCGTCGGGTCAGCCCGACCGCGTCGAGCAGGCGGGAGGCCTGGGCCGGGTCGTAGCCGGCATTCAGCGTCCGCAGCTCCGGCGAGAACAGCGGGCTGTCGGACACGATCGTGTCGTTGCCCTCGGTGCCGAGCCCGAACAGCAGGGTGTTGTTGAGGGTGCGTCGGTCGATGGCCAGCGACAGGGCCTGGCGGTAGCGCACGTCCCGGTTCAGCGCCCGCCAGCCGGGATCTTGCGTGGTCAGGTTCGGGTAAAGGGCGATCTCGGAGCCGCGCGCCACCGGCCACAGGTTGGTGCGGTAGCGATGCGCGGTCTCGCCCTCCTTGAGGCTCGGGATGTCCGGCATCGACAGGCCGCGGAACATCAGGTCGGCCTCGCCGGCATTGGTCTTGGCGACCAGCAGCCCTTGAGAGGCGACGTCCATCACGATCGTGTCGACGTAGGGCAGCTGGGTCCCGGCGGTGTCGACCCGGTGATAGCTGCAGTTGCGCTCGAACCGGAACCGCGTGGCCGGCGAGCGGGTCCGCGGCACCCAGCCCTGCAGGGTCGGGCAATCCGGGTTGTTCAATTCGTAATTGTCGTCGAGCCGGTTGTGCAGGGCCGCCCAGCCGCGCAGCTTCAGCGCCTTGGCCTTCGCGTCGGCGGCCTCCTTGCCGATATAGCGGGCGTGGACGGTCTTGAGGTAGTGCGCCGGGCGATAGATCAGCGGGTCCCGGGGGGCGGCGAGCGCCGGCAGAAACATCGGGTTCGGCCGATCCCAGCTGTAGCGGATCGTCACCGGGTCCGGGAACGCGACCGTGGGCGGCTTGCCGTCCACGAGGAAGAAGGCCGGCGGCCCCTCGGGGCTCAGGGCCTTCTCGTTGGCGACGTCCTCCCAGTAGTAGCGGAAATCCTCGCTGGTGAACGGGTGCCCGTCCGACCAGCGATGCCCCTGCCGCAGCGTGAAGGTGAACACCCCGCCGGCGACGTCGACCCGCTCCAGCAGGTCGGGCCGCAGCTGCAGAGCGGCATCGTATCCGACGAGCCGCGTGTAGCCGTAGACCGAGAGGTAGCGGACATCCCGGGCCTTCGCGATCAGCGTCCGGATCGTCCCGCCGGCGGTGCCGGTGCGCCGGCCCCGGGCGGCGAGGTCGATCACGAAGGGTTTTTCGGGCGGGGCGGGGGAGTCGGCCGGCAGCGTGTCGGCGAACGCGTGGCGCGGGCGCGAGAGGAGCGCGGCGGCGCCAAGACCGGCGATCAGGGCGCGGCGGGAGACGCCGCTCTCCCTCCCCACGCCGCTGTCGTGCTCGCATGTCGGCTCGTGCCGACCGGGACGTGCCCCCTCTCCCGGGCGGAAGAGGGTTGGGGTGAGGGACCAGGTCTCTCCGGAACAGGCGAATCCCTCACCCTGTCCCTCTCCCGCACGGGAGAGGGGACCCGCGCCTCGCTCAAACGCGGCAGAGTCCGGCCGCTCCCCGGCGTGAGCAGGAAAACCGCCGCGGGGCTTGAAATCGCTCACGACCCGCCTCCCGCCGCCGGATGCAGCGCCACATAGGTCAGCCGCGCCGGCGAATACCCCGTGGCGCGGTGGAGATCGTCGAAGGCGTGCGCCTGCGCGATCAGCCCGGCCGCTTGCCGAACCAGCGCGTCGTCGGCCGGCTGCTCGAACTGGCGGCCGTTGCGGGTCCAGCGGATCGGCTCCGGGCTATGCGCGGGGCCGGTGATCATCGCGATGGTCGGGTGCGCCGGGCCGCCATGGGCGTGGATCCGGTGGCCGGCGGCGTCGTCGTCGAACAGCAGCCGGGTCAGGCCGCGGGCATGCGCCTCAACCACCCGGCGCCCCTGGGCGACGTGATCGTCGAAGAACGCCACCGTCCGGGCCGGCTCGAGGCCGGACCAGTCGGCCTTGGACCAGTCGGCGGTGCTGTAGCGCGCCTGCGGGTCGCGGTAGTGAAGGCCGGACAGATCGGGATCGTGGCAGAAGATCTTTGCGTGCGGGCAAGCCTGGCGGATCACCCAGGTGGTGAGCCCGCGGAACACGCCCGACTCGATCACGAAATCCGGCTTCAGCGCCCGCATCACGACGTAGAGCTGCAGCGCACCGTTGAAGCCGCTGCCGCCTCTTCGCTGCCGGACCGGGGCGGTCGGGATCAACGCCCAGAACTCCCGGACGCTCTCCAGAAGATCACCGTCCGGCGTCAGGCCCGAGGCCGAAAAATCCAGCTCCAGGATCGCGGCGGCGGATTCGAGCAGGGTGGCGACCTCCCGCGGCGAGGTCGGACGGTGGCTCCAGTCAGGGGCGGCCGGGACGAGGTCGTAGCCGAGGCGATCGAACAGCGGCGACAGCACCTTCCGGCGCAGGCGTTCCAGCATCACGGGCGGGCGCGGCTGCATCAGGCGGCCTCCGCGTCCTGGGCGGTGCCGAACCGGACGCGGTGGCCCGGCTCGACCGCCCGCATCGCGCCGGCCTCGTCGGGGGCGAGCCGATAGGGCGCCTCCCAGCGGGCCGGGTCGTTCTGGTCGCCGGTGATCGCGGCGAAGTCGAGCGGGTGGTCGAGGCTGGGGTCGGGCACGGCGGCGAGCAGCGCCCGCGTGTAGGGATGGACCGGGCGGCGGAACAGGGCGGCGCGGGGCGCCTCCTCGACGATCCGGCCCCGGCACATCACGCTGATCGTATCCGCCATGTAGTCGATCACTGCCAGGTTGTGGGAGACGATCAGGTAGGACAGCCCGAGGGCCGCTTGCAAATCCTTGAGCAGGTTCAGGATCTGCGCCTGCACCGAGACGTCGAGCGCCGAGACCGGCTCGTCCAGCACCAGAAGGCGCGGGCGCGGCGCCAGCGCCCGGGCGATGCCGATCCGCTGGCGCTGGCCGCCCGAGAAGGCGTGCGGATAGCGGCCGAGCCCGCTGGCCTCGAGGCCGACCATCGCCATCAGCTCTCGGCAGCGGGCGCGCCGCTCCGCGGCGGGCACGCCGTGGATCTCCATCGGCTCCGACAGGATCTGCCGCACGGTCATGCGCGGATCCAGCGATGCGTAGGGGTCCTGGAACACGAACTGAACCGTGCGCCGGTAGGCGAACAGGGCATCGCCCGACAGGCCGTGGACATCCCGCGGGCCGCTGCCGTCATCGAACAGGATCCGGCCGGAATCGGGCGGCAGCGCCCGCATGATCATCTTCGAGACCGTGGTCTTGCCGGAGCCGGATTCGCCGACCAGCCCCAGGGTCTCCCCAGCCGCGAGGCTCAGCGACACGTCGGACACGGCGCGGACCACGCGGGGCTTCTGCCAGAGGCGGCCGGCCCGCAGGGTGTAGCTCTTGCTCACCCCCTCGACCCGCAACAGCGGCCCGGCGAGTTTTGGCGGCTTCTGGACCGGCGGGATCTCGGCGCGGGCCGGGCGGATCGGGGTCAGTCGCTCGCCGGGCGCCATGTCGAACCGCGGCACCGCGTGGAGCAGCGCCCTCAGATAGGCGTGGCCGGGGGCGCGCATGACCGTGTCGCGGGGGCCGGCCTCGACCAGCCGGCCCCGGTAGAGCACGGCGACGTCGTGGGCGATGTTGGCGACCACCCCGAGATCGTGGGTGATCAGCAGGATCGCCATGCCGGTCTCGTCCTGGAGCCGGGCCAGCAGGGCGAGGATCTGGGCCTGGGTGGTGACGTCGAGCGCCGTGGTCGGCTCGTCGGCGACCAGCAGGGCCGGCTTCAGGATCAGCGCCATGGCGATCATGGCGCGCTGGCGCAGGCCGCCGGACAATTCGAACGGGTAGGTCTTCAGGGCGCGTTTCGGGTCCGGGAAGCCGACCCGGGCCAGGGCGTCCCGGGTGCGGGCATCGGCCTCCTTCCGATCGGCGCCGGTATGGATGCGCAGGGCCTCGCCGATCTGGTCGCCGACCGTGTGGAGCGGCGACAGGCAGGTCATCGGCTCTTGGAAGATCATGGCGATCCGCTGCCCGCGGATCGCCCGCATCGCCGAGCCTTCGGTGTCCAGCCGGGCGATGTCGGTCTCGTCCGGCCCGTCCCAGAACAGGATCTTTCCACGGGTGACCGACGCGGAGGCCGGCAGGATGCCCATGATCGCCTGGGCGGTGACCGACTTGCCGGAGCCGGATTCGCCGACCAGCGCCAGGGTTCGCCCGCGCATCACGTCGAGCGACAGGCCGTGCAGCGCCTCGAACGGTCCGATCTCGGTGCGGAACGTGACCGCGAGGTCGCGGATGGACAACAGCGGGCTCAACCGGTCCTCGCAGCGGGGGAGAACGGAAGAGTAGATCCCGCTTCGCCGGTGTCCACTGCAGCGGCGCAAAATAGGGTTTGGGGATCGAGAACAGTCACGGCCGGATGTTCGTCGAACACCGCCAGCAACGCGGCGAGGAAGGCCCAGATCGCCGCATCGTGGGCGCGGTGGTGGGTCAGCAGGCCGACGGGGCGCAGGGGGTCACCCGCGATCTGGGCGGCGAGGTCGCGCAGCAGCGCTTCCGGATCGCGCAGGGAGCGGGTGCCGCGCCAATCGATCGGATCCAGCGTCGCGTCGGCCCGGACGAGCCCGGGGATCGCCGGTCCGGGTACCGCCGAGAGCCCGCGATAGCCGAGTTCCGGCAGGGCGGCGGCGAGGTCCGGGGCGAGCCGGTTCCACGGGGGCACGAAGACCGGCAGCAATGCGGCATCCGGCAGCCGCTCGCGGGCGATCCGCAGCCCCGCCGCGGCCTCCGCCATCAGCGCGTCGAGCCGACGATGCGGGCCGAACTCGGCCGGTTTCTCGCCGGGCGGAGCGTGGTTGTGGTGGGCCAGCCCGTGGACGGCGACGCGTACGGTCTCGGCCGAGGCCAGGCGTTCTCCAAGCGATGGCTCGATCCCGGCCGGGATCGCGGCGAGCAGGAGCGGGACAGCATGCGCCTCGGCCAAATCGGTCAACCGGTCGAGGGCAGGGGAGGCCGCCACGGCATCGTCGTCCCGCCACCAGAAACGTACGCGCCGGCCGCGGGCGGCGGCTTCGTCCACGCTTTTGCGGAGCGCTGCGAAGCCGGATCGCGCGCTCTCCCTCCCTCCTCTGCGGGGGAGGGTACCCTGCGCAGCAGGGGGGGAGAGGGGCGGCGCGACGTTGGCGGATGTGTCGCCCGGCGCCCCTTTGCTGGAAGCGGCGCGCCCCTCTCCCGACCCCCTTCGGGGGCCACCCTCTCCCGCAGAGGGGGGAGGGAGAAGCGCGTGGTTCGCACCGACGGTTCGATCCGGCGACGCAGGAAGTTCGTCCACCCAGCCGCCGACGATATTCCCAGATGCGCTCATGCCGTCCGCGACAAGACCCCTCTCCCGCTCGGGAGAGGGGACCTCCGCCGCGTCCGGCAACCCCTGGCATTCTTCACCCGCACGCGCCGCCAGAATCTCCACGACGATCGCGACTGTCCGCGCCGCCCCGCCGAGATCGATCCCATGCGGCCCGGGCGCCGGGGCGCTCAGCTGGGCGTCAACTGTACGCAAAAGTGATTCCGCGGTCAGCTCCGCCTCCGGCAGAACCCGCGCGAGGCCTCGTGCGGCCAGGCATTCCGCGCGCAGCCTCTGTTCGGTCTCGCCGCCGGCCGCGAACGGCACCAGCACGGCCGGCGTCGCGGTCGCCAGGAGGTCGATGGCGGTGTTGTAGCCGCATTGGCTCACCGACAGGGCCGCGCCGGCGAGCAGGAGGCGGTAATCGGGGCGGGCGCGCTCGATCGTGCCCGCGGGCAAGCCGCGGCCGATCGCGGAAAGCTCGGATTCCGGGACGCCGTGCCCAGCCAGGATCAGCCAGCCGAGCGAGGGCCGCAGCCGGGCCGCCTCGGCGGCGGCTCTCAGGAGGCCGAGGCCCGCCGGCCCGGAGCCGGCCGCCACCAGCACGCCGGCGCGCGTCGCGGCCGGGTGGGCCGGGGAGCCCTCGTCGACGTAGCCGGTGTAGCGAAGTTTTTCGGCGGTCCCGGCATCGAGCGGCCAGGAGGCCTCGAGCGGCACCAGGGCCGGATCGCCGTGGACCAGCACGGCGTCGTAGAGCCGCGCCACGCGAGCGTGCGCCTGCGCGATCCGCTCCGGCTTCGCGGAGGCGACCAGGATGTCGCGCACCGAGGCCAGCACCAGCGGCCGCCGCCGGCGCGCGTGCGCCGCCTCCACCAGGGCCAGGAACTCGTCGGCCAGCGCCCGGCGGCCGAACGGGAACAGCTCGGTGATCACCGCGTCGGGAGCGAACTCCGCCAGCGTATCCAACAGGAGGGCGCGGCGGCGGGCGAACAGCGCGGCCTCGGCCGGGAGCCCGTCCGGTCCCAGCGGCCGGGCGAAGTCGGTGCCGGCGACGTGGAGCGGCGGCAGCTGCACAAGGCGCACATCGCCGAGCCGCACCATCGGGGCCGGCACGCCGCCCGTGACCAGCAGGACCTCGTGGCCCGCCGCCGCGAAGGCGCGCCCCAGCGCGGCGGCACGGGTGAGATGCCCGGCGCCGAGGAGATGCGTGACCACGATCAGGACGCGCACGCGGCCGGCTCCGGTTCGACGGCTCTGGCCGGCGGCGCGAGACACGCCGAATTGCGCAGGGCTTCCGCGATCAGGTCGATGGCGGCTTCCTCCGAGAAATCCTGCACCAGCCGCATTCGGGCGGCCGCGCCGAGGCGGAGCCGCAAAGCCGGGTCGGCGGCGAACCGCGCCAAGGCCGCCGCGAGGGCGGCCGGGTCGCCGGGCGGGACGAGGATGCCGTGCACCCCGTTGGTGAGGAATTCCGGCGTGCCCGCGAAGGCGGTGGCCAGGATCGGCAGCGCCTGGCTGGCGGCCTCCATCAGCACGTTGGGCAGCCCGTCCCGGTCGCCGCCCGGGGCGGGCTTGGTCGGCAGCACGAACAGATCGGCCGCGCGCATCGCCGCGATCACGGCGGGCTGAGCCTGGGATCCCCGGAAGGCGATCCGTTCGGACAGGCCCCGCGCGCGAACGCGCGCTTCGAGCGTGTCGCGCAGCGCGCCGCCGCCGATCAGGTCGAGGCGCCAGTGCAGGCCCGGGGGCAGGGCGGCCAGCGCGTCGATCAGGTCGTCATGGCCCTTCTTGGCGACCAGCCGGCCGACGCAGAGGAGCCGCAGCGGGGCCGCCGGATCGGTTCCGTCGCGGGGCACGCGCGGCGGCGGCGGGGTGGGAAAGCGAGCGAGGTCGAGGCCGTGATAGGCGAGCCGCGTCCGGCCCGGGGCCAGGGATTCGAGGCGGGCGAGCCCGTCGCGGGTGCAGGTCACCCCCCAGGCCGCGTCCTGCAGCTTCTCGGCGAGCTCCCAGGCCGGCGTCGTCCAGATGTCCTTGGCGTGGGCGGAAAAGCTCCAGCGCCGCCCGGTCAGCAGCGCGGCGTAGCGGGCGACGCTGGCCGGCGTGTGCAGGAAATGCACGTGGATATGGCTGACCGCAGGCGGCAGTTCTCGCGCGAGCACCAGCGCCTGCCCCAGCCGGCGCAGGCGCGAGGCCGTGGGATCGCGACAGAGGTCGCGGGCGAACAGGGCGAGCAGCGCCGTGAAACGCCGCTGCCGGAGCGCCGCACCAAGCCCGCGCAGCACCCGAAAGGGCGCATCGCGAAGATATTCGGGCAGGTAGGCGGCGGGCGCCCGGATGGCCGCATGCATCGGATGGCGCGCATTGTCGGTCGGCCGGCGCAGGGACCAGATCTCCAGCGGCAGGCCGCGCCGCTCCAGGGCCAGAAGCTCCTGGGCGATGAAGGTCTCAGAGAGGCGCGGATAGCCCTTGAGCACCACCGCGACGCGTTTGTCCGTCACGAGAAGGCCCGCGCCCGGGCGCCGATCGTCCCAAGGCCGGCCAGCGCCCGGACCCGGCGTGCGACCGCGTCGAGCCCGTCGAGCAGGCCTGGCACCAGCACCCGCGACGGCGCGCTCTGGTCGGGGAGCGCCCGGAGCGCCGCGGCCATGCGGGCGGGGGCGCGGCCGTCGGCCTCCAGCAGGACCCGGGCGAGGCCGAGCTGCTCGGCCGCAAGCGCCCGGATCGCCTGCTCCCGGCGCGGCTCGGTGCGCGGCACCAGGATCGCCCGCAGGTCGAAGGACAGGATCTCGCAGAAGGTGTTGTAGCCGCCCATCGCCACGACCCCGGCGGCCTTGCGCATCAGGAACTCGATCTGGCTGTCGAAGGTGATCGCCGCGATTTTCTGCCCGAGCCGGTCGATCCGGGCCATGAAGCCGTCGCGGGTGGCGTCGTCGAGGAACGGCCCGAAGGCGATCAGGGCGGGCAGGGGGATGCCGGGATCGGTCTCGTAGGCGGCGATCACCCAGTCGATCAAAGCGGCGCCGTCGCCGCCGCCGCCGGGGGTGACCAGCACGAACGGTCCCCGGGCGATGGCCGGCTCCTCGCGGCCGGCGCTCATCTCCGGCACCTGCCGGCGCAGATACCCGGTATAGATCAGCCGCTCGGCGATCCGGGCGGCCATCTCGGGCTCCATCGGCAGGGCCGCCAGGGGCTCGTGGATGCGGCTGAGGCCGTAGACCCAGATCTCGTCGTAGAACCGCGCCATGATCTCGGCGGCGCCCTTGCGCTCCCATTCGGGCACGAGGCGGTCGGCGTCGTCGAGCACGTCGCGCAGGCCCAGCACCAGGCGCGTGCCCCGGGCGGAGGCGGATTCCAGCACCGGCATCAGCTCGCCGTGGAAGCCCGCGGGCTCCTTGTCGACCAGGATCAGGTCAGGCGCGAAGCTGGAGTCGGTCCGGGCGATGATCGCGGTGCGCTGCGCCACCGTGTGGGCCAGCGGCGTGGTGCCGTCGAGGCTGGCATAGCCGCCGTCGGCGAACTTGGTCACCGGCGGCAGCCGCACGGTATAGACCCCGGGCGCGAAGGCGTAGCAGTCGACCACCGGGGAGCCGGAGATGATCATCGCCCGGGCGCCGCGGTTGCAGGCCACGATCGCGTTGGCGATCGCCCGGGAGCGCCGCAGATGGCCGAGCCCGAACGTGTCGTGGCTGTAGATCAGGACGCGGGGCGCGGGGGAGGCCTCGTCCGCTCGCATCGTCATCGCCGCCCCCGTTGACGGCGCGAATGTCGCAGCCGCGCTCGTCTCGCACAAGCCGCCGCGTTCGGCAAACCCCGCCGTTAACGGCACCGGAACCGGCTTCTCCTAGAAGTGGCACCGACCATCCCGCCGAAGGCCGCCATGTCCGCGCCCATCCCGATCGCAGCGCCGGTGTCGTGGCACGCGGCGCTCTGGGCCGATCTCACGGACCTCGCCGGCAGCGACGCCCGGCTGCTCGCCTTCGCCAAGCGCGCCGCCTGGGTGCTGGTGCCGCTGACGCTCGCCATCGTCGCTGTGGTGTTCGGCACCGGGCCGGAGCCCCGCCGGAACTGGTATGGCGACATGCTGGGCAACGATTTCAGCCAGATCTGGGTCGCCGGCCGGTCCGCCCTCGAAGGGCGGGGCGGCGAGCCCTACGATCTGCCGGTGCATCTCGAGAACCTGAAGGCGGCGTTCGGGCCGGAATGCCGCTTCGCCTGGCACTACCCGCCGGTGTTCCTGATCCCCGCCGCCGCCTTCGCGACCGTGGAGCCGCTTCCGGCCTTCTGGCTCTGGACCGCCCTGTCGCTGACCACCTTCGCGCTGACGATGCGGTTCGCCGCCGGCCGGCGCGACGCGGCCTGGATCGCGCTCGCCCACCCGCTGGTGTTCTGCAACCTGACCTACGGCCAGAACGGCCTGTTCACGGCCGCGCTCCTGACCCTCGGGGTCCTGCTGGTCGACCGCCGCCCCTGGCTTGCCGGCCTGTGCTTCGGCCTGCTCGCCTACAAGCCGCATTTCGCCGCCCTGGCGCCGCTGCTCCTGCTGATCACCGGCCGAAAGACCTGCCTGGCCTCCTGCCTAGCCACGGTGCTCGCCCTCTGCATCGCCTCGCTCGCCCTGTTCGGCACCGCGCCCTGGCTCGGGTTCTTCGGCACCCTCGGCGAGACCAACCGGATCATCCTGCAGAAGGCGGCGGCCGGACTCGAGCTCAACGCCAGCGCGTTCGGGGCCGTCCGGCTGCTGGGCGGCCCGATCGCCGTAGCCTGGGCGCTGCAGGCGCTCGTCGCCGCGCTGGCGCTCGCGGTGGCCATCCGCGCTTGGACCCTACCGGCGGCGCCCGATCTGCGCGCCGCCGCCCTGCTGGCGGCCGCGCCGCTGCTCTCGCCCTACCTGCCGGTCTACGACCTGGTCCCGCTGGTCCCGGCGACGCTGCTGCTGGTGCTGGAAGCCCACCGCACCGGCGGCCTGCACCGCCACGAGCGCGCGCTCCTGCTGGCCACGCCCCTGTTCGCGCTCCTGCGCGAGGGCGCCGGGCTGACGGGATTCCCGCTGGGGCTGATGCTCGGCCTCGCGACCCTGGCCTGCATCGCGGCGCGGGTTCGCCCGCTGGGGTTTCCGAGCGGGCGGAGGCCGGCGCCCGTCTGAAAGAAAATTCGTTCGACAGCACCTGCGCAGTTAACGTGAGACCCGCGCCGTCATTGCGAGCGCAGCGAAGCAAACCAGTGCGGCGCGCGATCTCAGACCGTGGCGTTTCCCTGGTTTGCTTCACTGCGCTCGCAATGACGGTGGAGCGGATGACGCGGTATGGATCGCAGGAACGACTCAGCTCGTGAGGGCGAGGCCATGTCCTGGCACGTGCATTGGCTGGAGGCCTCGGGCGATCTGCACCCGTGGCGCGAGATCATCGCTGCGGACATCGCGATCGCCCGCGACGCCATATCGGGCATGCTGCCGCTGCCGACCCTCGACATCCTCGTCGAGCGCGGGTCTGACGAGCCGCTCCCCGAGACCGGCACCACGGGCTTCGCTTATCGGCCGAGCCTGTTCTCGCTCACGCTCGATCCCGACAACCCGAACTTCGCCACCGCCCTGAGCAACGGCGACATTCGCCGGACGGTGGTGCACGAGGTGCATCATTGCCTGCGCATGGCCGGCCCGGGCTACGGCGCGACGCTCGGCGAAACCCTGGTCAGCGAAGGCTTGGCCGGCGAGTTCGTGAGCCACCTGTTCGGCACGCCGCCCGAGCCGTGGGAATCCGCCGTCTCCGACTCCGTGCTGGCGGCCCACCGGCCCGATCCGGCAATGCTCGCGGGTACGGATCACGATCACGGCGCCTGGTTCTTCGGGCGCGGCGGGCGCTACCCGCGCTGGCTCGGCTATACGCTGGGCTACCGGATCGTCGGCGACTGGCTCGCGGCGGGACCGGCGCCCGATGGCGACACGTGGGTCCATGTCCCCGCAGATACGGTGCTGGCGGCGGCCCGGGGGCATACGCTGGCGGCTGTTTGACCCGGACCGCGAAGATCCCGATCCCCCCTCATCGCTGAGGCCTCCGTTTCGCTTGGGCACCTCGGGATGAGGCCGAGGGTGGGAAGTCCGAGATCAATGACTTGTTCTTGACTTGCCCACGGATCCCGGGGATTTCGACAATTGCCGCACACTATCTTCTGGGCGCGATTGAGCACGTAACTTTGCGCCGAACGCACTCGTCAGTCCGGAACGCTGGAGGCGAGCCCGGAATTTCGAGGCCGCAAACGCGAACCCAAATACCTCACCGTTCGAACGGCCGCGGCATGCGGAACGGCAGCATCAGCTGCACCAGCGGGTTGCGGAAGCGGTCGAGCGACAGGCTCTCGTGCACCGCCCGCACCGGCTCGCCGGCGAGCGTCGAGGCGAGCAGGGAGCGCGAATAGAACGGCGTATCCTCGAAGGTGGTGAGCACCCGGGACCGGCCGTCGTCGCTGCGGGTCTCCCGGGGCATCCGCCAGAACGCGGTCGACGGCAGGGGCGCGGCCAGGGGCGGGCGGATGTCGCGGCGGCTGCCGTCGTGGGCAAAGCGCAGGGACAGGTTCTGGCCGCCGCCGTTGCGGTGGCGCACGTCGTACAGGATCGCGGCGCCGTCCGGCAGGTCGGCCCGGCACCAGGTCCAGCGGGTGAAGGCCGAGGCCAGGGGCTCGTCGCCGTCGTTGGTGTCGAAATAGCCGCTGCCGGTCCAGCGGAGATCGGGCTGGTCGAAGGCGACCTCGACCCGCGAGGACGGCGCCATCGGCCACCAGCGGTGCCGGCCACCGGGATCGAGCTGGAACGGGCCGGGGGTGAAGCCGCGGGGCTCGAGCCGCACCGTGCCGCGCAGCCGCCGGGGCAGGGGGGCACTGCGCTCGTCGATCCGGACCGTCAGCGCCGTGCCGTCCCACGCCATGGCGCTCGGACCGATGGCGATGTGATGCCGGCTGCGCGACAGGCTCCGGGGGCCGCGCTCGGTCATGGCGAAGCGGCTGCGATCGCCGTACAGCACCACGTTCATGGCGCAATGGGCGAACGGGTCCTTGTCGGTGCTCCAGCCGTAATAGGGCGAGAACACGCTGCCGATGAACGCGATGATCGTCAGCCCCTGGCGGCCGTCGTCGCTCACCGCATCGACGTACCACCACGCGTAGCCGTTCTGCGCGACCGGGCCGTCGAATCGAGGTCCTGCAGGATCGCCGCCGCCGCCAGCCGGCCGGACTGCGCCGCCATCGGCACGCCCGGGCCGGGATGGATCGTGCCCCCCGCCAGGTACAGGCCCGGCAGGGCGGTCCGGGCGCCGGCCCGCTTGAAGGTCGCCGCCCAGCCCTGCGGCGCCCGGCCGTAGAGCGCCCCCGCGCTCCCCGGAAATTTTCTCTCGAACCCGGTCGGATCGGTCACCACCGGGGGCAGGGTCTCCGCGAAGGTCAGCCCGCAGGCTTCCAGCCGGCGATTCAGATTCGTCTCGCATCGGGCGATCTCCGAGGGCGTCAGCGGGTGCTCCCGGCCGTCGGCCGGAGCATTGACGAGCATCAGCAGCCGTTCCGGACCGGTGGGCACGGCGCCCGTCTCGGTCCGGTCCTGGGCGCAGATGTAAACCGTGGGGTCGTCGGGCAGGCGGCGCTGCCGCAGGATCGTGTCGAACTCGGCCCGGTAATCGCCCGAGAAGAACACGTTGTGGTGGGCCAGCGGAAATCCCCGCGGGATCGCCGCCGCGCAGACCGTGACGGCCGAGAGCGAGCGCTCGGCCGGCGCCAGACGCTCGCCCATGGGCGCCGCCTCCGTGCCGAACAGCCCGGCACCCAGGGCCGCCGCATCGGCGTTGCAGACGATTTTCTCGGCCGGGATTTTTTCGCCGTCCGCCAGGATCACGCCGGAAACCCGACCGCCCTCGGTGAGGATCCGGTCCACATGCGCGCCGTAGCGGAACGTCGCGCCGCGCTCCGCGGCCAGGTCCGCCACCGCCCTCGCGAGCGCGCTCATGCCGCCCGCCACGGTCCAGACCCCCGCCTGCTCGACATGGGCCACCAGCATCAGGGTCGCCGGCGCGGTGAACGGCGAGGCCCCGCAATAGGTGGCGTAGCGCCCGAACAGCTGCAGCAGCCGGGGATCGCGGAAGAACGTGCCCAAAGCCGACCACAGGGTCGCGAACGGCTGGATCCGCCAGAGATCGCCGAGCCCCGCGATTCCGACCCGCTGCGCCAGGCCGGTCGGGCTGGTCCGGCCCTCGCGGATGAACGGCCCTTCCAGGGTCCGGTAGACCTCGGCGGACCGCGCGCAGAATCGGCGGTAGCCGTCGGCCTCGCGGGGGCCGGCGAAATCGGCGATCGCCGCCGCGGAGGCGTCCGCGTCGGCGAACAGATCCAAGCGCGCGTCGTTCGTCCAGGCGTGCCGGGCCAGCAGGCTCGCGGGCGTTAAACGCGCGTGGTCCGCGAAGCGTGCGCCGGCATCGGCGAACAATTCTTCGAAGACCCAGCGCATCGTGAACACGGTCGGGCCGGTTTCGACGGCCCATTCGCCGACTGGAACGCTCGCCATCTTGCCGCCCGGCCGCGGGCCACGCTCAACCACCGTGACTGAGAGCCCGGCATGCGCCAACCGTAAGGCGGCGGCCAGACCGCCGATCCCCGCCCCGATCACGACGACGCGGTCCTGCGCCACGCTCCACCCCACACCTTGAGCCTGCCGAATGGGATTGATCTCCGGTCCGCAAAGTGTCAATAAGAAATGACACTTGTCGCTGACAACCGATCATAACACGGGAGGCGCGTCATGGAGTCGGGCCGGCGGATCGAACAGGCGCTGGACCGCGCCGTGGCTTATGCCGAGGCGCCGGGTGCGCCCCCCTTGCTGGCCGAGGCCCTGCGCTACGCTGTCTTTCCCGGTGGACACCGGATCCGGCCCCGCCTGTGCCTGTCGGTGGCCCGCGCCTGCGGCGACGACGACCCCGCCTCGTCCGAGGCCGCGGCGGCCGCCATCGAGCTGCTGCACTGCGCCTCCCTGGTCCACGACGACCTGCCCTGCTTCGACGACGCCCCCCTGCGCCGGCAGAAGCCCACGGTTCACATTGCCTTCGGCGAGCCGATCGCTGTGCTCGCCGGCGACGCCCTGATCGTGCTCGCCTTCGAGACCCTGGCCAGGGCCGCCGGCCCCTATCCGGTGCGGCTCGCCCGCCTGGTCGGCCTCCTCGGGCGCGCCGCAGGCTCCCCCAGCGGCATCGCGGCGGGTCAGGCCTGGGAATCCGAGGCCCATATCAGCCTGAGCGACTACCAGCAGGCCAAGACCGGCGCCCTGTTCGCCGCCGCCACCGTGCTGGGCGCCGCTGCCGCCGGGTCCGATCCGGAGCCCTGGAGGCGCCTCGGCGAGTGCCTGGGCGAGGCTTATCAAGTCGCCGACGACCTGCGCGACGTCGCCTGCCGCCAGGAGGAGATCGGCAAGCCCGCCGGCCGCGACGCCACCCTCGGGCGGCCCAACGCCGCCGCCCTGCTCGGCACCGACGGCGCCCTGGATCGCCTCGCCCGTCTCACCCGCGAGGCGGTAGCCGTGATCCCGACCTGCCCGGGCATGGCGCAGCTCACAGCCGAGATCGAGGCGCAGGCGCGGCTATTCCTGCCCGCGAGCCTGCGCGCGGTGGCGGCCTGACCGCCGGCTCGGTTCCGCGCCCCGGCGCACCCTTGGCCGCTCCGGCCTCGCTCCGGGACCGCTGGCTCGGCTGGCGGAACCGCCTGGTGGCCAGCCCGCGCTTCCAGCGCTGGGCGGCCGGCTTTCCCCTCACCCGAAGCATCGCCCGGAAGAACACGCGGGCTCTGTTCGATCTCTGCGCCGGCTTCGTCTACGCGCAGGTGCTGACGGCCTGCATCCGCCTGGACCTGTTCCGGATCCTGGCCGCGGGGCCACTGACCCTCGACGGGCTGGCGCGCCGCCTCGACCTGCCGGTCGAGAACGCCCGCTGCCTGCTGCGCGCAGCCGCCTCCCTCGACCTCGTCCGGGCACTGCCGGGCGATCGTTTCGGGCTTGCCGATCTCGGCGCCGCGCTCACCGGCAATCCCGGCATCGCCGCGATGGTGGAGCATCACGCGCTTCTCTACGCCGACCTCGCCGACCCGGTGGCGCTGCTGCGCGGCGAAGCCGGACCGACCCGGCTCGCGCGCTACTGGCCCTACGCCCTCGGCGAGACCGCCGACGCGGCCTCGGTGGCACCCTATGGCGGGCTGATGGGGTCCTCGCAGGCGCTGATCGCCGACGACGTGCTCGATGCCTGTGACCTCTCGCGGAGTCGGCACCTGATCGATGTCGGGGGCGGGGAGGGCGCGTTCCTCGAAGCGGTCGCGGCCCGGCAAGACGCTCTGCAATTGACCTTGTTCGACCTTCCGGCCGTGGCCGGCCGCGCCGCCGAGCGGCTGGCGCAGGCGGGTCTGGCCGGGCGCATCGCCTGCCGCGGCGGCAGCTTCCACGACGGCCTGCCAGCCGGTGCCGACACGATTTCCCTAGTCCGGATCGTCCACGATCACGATGATGCGCCGGCCCTGGCCCTACTCAAGGCCGCGCACGCGGCGCTGCCGCCCGGCGGAACGCTGATCCTGGCGGAACCGATGGCCGGCACGCCAGGCGCCGAGCCGGTCGGGGACGCGTATTTCGGGTTCTACCTCCTCGCCATGGGCTCGGGCCGTCCGCGCCGCGCCGAGGAGCTGCACGCCATGCTGCGCACGGCCGGTTTCGCGACCGCGCGCGAGCAGAAGACTCGGCGACCGCTCCTGACCCGCCTGATCGTGGCGCAGAAAGACGCGCGTTAATGTAAGAATGACTTGACGCGCCATTGTGTCTATCTAGGATGACACATAGCGGTTCCGCCATGGCGAGAGTCGCAAAACACAGGGCGGATAATTCCAGTCATGGACGCTCTTGCCGTCATCCTCGAACGTCCGGAGCACTTGGCGCTCAGTCGCCTGGCCCTGACACCTGCCGGAGCGGCCGACGCGGTGGTGGCGGTGTCCTGGAGCGGGATCAGCACCGGCACAGAGCGTCTTCTCTGGACGGGCCGGATGCCGCCGTTCCCCGGCATGGGCTACCCGCTGGTCCCGGGCTACGAGTCGGTCGGCACGGTTGTCGAAGCCGCCGCCGATGCGCCCGTCCGGGTCGGCCAGACCGTCTTCGTCCCCGGCGCCCGCTGCTTCGGCGCCGTTCGCGGCCTCTTCGGCGGTGCCGCCTCCCACCTCATCGCCCCTGTTGCCCGCCTCGTGCCGGTGGATTCGGCGCTGGGTGACCGGGCCTGCCTGATCGCGCTCGCGGCCACGGCCTACCGAGCGCTCGGCGGCCTCTCCGCAGGTGCGAAGCCGCTGATCGTCGGGCACGGTGTGCTGGGGCGTCTGCTGGCGCGCCTGACGCTCACCGCCGGCGCCGAGCCGACCGTCTGGGAGATGGACCCGGCCCGGCGGGAGGGCGCGCCCGGCTACCCGGTCCTGGCCCCGGAGGACGATGCCCGGCGCGATTACGCGGTCATCACCGATGTCAGCGGCGACGCCTCCGGCCTCGACGGGCTGATCGCACGGCTCGCACCCGGCGGCGAGATCGTGCTGGCCGGCTTCTACGAGGCACCCCTGTCCTTCGCCTTCCCGCCGGCCTTCATGCGGGAGGCCCGGATCCGGATCTCGGCCGAGTTCCGGCCCGAGGATCTCGCCGCCGTCACGGCGCTGATCGAGGGCGGGCGGCTCTCCCTCGACGGGCTGATCACCCACCGCGCCCCGGCGGCGCAAGCCCAGGACGCCTATCGCCAAGCCTTCGCCGATCCCGCCTGCCTGAAGATGATTCTCGATTGGAGGGACGCCGCGTGAACGTTCAGCTCAATAAGGCCGTCCTCGATCAGGCCACTCAGCTCCGCGCCGAAGCCGCGATCGAGCCGGATGCGGTCCCGACCGCTCCGGTGAAGAAGGAGACGCAGATCATCGCGATCTACGGCAAGGGCGGCATCGGCAAGTCGTTCACCCTGGCCAATCTCAGCTACATGATGGCCCAGCAGGGCAAGAAGGTGCTGCTGATCGGCTGCGACCCGAAGAGCGACACCACCTCGCTCCTCTTCGGCGGCAAGGCCTGCCCGACCATCATCGAGA
>NZ_JAKSYJ010000085.1 GCF_022829365.1 Methylobacterium sp. J-077 | reverse complement strand
CCTGCACGATCGGGCGCGGCCCGACCAGGCTCATCTCGCCGCGCAGCACGTTCCACAGCTGCGGCAGCTCGTCGAGCGAGGTCTTGCGCAGCACCTGGCCGATGGCGGTGATGCGCGGGTCGTCGCCGAGCTTGTGCGTGGCCGCCCACTCCGCCCGGGCCCGCGGGCTGGCCGCCAGATGCGCCGCCAGCACCGCCTCGCCGTCGGTGACCATCGAGCGGAACTTCAGGCAGCCGAAGCTGCGCCCGTCGCGGCCGAGCCGGGTGTGCCGGAAGATCGGCGCCTTGCGGTCCCCGGCCCAGACCAGGGCCGCGATCACCAGCATCAGCGGCAGCAGCAGGAACAGCGCGCTCGCCGCCACACCGATGTCCAGCCCGCGCTTGGCCGCCCAGTCCAGCCGAAGCCCGCGTGCCACGAACGGCGTCTCCGGCAAAACCGCCTCCGCAACAGCCTCCGCAGCCTCGCTCACCTGACCCGCAATCTGATCGGCAACATCCGACATCTCAACCCTATGGTGCGGCGCAGA
>NZ_JAKSYJ010000082.1 GCF_022829365.1 Methylobacterium sp. J-077 | reverse complement strand
AAAGTGAGCAGCCCTCAAACCGCTCTTGATCTGGGTTAATAGCGCTTAACGTAGAAGGTTCAGACGATTTTCGCGCTTGGGTTGTGAACCCGCAACCGCGGCGGCGACCCCGCGGTTGCGAGTAAGACTCGCGCCAAGCGCAACCTCTGGGGGGCCGAAGCCGAGCGCCCGTCGAGCGCGATAGTATGGATCAAGTGACAAATCACTGATCCGTGTGTGGCGGAACGCAGGTTATCGTGAAGCTGTTTCAGGCGGCTTACAGGAGCATTCGATCATGAAGCTCACCCTCGCCGTTTCGTTGGTCGCGAGCAGCCTTTTCCTCGTCGCTCCTGTCAATGCGCAAGGGACGACGAACACACCTGGCATGGTGCCCGGCGCAGCTGCATCCGCACCGGCGATGAAGTCCGATGCACCCAAGGCGGATCGCACGGCCAAGTCGAAAGAATGCTCGGCAGAGGCCGATAAGCAGGGTTTGCATGGCAAGGCACGCAAGGCCTTCCGGAACAAGTGTAAGCATGGGCAGACCTGAAGGCCCGCTGGGCACCCTTTGGCTCCAAGCTGGTCCGTCTGATGCGGCGAGCGTTGTGAGAGACTCTCTACAACAGGCGCACGCAGACCAGTTCCCTACCCCCCGTGAAGCCTCGGCCGGGCAGTTGTGTGAGAGTTGGCGCAACGGGGAAACCGGACACCGCAAGCGCCAGCTTACGGCCCATTATTGTAGGCGGCTTGATCCTGTGTTGGCCCTGATCCATCGAGGCGAGAGAATGTCGCCGTCCTCTGTGATGATCCAGGGCTGCGCGTCCTCGGCGTCTATGGCTTCTGCGGCTGCCACGAGAGCCTGGCGTAGCGTTGGGAACTCGTGACCCTGTGCAACGTGCGCTGGCCCCCGGCCGGGCCACACGGTCAGCTCTGCGCGCTTGTCGAGGTCGGCTCGCGTCATGCTCTGCTCACGGCTGTTGCGGGAGCGAGAGTGCCTACCGCCGACATGCGGCGAGCGAGTGACAATCTGGTTAACGGTTGGTGTCTCTAATCCTAATGCTCATGCGACCCGCACATCGAGACACGACGGCTATGTGCGATGGTCGGAGCTTCGGTATTGTTTGCTGCGACGCACCAGCTTAAATGTGCGTCGCGGGATGGCGATGGCGTCGCGATCCTGCTGCCCTGAGAAGGGCGTTTCCTCCCTAGACTTCGGGCCGCTCCTTCGGGGGTGGCCTTTTCTTTGTCTGGAGTAGCCTCGCTAGCCGAACCAAGCGCCGACAGCAAGCAAGATGATGCCGACAGCGGTGATCCGCGACGGAAGCATGAACGATATCGATCATGATGACGTTCAGCCCAGGACCGATCGAACCGATCCGTCCGGAGTAGAACGCCATGTCGATGAAGACACTTGCCCTTGCTGCAGCGCTCGCGGTCGCAGTTACCGGGGCCGCTTTTGCCCAGACGCCGGCCGGAGGGGGAAGCGCTGAGGGCAATATGAACAACCCTGGCAGCGTGAAGAGCAGCTCCGATAAGTCCATGGAGACCGGATCCAGCTCGATGGGGACTGGTATGGCGCCTGGCACCAGCGGAGGTCCGCGCGTCGATACTCCCGTTGCCCCTGCCGGCAGCGGCTCGGGCAACGGCACCACCGGCAGCGGCGCAGCTCCCAGCGGTAAATAATTATCGACCGCCCCGCGGCTCGCGTCCGCGGGGTGTCTCTCGATGCTCAGTGCTGAGTCAGGCTATCGACAGTCTCGCTCGCCCCTAGTGCTCTGACGCCGACAAAACGGACAAAAGGCAGTGGGGATTTCTAAGCGATGGCAGCCGGTTAGCGGAGAAGCACGTGGTGCGTTCGTCGGCGTCTGTGCACTAGCTTGCCAGAGAACCGCGCGAGATGACTGACGCTCGGCTCGTTCAGGCCACCGGCATTCGCGAAGGTGGCCAGCGCGATGCCTACAAGGAACTGAGCTTCTGCCTCGGTCACCTCTCGTCCGCTGAGGGTGCTGGAAGCGCCCAGCACGGCCAATACCGCCTGTCGGAACGCGGGGTCATTCTGTAGTTCGGCCAGCCGGGTCATTCGAAGCTGCCAAACGCGGGCCCTGCTAGAGAAGCAAGCCCAGTCAGGCGTCGTAGCATGTCGCTTGCGCTGCTGTAGGGCTGCTGTCTGAAAAACGATTGGATCGTGATGAACGCCCTCAAGGATCTGCTGAACCGCTTCGGTCGGACCGTCACGGCCTATGCCGGCGACGAAGCGCTGATGCAGGCGGGGATCTCGGCCGCAGCCAACGTCATCGTCGCTGACGGCGAGGTGGCAGGTGACGAGTTCGAGACCACACTGGTGGGTCTGCGCGCCAACCCGATCATCCAGAAGGGCTACGACCTCCTGATGCTGGAGAACGCGTTATACGAGGCGATCGCCCGGGCAAGGACCCGTGCGGGTCGGGTGGAGAACCTACGCCGGGTCGCCGCGATCGCCGGCCGT
>NZ_JAKSYJ010000080.1 GCF_022829365.1 Methylobacterium sp. J-077 | reverse complement strand
TGCGTTCTGAGGGTTTGCGGTTTTTCTGATCGGTTGCCCCGTCGACATCAGAGAACACGCGTGCAGGCGCCGTCACCGACAGGCCTGCGCCCCGGCATGAGACGCAACTCCCCTCTCCCGTGCGGGAGAGGGACAGGGTGATGTTCGATCGCCCGGCTGAGGCGCAAGCCGCTCAGGCCAAGCTTGTCGCCGCCGGCATCCCGCAATCGGCGATCAAGCTGGTGCAAGGTGCCCAGACGGCGCGCACGAGCGGCTCATACGACTACCACAAGGACGAGGGCG
>NZ_JAKSYJ010000076.1 GCF_022829365.1 Methylobacterium sp. J-077 | reverse complement strand
GCAGGTCGCCGGCGGCGACTTCAACCCGCAGATGTTCAATTCCTTCCTCGACGGCACCAAGTCCGCCCTGGAGATGGCGGCGGTGGCCAACGGCTGCGACCTCAGCCCGCCGGACGACGGCCTCGCCTTCCCGGCCTGCGGCGTGGACGACCTGCCGAGCGTGCTCCGGCCGGTCTCGGACGGAGGCATCCTGCCCAAGAAGGGCACCGTGGAGGTGGTCTCGTCCATCGAGCGCGACGGGCGCCCAGTGTTCCGGGACCTGCGCTGGGGCGTCTACGCGGTGTTCGAGGCGCCAACGCAGTACGTGAAGAACTGCTTCAACCAGTACGGCCTGCAGACCGACGAGTCCGGCCGCTACGCCGCGATGTACAAGCCCTACCACCTAATCGGGCTCGAACTGGGCACTTCCGTGGCGAGCATCGCCACGCGGGGCGAGCCCACCGGCTCGACGAACGACTGGCGCGGCGACGTCATTGCCGTCTCCAAGCGGGCCTTAAAGGAGGGCGAGATTCTCGACGGCGAGGGCGGCTACACGGTCTACGGCAAGGTCGTGCCGGCTGAGACGTCCCTGCAAGTCGGCGCCGTACCGATCGGCCTCGCCCACGGCCTCAAGCTGAAGAACTCGGTGGCCGCCGGCCAGCCAGTCCGCTGGTCGAACGTCAGCTACGACGGCGCCAACCAGGCAATCGCCTTCCGGCAGGAGATGGAATCGATCTTCCGCGCGGAGAAGGGCCTTGAGCGCGCGTAAACTTTGCCACCACGACAACAGAGCCACACCGTAGCACGGGTCCAGGTTCCTAGAGGGCGAAAAGCCCCTGGCCCGACTTGCCGCGAGATTAGGCCGCTTTTTGGGAGACACGCCGTATGATCCTTTCGCGACGCATCCTGCTCAAGACGGCCCTCGCCTCGACGGCGGTGGCGAGCCCCTTCGTGACCCGAGCCTGGGCCCAAGCGCCTGAATTTACTTATAAGTTCGCCAACAACGCCCCGGCGACGCACCCGATCAACGTCCGCGCGCAGGAAGCCTCGCAGAAGATCCTGGCCGAGACCAACGGCAGGTTCGAACTTAAGGTCTTCCCGAACAACCAGCTCGGCGGCGACCAGGATGTGCTCGGCCAGCTGCGGTCCGGGGCGGTGGAGTTCTTCGTCCTCTCTCCGCTCATTCTCTCGACCTTGATCCCCAGTGCCTCGATCAGCGGCGTCGGCTTCGCCTTCGCTGACTACCCGGCAGTGTGGCGGGCGATGGACGGGGAACTGGGCGCCTATGTGCGCGCCCAGATTGCCAAGAGTGGCCTGATCGCCATGGACAAGATTTGGGACAACGGCTTTCGTCAGATCACCACTTCGAACCGGCCGATCAACACCCCGGCCGACCTCGGCAACTTCAAGATGCGCGTGCTGGCGAGCGCGATCTCGACCTCGATGTTCAAGGCGCTCGGCGCGTCGCCCACCACCATATCCTTCGCCGAGACTTATTCCGCCCTCCAGACCAAGGTAACGGACGGCCAGGAAAACCCCCTGGCGCTGATCTCCACCGCCAAACTCTACGAGGTGCAGAAGTACTGCTCCCTCACGAGCCACATGTGGGATGGGTACTGGTTCTTGGGCAACCGCCGAGCATGGGAGCGGCTGCCGGCCGACGTTAAGGATATCGTCGCCAAGAACATAAACGCGGCGGGCCTCGCCGAGCGCGCCGACACCGAGGCGCTCAATTCCTCACTCCAGGGGGACCTGACCGCCAAGGGGCTGGTATTCAACAAGCCCGATCAGGCGCCCTTCCGCGACCAGCTGCGCAAGGCCGGCTTCTACGACGAGTGGAAGCGCAAGTTCGGCGACGAGGCCTGGGGCCTCCTGAACAAGGCCTCCGCTGGGGGGCTCGACTGAGCATGGCCCACGCGACGCACCTTGATGCGGGGACGCTCGCCGTCCCCGCCGGCCTCGGTCCTCGGCGCCGGTGGGCGCTCAAAGCCGGCGCCCTCCTCAAGCCGATGGTCGAGATCCCAGCCGCCCTCATCCTCGTGGCCGAGATCATCGTGCTACTGGTCGGCGTCCTCAGCCGCTACGTCTTCGAATCGCCGCTGATCTGGTCCGACGAACTCGCGAGCATCCTGTTCCTATGGCTCGCCATACTCGGCTCTGTCCTCGCCTTCCAGCGGGACGAGCACATGCGCATGACGGCGGTGGTGGCGATGATGTCACCCGGCCTTCGGGCCTTCTTTGACGTCATCGCGATCGTGGCGCCGCTGGCCTTCCTCGTGGTGGTCTGGCACCCAGCCTACGAGTTCGCGGTGGAGGAATCCTTCGTCACGACCCCGGCACTCGAGCTGTCGAACGCGTGGCGGGCGGCCGCCCTGCCGATCGGCCTCGGACTGATGGGGCTCGTAGCCTCCCTGCGGCTCGCCGCCGTGGGGGACCTCCGTCATATCCTCGGGGCGGTCGCGGTGGTGGGGGCGACGATCGCCCTGTTCGTGACCCTGGCCCCGGTGCTCCAGCCGCTTGGCAACCTCAACCTCGTGATCTTTTTCGTCGGCCTGGTCGGGCTGATGGTGCTCGGCGCCGTGCCAATCGCCTTCGCCTTTGGGCTTGCCACCTTTGCTTACATCGTGCTCACGACGAGCACCCCTTCGATGGTGGTGGTGGGGCGCATGGACGAAGGGATGAGCCACCTCATCCTGCTCGCCGTGCCGCTCTTCGTGTTCCTTGGCCTGCTAATTGAGATGACCGGCATGGCCAAGGCCATGGTCGGTTTCCTAGCTAGCCTCTTGGGACATGTGCGCGGCGGCCTGCACTACGTGTTAGTCGGCGCGATGTACCTCGTCTCAGGAATCTCGGGCTCGAAGGCCGCCGACATGGCCGCCGTTGCCCCAGTCCTGTTCCCGGAAATGAAGGCGCGGGGCGTCAAGGAAGGCGACCTCGTGGCCTTGCTCGCCGCCACAGGCGCGCAGACCGAGACGATTCCGCCCTCGATCGTGCTAATCACCATCGGCTCGGTGACGGGCGTGTCGATCACCGCCCTGTTCACCGGCGGTCTCCTGCCGGGTCTGGTCCTCGGCCTCATCCTGTGCGCCCTCGTCTGGTGGCGCTACCGGGGCGAGGACCTCAGCCACATCAAGCGCCCGTCCCGGGCAGTGATCGGCCGGGCCTTCGTCGTGGCAATCCCGGCGCTAGCGCTGCCCTTCGTGATCCGCTTTGCGGTGGTGGAGGGCATCGCCACAGCCACTGAGGTGTCGACCATCGGCATCGCCTACTCTTTCGTAACGGGCCTGTTAATCTACCGACAGTTCGACTGGCGGCGCCTCTACCCAATGCTGGTGACGACAGCGGCCCTATCGGGGGCGATCCTGCTCATTATCGGCGCGGCGACTGGCATGGCGTGGTCGCTGACGCAATCGGGCTTCTCGGCTTCTCTGGCGACCTTCATGACGGGGTTGCCCGGCGGCATCCCGACCTTCCTGGCCGTCACCATCGTCGCCTTCGTGATCCTCGGCAGCGTCCTAGAGGGCATACCGGCCATCGTGCTGTTCGGGCCGCTGCTGTTCCCCATCGCCAAGCAGGTGGGGGTCAACGAGGTCCACTACGCGATGGTGGTGATCCTCTCCATGGGCATCGGCCTGTTCGCCCCGCCCTTCGGCGTCGGCTACTACGCTGCTTGTGCCGTGAGCCGGATTCATCCCGACGCGGGGATGCGGCCCATCGTCGGCTACATGCTCGCCCTCCTGATCGGGACGATCATCATCGCCGCCGTGCCGTGGATCTCGACAGTCTTTCTCTGAAAATCCTGGGTCTCCGAAGGACCGAGGTCTTCGGTGGGGTCCGGGTGCCAAGCCCCTGTGTCGCCCGATTCCCGGAGCGCTGGGCGCTGCCTTGTACTCGCCGGAGGGTTCGGCACTCCGGACACTCATGACCTTCATGTAGTCACCAAGGGATCATTCCATGTCCACCGCCGACATCGCACCAATCGGCTTCGCGCTACGTAACGGCTGCCGGATCACCCACGGCACCGGCGCCAATGTGAAGACCCCATTCAAGACCATCCCGCTGACAATGCACGAGCTCTATCCCGGCGGCGCCCTCGCCACGCCTTCGACACAGCGCGGGCAGCTCGGCTTCATCCCCTTCAACCACGAACTGCGCCTACCTCGGCACGTCCATGTCACAATGGCTGAACGCGACGAGGACCGGCGGCTCCTGGCCGAGCGCATCCTTGTGACCGGCGGCGTCGGCCTCGTGGAGCTGAACGGTGAGGTCTACGTGATCCCACACGGCTGCCTCGTAGATATCCCCGAGGGCGTTCCCCACACTTGGAGCGCCTGCCCCCCCGGCGTCGCGATGCCCGACGGCACCAAGACCACGGGCCAGTTCCTGATGGTCTACGACTACGCAGAGCCCACGAGCTTCTTCCCCGTGGAGGGGACGCACACCCTGAACTCGATGGTCGATTACGTCCGCTACGACGGCAAGCTCGCCGACATCTGCTTCCCAACCCTCACAGCCGAGCAGGTGAAGACCGGGGCTTCGTTCGTCTGGAACGACGGCCTGATCGCTCCTGACCAGGGGCAGCACTGACCCATCCCCATCCCCCCACGACGCAGGACTGCCATGAATTCACGCGCGACCCGACCTATCGCGGACCGCCTTCACGAGGGGCCCGTCGACTACCGCAACTACATCGACGGCCAGTTCGTCGATGGCGGCGATTACATCGAAGTGACGAACCCCGCCGACGGCCGCCTCCTGGGGCGCGTTCCGGAGAGCGGCGCCGACACCGTGGACGCCGCTGTAATAGCCGCTCGCCGAGCCCAGTCTGCCTGGGAGAAGCGCCCGCCCATCGAGCGCGCCGGCTACCTGCGGCAGATCTCGGCTAAGGTGCGCGAGCACCGGGTGGAACTCGCCGACATCATCGTCCGGGAGCAAGGTAAAGTCCGGCCGCTCGCCGAAGTCGAGATCGACTTCACCGCGAGCTACATCGACTACATGGCCGAGTGGGCCCGCCGGCTCGAAGGCGAGGTCATCACCAGCGACCGGCAGAACGAGACGATCTTCCTGCTGCGCAAGCCGATGGGGGTAGTCGCCGGCATCCTGCCCTGGAACTTCCCATTCTTTCTGATCGCCCGCAAGCTCGCCCCGGCGCTGATCACCGGTAACACCATCGTCATCAAGCCGAGCGAGGAGACGCCGATCAACGCCTTCGTCTTCGCCGAATTGCTGGCCGAGACGGACCTGCCTGCTGGCGTCGTGAACATTATCGGCGGCCGGGGCGTCGCCGCGGGCCAAGCTATGGTCGAGCACCGCAGCGTCGACCTCGTGACCTTCACCGGGAGCGTCGCCACCGGCTCGCGGATCATGCAGACTGCCGGCCGCAACCTCACCCGGGTGAACCTCGAACTTGGGGGCAAGGCTCCGGCGATCGTGCTCGCCAACGCCGACCTCGATCTCGCCGCCAAGGCGATCTACGATTCCCGCGTCATCAACACCGGGCAGGTCTGCAACTGTGCCGAGCGGGTCTACGTCGAGCGTGCGGTCCACGACGCGTTCATCGACAAGCTGAAGGGTCTGTTCGAGGCTACACGCTACGGCGACCCGTCCCACGAGACCGACCTGCACATGGGGCCGCTGGTGAATAAGATTGGCCTCGACAAGGTCGCCCGGGCCGTCGACCTCGCCCGGGAGCAGGGTGGCACGGTCATCACCGGCGGGCGGATCGCCGATCGGTCGTCGGGCTTCCACTACGAGCCGACCTTAATCGCAGGCGTGGGCGCCGACCACGACATCATGCGCAGCGAGACCTTCGGGCCGGTCCTGCCGGTACAGGTGGTGGACGGCCTTGACGAGGCCATCACCCTTGCCAACGACTCCGAGTACGGGCTGACCTCGTCGATCTTCACCAACGATCTCAACGCTGCGCTCCAAGTCAGTCGCGAATTGAAGTTTGGCGAGACCTACATCAATCGCGAGCATTTCGAGGCGATGCAAGGCTTCCACGCCGGCCGTCGCAAGTCCGGCATCGGCGGCGCCGACGGCAAGCATGGCCTCTACGAGTTCACCGAGACCCATGTGGTCTACATTCAGGGCCGGTAAGCTCGTACGACGAGTCCGGCGCCGGCATCACGGGCTTTGCCCCGCGGCGCCGGGCCGACTGGATCTAGTCGCCGGTACCCGGCATATGACGGACCGCCCGGGGCTCCGCTCTGTCGCGCTGCCGCTGCGGAATGACGAAATGCGCGTCCAGAACTGCTTTAATTTCCACGACTTTCGGCGCTTGGCAAAGCGCCGGCTGCCTAGGCCGATCTTCGACTACATCGACGGTGCAGCGGACGACGAAACAACCTACCGGCGCAATACCTCATCCTTCGAAACCTGCGACCTCGTTCCCAACGTGCTGCGAGGCGTGCGCGACATCGACATGTCCGTGACCGTGATGGGCCAGAAGCTGGCAATGCCGGTCTATTGTTCGCCCACCGCCCTGCAGCGGCTGTTCCACCATCAGGGGGAGCGTGCGGTCGCCGCGGCAGCAGCTCGGTACGGAACGATGTTCGGCGTCTCATCGCTGGGCACCGTTAGCCTCGAGGAGGCACGGCGGATCAGCAGTGGCCCGCAGGTTTATCAGTTCTACTTCCACAAGGATCGCGGCCTGAATCGCGAGATGATGGCCCGGGCCAAGGCTGCGGGCGTCGAGGTCATGATGCTGACCGTCGACAGCATCACCGGCGGCAACCGGGAGCGCGACAAGCGCACCGGCTTCGCCATCCCATTCCATCTGACGCTGGCCGGAATGGCGCAGTTCGCAATGAAGCCCGCTTGGGCGTTCGATTACATCACTCACGAGTCCTTCAAGCTGCCGCAACTCGACAACCACGTTGACATGGGCGGTGGGGCCCTCTCGATCAGCCGCTACTTCACGGAGATGCTCGATCCGGCCTTGGCCTGGGACGACGTTGCCGAGATGGTGCAGGCTTGGAATGGGCAGTTCTGCCTGAAGGGTGTAATGTCTGTTGAGGACGCGAAGCGCGCCGTTGAGATCGGGTGCACCGGTATCGTCCTATCCAACCATGGCGGCCGGCAACTCGATGGCTCGCGGGCGGCTTTCGACCAGCTTGCGGAGATCGTCGATGCGGTCGGTGACCGGATCGACGTGATCATGGACGGCGGCGTGCAGCGCGGCACCCACGTCCTCAAGGCTCTGGCGCTCGGCGCAAAAGCGGTCGGGGTCGGCCGGTACTACCTTTTTCCGCTAGCCGCCGCCGGCCAAGCCGGCGTGGAACGGGCATTGGAACTGATGAAGATCGAGATCGAGCGCGATATGAGGCTGATGGGATGCACATCAATTGATCAGTTGAACCGCAATAATTTAAGATTCCGTTGAGCAATTCAATATCGAGCGGTAATGTTTGGAAAAACCTTTGATTTAATTATGGACTAGCATAAGATCAATAAGGTAAACATAGAAAATTAGAATATTGCTAAATTCCGCAGCTTTGAGCGGGCATCTGTGTATTTATTGGCATTTTTCGTAAATATATACCTTGAGAGCCGTGATCATGAACCACTCGAAAAGTGCAAACGGGCCACAATCGGCTGCCGTGGCTCTGAATACTGCGTTATAAATGCTCAATCCTGCGATCAATTTTGGCATAAGAAGAGCAACGCCCCTCCGCCGAGGGAAACTTCGGAATTAAATTTAATATAATTCTTGGTTCTTTTTCCACTAATGGGCATGGCGTCATAGAATTTGGACGACTAGACGGGGCTGCTACAGGACCATCCGCTTTTCGGGCCGCCTTCTTCGAAGCGGACGGGCAGCTTTCGGCCATAACCGGTCATTCGGCACCGCACCGCCTGCCATCAAAAACTTTCGCGGTGATCGCCTGCCAGAATTTGATTCAAGTTTCCGATCGGCCATTGCGCCGGCAAAAACGACTATAAATTAGAAGTTGTTTGACAGGCTTATTGCGGCAATTGATAAAGTCGCCGGCATGAAGCTAATTTATAGAGATGCAAATCAATTTAGCACGGATCCATGGGGTCATCTTTATCGCGTGGTTGAACCTGCGCTTGCCCTCGCTCCGGCCACTTTTCTAAACCACCTAGAGGACCATCAAACAGCAAACGGCGTTTCGCAAGCGGTCGCGACTTACGACAGCGCTCCGATCTTTGACTGGATGATGAGCCTCGTGCCGCTCCAGGGCATCTCCGACCAGATCGCATTGCGCTACGCCGAGCAGCATGGCAGGGTAACCAAAGCCGAGATCGAGGCGGCCTTGTCGGTACCCCAGAAGTGCTCGCGCCTTGCGAGTTATTGGCATTTCGAAGGTTGCGGCTATCGCAGGGTCGACCAGACTTGCGCTGCACCGGATCACATCAGCGCCTGCCCCTTACCATTACCGAGGCTGAGGAAGGGATCGCTAAATCAGGCCGCCTACAGCCTTGCCCTCTTCATTCGCGATGTTTGCGGCGGTGACCTCGTCGGCTGGATCGATACACGGCTCGCCGAGGCCGATCCCGATCCGGGGGCCCCCGAGCGTGGTCCGCTCATGCGAGAGGCCGTTCTCAATCCCCTCCGGGAAGTCTACGGCATCGGACCGAAACTCTGGGCGATGATGCTGGCCGACCTCCTGCTCGGTGCCGACCCGAACCGGGAACGCTGGGTAACGACCGGATCATGGATGATCGCCGTCGACTCCCTCGTCCATAATTTCCTGCGTCGGACCGGCACCTTAGCGCGTTTCAACGCCGAACACGCCTTTGGGCCGGCCTGTACTGCGCCGGGTGGTTGCGCGAAGATCATCGAGGGCTTGGCCTGCAGGATCGATGCCCGGGCCTACAATCCTGACTTCCCGGCGATTTTCCCGCGTTTTGTTCAAGCGGCGCTGTGGGGCTTTTGCGCGGAGGCTGGCTGGGACATCTGCAACGGTAATCGCATCGACGATCGGGTTGGCTGTCATCAACGGCAGTGCCCAGCTCATGACGTTTGTGAACGCTCGACTATTAAATAAAAAATTATTCTGCGTATAAAAATAATTTCTAAGTATTAGGTTATATAATAAATCGAGACATTCAGAATATAGCTACTTAAAGAAGGGCCATCTTCCGAATATGCGGATATATGTTTAAGTATTTTGATCGACGATGGCCAAGTCGATTTGCTTCGTCTCCGGCAACGCCAGCAGCGCAAGGAAAGCGAGGAAGTAGGCGCTCCCGGCGCAACTTCCCATCGAGATCCCGAGCGGCTGCGTGGCGGCGATCAGCCCGACGGTGGCGGGCATCACAGAGCCGAAGCCCCTGCCGCCGCCCAAACAGAATCCCTGTGCATTCGCGCGCGTGCTCGTCTCAAACAGTTCCGCAAAAGTCGGCGTCATGCCGGACGCGAGAGCGTTCTGGCAGGCGCCAAGCGCAAAACTTAGAACGATCAGTAGCCACAGTCCCGGTGCGGCCAACACAAAAATGCCGACGTTCAACGCTTGTAAAACGAGAAAGATGACAAAGGTAGGCCGCCGGCCGAGCCTGTCTGAAAGCTCGCCGTAAAACAAAGGACCGAACAGCGAGCCTGCGATGTTGGCAGCGAGGTAGCCTGCACTGGTAGCGACTGAGAAATTCAGAGCCGTCCGCAAATAGGTCGGCAGCCAAATAATCATGACGTAGTTGCCACCAAATATGCCTGTGGATATGATCGCCGCAGGCAGCGTCCGCCGAAGATGTCCGTCAGCGAAAATGTCCCAGAACGCTCGGCGATCATGAATCGAACGCGTCGCCGCCGCCTCGGCGAAGAGGCTCGACTCCGGCACCAGACGCCGAATGAAAAACACCGCGACTGCCGGGACGAGCCCGATCGCGAAGAACACGCGCCACCCGAGCTCAGGCGCAAACAGCGATGAGATCACCGGGAACAGCGCGACCGAGGCGCCGTACCCGACGGCGTAGCCACTGCTAACGGCCGATGCCACACGGCCGCGTAGCTCAGGCCGCACAACTTCACTAATAAGGGTCGCGCCGACCGCAGCTTCGCCGCCATAGCCCATGCCCTGCAAGAATCGAAGGGCGAACAGAGGTGCAAAGCCGGTTGAAAAGGCGGAGAGGAACGTAAACAGGGCTACCCATAGGATCGTAAATTGTAAAATCCTGATGCGTCCGAAACGGTCCGCTGCGATGCCCGCGAACCACCCCCCCAAGGCTGCCCCCGCCAGGGCCGCCGTCGCGAGATAGCCCGCTTCCGGCCGCGTGATACCGAGGGTGGCGATGAGTGCCGGGATCACCAGCGCGTAGATACTGTTGTCCATCGAGTCGAGGCCGAAGCCGGCAAAGCATGCCCAGAAGGTCCGACGCTCGACCGGCTCAAGCCGGCCATACCAGCCCGCTGTAGCGACACGGCTTGGGATCGGTGTTTGCTCTGGTGTGGACGCTCGCGGCTCGTATTGAGGCATCTCGGTATCAGGTGATCCCAGCCGCCAGTAGAGTGCCTAGGTTCGGCAGACCCTCGCGCACGTCGGCGGTGCGCAGCGCGTTCCAGATCGTGGCCGAGGTCGCGGAGATCACG
The DNA here is from genome assembly GCF_022829365.1 of Methylobacterium sp. J-077. GTDB lineage: Bacteria > Pseudomonadota > Alphaproteobacteria > Rhizobiales > Beijerinckiaceae > Methylobacterium. Next base: position 9,134 of record NZ_JAKSYJ010000076.1, on the reverse strand, counting down.
GGCTTTCCGATGTCGCGCTCCAATGCGGCAATCATCGCCAGCGTTGGCATGCCGACGCCGCTGATCACCACGGCCTCCGCCTCTGCGTGATCGACCATGCGGCCGAGGGTGTAGGCGCGTTCCGCCGTCTCGTCGTAGATATTGCGTACGCCCGGAAGATTAGCATGGCTGACGACGGCGAACCCGTGCTCTTCGAGCAGCGCCTTGCCGCGAAGCGTCGCCTCCATGGCGTAGGGTGTCCCGAAAGCGATCCTGCGAAACCCGAGATGGTGCAGCCCTGAAACGATGCTGCCGAAGGCAGTGACGAAGTGAAGACCGAATCGCAGTTCGATGCGTGCGATCAAGGCAGCTTCATCCGCCTGACCCAACGTGTAGCTTGTCGCCGTATGGGCGAGGGCGACGACACGCGGCTTGACCATGGATAGGAGTTCGACATTCCCCTCGAGGCCAGCGATCTGCTCGCGGTTGCGCTCTTCCTGCCCAGCCAGGCTGCCGGTTTCACCGGTCGCATTCATTCGAGTGTAATGCAGGGACACGCCTGGAACCGCTACGGTGGACAGCTCGGCTTCGAGGGTCGGATTGCCGGGTGGAACCAAGATTCCCAGACGTGCGCGCCAGCCGATCATGCTTGCTCTATCCAATTTTCGACGTTCGCCGGATTCGATGATGAGAGGCACCGATGCCGATCGCGCGACGGATTAACTTGATACTCTGTCGAGGAAGTCTCGTGCTCTGATCGCGCATTGGTCGGGATGCGTCGCCGCGATGTGGTAGGAGCTGGCGGTGACGCATTCGAGCCGGCCATTGGCGACGCGCTGCCGTAGATTCTCGATCGCCGACAGATCGGGCCTTTGATCGAACGATCCAGACACGAATGCCTCACCTCCGGCGGCGAGGAACAGGGTCGGACAGCGGACGCCTTCCGGGTTCGGCGGCTCGGGGATGCCGGGAAGAAGGCGGAAGCAACGGATCACCGTCGAGGCGGGAGCCGAACCCATCGTCTTGGTCCACCACTCGATCGCGTCGGGTGACAGATTGTCTCCCATGCGCCCCGGCATAGTCGCGCGTGCCCAAGCTTCGACGCCGCCCTGCTCGACAAGGTCTATCCACGCTTCGACCCAGCGCGCCAGCGATCCGCTCGGCGATGCAAGAACGCCCGCGAGTGTCATCGACTTGATCGTTGGTAGACCGCGCTGCGCGAGGGCAAAAGCGACGAGGGAGCCGAGCTTCGTTCCGACGATGTGCACGCGAGACGAACCGAGCGAGGCGATCAGCTGCTCGATGTCGTCGGCCCAGTCGGCCAAATTGAACGGCCGATCTTCAGGCAACGGTGAAGACGCGCCGAATCCGCGAAGGTCGACCCGGATGACCCGGTAGGTGCGTGCGAGATGGGGAACCCACGCTCGCCAGATCGCTGCCTCCTCCGCGATGCCGTGCATCAGCACCACGGTGTCCGGATCGACCCAGGGGTCGGTGAAGTCGTCGACGAGATAGTGCATGGACCCGTCGGCCAGCTCGACCGTCTGCGACAGGGATGTAGTCGCCGAAGCGCGCATCATCGAACGCTTTCCATTTATGTGAGGCGGGGTCGCGAAGACGACACGACCGTCGAGCGGCCTATGACGATCGTCGTCGCGGCTGCGATCAACGCGAGGGCGACCATCGGGAGCAGGCCGATCGAGAAGCTGCCCGAGGCATCCTTCGCCCAGCCGATCAGGAGGGGGCAAACTAAGCCTGCGATATTGCCGATCGCGCAAACCTGAGCGATCCCGACAGGGGAGGCTTGTTCCGATAGCGACTCGGCCGTGAGGGCGAACAACGGCGCCTTAACGGCGTAGCTGCCGACCACGGCCACGGTGAGTGCACAGACAGTCGGCACCAGCGTCGTCAAGCCGACGCAGGCTGCGAGTCCCAGAGCACAGACGAAGAACGGAAGCGCGGTGTGCCACAACCGCTCCTGTCGCCTATCAGAGTGCCGAGCCCCAAGAACCATGGCGACAGCTGCAAAACCGAAGGGGATCGCGTTGACGAAACCGGTTTGAAAGTTGGTCAGCCCGAGCGCCCTGATCATCTGCGGTTGCCAATAGCTCATGGCATACGAGCAGCCGACGCTTCCAGAGTAGATCAGCGCTAGGGCGAGGATGCGGGGATCGAACATGATCCGCCATGCACCCATCACGGAGACGTGCGCCGGCTGCTCACGCTCTGAATCGAGGCGCTCGGACAACCAGTCGCGCTCCTGGTCGGTCAGCCACGCCGCCTCTTTCGGTGTGCTCGGCAACCAGAAGAGCGTGAAGATGCCGAGAACCACCGCTGGGGCCGCCTCGATCAGGAACAGCCATTGCCAACCATGCAGACCCAACCAACCTTCGGTTTCGAGCAATGCGCCGGAGATCGGCGAGCCGATGAAGTTCGAGACCGGAAGTGCCATCACGAAGAAAGCCATGGCCTTTGCGCGGTACTCTTTAGGAAACCACAGTGTCAAGAAAAGGATGATGCCGGGAAAAAACCCAGCTTCCGCCGCGCCGAGTAGAAGTCTGACGAACACGAAGCTTTTAACGCCGGTGATGAAGGCCATGGCGCCGGAAATGATGCCCCAAGTGATCATGATGCGCGCAATCCAAATGCGAGCGCCGAACCTTTTCATCATTATATTGCTTGGGACTTCGCACAAGCAAAGTGTAACAAAGAATGCGCTGACGCCCCAGCCAAAAACCGTGGCGCTGAAACCGAGGTCTCGGTTCATCTCTAGCGCAGCGAAGCCGACGTTCACGCGGTCGATGTAGGAGATGAACATGCCAACCACGGCAAACGGGATGATGCGCAGCAAAACTTTCCGCATCGCGGAGACTTCGGTGCCGTCCCGAACACCTGCATCCGCCGATAAGTCTCCGTCCACCGCGTGTTTCCTAGTTTTGTCCAGCGAGCGCTGATGCCCTCACGATCGTTGGACACATTCAACAGTTTTTCAGATTGCGCACAACGACTTCAATGTGCAAACGACCTTTTCACAGATTGAAACGATCGGCCTGGGCACGGAAGATGGATACCTTGGAAGCGATGCACACGTTCGTACGCGTGGTGCAGGCAGGAACGTTTTCCGCGGCGGGACGACAGCTCGGCTTGTCGCCCGCGACTGTCCTTCGTGCGATCAACGCATTGGAGGACAAAGTCGGCGCTCGCCTTTTCAATCGGTCGAGCCGACGAATGACGCTGACGGAGGCGGGCGAGATCTACGCAATGAAAGTCGACGTCATTTTAAATGACATCGCTGACCTTAGTACAGAGATGTCGCGGCTTCAAACGACGCCTCGAGGTATCTTGAGGGTGCAGACGCGGGTATCACTGGGGATCCGTCATATCGCCCCATTATTGCCGGCATTCCTAGAGCGTCATTGCGAACTTAAAATCGATCTTCGGTTGTCCGATGGTCAAGTTGATTTTTCCGGTGAGAATATTGACGTTGCCATTGGCTTTGGGCCGATGACAGGTGCTACGTTGCTAACGCGGAAGCTCGTTGCCAGTCCTCGCGTTGTGTGTGCTAGTCTGACCTATGTCGACCGCTTCGGCACACCAACTATCCCTAGCGAACTCAGCCACCACAACTGCCTTACGTTCCGCTCGCAGGAAAGCCAGCCGATCTGGCGCTTTCTTCGAAATCACGAGCTTATCGAAATCCGCGTCAGTGGCAATCTGCAAGCGGATTATGGTGATGTTCTTCGTGAGGCTGCTTTGTCCGGTCTGGGCATCGTCCTACTACCGGCCTGGACGATTGCAGACGATATTAAAGCGGGTCGGCTTGTCGGCATGTTGCCAGACTATCAAGCGTCACCATTTGGATTTGATCATGATGTGCAAGTTTTCACCCATCGAGATCGCCATCGGACTCTGAAAGTTCAATTTTTTTTTAGACTTTTTGACTGAATCATTTTCATCAAAGCAAGACTGGTCTTACATAAAAGTATGTAATACGCATAATAAATTTGAGAACCAAAAACTGCCATTATTGAAAGCTTCTAAAAAGCTTTGAACAAACTTCGACTTGACATTAGGATCAAATACCTATATTGAGTTGCTCAGGCAATGAGTAATTGCCCGAGCCCGAGGCCATGATGATTCGACCGCCAACCACACGAAAGCGACCACATCGCCAGCAGCGGTCACGGTCTGCATCGAGCCTCACCCACCTATCCACACCAAGCAAGGGGTCCCATCCGGGGCCCCTTTCGCATTTTAGGAATTTGCCATGATCGAGATCGTCACCAGAACCCCGGAGCAGGCTCAGAATCCCGACCCCGCGAAGGGCACCGAAGCCAACACTGAAACTTCGGCTGCCAAACCTACACCTGCGCTGATCCTCTTCGGCGCCGATAAGGACGGGAAACCGCACGCCTCCTGGTTCACCGAGCTCGATATCGCCCTCGCGACGAAGGCAGCGGGGGTGATGAACATGCGGACGCTCCCGCTCAACACCGAGGCGCATCGAACCCTTGCGGCAGAGCTTCCCCAGGGCCGGGTGTTCGCCTCGGGTCGGGCCTTCGTGCCTTTCGTCAAAAAGGGCGTGTACGATCGCTTGAGTGCCTTGGCTGGGCCTGCCGAGGCACAGTCAACAGCGGCAGGCAAAACCGTTGCGCAGGGGCCAACTACGGCGACGGGCGATGTAGGCGACCAAACCGCCACGGTGACCGCAACCTGCGAAGCCCGATATCCGCGGAGCTGGAACGGCGTCGCAATCGGCAGCCTCGTGCTGATCTCTGAAGGCGAGCAGGACGGCTGGTACGAGGCCGAGGTGATCGAGGCCAAGGCCGGCGGGATCTACACCCTGCGCTGGCGCGACTGGCCAGACCTGCCCCTCCTCGTGCGCCGGCGCGAGCACATGGCCCTGTTGCACCCAAACACCGCCGCGGTCGAAGCGGCCTGAGGGGAGCTGCTATGAGCACCCAGATCCATAACGCTGGGTCGAACCCCGCGGCGGCTGACCCCGTCGCGCGGGTGCGGACCCTGAACGATGCCTTCCGGCGCAGCTTCGCAGGAGGGCAGGTCGTTGAAACCCCGGGGGTGGTCGATCTGCGCGAAGCCGACCGCATCGCCCTGTTGCTGGCCGTGCGCCGCTTCGATCGCTTCGACACCGAAAACGATCCTTACGGCGAGCACGACTTCGGCGCGGTCGAGGTCGGGGGCGAGCGGTTCTTCTGGAAGATCGACGCCTACGACCGGGCACAGCTCGGTCATTCGCCGGACCCAACCGACCCCGCGGTGACGACCCGCGTGCTGACCATCATGCGCGCCGATGAGTACTGACGTGGCCCCCTCTGCAAGGTGCCGCGGGTGACCCGAAGCGATCTGCCTCATGCCAGTGACGCCATACGCCCGCAGCCGCGGGGCAGAGTAACAGGGCCCCGCTGCCAGACGATGACCCCAGGGCCTCGGCTGGCCTGCACGCTCGTCGGCGGCAGCCTCTTCACGGTCCGTCCCGAGCGTTGGGTAATGCGGACGCTCATCCATCGACAGGGACCGTGTCCCGCCACGCCCGCTCAAACGGTAAGCGCCACGCGTAAGGCGCCACGAGCTGGTGGATCGACTTCGGCCCCCACGAACCCGGCTCGTACAGCCGTACAGGCGGCGGAGCTTCAAGGAGTGGGACCGAGACCTCCCACAGGCGCTCGATACCCTCCGCAGTGGTGAACAGCGTGCGATCACCGCGCATTGCATCGAGGATCAAGCGCTCGTAGGCCTCCAAGACATCGCCGGCCAATCCGGTGTCGCGCATCGAGAACTGCAGGCTCTGCTTGTCGAGCTGCATCCCTGGTCCCGGCCGCTTGCCGTAGAACGACAGGGACATCTTCGCGGCGTCGGCGAGGTCGAAGGTGAGGTGATCCGGCCCCTGCGCCCCGACGCCGGAGTTTGCCGGGAACATGCTCTTAGGCGGCTCGCGGAAGGCGATCGAGATGATCCGCTGACCCTCCGCCATCCGCTTACCAGTGCGCAGGTAGAACGGCACGCCGGCCCACCGCCAGTTGTCGATCTGGCACTTGAGGGCAATCAAGGTTTCGGTGTCGGACTCCGGATCGACGCCGGGCTCCGATCGGTAGCCGCTGTACTGGCCCCGGACCACATCCCGCGGGTCCAGGGGCAGCATCGAGCGGAAAACCTTATTCTTTTCCTCGGAGATTGGTGCTGGCTCAAGGGACGTCGGAGCTTCCATGGCCATGAAGCCCAAGATCTGGAACAGGTGGGTCACCACCATGTCACGGTAAGCTCCGGTGGCCTCGTAGAAGGCCGAGCGGTTGCCCAGGCCCAGCGTCTCCGGCACGTCGATCTGTACGTGGTCGATGAAGTTGCGGTTCCAGATCGGTTCGAACAAGCCATTGGCGAAGCGAAACGCCAGGATGTTCTGGGCCGGCTCCTTGCCGAGGAAGTGGTCGATACGGAAGATCTGGGCCTCGTCGAACACCGCGTGCAGGCGCGCGTTCAGATCGACAGCGCTCTCCAGATCGACTCCGAACGGCTTCTCCATCACGACCCGCGAGCCCTCAGCGAGATCGGCGTCCGAAAGCATCTTGACCGCCGAGAGGGCTGCGGCCGGCGGCACACTGAGATAGTGCAGGAGGCGGGTCTCGACCCCAAGCGTATCCCGCGCCCGATCCACCGCCTCGCGCAGCGCCGCTGGCCCCGCCGAGATCGGCACGTAATCAAGGATCTCTGAGAATGCCGCCCAAGCCTCGTCACCGACGCGGCGCGTGGCAAACTGATCCAGAGCTCCGCGTGCCGCGGTCCGGAAGCCGTCGGCATCAAGGTCGTCCAGGGAGACACCGATGATACGACAGGACGGAATGAAGCCTGCGCTGACCAAATGAAATAGGCCGGGTAGCAGCTTGCGTTGAGCGAGATCCCCGGTGGCGCCGAACAGGACGACGGCCTGCGGGTGCTTTGGCCCGACGTCGGGAGGTAGCTTCTTCACAGCACTGCTCCGCGAGGCACGTCAAGATCCTTGCGACAGGCCGTCAGCAACAGGAGTGCCAATCACCAAATCGCCTGGGCATGCAGGCGGCAGGCGCAGAACGCTGGGTGCAGTAGAAGGCAGCCTGCGCACGGGCGCGGGAGCGGGCCGGATGATCGAACGGCGAAGAGCATCAAGGTCGGAAGGGGACGGGCTATCGCGCCACATCCTGCCGAACGCGGGCACGATGGTCGGCGTGTGCACCACGCTGATCGGCCTGGTGAAACTCCTCGAAGCCCGGATCGGACCGAGCCACGTCGACGAGTATGCCGCCCTGACCGCAATCCTGTTCCTAGTCAGTGCGGTTACTTCCTACCTGTCGATCCGCCTGACGGCTGAGAACGAGCTGGCGGTCCGTCTGGAGCGATGTGCCGACATCTGCTTCGTCCTTGGGTTGGCCAGCCTGTCGATGATCGCGATCCTGTTCGCCTACGAGACGATCTGAATGCGGACTGGGGGTTCTGGGAAAGCTCGGAGGATCAATCGCACCATAGGTGTCCCGGAACACGTCAGGCCGGAAATCTTGGGCATACATCGGGATCACACGGCGATGACAGTCGTGAACCCGATAGAGCCGACGATGACCTGGACGAACCGCATCACCATAGCTGCCACGCTGATCGGCGGAGCTTTCGCGCTGATGAGCTACGCCCAGGCGCCGAGCCTGCCTTCACACTTCGCGTGAGGGATCAGACCGGCGTCCTACCTGGCTGATAGAGGCCAGGCGCCAAGGGCTAAACTGGCTGGTGTAGGCCGGTCACGACGGGCGCCCTCCGACCCCGTGCCAAGCCATCTCGAGAACCATTGCCCGCCAGCCCGCGTGTGTCGGGTCCGTTTCCGCGATCTCGACGGACAGGGCGACGAAGTCCTCGCCCGGGTTGGCGGCGTGCAGGGCGTGGCCGATGCGGCGCAGTTCGGCCCGGCAAGCGGTGCCGATTGGATCTGCTCGATCGCTTGGCGACGGCTTTGGCGGTCGACATCCTCGATCTGCTGGCAGTGCCGGCGCGCGATGAGACCGCACCGTCACCCCTGCCGGCGGGACGAAAGCGGCGTCGATCAGGCCCTGCACGGGATGCACGCGATGCACGGGCTTTTGCGAGGGTGGGTAGGGGGTTCAGGCGTCGGCGCCCAGGTGCAGTTGCCTAACCCCTTCAACCAGCCCTTCGATGCCCTCAAACGCGCCTCCGTTCAGCTCAACCGGGCTGGAGAAGGCGTCAACGAGGGTTTTGATGGTTGCCTACCTTCGAATCTCGTCATGATCGATGTGACGCGTATGGCCAAGCTCGGCCGGGGCGACGCGGTAAGTTGGTTGCTCGGGACGGCTGAACCTCGGCCCTAACTCCGTCGATCGGTTCGTCGACGGTTTCAGACCCGTCCTTTATGCCGTTGTCTACGGGGACGAGACGGAGTTTTGAGTCTTGCGGTTCAACCATGTCGCCAACCGGGTGAACCCGGGTCATTTCCAGACTGTCGTAGACATGTTCGTCGGGCAGTTGGGGTTCGTCGAGCTGCGGCGGACCGAACGGGCCGTGTGGTTGCGTCAGCCCGGGGCCAATGTGGATCTTCAGCTCAGCCGTAGCGACACTGGGCACCGGGATTTTGACCGGCAGCGCTCGCAGATCTCATTCCTCAGTGACACACCGGAAGCCGACCTCGCCCGGCTGGCCTCGTGGTTCACAGCGCGGGGGCTGCCAGCTCATGTCGGTGCCTACTCTGATCGCGAGTTCTACCTGGACGTGCCGGCAGCTTTCGTCGATTTCGTCGTCGAGGCGATGCTGCCTGAACTCGCCGAATACGATCTCGCGACATGATGATCGCCTGTCCTGTATGGTAGTTGCGATGTTCCCGCGGAGCATCAAAGGCGATACCAACCGGACGTGTAAGGGGCCTTCGCATAGCGCTGCAGTGATCGCGCTCTAACCAGGCAAACAGCATGAGCAGCACCGGGCGGAACTGACCCTTTGCGGACCTCCCGCCCCGCCTATTCGAATGCCCGCTTGGAAGGCGAAGCAGCCCTGGAAGCTGGTACTACGCCTAGGACCAGACGGACCTGGTCTTGAACCGCGGACTGGACCTATGAGGCCACGGGCATGTGCATCACGCGCGCCGGCGTGTTCTCGTCGGCCAGCTTGCG
>NZ_JAKSYJ010000073.1 GCF_022829365.1 Methylobacterium sp. J-077 | reverse complement strand
GATAGGCGCGCGCGCGGGTTTGGCGCCCCCGGCGCGCCAACGGCCGCTCGAACTCACGCCCGTCTCCGAGCATCGCCCTTCATCGGTTCGCCGCCCGGGGCGATGGCGGCTGAGAGCGACCGACGCGGGCATCGCCCCGGCCTCCGAGCCCGCCGGTCAGCCAACGAACGGACCCCCGAGGAGTGCCCCGGGATCGCTCCCGAGGCACCGAAGGACAGGTGACGGCTAATGAGCACAAAATAGGAACATTGTCAAGGGGTGGAGGTTTGCCATCCGCGATTGCGGCGCCTCCTGATACGGCCGATACAGGTCGCCTCGAACGGCTGACGGCGGCCTTCACCGTCATTGCGAGCGCAGCGAAGCAACCTAGGGACACGCGACTTTTGGGGATCGCGCATTGCACTGGGTTGCTTCGCTGCGCTCGCAATGACGGCATGGGGTGGGTTGGGCCGTCCCAAATAATGCCGCTGGCCCGGTCCGAGGCTGCAATGGGGGGAGCCGTCCGGTGAAGAAACTCGCCATCCTCGGCCTCGGCGCGATGGGGCGCCCCATCGCCCGCAACCTCGCGGCCAAGCGTGAGTCCGGCTCCGAGACCCTCGTGGCGGTGGATGCCGACCCGGCCCGCCTCGCCGGGCTCGACGGGCCGGGCCTCATCGCGACGGCTGACGCGGCCGTGCTCGACGCCGCCGAGGTGCTGTTCCTGTGCCTGCCGAACGGCGACGTGGTCGAGGCGGCGCTGTTCGGCCCGGACCGCCTCGTCGAGCGGCTGGCGCCCGGGGCGATCGTGGTCGATCTCAGCACCATCGCCCATGCCGAGGCGCTCGCCCTCGGCCGCGCCGTGGCGGCGACCGGGCGGAATTTCGTCGACGCCCCGGTCTCCGGGGCGCCGGCCGGCGCCGAGGCCGGGACGCTCACGGTAATGTGCGGCGGCGACCCGGAGAGTGTCGCGGCGGTCCGGCCGCTGCTGGGGCGGATCGGCACCAGCGTCCTGCATATGGGGCCGGTGGGCTCCGGCCAACTCACCAAGACGATCAACAACGTGCTCTACGACATCAACATCGCGGCCTTGGCCGAGGTGCTGCCGATGGCGGTCGCCATGGGGCTCGACCCGGACCAGATCGCGCAGGTCGTGACCACCGGCACCAGCCGGAGCTACGCGTCGCAATACTTCGTGCCGCGCATCGTCCAGGGCCGCTTCGACGAGGGCTATCCGATGGGCGCGGCCTACAAGGACCTCGTCGCTGCCGCAGCGATCTCGGCCGAGGGCGGCTATCCCATGCCGGTGACGGCGGCGGCCACCGCGACCTACCAGACCGCTCTGCGCCAGGGCCACGGCGACCGGGACAAGGGCGCGATGGTGCTGCCCTTCGAGGATTTGCTCGGGGTAAAGGTTCGGTCCCGGAGATAGGCGCAATCACCTAGGCTTGGGTGCCCCTACTCCGCCGGTTCCGTCGCCGGCACCGCCCCGCGCCCGACCCGGATCGGCAGCACCGGCGCGTCGGCGCGCTGGAGCACCTCAAGCGCCGCGTCGGCCTCGCGCTGGCGGTCCCAGAGCGCCGCGTAGATGCCGCCCGCCTCCAGCAGCTCGGCATGGGTGCCGCGCTCGGCGATGCGGCCGTGGTCGAGCACCAGGATCGCGTCGGCGTTGACCACCGTGGACAGCCGGTGGGCGATCACCAGGGTGGTGCGGCCGCGGCTGACCCGGTCCAGCGCAGACTGGATCTCGGCCTCGGTAAAGGAGTCGAGCGCCGAGGTCGCCTCGTCGAGGACCAGGATCGGCGGCGCCTTGAGGATGGTGCGGGCGATCGCCACCCGCTGCTTCTCGCCGCCCGAGAGCTTCAGCCCGCGCTCGCCCACCGGGGTGTCGTAGCCCTCGGGCAGGCCGGAGACGAACCGGTCGATCTGGGCGAGCTGGGCCGCCTCGCGCAGCTCCGTGTCGGTGGCGTCGGCGCGGCCGTAGCGGATGTTGTAGCCGATCGTGTCGTTGAACAGCACCGTGTCCTGCGGGACCATGCCGATCGCGGCGCGCAGGGATTCCTGGGTCACCGCGGCGATGTCCTGGCCGTCGATGCTGATCCGGCCGGCCGACGGCTCGTAGAACCGGAACAGCAGCCGCGACAGGGTCGACTTGCCGGCCCCCGAGGGGCCCACCACCGCCACGGTCTGCCCGGCCCGGATCTCGAACGAGACGCCGCGCAGGATCGGCCGCTCCGGGGTGTAGGCGAAGCGCACATCCTCGAACCGCACCGTTTCGCCCGCCACCGCTAACGGTGCGGCGCCGGGCCGGTCGGCGATCTCGGGGTTCTGCCCAAGGATGCGGAACATGTCGTCGATGTCGATCAGCGCCTGTTTGATCTCGCGGTAGATCATGCCCATGAAGTTCAGGGGCATCGACAGCTGCACCAGCAGGGTGTTGGCGAGCACGAAGCCGCCGATCGTCGTGCGCCCGGCCAGGATGTCCCGGGCGGCGAGCCACATCACGATCGTCATGCCGATGGTGAAGATCACCGCCTGGCCGGCGTTGAGCACAGCCAGCGAGACGTAGGTCTGGGTCGAGGCTTTTTCGTATTTGGCCATCGAGACGTCGTAGCGGGCCGCCTCCCACCGCTCGGCGCCGAAGTATTTGACGGTTTCGTAATTGAGCAGCGAGTCCACGGCTTTGGTATTGGCGTCCGTGTCCGAAGCATTCATCCTGCGGCGGATGGCGATCCGCCACTCGGTCGCCTTGTAGGTGAAGCCGAGATAGGCCCCGACCGTGAGGAACGCGACCAGCGCGTAGCGCCAGTCGAACTCGTAGGCCAGCACGCCCAGCACCAGGGCGAACTCGACGATGGTCGGCACCAGGGTCAGCACCATCAGGCGCGACAATTCCTCGATGCCCGAGCGGCCGCGCTCCAGCACCCGGGTCAGACCGCCGGTCTTTCGCTCCAGATGGAAGCGCAGGGACAGGCGGTGCATGTGCTCGAAGGTCCGCAGCGCCAGGCGGCGCACCGCGTGCATCGCCACCTTGGCGAACAGCCCGTCGCGCACCTGGGTCAGCGCCGACATGGCGATCCGCGAGACGCCGTAGAGGGCGATCAGCAGCATCGGGGCGGCGAACAGGCCCGTCGGCAGCGGCGCATCCTTGCCGCCGATGGCGGCGACCAGCGCGTCGGTGATCCACTTGAAGGTGAACGGCGTCACCATGGTCACGAGCTTGGCGGCGAGCAGCAGCCCGAAGGCCAGGAACACCCGGCTCTGCAGGTCGGGCCGGTCGTGCGGCCACAGATGCGGCCACAGCCGTCGATAGGTGGCGAGCAGCCCGGGGCGCTCGGCCGAAGGGCGCCCAGCCTGGGGTGTGGACCCGGCCGGGGGCGCGGTGTCGTCGGTCATGCGGGATTCTGTGCGGGAGGAACAATCTTCTCCCCGCATATAGGTCCGTCGGACGAACGGGGCACCCGCGGCGGCCGCAGGGCCGGTCATCCTCTCCAGAACGGCTTTCGGATCTCGTGGCGCAGGTGCCAGGGCTCGATGCCGGCATCCCGCAGCTGGTCCGGATGCAGGGCGGCGAGCAACCTCCGGGTCCGGATGCGCTGCAGCCACAGACCCAGCAGGGATGGCCTGGACGGCCGGTTCGTGGGCCGCGTCGGCGTGATGGCGGACGGCGATGTGATGATCGACATGGCGGAGATTCCGGTGACGGGAGCAGTCCGGCCGGGATTGCGGCGCCAGGATTGAACCGATAGAGATCTCGGATCAATCGAAACATTGCACTCGGAGCAATGATGCGGGCTACCGATTACCGGGACGTCGCCGACGCGGTCGCGACCGAGATCGCCGCGGGCACGCTGCGCCCGGGTGACCGGCTGCCGCCGCAGCGGGATTTCGCCTATGCCCGAGGCATCGCGGTCTCGACGGCGAGCCGCGTCTATGCCGAATTGGGCCGGCGCGGGCTCGTGACCGGCGAGGTCGGCCGCGGCACCTTCGTCCGCTCCGAGCCGGGCCGGGCCGTGATCCTGCAACCGGAGCCGCCCCCGGCGGCCCTCGACCTGCAGCGGACCCATTCCCGGCTGCCGGAGCAGGAGGCCGTGCTGACCGAGACCCTGGCGGCCCTGGCGCGCAGCGGCGCCGAGATCGGCTTCAGCCAGTACGGCCCGGACGGCACGCCCCGGGCGCGCGCCGTGGCGGCCGGGTTCCTCGCCCGGGACGGCTACGCACCCGAACCCGCCGACATCCTGTTCACCGGCAACGGCCGGCAGGCGCTCGCGGCCGCCCTCGCGGCCCTGGCGGCGCCCGGCGAGCGGATCGGATGCGAGCCGCTGACCTATCCGGCGGTGCGGGGCATCGCGTCCCGGCTCGGGATCACCCTGGTGCCGCTGGCCATGGATGCCGAAGGCGTGCGCCCCGACGCGATCCTCCAGGCCCACCGCGCGACCCCGCTGAGCGGCGTCTATCTCCAGCCGACGCTGCAGAATCCGCTCGGCACGACCATGGGGCCGGCGCGGCGCGCCGACATCGCCCGCGTGCTCGAACGGACGGGGCTCATTGCGATCGAGGATGCCGTCTACGGCTTCCTGGCCGACACCCAGCCGATCGCCAGCCTGGCGCCGGACCGGACGATCCTGATCGATAGCCTGTCGAAGCGGGTGATGCCGGCCCTCACGATCGGGATCATCGCCAGCCCGCCGCACCTCACCGACCGGCTCGCGGCCTCGGTGCGCCAGGGCGCCTGGACGGCGCTCGGCCTGTCGCTCGCGGCCGGCCTGCACTGGATGTCCGGCGGCTCGGCGGCGACGCTCGCGGAGGCCAAGCGCCGGGACGCGGCATCCCGCCAAGCCCTGGCCCGGGACATCCTGGCGGGACTTACGGTGGTCGGCGATCCCCGCGCCTACCACCTCTGGCTCGAATTGCCCGAGACCTGGCGGGCGGAAGCTTTCGCCGCCGCGTCCTTACGCAGGGGCATCGCCCTGCTGCCGGCCCCAGCCTTCGCAGTGAATCCGGGCCACGCCCCGAACGCGGTCCGCCTCGCCCTGGCGACCCCGTCGCGGGAGGACCTTGCCGAGGCGCTCCGGAGCCTGCGGCGGCTGGCGGTGTCGGAGGACGATCAGGTCGTGGAGTGAGCGGGGCTCAGCCCCGCTTGTCGGTCGGCAGGATGAAGATCTGGCCCGGGTAGATCCGGTCCGGGTCGCGGATCTGGTCCTGGTTGGCGTCGTAGATCACGGTGTAGCGCTCGCCGCGGCCATAGGTGCGCTGGCTGATCCGCCAGAGATTGTCGCCCCGGCTGATCTTGGCCGTGGTGATCTCGGGCACGAACACCGCGCCGGCCCGGGCCGGGCCGCGCGCCTCGGCGGGGTTTTGGCTGAGGGCGGAGGGCATCTCCGCCGAGCTGGGGTTTTCCGCCCGCGGACGGGCTGTCCCCGGGCCGCCCCCGAGGGTGGGCTTGTCGGCGGGCCCGCGCCCCGCCCCCTCGCCGGCGGCGATGCGGGTCGGCTCGGGCACCGCGAGCGGCACCTCGGCCCGGGCGGCGACCTTGCCGGTGCGCGGATCGATCTGGTCGATCCGGACCTGGTACTGGCCCGGCTTGATCCCCCGCCCGATGGTGAAGCTCGCCCGGCCGTCCGGCCCGACGCTGCCCGGGGCGATCAGCGTGTCGTTGAGATAGAGCCGCAGCTTCGCGCCCGGCGTGCCGGTCGCGGTGACGAACAGCCGGCCGCTCTCTTGCACGTCGACGCTGACGATCTGAGCGGCCTGCGCCTTGCCGGTGGCCGCGACCGCGGGTTTCCCGGGGGGCGCCGTCTTCGCCTGCTGGGCGCCTGTCCCCGCGGCCGGCTCGGGGGCGCCCGGCTGCGACAGCACGACGGTGGCGGCGTCCGGGGCGGTCAGCGCCACCAGGGGCTGGCGGTCGCGGTTCGGGGCCACGTCGACCGCCACGCTCTGGCGCGAGTCGGCGGCGTGCCCGTCCTTGGTGGTCATGCGCAGCCGCAGGGCGCTGGAGCCCGCGGGCAGCGCCGGCGGCACCAGGGCGAACTGCCCGTTCGCGTCGGCGGTCGCCCGGGCCACGGGCTTGCCGTCGACCAGCATCTCGATCACGGCCTCCGGCGCGCCGCGCCCGGCCACCACCGCGTCGCCGTTGGGCTCGACCCGGACGATGTCGAAGCGCGGCACCGCGGCGGCGTCGGGCTCGGCCGGCTTGCCCTCGGGGCCGCCGATGCCGGCCGACAGGGCTGCGCCCGGTGCCGGGTCGGCCGCGGGGCGTGCGGCGGATCGGGTCTCGCCGGGCTTGGCTGCATCCGGCTTGGCCTGCCCCGTCTTGTCGTCGCGAAAATCGATCGCTGGCGCGCCGGATTGCGCCGTCGCCCCGGGCTCCGCCAGGCTGCCATGCGGCGCGGGGGCCGTGGCGGCGGGGGGCTCCGGCTCGTGCCGGTCGATCATCCGTCTCAAGGATTCGCCGCCGAACAGGGCCAGCACGAGGCCGAGGCCGCCGAGGAGGCCGGCGAGCGCCAGGGCGAGACTGCGCCGCACCTGTCTCGACATCGCCACGAAGGCCTCCTTGATCTGTTCCAGCCGCCCGGCGAATGGGCCGCCTGCCCGCTCGAAAACCGTCGACTGCGGCGCCCATAATACCGTACATGGTCCCGACACCAAGCCGTCCCGCCGCTTCGGCGGGTGAATCCCACGCGAATTCAGCAGTTTGGCGCGTGGAGCGCCGGGCACGGGGCTCTTTTTCGACGGCTCGCAACGGTTGCGTGATGGAGGGCGCCGGATGGCCCCGGTGAGGACAGTCTGTGTCTATTGCGGCTCCGGCTTCGGCGGAGACCCGGCGTTTCGCGCCGCCGCCGAGACCCTCGGCACGGCGATCGCGCAGGCCGGGATGGGCCTCGTCTACGGCGGCGGCGATGTCGGCCTGATGGGCACCGTGGCCCGCGCCGCGCTGGCGGCCGGGGGGCACGTCACCGGCATCATTCCGGACTTCCTCCAGGCGCGCGAGCACATGCTCGACGCCGTGCAGGAGACCGTGGTGGTGCCCGACATGCACACCCGCAAGCGCCTGATGTTCGAGCGCTCGGACGCCTTCGTGACCCTGCCGGGCGGCATCGGCACCCTGGAGGAGCTGGTCGAGCAGCTCACCTGGGCGCAGCTCGGGCAGCACCGGAAGCCGGTGGTGCTGGTCTCGGTGGCCGATTTCTGGGCGCCCCTGCTCGCCCTGTTCGCGCACATGCGCGGCCACGGCTTCATCCGCGAGGGGCTGGACCTCAGCTACAGCGTCGCCCGGGACGCGGCCGCGGTGGTGCCGCTGCTGCGTGAGGCCGGCCACGAGCCGGACCCGCAGGCCGAGGAGATCGTCAAAGAGAGCATGTGAGACCCGGACGCTTGGCCGCAGCGGCAATCCGGGCGGGCGATGCGGGCTCTCGGTGTATGAGACCGGCGCCGCCGCGCCGGGCGGCGGCGAGTGGGGTCCGAGCATGCGCGTCCCGATCCTGGCGGCCCTGACGCTCGCCGGCCTCGTCGCAGCGGCGGCCGCGGAACAGCCGCCCGTCCTCCAGACCCTCGACTACGCCAACACCCGCTATTCCGACCTCGCCCAGATCGATGCCGGCAATGTCGGGCGCCTCAAGGTCGCCTGGACCTTCTCCACCGGCTTGCTGCGCGGGCACGAGGGCGCGCCGATCGTGGTCGGGCACCGGATGTTCGTGCACACCCCGTTCCCGAACCTGGTCTACGCCCTCGACCTCGACCACGACGGCAAGATCCTCTGGCGCTACGCCCCACGCCAGGATGGGGGCGTGATCGCGGTCATGTGCTGCGACACGGTCTCCCGCGGCCTCGCCTACGCGGAGGGCCGGCTGTTCCTGCAGCTCGCCGACACCACGGTCGTCGCCCTGGATCCCGAGACCGGCCGGGTCCTGTGGTCGGTGAAGAACGGCGATCCGGCCCGGGGCGAGACCAACACCGCCACGGTCTTGCCAGTCCATGGCAAGCTCATCGTCGGCATCGCCGGGGGGGAGTACGGCGCTCGCTGCCACGTCACCGCGTACGACCAGGCGAGCGGCAAGCGCCTGTGGCGCGCCTACGCCACCGGACCGGATGCCGACATGCTGGTCGATCCCGAGAAGACCACCGCCCTCGGGCGTCCGATCGGCCGGAATTCCTCGCTCAAGAGCTGGGAAGGCGACCAGTGGACGATCGGCGGCGGCTGCAGCTGGGGCTGGTTCTCCTACGATCCGGAGTTGAACCTCGTCTATTACGGGACCGGCAACCCCGCGACCTGGAACCCGGCCCAGCGCCCCGGCGACAACCGCTGGACGATGGCGGTCATCGCCCGCGACCCCGACACCGGGATGGCGCGCTGGGTCTACCAGATGACCCCCCACGACCAGTGGGACTATGACGGGGTCAACGAGATGATCCTGACCGAGCAGGTGATCGACGGACGCCCGCGCCGGGTGCTGACCCATTTCGACCGCAACGGCTTCGGCTACACAATCGACCGCGCCACCGGCGAGGTGCTGGTGGCGGACAAGTTCGACCCCAGCGTGAACTGGGCGAGCCGGATCGACCTGGATCGCGCCTCTCCGGGCTACGGCCGGCCGGTGATCGACAAGCGCTACGCCCCGGGCGAGGCCGACGAGGAAGAAATCACCAAGAACATCTGCCCCGGGGCGCTCGGCGCCAAGAACCAGCAGCCCGCCGCCTACTCGCCGGCGACGCGGCTGTTCTACGTGCCGACCAACCACATGTGCATGGATTACGAGGCATTCCGGGTCACCTACACGCCGGGCCAGCCCTATGTCGGCGCGACGCTGACCCTGCACCCGCCCGAGGGCTCCGACCGGACCGGCGCGTTCATCGCCTGGGACGGGGCCGGGGGGAAAATCGCCTGGACGATCCCGGAAGCGTTCTCGGTCTGGTCCGGGGCGCTCGCCACCGCGGGCAACGTCGTCTTCTACGGCACGCTCGAAGGGTATCTGAAGGCGGTCGATGCCCGGGACGGGCACGAGCTCTACCGGTTCAAGACCCCGTCCGGCATCGTCGGCAACGTCACCACCTATCAATATGGCGGCCGGCAATTCGTGGCGGTGCTCTCCGGGATCGGCGGCTGGGCAGGCATCGGGCTCGCCGCCGGGCTGACCGACCCGGCCGATGGCTCGGGCGCGGTCGGCGGCTACGCGGCCCTGTCGCAATACACGGCGCCCGGCGGCCAGCTCACGGTGTTCGCCCTGCCGGAGTGAGACATGTCGGCCCCGCCCCGGGCTGGAGCGCTTCGGCGATTCGTCCACGGCGCCGAGAGATGGAATCCGCCGGCCGCACGGTGCTCCCCGAGAGGCTTGCCCGCTCCGCTGCCTCCTGCGGGAGGCGTCGTGCGTGCGGCCGGGATTTCCAGTCCAGGATCAGGGCGGTATCCGCGAGCCCTGTCGTTTTCGGATAAATGCAGAATGTGGAGCGTATAGTCTAAAACAAATCGAAGATTTTTCGCAAAATAAGCTGGCGTAACAAAGTGTTGCTGACGATTTACATTGCGTAACAGGCTGAATGTGTGACTGGATTATGACGATGCACCCTTCTTGAGCTTCGTTAGATCTGCGGTCGCGGGCCGGGTGGGCCGGATTGCAGGGGCGGATCATGAAACTGGGGCATGGGGTCTCGATCGCGGCGTTGATGGTCGCGGCGTTCGGTCCGGGGGTTCAGGCGCAGACGGCGAATACCACGCCCGCCAACGCCAACGTGTTGAACCTGCTGGCGCCGTTCCTGTCCTTGAACGGCACGACGATCGGCCAGCAGACGCTGCAGCTTAACCTGGCGCAGACGATCGCGCTGAACCAGAACGCCTCCCCCGCCCGGCAGCAGCTCGCGGTCAGCGACCGGACGGAGCCGGCCTCGGCCGGGATCACGACGGTCCTGGCGGATGGCACGATCATCCGGGTCGGCCTCGCCGGCAGCTTCGCGGGCGGCCTGCCGCTCCAGGCGATCCCGGACGGGAGCCGGGTGCAGCCGTATCAGCCGGTGGGCGGCCTCGGTCCGGTCCTCGGGCCGATCTACCAGACCGGGATCCGGGCGAGCACGGCCACGAGCGGGCCGCTCGCGGCGACCTTCAGCCTGCTCAGCGATGCGCTCGCCCTCAATATCGGCGGCGCGAGCGCCGGGAAGCATTATTTCGCCAACGGCGCCGTCAGCAACCCGACCGTGACCCCCGCCAATTACGTGCCGGTCCTTGCGGTGGGGCCGGCGGGTTACGCGCTGCCCAGAGCCAACGGCCTGCCCAACACCACCAGCAGCGTCTACGACCTCGCCTACGGGGTGACCAACACCCAACCCGGCCAGGACGTCTACGGCTCCTCGCGGCCGATCCAGGTGGTGCCGAACCGCCTGACCGCTTATGACGGGACGCAGCCGAACGACCTCGCGACCAGCCCGTCCTTCCCAAGCGGCCACACCACGGTCGCCTATACCAGCAGTTACTTGCTGGCGATGCTGGTGCCGCAGCAATACCAGAGCATGCTCGCCCGCGCCGCCGATTACGCCAATGACCGCATCGTGCTCGGCGTCCACTACCCGCTCGACATCATCGGCAGCCGGGCGCTGGCCGCCTACGACCTCGCGCAGGCG
>NZ_JAKSYJ010000070.1 GCF_022829365.1 Methylobacterium sp. J-077 | reverse complement strand
GGTTTCGGCCACTCGTCCCAGCGTTACAGGAAGCGCTCCAACCCGCAGGTGGCACTGCGGATGCGGCTGAAGGAGTTCGCTGCCGCACGGGTCCGCTACGGCTACCGACGGCTGCACATCCTGCTGCGGCGGGAGGGCTGGGAGGTGAACCACAAGCGCACGTACCGGATTTACCGGGACGAGGGGCTGTCGATCCGGTCCAAGCTGCCCAAGCGCAAACGGGCCTGTCGCTACCGACAAGGGCGACCCGCGATCGGCGGACCCAACGAGGTCTGGGCCATGGACTTCATGTCTGATCGCGTCTTCGACGGGCGTCCGTTCCGGATTCTGACCGTCGTCGATTGCCACACGCGAGAGGCGCTCTCACTCACGCCGAGAGCCAACTTCCGTGCCTTCCAAGTGACCGAGGCGCTCGACGCCTTGGTCAGGCTGAGGGGTCGGCCCAAGAGCCTGCGGGTCGACAATGGGCCGGAGTTCGCCGGCCGCATGCTCGACCAGTGGGCTTACCTGAACGGGGTCGAGATCGACTTCTCTCGACCGGGCAAGCCGACCGACAACGCCTACATCGAGTCGTTCAACGGCCGCCTCCGAGCGGAATGCTTGAACGCCTCGTGGTTCCTGTCGCTGGCCGATGCCCGCGAGCGCATCGAGGAATGGAGGTGCCACGACAACGAAGATCGACCCCACACGGCCCTGGGCGGCTTGACGCCCCGAGCCTTCGCCAACCAAGCTGTCACCGCCCGAAAACTTGCATAGGCCGTGGACCACAAACGGGGTCAACTCCAGGCCCACCGCGCACTAACTTCACCCCCGGACCACCCTGTGGGGGCCGGTCAATCGCCCATGCCGTTACGAATGTGACTTAAAGTCCGTCGTCTTATCGTCCACATCCACGCTCGATGCGTGGGTGAAACGGACCTATCCAGGCGCTCTCCGAGAGATACTCGCGACCAATCTGCGGCGGATGCGGGTAGAGCGGGGCCTCACTCAGGAAGCGCTGGCGGATCTCAGCGAGATCGACCGCACGTATATCAGCGGGATCGAACGTGGCCTGAGAAACCTTTCGATCGACAATCTGGAACGCTTGGCGCGGGCGCTTCGGCTCGAACCCTGGCAGCTTATACGACGGTCGGACGGCGACCGCTAACACGCGTCCGCAGTCGCTCGATGCGGTCCACCCCAAGGCGCGCGGGTTTGGATAATGGATCAGGCCGCGCATTACCGTCGATCAGGCCGACTTCGCCATCGCTACTGCAAACGAACCTGATCCCGCCGGCCCTGAGGGCCGCCAGAACGGCCTGCATCTTTCGCGGTTGGGTGCGGGCCGTACCGGCTTCGAGCATCACGACCGTACGCCTCACTACGTGCGCCTTCCGAGCGAGTTCCTCCTGCGTCCAATCCAACAGCACGCGAGCCGCGCGAAAATGGCGCGCGCGAAGAAAGTCGAAATTTTCCCTTGATTTGAACCCAATGTGCATTATCGTCTACAGGGTAATGATGATTCGGCGCATCCGATACTACGCCGTAAACTGACCTGCTCAGGCCGGCGGGATCGGATGCTTTTCCGATACCTTCAAGATCGGCTGATATGGCGGTTTCGTCAAGCAAGACGAGCCGCGTCATTCCTTCGATTGAAGGAATGCGCACGCATGCACGGTATCGTGCCACGTGGCGGAACCCGTTCGATCAGCATCCGCAAGCGCGCGGTCGTCCCAGGACGATCGAGATCGAAGCAGCCACATGATCCAGGAAGATCCCCCGCCGCGTCGGCACGCGTCGCTGTCCGCCCTCCGATGGCGGATGCGTCGAGGCTGTTTGAATGCGAAGCGCCTCGAATACGAGGCGTCGGTTCTGGCTTCCATATACGGCGCTGTTCGGCTCGGTGAGGACTTGGAACTCGCCGGTCTGCTGCGAGAAGTCGGTCTTGGCGAGGATGCGATCTCGGCCCTCCGTTTTCGACAAAATAGCAGCGAATTCGGCGTTATCCTTCCGACGGACCACACGTGGAATCAAGGGCGCCTGAAGGACCGTGCCATCGGTGTCGGCCTTCGTGAGTCGGCCGTCGGTCGATCGGTTCTGATCGTGCCGCCCGCCGAGGTCCGATTGCAGCCGCGGCTCCACAACGCCAAGCGCATCTACCATACCAAGATGGTCCCGGCTTGCGGTGACCTGGAGACGCTGACCACCTGTATCGACGCTCGGGGCGACGGGGCTTCGCTTATTGACTGCGAAGCAGCGTTGGCAGGGCCGCATCCGCGGAATCGCATCTTCGGTCTCGTATACGGCGGGCATTTCACGATGGATCTCATGGCCGGGATTACCGACCAGAGTGTCGTACGGCTCCGGCACCCCCATCCGAACTGGTGTTGGGAAGCACTGGGTTGGCACCCCATTCACGCAGTCTGATCCCATTCACCGCGGTACCGGAACCGCGTGAACCCGGTCTTCGGCCGCGCGAGGCGAACGCCCGTTCGGACGGCAGCGATCGCGTCAAAGGCCGCACGATCATCTTCCACATGGAGCCAGCGATGGCTGAGAGCAACATCGTCCTCCAATTCCCGAGCGGTCGGCTGCTCGTAGATGCGTCACCCTCCGGTGCGCGGAAGCAAACCGTCGCCGGCCTGGTGCGAAGCCTCGCGGCTATGCGGCGCCTACCCACGTCAGCCTCGGAAGAGCCGCTTGCGATTAAGCTGAGCGCGCTCACCGGCCTTGCCGATCGAACCGTCAATTGGCTGACGGCCCTCGCCCAGAGCGGCGTCATCACTCCGGCATCAGCCGGAAGGCTTGCTCTGCGGCATTCCGACGAGGTAGCCGCAAGCTGCCCCGGATTGCACAGGGTCGCGAAGAGCGCCGCAAGGTACGCCTTGGCCGTCGCGGGAGACCCGTTCGGGCGGTTCGCTTTCCGGCTGCATGGGAAGAACGCGTGGATCGTGTTCGCACCGGTCGACAGCCTCGGCTTCCTGTCGGAACTCTGCCCCGGTGAGAGGATACAGGCGTGCATGCTCGTCGGATGCGATGCCGAGCGATGGACGACCGTCCGGCTCCTGAATTCCGGAGACTGGCGTCGTTGCCTCGGTACGCTCGGCGCGGGTACGAGCCGCTGCGGGTGCCATCACGTTCTTCTTCTCGGCGGTTTGCCCTCGCGGGAGCCGGAGCGCTCGGACACGCTGACAGGCATCGAACACGCCCTCGGCCGGGGTGGAAATACGCGCTTGGTGTCCTCGTCCCTGAGGAAGCGAGCGGGTGCCGCTGGCTCGGTTCCAGGCCAAGATGAATCGCGCGACGTGCTGGCGATGATCGAACTGGCTTTTCCGGGCCTGGTGGATGTTCAGGTGCCAGCCGGAGATCCTGAGCGATGACCCGGTCGGGCGGCACGAAAACGAAATCCAAACGGTCCTCATCCGTGAGCGCGGACCGGGCGCGGCGAACGATGATCCGGCGTCTTCTCCAGCGTCTCGACGCGTGCCGCGCCCCCGCCTCCGAGTGCACGGATCGCACCGACGTCCTCAAGAATCCCGGTCTCGAAGTGGCCGGCGCGACCATCCTCCTCGGCGCGGCCCTGGCGGCCAATGCCGGCTTGGAGAGGGCGATTCGGAATTCCGCGCCCGTGGTTATCGTCGAAGTCCCGAATGCGCACTGGGTCGAGCCGATGGCGAAGGCTCTCGCTGCGGTCTTCGGGCCGGATATCGAACGTCCGCCGGCTCCTACGGAGCCCGGCAGGCGCCGGTACCGCAACGTGCCGGTCGTTATTACGGCAGGAGCCAAGAGCCGTCAGTACGACCCAGATCACCCAGCCCGTATATCTCGGGCCATACGCGATTACCGCACCTTGATCGGCGTGACCGGGCCCGTGTGCCCGCCTTTGCCCGACGAGCTTCTGCGAGCGTGCGACGAGCGGCTCGCTATTGAAAGCTTCGACCCCGAGGCTGTCGAACTGCTTCTGGAATATGTCGTCGGAACGGCGCCGGACAGACGTCTCTCCGAGGATGAAGCCTCGGAGATCGAACCGCTGGATCTGCGCGTCGCCGTCCATCCCGCCCGAGGTGCGGAAGGGTCGCTCGACCGGCTCTCCGCTATCCTGAGAAAGCGCCTACACCGAAGTCGATCGACGGACGTGCCGTTGTTGCAGGACCTCGCAGGATACGGCGCAGCCCACGAATGGGGTCTCGCGGCGGCCGCCGATCTATCGGCTTATGCCAAGCAGACGATCCCGTGGTCTGCATGCGAGCATGCGGTCCTCCTCGCCGGGCCGCCCGGAACGGGCAAGACGTCCTTTGCGGCTGCCCTCGCTCGACAGGCTGGCGTCCCGTGCCTCTCCGGATCGCTCGCCCAGTGGCAGGCGGCGGGTGAAGCCCATCTGGGCACGACCCTGAAGGCTATGCGCGCCTTTTTCGAAGCGGCGGGGAAGGCAGCTCCCTGCGTCGCTCTGATCGACGAGGTCGACTCGTTCGGAGATCGGCGCAATTTCGCGCATTATGCCCGAGATTACTGGACCCAGCTGGTGAACGGGCTCCTGGAATGCCTTGACGGCGCCGGCGGGCGGGCCGGAATCCTGCTTGTCGGTACCACGAACCACCCGGAACGGATCGACCCCGCTATTCTTCGATCGGGACGCTTCGACCGATGCATCACCATCCAACCTCCCTCGATTTCCGATCTCGCCGTGATTTTACGTCATCATCTCGGGCAGGATCTGCCTGACGCCGACCTGACTGATGCCGCGCGGCGGGCGGTGGGCGGCACGGGTGCGGACTGCGCGGCGTGGGTACGCCGAGCCCGCGGCCACGCGCGGCGCGCAGATCGCGCCCTCACGCTGAAGGATCTCATGGCCGAGATCGGCCATGCGGACGAGGCTCCGAGCCAAGCCGACGATAGGCGCGCCGCCGTGCATGAGAGCGGGCACGCCGTCGTCGCACATGCCCTCGGGTTCGAACTTCATGCCGTCACCCTGCACAGCGGTCCCGGCTTGGGTGGCGAGACGAGGCTCAAAGCAAGGGACCTGTATCCGACCGGCCGGGACCTGCGTGATCAACTCGCAGTCTATCTCGCTGGACGTGCAGCTGAGATCCTCGTGCTTGGCGCCCCCAGCGTCGGTTCAGCAGCGGATCTCGTCGCTGCAACCGAGCTCTGTGGGCAGATGCATTGTCGTTGGGGCCTCGAAGGCCGGATCACCGTTCGCCCCCTCGACCCGATGCCGAACGGTCTCGATGTCGCCATCGAGCGTGATCTGCAGCGTGCGTTCGGTGTTGCCATGTCCATCCTGTCGCAACGACGTGCCGGCTTGGATCGTCTGACCGAGCTTCTGATCGCGCAGCGCTCGCTTGAGAGCATAGAAATTGAGCGCGCGCTGGAGGCGGTCACGTCAGGCGTCACCCCAAGCATCACGACATCCAAAAATCAGCTTTCGAGTAGCTCCGGCTGCGGGACGAAGAGCTGAGACGACACTGTGTGGTGTCGACCAAAGCCGACAACTGGGGATTGGCGTCATGTCGATTCTGAACCGAGGTCCGGGTCCCTTTCCTGAACTCACGCATCGGGCCAGCAAGTACCGCGCCCTTGCGGAGGACCTGGAGCGTATTGCGCGCGGCGAGCACCCCGGCGAATTGGACCTGCGCGATGCTCCATACCTATTCGACTGGCAGCTCTTTCTGATGCCGCTTCCGTACCTCCTTGGAACCGTCTTCGGCCATCCAAAGATCGAGGACGGACATATCTGCAGGACGAGCGAACTCATCACGTTCGATCCAGTCACAGGGTACGCCCGCACGTTCTCGCGGTTCTACCGTCTAGGCTCGCCAGCCCCAAAAGACGGCATCCAATAAACGTAATAAAGTTAATATTCGTTTCGCAGGACACGCATAGAAAGACAATTTTCGCGATCGATCTGGACGGCATTCGCGCGAGACGTCCTGCATATTTGGTGGGAGATGCACGGAACCGTATCGGGCCGACGCATGGATTCTGTGTGAAGGCCGGATTGGATCAGGCGCAGCCGGTCGAGGAGGGATCCGGAGATCGAAAGCCTAGGCTTTCGTTCGTGTCTACGATCGCCGAAATCGGGCTCAAGGCCGATCAGCGCCGCCACGACGGGCAGGCGTGCCGGTGGATCGACGGAGATGGGGAAGGAGCGTTGCCGATGACGCCCGCAATACCACGGTCGATCAAAGGTCTTCTTCGCGGCTCGCGCGGCGATGGGGTTCTGACGATCGCGTTCATGGATTCCGCCGTCACCGTCCACGCGGCTCCTGCCTGGGCGCTCGATGAGATGCTCGAGGTTCCCGACCTCCTCGGACCAGGCGTCTACCTGCTGATCGGCGTGGCCGAGGAGCCGTCCCAGAAAGCGCGCGCGGTCGTCGGAGAAGCGGGAATGCTGCGCGAGCGATTGGCCGGTCACGCCACGGATCCGAAGCTGGACTTCGTCTACGAGGCCATCGCGATGACGGGACCGAACGTCATGAACGAGACGGTGCGCCTCATCCTTCAGCGACGCCTCGTCGATGAGATCGTCCATGCCGGGAGGATCGGCCGCGTCCTCGGACGCTACCCTGAGCGATGCACGGCGTCGGTCTACGACGTCGTCGCGGCGACGCGCATGCTTGCGGATGTCCGCCCGCTCTTCGGTCTCGTCGCTCCGGGACTCATCGCCGATGTCGAGCCGGTCACCGAACCCTTGGCCGCGCGGATTGCCGCGCTTCCCAGAGGTGTCGACCCAGAGGGAGCGACCTGGACCACGCACGAGATGGCTCATGCGGGCGCCAACGCCCGTGCGTCCATGCTGGGCCGTGAGACGGTCCTCCTGCCCCGATCGACGATCCTCGCCGAGACGCGCGGTGCTGCGAAGTGGATCGTCGCACGCAGGACCGAGCTGAAAGCGCGCGGCGTTCTGGTCGCCCATGCCGATCCCCGCCTCCTGCTCGTCGCGGCTTTCATCGCCTTCCGCACTGCCCACGAGGCGGCGGCGTTCGTGACGGGCGGCGCCGCAGGTTCGGCACGCCTGACGTGGCTGCCGGTCGATGAGCCTTGAGCCGCCGCGGGATGTCGCGACGCGGGCGCCATGAAAGGAGTGGGCGATGGGCGTCCCCCGGACGTGGCTGCACGCCGGAGCGAAGGAACGGTGCCGCTAGGACGAAGGTGTGGATTCCGCGGTGATGTCACCGAACGAGGAGCTTGAACGCCATGTCGCGCAGGATTTCAAGATCACAGTTCGAAGCAGGAACAGGGATAACTTGTGATGGAAACGCGGATTTATTGATGCAGAGGCAAAATAATCTGCTTGATCTCACGAAGAAAATCGAATCATCTTATGGCGATCGCATCTATATGAGCCTTTCCGAGGTCGCGATGCTTGTCGGTCTCAGCACGAAGACACTCAGGCAGCATGCTCTGGTGGGAACCATCTCGTATGCGCTGCGCGGATTCGGAAGGGTGAAGGTCAGACGCTCGTTTACGGCGCGCGACGTCGCGCGGTTCTGCGCGCGTGTCTCTGGAGACAATATAGAGGCGAGACCGCCCGCACAGCGGCGTCGAAAAACAAGTCGTTCGACGTCCGGTAGATCGAACTGATCATCTGCCGCACGACATCGTCTCAACACTGGGATTCCGCGTCCCGGCGGTGAACGCGTGCGCGCTATCCTCAAGGGAGAGTCTCTCATGCCGCGCAGACGAAACGGTGACGGCCTCTACAAGCGGCCCGACGGAACTTACCACTATGATGTTGGCAAGGGCGTAGATCGCATCACGATCGCGACGGGAAAGCACGACAGGAGAGCGGCTCGCGACGTCGTTAAAGATGAATTGGCGCAGCGAAAATTTGCGATGGCGCGCAGCCTCGACAGGAATGCTGTTCAGACAGCGCCGATGTCAGGTAAAACATACCTTCTCGGGGAAGTTTTGGAGCAGTGGATCCAAAAGCATCGGACCACGAACAGGAACGATCGGAATTTCCGGAACAATAGTCGCTCGGCGCGGCAACTGGTTGACGAGTTGGGAGCTGATAAGCCCATCTGCATGATCAGGGCGCATGATCTCCGCAAGATAGCCAATCGATACAGAGACGAAAAGACAAGTCCCACAGGAAGAAAATTGAAGGAAGCGACCATAAACAGACGCGTACTCGACCCGATGCGCGGTATGTATAATTTGGCCCTTAAAGAGCTTCAAGTTAAGAATCTGCCGTACATTGTTTGGTCGACGATCGGTAGGCGCCCGCATAACGAGCGAGCCCGCTATCTGCGGGCGCACGAAATGGAGGCCCTGGTCAAGGAGGCACCCGACAAGGATGCCTTGGTTCACGAGTTCATGTGGCTAACGGGTATACGTGTTGGGGCTGTCGTCAATTTGCGCTGGTCTGATATCGACGAAAGGCTTGGTGTCATCTCAATTCGCAACAAAGGCGGGGCCATTCATGGGATTCCCTTAACCCCGGAGACGCGTCAAATCATCGGATTAGTCCGCGGCGATCATCCTGAATTTGTCTTCACATATCGAAATAATCGTTTACGTAAGAGGACGCCGCTCACATACTGCACGTTTTTCAAGAGAGCTCGAAAAACATTTAATTGTGCCGGCCTCGTAGATTATGTCCTGCATGATCACCGACATACTGCGGCGTGCCTCATTTTCGTTGCGAGCAATTTCAATATGTATGCGGTGAAAGAGTTACTTGGACACAAAGATATCAGTTCATGCGAACGATACGTACATCTCGACAAAGAACGCCTCCGTCAGGACCTGATGAAAATCAGTTCCTGGGCGCCATCGATCGTCGGGTGCGAGACCAAAATGTCTCTGTTCTTCTCGGATGGACCTCCGGCTCTCTCGATCGCCTTCCTACGCGCGAATGACAACCTTCCCGCCTCGCGGCGTTGATGGCGTTTGCGGCGGCCGGCTTGGTGCCGGAACGCATCTTCACGGATCGACTAGAGCCGTGCCCGCGCGGCTTGAATCGTTGGAGTTAGGCGGTTGGGCGCGCGTGTGCTTCACTGGCTGGGCTTACGAGGCAGGATCGCCATGCCTTCAGCCCTGTCGGTGGATCTGCGCGAGCGTGTGGTCGCTGTAGTCAGCCCCGCGTCCCAGGGGGTGACGGCTTCACCGCGAACGTCGCCGCTCGGGCCTGTCGGGTCGCGAATGGCGCTCGACCTCCAAGCCCCGTTTCATAGTGAACCGAGCAGCTTGGCTTTTGGTTAGCGGCGGGCGTCACGGGTCTGACCCTGGAACCCTGATGCACACGCCCGCCGCCCGTGCGGGGCTTCGGCGCGAGAGCTTGCCTGATGCGCCTTGCCTCAGGGATGCCGAATGGGCGATGGCCGCGCCGCTGGCCCTGGCACCATCCGGCACGGGCAGACGGCAGCGCTGAACGCGGCGCGCGGTTCGCGACGACGTTCTCCAGATCCTGCGTACGGGCTGCGCCTGCCTCCGGTCGTCCTCGCGCAAGAAACGGTGCACCACTGGTTCTCGCGCCTATCGTAGGCCGGCGCGTCCGAGCGCCTCGCCCAAGCCCGCACGATGGACGACCGGGAGTGGGTCGGGTGCCAAGCTGGGCCGGCAGGCTGCAGCCTTGGTGCCCGGGCATTGCGTTCCTGGGGCGTCGGCGTGGCGGTAGAACGTAACTTCGATCCGGCGCCACGGGTCGTCGGGCGCACGCGCCACCGGCGCACAGAAGTGGACAGCCGCCGGCGGGTTGCCGCTGTCTCCGCCACAGGCCTGCATGCAGCCACGGCGGCGTGTACTCCTTCGCGCCTTGCGCCAGCTGTGGCCGTCCCTGCCGGCTGCTTGGCCGCCCGCGCCTTACAGGGTAAGCGCGCCGGCACGGCAAGTGTCATCACTGTCGAGATCGTCGAGCCGCAAGATTGGCCGAAGGGCTTTGCCGTGCAGCCCGAGCGCCGGGACATCGTGCGGACCTTCGACTGACTCGCATTCCGCTGACAGCTCGCCCACAACCACGAGGCCATCGAATCGTCCAACGTTTGCGTTCTTCGTCCCTGCCGCCGCGATAATCCTCGACAGACGCCTCGCTCGAACCCGATGAAACGGGGCTGACTGTGGACATGCTTCAGACAGCTGTCGCTGCCTTGGCCTCTCCATCGGCCGTAGGACACGCTGCACCGCCGCGAACTGATCAAGCTTCGGAACGGCCGCGCTTGGCGAGATGCCGATCGACCTCTCGGCACGGCGCCGCGCAGGTGCAATCGACGGCCGCACTATCACCCGCGGGTTGAGTGTCCGACATTCCGGAAGGGCATGCGAGGGACGTTCCGAATCGTCCAAACAGCGCGCGTGTTCGGCAGCCGTCGCGCGGAAAGCGACCGAATTTCCCGATCTGAGTCGGGATCTGGGGCTGTGGATCCGGATTGCGTCGTCGTCTCAGGACTTTGAGGGGGCCTCGTCCAGTTCGTCCGGCATTATCTGGATTCGCCCCAGTCGACCTACGACTGCGGCATGCAGAACGGCTGATCTTGGATCAGATGGGAACCGATGGGAGCCAGGACTCCCGATCGTTTCCCGATGAGCGTCCGTAGGACACCCCTTGCTCTCTGCGCTTTCAGTAATGAACTAGAAATTGAAATGCACGATATTTGGGATCAAAAATTTCGATCCAAGCTTGACAGGATTCAGGCCAGGAGACGTGATTCGATTTTGCGCAAACACCGCACACCGTGAAGGAATGACAATCGATACAGCTTCATCGGCCTTCTGTAAACGCCGGGGCTTGAACGAAGGAATGAATTTCCGCCCGCAGGAAGGTATGGCGCTGAAGCGTCAAACTGATCCGTGCGGATCGAAAGGGTTTTGGGCCGGCGCGAGATGGCCGGGCGCACGCGCTGTCGCGGGGTCGAGCGCGCTGCGCTTGGCGGCTTTGAAGTCCGCGAACCTGCCCGAGGTCCTTGCGTTCGATACAGCGCCGGTCAGTGCGCAATTGACGAGATGGACCGCTGACAGCTCGCGTGTGTGGATCTTGCACGCGGCGGCGACGCGACAAGCTCGGCAAGAGAAAAGACTGTTTTCGTGCCCGGCGCCCTACTATAGGCCGCGACCCGCTCGCATCGATGCAAATTATCGGCCGCGATAAATTACACTTGGAGACGATTTCAATGGCGGAAGACGACTCGACGGCGGGCGAGTACTTGCACGCCTTTACGCTTTATCAGGATCCGAAAAAGGGCAAGGACACGAGCGCCGATGCGCGCAAGGCCTACACTGATGCGCTGAAGGCCAAGGGCTTCCGGCCGAACGCTACCGGCACCTCCGGCAAGCGGGTGCACCTGCTCAAGGCCACCATGGTCGGGACCTTTCGAAATGAAGCGGCTGCCATAGCCGCGGTGCAAGACGCCGAGACCGCGGCGGAGGCCGCCGACCCGGGCAAGTTCTTCCGCGAGAGCGCGGTTCTGACGCCCTACCGCCGCCTGCGGCTTGTCGGTCCCCCCGTCGCGAAGGCCACCGCTACGGCGAAGCCTGCGACCGCCGCGAGGCCGACGCGAACCGGTGGAATCCTGGCCGAGATCCTGGACCAACAGAAGCCGAAGCGCGGGTAACCAAATGCTCAACCTCGCCGTACGGCCGACCGATTTTTGCCCACAGCCTTTCAAATTTGGCTAGATGTTTGGTCCCGGCATATGGTGTGACGGATTGAGCCTGAAGCGTTCGGGCTCTTTCGTCCAGGTCTGGCAGATAAATTCGTAGGGGGTGAGGCCTCGCAGGGTCTTCAGCCGGCGACCGTAGTTGTAGGCCTCCACGAACAGTTGCAGGTGGCGGCTAGGTCTGCTTTGAGGAGGCCTTGAGATAGAGATGGATGGCCTGTATGGGCGCAGAGTCGAAGGTCCGCTTCCGCGCGTACAGCCCATTTCCGCTTCCCACCCACCCCAGACACTCGAGAAGCCTCAGTCGCTCCCCATCAGAAATCGTCGTGGGCGATCCTTCTGGCGAGAGCCTCCGGCAGGCCTTGGGTCGGCTTTGCAGGTGGCCTGCTGAAGGTACCAGTCTCGGCTTTTCGGGGGCGGAGCGCGATAAG
>NZ_JAKSYJ010000068.1 GCF_022829365.1 Methylobacterium sp. J-077 | reverse complement strand
GTAGGCCGTGAACGTCGCACCGCCCGTCTCCGCCAGGACCTTCGTGATCGCCGCCGTCAGCGACGTCTTGCCGTGGTCCACGTGACCGATCGTGCCGATGTTGCAGTGCGGCTTGGTGCGAGCGAACTTTTCCTTGCCCATCAGAGCCTCCTAGAATTCGAAATCGTGTTGCGGATGAAGAAGTGGTTCAGGCGTAGCCTTAAGCGTACTTGGCGATGACCTTGTCGGCCTCGCCGCGCGGCACCTCTTCGTAATGGTCGAACTGCATGGTGAAGTTCGCCCGGCCCTGCGACATGGACCGCAGGTTGTTCACGTAGCCGAACATGTTGGCCAGCGGCACCATCGCGTTGATGACGTTGGCGTTGCCGCGCATGTCCTGACCCTGGATCTGGCCGCGGCGGGAGTTCAGGTCGCCGATGACCGAGCCAGTATACTCTTCCGGCGAGACGACCTCGACCTTCATCACCGGCTCAAGCAGCACCGAGCCGCCCTTCTGCAGCGCCTCGCGGAAGGCGGCGCGGGAGGCGATCTCGAAGGCGAGCGCCGAGGAATCGACGTCGTGGTAGGCACCGTCGATCAGCTCGACCTTGACATCGACCACGGGGAAGCCGGCCAGGATGCCGGCCCCGAGGACCGAGTTGAGGCCCTTCTCGACGCCCGGGATGTACTCCTTGGGCACCGCGCCGCCGACGATCTTCGACTCGAACGCGAAGCCGGCGCCCGGCTCGTTCGGCTCGACGACGAACTTTACCCGGGCGAACTGGCCCGTGCCGCCGGTCTGCTTCTTGTGGGTGTAGTCGATCTCCTGACGACGGGTCAGCTTCTCGCGGTAGGCCACCTGCGGCTGGCCGATATTCGCGTCGACCTTGTAGGTACGGCGCAGGATGTCGACCTTGATGTCCAGGTGCAGCTCGCCCATCCCCTTGAGGATGGTCTGACCGGATTCCTGGTCCGTGGAGACCCGGAAAGACGGGTCCTCGGCGGCGAGCTTGGCGAGCGCGATGCCGAGCTTCTCCTGATCGGCCTTCGACTTCGGCTCGACGGCGATCTCGATCACCGGCTCCGGGAACTCCATGCGCTCCAGGATCACGGCCTTCTGCGGATCGCACAGGGTGTCGCCGGTGCGGGTGTCCTTGAGGCCGGCCAGGGCGACGATGTCGCCCGCGAAGGCTTCCTTGACGTCCTCACGGTTGTTGGCGTGCATCAGGAGCATGCGGCCGACGCGCTCCTTCTTGTCGCGCGTCGAGTTGATGACGTTGGCGCCCGACTCGATCTTGCCCGAGTACACGCGGCAGAAGGTGATCGTGCCGACGTGGGGATCGTCCATGATCTTGAAGGCGAGCATGGAGAAGGGATCGGAATCCGTCGGGTGACGGACCACCGGCTCCTCGGTCTTGAAATCCAGGCCGTCAACGTCGCCGCGATCGGCCGGGGAGGGGAGGTAATCCACCACCGCGTCGAGCAGGGGCTGCACGCCCTTGTTCTTGAAGGCCGAGCCGCAGAGCACCGGATGGAAGGCGCGCAGCTGCACGGCGCGACGCACGAGCTTGTGCATCGTCGCGGCATCCGGCTCCGTGCCGTCGAGATAGGCCATCATGGCCTCGTCATCGAGCTCGACGCAGGCCTCGACCAGCTTGCCGCGGTACTCCACGGCCTGGTCCTTCAGATCCTCGGGGATCTCGACCTCGGAGAAGTCGGCGCCCAGGGTCTCACCGGACCAGACGATCGCCTTCATCTTGATGAGGTCGATCACGCCCTTGAAGTTCGACTCGGAACCGATCGGGAGCTGCAGGCAGACCGGCTTGCCGGCGACGCGGTCGATGATGTCGGCGACGCACTTGAAGAAGTCGGCGCCGATCTTGTCCATCTTGTTGACGAACACGACGCGCGGCACGTCGTACTTGTCCGCTTGGCGCCAGACGGTCTCGGTCTGGGGCTCGACGCCCTGGTTGCCGTCGAGCACGCAGACGGCGCCGTCGAGCACGCGCAAGCTGCGCTCGACCTCGATGGTGAAATCGACGTGGCCGGGGGTGTCGATGATGTTCAGGCGCTTCTCGCGCCAGAAGCACGTCGTCGCGGCGGACGTAATCGTGATGCCGCGCTCCTGCTCCTGCTCCATCCAGTCCATGGTGGCGGCGCCGTCATGGACTTCGCCGATCTTATGCGACTTTCCGGTGTAGTAGAGGATCCGCTCCGTGGTCGTGGTCTTCCCGGCATCAATGTGGGCCATGATGCCGAAGTTGCGGTAGTCCTCGATCGCGTGCGTGCGGGGCATCGGATTGCTCCTGAGAGACGGCGGAACCGCTTACCAGCGGTAGTGCGAGAAGGCGCGGTTGGCTTCCGCCATCCGGTGCGTGTCTTCCCGCTTCTTGACGGCGTTGCCGCGGTTGTTGGCGGCGTCGAGCAGCTCGGCGGAGAGCCGCTCGATCATGGTGCGGTCGTTGCGCGACCGGGCGGCCTGGATCAGCCAGCGGATGGCGAGGGCCTGGCGGCGCTCGGTGCGGACCTCGACGGGGACCTGATAGGTCGCGCCGCCGACGCGCCGGGAGCGCACCTCGATCATCGGCGCGACGTTGTCGAGCGCGGCGCGGAACACCTCGATCGGGTTGGCCCGGGCGCGGTTCTCGACGATGTCGAAGGCGCCGTAGACGATCCGCTCGGCGGTCGACTTCTTGCCCTCGTACATGATCGAATTCATGAACTTCGTCAGCACCACGTCCCCG
This sequence comes from Methylobacterium sp. J-077, assembly GCF_022829365.1. Lineage (GTDB taxonomy): Bacteria > Pseudomonadota > Alphaproteobacteria > Rhizobiales > Beijerinckiaceae > Methylobacterium. The sequence goes on along the minus strand of NZ_JAKSYJ010000068.1, from coordinate 24,149 downwards.
TACTTCGGGTCCGGGATGATCTCACGCTTCTCGGCAGAGTGACGACGGGACATCTCTTAAACTCTCAAACGAGTCTGACTTAAGCACCCCGCGCAGGCCGCCTTGGCTCTGTTGATGAAGCCGGCGACATCCTTACGAGGCCGTGGAAAGGCCTTTGCGCGACCGGATAAGCTCCGGTCGGCGGTCTTACTTCGGCCGCTTGGCGCCGTACTTGGAGCGGCGCTGCTTGCGGTTCTTCACGCCCTGCGTATCGAGCACGCCGCGCAGGATGTGGTAGCGCACGCCCGGAAGATCCTTCACGCGGCCGCCGCGGATCATGACGACCGAGTGCTCCTGAAGGTTGTGGCCCTCGCCCGGGATGTAGCCGATCACCTCGAAGCCGTTGGTCAAGCGGACCTTGGCGACCTTACGAAGGGCCGAGTTCGGCTTCTTCGGGGTCGTCGTGTAGACCCGGGTGCAGACGCCGCGCTTCTGCGGGCAAGCGTCGAGCGCCGGAACCTTGTTGCGGCTCCGCTGGATCTTCCGCGGCTGGGCGATCAGCTGGTTGATCGTCGGCATCCTGTGCCCTCTTCCTCGGTCACCTTGGCCGGATTGCCCAAGGCAATCCGCAAAACGAATATGCGCCGGAGGTCCTGTCACAGACCCTCGGCGCGGTGTGGGCAGAGGAGCACGCCCGAAACGAACGCGCTCGTACCTACGGATCTGACTTAAAGCGTCAGGCGATTTGAGCCTTCGGATCGCTCGGAGCGATGGCGGCGTCCAGGGACATACCCGGGAGCCGTCGGCAGCCAATGGCCGTCCGAAGTGGCGCGCTTCTAGCCTCGGTTAACCCGCAGGTCAATGCGTTCGCGGCAGAAAACTGCGCCGCGCGACAGGTTAACGTCCCGTCACGGGGCGGAACGATTGAGCCGCCGCTTGACTGCGAAGCTGGCGATGTCGGGTCTTTTATCCGGGGCGCGGCGTGGAGCAAAGACCGCCGCGGGACGAGCCGTGCTCCCTTGCGGCGTCCGATGCGGCTTTAGCGGCAGCGCGGCTTCCGACAGAGCTGGCGCCAATCGCACCCTTCGTTCGGGACATATCCTACATCGCCGGCCGGGTCGCGCGTGACGTGAAGTCACGGCGGTCGCCGCGGATTGATCCGAGGGCGCCGAAATAATTTCCGTCCAGAGCCAAGCTTCGCGCTGAGTTTGTTCTTCTCGCCAGCTGATAAACGGAATGGGATGCTGTTGATTTCTTCAAAGCAGATGCGCCATTATCTTTGTGCGAGTCGTGATGTGCCGAGGCTGCTTTTTGGAGATGCCCCTGAGAATTGACTCTCGGCATCTGCGAGCCGCGGGCCCTTATTCTGGAACCATTATGTCTGCGGCCCTTCGATGTTTGGATTTGCCCTCGATTCGCAGCCCGGCCTTCGCAAGTCCTCATGGACCGCCGTAGCCCCAGCGCCTTGGCGGTCGACCGCCGACTTCGTCTCGACCCTGTCGGACTTCCCACGCGCAATTCTGAGGATTTCAACGCTTCGAAGTGCCCCCTCCGTGCTTTCGGCTTGGAGGGGGCACGGGGGTCGGTCCGAGCGATCCCGAAACCATGATTCGTGCGACCGGTCTCGACCGACTGTGAAACTTGAGAAACCTCACCACCAGGAGATATCCGTGCGTCGCCTACTGACTTTCGCCCTGGCAACACTTCTCTCCGTCGGGGCCGCGCAGGCCGACCGTCTCGACGACATCAAGAAGGCCGGCGTGCTGCGGGTCGCGGCCTTCGACAGCAACCCGCCCTTCGGCTTCGTCGATCCGAACACCAAGCAGATCGCCGGCCTCGACGTCGATTACGCAAAGGCGATCGCCGACACGATCGGCGTGAAGCTGGACCTGCGCCCGACCAATCCGGCCAACCGCATCCCGCTGCTGACCTCCGGCAAAGTCGATCTGGTGCTGGCGAACTTCACCATCACGGACGAGCGCGCAAAGCAGCTCGATTTCAGCATCCCGTACTTCGCCTCCGGCCAGCAATTCCTGGCCAAGAAGGGCACGCTCACCGCCCCCGATCAGCTGAACGGCCTGCGCATCGGTGCCGACAAGGGCACCACCAACGAGATCGTGCTGCGCCGCGACTTCCCGAAGGCGACCGTGGTGGCCTTCGACGACACGCCCTTCGCCTTCGCGGCCCTGCGCAACGGCAACGTCCAGGCGATCACGCAGGATGGGCCCAAGCTCGTCGGCCTGCTGGCGAAGGTCCCGGATAAGGAGAACTACGAGGTCCCGGCCTTCTCGATCTCGAACGACTATATCGGCGTCGGTATCCCGAAGGGCGAGACCCGCCTCCGCGAGGTCGTGAACGAGACCCTCCGCGAGCTGGAGGCCGGCGGCAAGGCGGCCGCCATCTACGATCGCTGGTTCGGTCCCGACACCAGCCAGCCGCTGCCGCGCCTGTTCCGGATCGGCGACCACAGCTAGACGCCCGGTGAGTCTCTTCGGCGATCTCCTCGCGCCGCGCTACCTGATCTGGCTGCTGCAGGGCTTTGGGGTCACCCTGGCGCTGTCGGCCGCCGTCTGCCTCGCCGGGACGATCCTCGGCCTCGCCCTCTGCTGCCTGCGGGAAACAGGAAGCCGGGTCGGGCGGACGGCAACGATCGCCTTCGTGAGCCTCATCCGGAACACGCCGCTGCTGGTGCAGCTGTTCTTCTGGTATTTCGGCGCCGCCGCGCTGATGCCGGCCGGGCTCACCGCCTGGCTGAACAGCCCGCACAGCCTTCCTCTGGGTCCGGCGGATCTGCGCTGGCCCGCCTACGAGACCCTGGCTGGCTTCGTCGGCCTGACGCTCTATGCCGCCGCCCATATCGCCGAGGAATGCCGCGCCGGCCTCGACGGTTTCCGGGCCGCCCAGCGGGAGGCCGCGCTCGCCCTCGGCCTGACCGGCCTCCAGGTCTTCCGCCACATCGCCCTGCCGCAGGCGCTCCGGATCGCCTGGCTGCCGATGGTCGGCCAGTACCTCAACACCATTAAGAATACCTCGCTGACCATGACCATCGGCTTGGCCGAACTGTCCTACGCATCCCGGGAGGTGGAGACCGAGACCTTCCTGGCCTTCCAGGCCTTCGGCATCGCGACGCTCCTCTATGTCGGAGCCGTGGCCGCGGTGGAGGCGACCGGCCACGCCGTCGCGCGCCAGAACCCGGCGGGAGCCGCCCGCCGGTGAATGTGTCCGTCATCACCGACAATCTCGGCTACCTGCTGGCCGGCGCCTGGCCGGACGGCCCGGTCGGCGGGCTGATGCTGACGCTGATTCTCTCGGCAGCCTCCGGCCTCGCCTCGGCGGTGCTGGGGCTCGTCCTCGGGATCGCGCTGGCGATGAGCGGCGGCCGGACACGGCGGGTTCTGACTCTGGGGCTCGGGCTGTTTCGCGCCGTGCCGATCGTGATGCTGATCTTCTGGAGCTACTTCCTGCTGCCGATCCTGTTCGGCTTCGCCATCCCGGAGATCGGGACCGTGGTCGCGGCCCTGTCGCTGGTGGGCGGCGCCTACCTGTCCTACGCGGTGGCGGCCGGCATCGAGAGCATCGGCCGCGGCCAGTGGGAGGCCGGCCTGGCCCTGGGCTTCGGCCGCTGGCAGGTCCTGCGCGTGATCGTCCTGCCCCGGGCGCTGCCGGCCATGGCGCCGTCCTTCGTCAACCAGTGGACCGCGCTGATCAAGGACACCTCGCTCGCCTACGTGATCGGCGTGCCCGAGCTCTCCTTCGTGGCGACGCAGGTGAATAACCGCGCCATGGTCTACCCGGCCGAAATCTTTTTGTTTGTCGGCGCCGTCTACGGATGCCTCTGCCTGCTCGTCGACCGGCTCGCCGCGCTGGTGGCAAGGGAGCGTCACCTGCCGCGCGCGGGCAGGGCCTGACAGAACCTCCCGCCCTCGTCGTCACGCGATTCGGTTGCGTCGACGCGGGCGCAGCGCGACCATCTCCAAGGGCGTGCCGAGCCGGCAACGTGCCGGATCGGGGCAGGGGCCCGGCATCACGGTCTACGGAAGATTAAAGCGAACCGTCGAAATGTCCCGATCGTCGGGCGGCCTTCGGGCCGGCCTCAGTGCGCGTCGAGGATGTTGCGTATGGGTTGCGTCGCGGTCAGCAACGTCGTCCCCTTTCGGCGGATGGCCCCCGTTTCCGCGGCCGGGGAGCGGGATGCCCGCAACCGCCGCCGCAGCGAGCAGCGCGCGCTGATGGATGCGGTCTACGCCACCGGCAGCATGATCGTCGCCGCCGGGGATCGCGAGTTGAAGCTCACCGCTTCGCGCCTGCAGGTCTACGGCTTCCTGACGATCGAGGAGGTCACCGAGGATGGCGGCATGCGCCGCCTGCGCCCGTCCGAGGCGATTCGCGCCCGTGCGGAACGCCCCTGGCGCCTGTCGAAGCCGGCCTTCGGCAGCGCCGTGACGATCCCGAGCCTCGACGATTTTTTGTTCGAATCGGCCGGCCAGCCGTTCTGAGACCTTGAGCCTTCACGCCGGTCCAGCCGCCGCGCATGACTGCGCGGTGGACATGGCTGTTGTGTCACCACGGCCCGCAGCCTGCCCGGTCTTGCTGCCCAGCCGCAGCCGGAATGCGGTGACGATACCTGCCGTCGACTCGGCGGGCCCCCACCGATAAACAGCCCATCGACCGTGCCGGAACCCCGCGCGGCACCCGAGCCCGGATCGCGCCGGCAACGCGCGGCCCCGCCGGCGAATTTGCCGCGATCGGCTTGCCTTCCGGGCCCACCCGTAGTATCCGCCCGGCCTTCGCGACATTCCGATGGGTGCTTGCACCCTGTGAACGCGGTGACCGCGCCGGCGTCTTCTGACGCCGCAAGCGCGGTCTATACCATGAGCTGGGGACATCAGATCCCCATCAGGCGTCGTCCGCCGGGCAATACCGCCCGCGTGCGGAAACCCGCCTGAAACAAGGAGTCACGCACGTGATCCAGATGCAGACGAATCTGGACGTCGCCGACAACTCGGGTGCACGCCGTGTGATGTGCATCAAAGTTCTCGGCGGGTCGAAGCGGAAGTATGCCGGCGTTGGCGATGTCATCGTCGTGTCGGTCAAGGAGGCGATCCCGCGCGGTCGCGTCAAGAAGGGCGACGTCATGAAGGCGGTCGTCGTTCGCACGGCCAAGGCCGTGAAGCGCGTCGACGGGTCGGTGATCCGTTTCGACAAGAACGCTGCGGTCCTGATCAACAATCAGAAGGAGCCGATCGGCACCCGCATCTTCGGACCGGTGCCGCGCGAGCTGCGCGCGCGCAACCACATGAAGATCATCTCGCTGGCGCCGGAGGTGCTGTGATGGCAGCCAAGATCAAGAAGGGCGACAAGGTCGTCGTACTCACCGGTCGCGACTCCGGTCGCTCGGGCGAGGTCATTCAGGTTCTGCCGAAGGAAGGCCGGGCTTTCGTGCGCGGCATCAACCTGGTCAAGAAGCACCAGAAGCAGACTCAGAACCAGGAAGGCGGGATCATCTCCAAGGAGGCCGCCATCCAACTCTCGAACATCGCGGTCGCCGACGCCAACGGCAAGCCGACCCGCGTGGGTTTCCGCATCCTCGAAGACGGGCGCAAGGTCCGATTCGCCAAGAGCACGGGGGATCAGATCGATGGCTGAGGCCGACAAGAACGCCTACACCCCGCGCATGCGCAAGCACTACGACGAGGTGGTGCGCCAGAAGCTGATCGAGGAGTTCGGGTACAAGAACCCGATGCAGGTCCCGCAGATCGAGAAGATCGTTATCAACATGGGCGTCGGCGAGTCCACCGCGGACTCGAAGAAGGCGACCGTGGCGGCCGGCGACCTCGCGCTCATCGCCGGCCAGAAGCCGGTGATCACCCGGGCCCGCAAGGCCATCGCGACCTTCAAGGTCCGCGAGGGCATGCCGATCGGCTGCAAGGTCACGCTGCGCAAACAGCGCATGTATGAGTTCATGGATCGCCTGATCACGATCGCGCTCCCGCGCGTCCGCGATTTCCGCGGCCTGAACCCGCGCTCGTTCGACGGTCGCGGCAACTACGCCCTGGGTCTCAAGGAGCACCTCGTGTTCCCGGAGATCTCCTACGACAAGGCCGAGCAGATGTGGGGCATGGACATCGTCGTGGCGACCAGCGCCAAGACCGATGCCGAGGCCAAGGCACTGCTCGCCGCCTTCCAGTTCCCGTTCCGGCAGTGAGGCCTGCGCGCCTCATACGCGGACACCGGAGATAGACCACATGTCGAAGAAAAGCTCAGTCGAGAAGAATGAGGCCCGCAAGACGCTGGTGAAGCGTTTCGCGGCCAAGCGGAAGGCGCTCCTGGACATCGCCAACAACGATGGCCTGGAGATGGAGGAGCGCTTCGAGGCGCGCCTCAAGCTCGCGGAACTGCCGCGCAACTCGTCGGCTACCCGCATCCGTAACCGGTGCGGCATGACCGGCCGTCCGCGCGCGTTCTACCGCAAGATGGGCATCTCGCGCATCGCGCTGCGGGAGCTTGGCAACCGGGGCCTGATCCCCGGCCTGGTCAAGTCGAGCTGGTAAGGAGGTCCCCATGGTCAACGATCCCGTGGGTGACATGCTCACCCGTATCCGCAACGGCCAGCTGCGCCGTCGCAACGTCGTCCAGACGCCCGGCTCGCGCCTGCGCGCCAACGTCCTGAACGTGCTGAAGTCCGAGGGCTACATCCGCGATTACGCGGCGACCGACCTGGGCAACGGCCGCACCGAGTTCGCCATCGAGCTCAAGTACTACGATGGCCGCCCGGTGATCCGCGAGATCAAGCGCGTGTCGAAGCCCGGTCGCCGGGTCTACTCGTCGGTCGGTGATCTGCCGCACGTGGCCGACGGCCTCGGCGTCACCATCGTCTCCACCCCGCAGGGCGTCATGGCCGATCACGAGGCGCGCGAGCGCAACGTCGGCGGTGAAGTGCTCTGCACTGTATTCTGATCGGGACGGAGGAGGTTATCCCATGTCTCGCGTAGGCAAGAAGCCCGTTCCCGTGCCGGCCGGCGTCACCGCCACCGTCACCGGCCAGACGGTGAAGATGAAGGGCTCGAAGGGCGAGCTGCAGTTCGACGTCCCCGCGCTGGTCAGCGTGGCGATGAAGGACGGCGCGATCTCGGTCGAGCCGATCAACCAGTCCAAGCCGGCGCGGTCCCTCTGGGGCACCTCGCGGGCTCAGATCGCCAACATCGCCGAGGGCGTGTCGAAGGGCTTCGAGAAGAAGCTCGAGATCACGGGCGTCGGCTATCGTGCGGCGATGGCCGGCAAGGCCCTCAAGCTGTCGCTCGGCTACAGCCACGACATCGAATACGCGATCCCCGCCGGGATCACGATCGTTACCCCGAAGCCCACCGAGATCACGATCACCGGGATCAACCGCCAGCAGGTCGGTCAGGTCGCCGCCGAGATCCGCGATTACCGCGGACCCGAGCCCTACAAGGGCAAGGGCGTGAAGTACGCGGGCGAGTTCATCTTCCGCAAGGAAGGCAAGAAGAAGTAAGGAGGGCATCATGTCTCGCAAGCTCGAAGCCCTCGATCGCCGCAAGGCGCGCGTCCGCCGCGCGCTGCGGGCGGCCGCCAACGGTCGTCCGCGGCTCTCGGTGTTCCGCTCGTCGAAGCAGATCTACGTGCAGGTCATCGACGACGTCGCCGGCAAGACGCTGGCCGCGGCCTCGTCGATCGACAAGGCACTCAAGGGTGAACTCAAGACCGGCGCCGATGTCGCCGCCGCCAAGGCGGTGGGCAAGCTGGTGGCCGAGCGCGCCAAGGCCGCGGGCGTCACGAAGGTGATCTTCGACCGCTCCGGCTACATCTATCACGGCCGCGTCGCGGCCGTCGCCGAGGCCGCCCGCGAAGGCGGCCTGGAGTTCTGATTTTGGGATCTTGCCGGCGGCGCGTTGGCTGCCGGCAGCCCGATCGGACGTGTTGACTGACGGCGGGCCGGACATGCGCAGCACGTCCGGCAATCCAAACGATCGAGCGAGCGGGTCCGCCGCCCGCGCCAGTGAGATGAACAGGTAGCAAGCAATGGCACGTGAACGGGAAGGCGGGGGCCGCGGCCGCCGCGACGAGCGCGAGGAGCGCGACAGCGAATTCGTGGACAAGCTCGTCCACATCAACCGCGTCGCCAAGGTGGTGAAGGGCGGCCGTCGCTTCGGCTTCGCCGCCCTCGTCGTCGTCGGCGACCAGAAGGGCCGCGTCGGCTTCGGCCACGGCAAGGCCCGTGAGGTGCCTGAGGCGATCCGCAAGGCCACCGAGGCGGCCAAGCGCGGCCTGATCCGGGTGTCCCTGCGCGAGGGCCGGACCCTGCACCACGACGTCAACGGACGTCACGGCGCCGGCAAGGTGATCCTCCGCGCGGCTCCGCAGGGGACCGGCATCATCGCCGGCGGCCCGATGCGCGCCGTGTTCGAGACGTTGGGCATGCAGGACGTCGTTGCCAAGTCCCTCGGCTCGTCCAACCCCTACAACCTCGTGCGCGCCACCTTCGAGGCGCTTAAGAACGAGGATAGCCCGCGCTCCGTGGCGGCCCGCCGCGGCATCAAGGTTTCGAGCCTCCAGGCTCGCCGCCGCGACGCCGATCCGGCCGACCAGTCCGAAGCCGCGGTCGCGTAAGGGAGGGTCCGATGGCACAGAAGACCGTCCGTATCGAGCAGATCGGTTCGCCGATCCGCCAGGAGGCCAGCCAGCGTCAGACGCTGATCGGCCTCAAGCTCAACAAGCTCCACCGCGTGTCCGAGCTGGAGGATACCCCCTCCGTGCGCGGCATGATCCGCAAGGTTGCGCACCTCGTGCGCGTCCACGGCGACGTGGCGTGAGGAGGCACCGATGAAGCTCAACGAGATCAGCGACAATCCCGGCGCAACCAAGAATCGGATGCGCGTCGGTCGGGGCATCGGCTCCGGCAAGGGCAAGACCGCCGGCCGCGGCGTGAAGGGTCAGAAGGCCCGGACCGGCGTGTCCATCAAGGGCTTCGAGGGCGGTCAGATGCCGCTGCATCGGCGCCTGCCGAAGCGCGGCTTCAACAACCTCTACGCCCAGGACCTGAACGAGGTGAATCTCGGCCGGATCCAGGAAGCTGTGGAGGCGGGCAAGCTCGACAAGGCCGCCACCGTCACGATCGAGACCCTGGTGGCCGCCGGCATCATCGCCCGTCCCCGCGACGGCGTGAAGCTGCTCGGCGTCGGCGAGCTGACCGCGAAGCTCAGCTTCGAGGTCACCCGCGCCTCCAAGTCCGCCATCGAGGCGGTCGAGAAGGCCGGCGGTTCGGTCACCGTCGCGTTCGCGACCGGTGTTTCGCACCGTGGCGGCGCCAAGGCCGAGGCCACGGCCTGACGGCCGGCCTAAGAGCGACGCAGGGTCCCGTTGCACGGGCCCCGCGGAGCCTTTAAGCCGATCCTTCGAGCGGCGGCCCTGCGACCACGCGGGCCGCCGTTTTCATTTCATCCGGGCATTCTTGGCCCGGCGACATTCCCAGGACGCGACGCTTATGGCCTCAGCCGCCGAGCAGCTTGCCGCCAACCTCAACTTCGGGGCGATCGCCAAGGCCGATGAGCTGAAGAAGCGCATCTGGTTCACCTTGGGCGCCCTCGTGGTATTCCGGCTGGGGACCTACATCCCGATTCCCGGCATCGATCCGGAGCAGTTCGCCCGCAACTTCCAGCAGCAGTCCGGCGGCGTGCTCGGGTTGTTCAACATGTTCTCCGGCGGTGCCGTCGAGCGCATGGCGATCTTCGCCCTGAACATCATGCCGTACATCTCGGCCTCGATCATCGTTCAGCTGCTCACCTCGGTGATCCCGAGCCTGGAAGCGTTGAAGAAGGAGGGCGAATCCGGCCGCAAGGTGATCAACCAGTACACCCGCTACCTGACGGTGGTGCTCGCGCTGGTTCAGTCCTGGGGCATCGCCATCGGCCTGCAGAGCTCGTCGGCTGCCATCGATCCCGGCCCGTTCTTCCTGGCCTCGACGGTGATCACGCTCACCGGCGGCACGCTGTTCCTGATGTGGGTCGGCGAGCAGATTACCTCGCGCGGCATCGGCAACGGCTCGTCCCTGATCATCTTCGCCGGTATCGTCGCCCACTTGCCCGTGGCGATCGCGGGCGCGCTGGAGCTGGGCCGCACCGGCGCGCTCTCCCCGCTGATCATCCTGGGCGTCGCCGTGGCGGCCGTGGTCCTGGTCTACTTCATCGTGTTCATGGAGCGCGCCCAGCGCCGCCTCCTGATCAACTACCCGAAGCGCCAGGTCGGCAACCGGATGTACGAGGGCCAGACCTCGTTCCTGCCGCTGAAGCTCAACACCTCGGGCGTGATCCCGCCGATCTTCGCCTCGTCGCTGCTGCTGCTGCCGGCGACCGCCGCGAGCTTCTCCGCCAATGGCGGCAGCACCGGCTGGCTGGGCACCGTGACGGCCTATCTGGGCCACGGGACGCCGCTGTTCATGGCGCTCTACGCGGCGCTGATCATCTTCTTCACGTTCTTCTACACCGCGGTGGTGTTCAATCCGCAGGAGACCGCGGATAATTTGAAGAAGCACGGCGGCTTCATCCCCGGCATCCGCCCGGGCGAGCGCACCGCGGCCTTCATCGACAAGGTGCTGACCCGGATCACCGTGATCGGTGCCCTGTACCTGACGCTGGTCTGCCTGTGCCCGGAGATCCTGTCCTCCTACGCCTCGGCGAGCCTGGGCTTCGGCGGCACCTCGCTGCTTATCGTGGTCTCGGTGACCATGGACACGGTCGCCCAGATCCACGGGCATCTGATGGCGCACCAATACGAGGGCCTCGTGAAGAAGGCCAAGCTGCGTGGCGCCTCGACCACGCAACGCCGCCGCTGACCCTGTTACAGAGGCGGGACGAAGCCACCGTCGTTCCCGCCTCTGACCAATAGGTCCGGGTGCCTCCCGGCACAGGACCGGCTAGAAAAACACGAGACGGGCGATGCCGGGGAGGCTTCGCCACCCGCCGCTTGTGCCCGGAGAGAGTCGGGCCGGACGAGGACAACGCCATGCGCATCATTCTGCTCGGCCCCCCCGGCGCGGGGAAGGGCACGCAATCCGAGCGGATCGTACAGCGCTTCGGCATCCCGCAGCTGTCCACGGGCGATATGCTGCGCGCCGCTGTGGCCGCCGGCACGCCGGTCGGCCTGGAGGCCAAGGCCGTGATGGAATCCGGCGGGCTGGTCTCCGACCGGATCGTGGTGGGCATCGTCGCCGACCGGATCGAGGAGCCCGACGCGAAGGGCGGCTTCATTCTCGACGGCTTCCCCCGCACGGTCGCCCAGGCCGAGGCGCTCAGCACCATGCTAGCCGGCAAGGACATGAACCTCTCCGCCGTCATCGAGTTCAAGGTCGACGAGAACGCGCTGGTCGGGCGGATCGAGAAGCGCGCGGCCGAGACGCTGGCCCGCGGCCAGGCGGTGCGCAAGGACGACACGCCCGAGGTGTTCAAGCAGCGCCTGGAGGCCTACAGGGCCCAGACCGCGCCGCTCTCGGCCTATTACGCCAAGACCGGCCTGCTCCACACGGTCGACGGCATGCAGCCGATCGATACGGTCACCGCCGAGGTCATGGCGCTGCTGGAGCCCCACGCGGAACGCGTCGATTCCTGACACGATCGCCGGTCAGCCGCGTTAGGCGGCTTGCCGGCCGGTCTCCTGACCCTCGCCCAGCCATGCCGATGCGCGGGTGAGTTGGCCGGAATTGTAGGCGTTCAGGTTACCTTCGATTGCACAGACCTCCGGATGGCAGATAGTTTGCCGACGTCCGAGGCATTCGATATGCAGCCGACGATAGGCGGCTTAGGGCCATCTCGAACGGCAAGGCCTCGCATCGAAGGTCGGTCGGTTATGCTTTGAAGCAGGGCGATTCGTCGAGGCATTGCTCTATCGACCGCGCCCCGTTTTGGCCTGCCTCTACGAATCATCGACTGGGCTGGCGGTACCGCGACGTGAAGCGCCGATTTACTGTTCGGTCGAATCGGTGAACCGATGTCCAAATCGGTGGTTGAGAGGCAAACCCGATCGGGAGCCCCGATGACCGCCCTTCGCATTCCCGTAAGCCTGCTTCTCATCGCCATGGCGTTGCCATCGCTTCCAGTTGCGGCGCAGAGCCCGGCGCAATCGTTCGTGTATGGCGAGAAGCAGTTCCGGCATGCGTGTCGGCCGCCGCTCAAGTACGCGGCGGGAGCCTGTGTTCGCCGCTGCCCGGCGGGCTACCGGAATACAGGTGGCTATTGCCGGCTCCAGAGCCAGCATTCTCGCTGACACAGCCTCATCATCGCTCCGCCCGCCGCTCCGCCCGCAGCACCCCGAAGAAGTTCACGATGTCCATCGTCAGGGCCCGGCGGCCGAACAGGCGGGTGGGGTTGCCGTCGGTGCGGCCCTCGCGCAGCTCGACCATCGCGGTCAGGATGTTGTAGCGGAACACCATCCGGCGGCCAGCGAAGGTGGCCCAGAGCAGACCGGGGCCGTCATCCTCGTTCTGGAACGCGATCGAGCCGGGCTCGGCCTCGGTGAGGATTCCGCCGGTCACCGCGAGGATCACCGGGACGACCTCCTCGGCGTTCTCCTCGGCGGCCCGCAGGACGGCATCGGCGAAGGCCCGCAGGGTGGCACCGTCGCTGGTCAGAACCGACATGTTCGCTCCTTTGCCGCCCCCCAGTCGATCCGCGCGGGACGCATGGCGCCGCCCGGGATCGTCCACGAATCGTTGACATATGGTCTTGCGCACGCTAGCAGGCCGTCCTTCGTCCAATCGATCGCTGGTCCGCGGTGCCCTGCCCAGGGCCGCCCCCGGGCCACGTTGTCGTTTGGCGCGCGCAGGGGCCGGCCTCCACCGGACGCGCGCGAGCACCCGCCCGGTTTCCGGGCCTCATATGGAGCGTGATCATGGCCCGTATCGCAGGCGTCAACATCCCGACCAACAAGCGCGTCGTCATCGCGCTCCAGTACATCCACGGCATCGGCGCCAAGAAGGCCGAGGAGATCACCCAGAAGGTGAACATCCCCGCCGAGCGCCGGGTGAACCAGCTCACCGACGCCGAGGTACTGCAGATCCGCGAGACGATCGACCGCGACTACATCGTCGAGGGCGACCTGCGGCGCGAAGTCTCGATGAACATCAAGCGCCTGATGGATCTCGGCGCCTATCGCGGCCTACGTCACCGCAAGCAGCTGCCCGTCCGCGGCCAGCGCACCCACACCAATGCCCGCACCCGCAAGGGCAAGGCGAAGCCGATCGCCGGCAAGAAGAAGTAGTTTTCTGCATTTGGAAGGCCGCGCTTCCCTCGGCCTTCTTCTCGTCGCGCCGGGTATCCTGCGAAGGTCCCGGCGCAGGCTCGACCGCCCGTCACGGGCGTGCCGGCCAAGTCCCAAAAAGAGTCCCGAGCGCCTGGCATTACGGGCGCGCTTGAAGGAAGAGTGAGACCCGAATGGCCAAGGAACCGCAACGCGTCCGCCGGCGCGAACGCAAGAACATCGTGTCGGGCGTCGCCCACGTGAACGCCTCGTTCAACAACACGATGATCACCATCACGGACGCGCAGGGCAACACGATCTCGTGGTCGTCGGCCGGCGCGATGGGCTTCAAGGGCTCGCGCAAGTCGACGCCCTACGCCGCCCAGGTGGCTGCCGAGGACGCGGCCCGCAAGGCCTCCGAGCACGGCATGCGCACCCTCGAGGTCGAGGTGTCGGGCCCTGGTTCTGGACGTGAGTCGGCCCTGCGCGCCCTCCAGGCCGCGGGCTTCACGGTCACCTCGATCCGCGACGTGACCTCGATCCCGCACAACGGCTGCCGTCCGCGCAAGCGTCGTCGGGTCTGAACCAACCGGTTTGACGGAGAAGCACATGACGGGATCGAAGCCGCTTCCGGGCGTGCTGCGTTGGAACCTCGGCGACCTCACGGTCACCGCGCTAAACGACGGCTGGTTTCAGGCCAGCCTCGATCTCGTCACGGGGATCTCGAAGGAGGAAGCCGGCAAGCTGCAGGTCGCGGGCTTCCGCACCGAGCAGCCCAAGATCACGCTGAACGCCTTCCTGATCACCGGCGCCGGCCGCAAGCCTGTGCTGATCGATACCGGGTACGGCGATCTCGCCCCGGCCGAGACCCTCGGTCGGGCCGGTGCAGCGCTGGCGCTGACCGGCGTGAAGCCGGAGGAGATCGAGACCGTCCTGGTCACGCACCTGCACCCCGACCATGTCGGCGGTCTGGTGTCGAACGGGGCGGCCCGGTTCCCGAACGCCGAGATCGTGGTGCATGCCGACGAGGCGGCCCACTGGCTGCCGGACGAGGCGCTCTCCCGGGCACCGGACGCGGCCAAGCCGTATTTCGAGGGCGCCCGCAAGGCGGTCGCGCCCTACGCCAAGCGGATGCGCGAGCATCGCGGCGGCGAGGTGCTGCCGGGCATCAGCGCAATGCACCTGCCGGGTCACACGCCGGGACATTGCGGTTTCCGCATCGTCTCCGGTGGACAGTCGCTGCTGATGTGGACGGACGTGGTGCACATGCCTGCGATCCAGTTCAAGAACCCGGAGGCCGGTGTCGGGTTCGACGTCGATGGCGACCAGGCGCGGGCGACGCGCAAGGCCATCATGGACGAGGTCGCCAGCGAGCGCAGCTTCATCGCCGGGGCGCATCTCGAATTCCCGGCTTTGGGCTACGTCGACCGGGACGGGGACGGGTACAGCTTCGTGCCGGCCCTCTGGGTCGGCGGCGAGTAACCGGAGCATCCTCCCGAGGGGCGGTTGCGACCCTTCGGACTCAGAGTGTGCCGAGCAAGACGCTCGCGCATCGCCCGGATTCGGGACGCGGTGCGGGCATTGTGAATTCAGGGACCGTTCGGGGCGCCAGGGGGCGGCGCCGGGCGGCCGAAGCGCGGGACCGGGTGTCGCGGATCCCGAGCATGGACGAGAGGTAGGATCGTGGTCATTCAGAAGAACTGGCAGGAACTGATCAAGCCAAACAAGCTGCAGGTCTCGACCGGCGACGACCCGAAGCGGGTCGCCACGGTCGTGGCCGAGCCGCTCGAGCGCGGCTTCGGTACCACCCTCGGCAACGCCCTGCGCCGGGTGCTCCTGTCCTCGCTCCAGGGCGCGGCCGTGACCTCGGTGCAGATCGACGGCGTGCTGCACGAGTTCTCCTCGATCCCGGGCGTCCGCGAGGACGTCACCGACATCGTCCTGAACATCAAGACCATCGCGATCCGGTCGCAGACCGATGCGCCCAAGCGCATGACCCTGCGCAAGACCGGCCCGGGCACCGTCACGGCGGGCGACATCGGCACGGTCGGCGACATCCAGATCCTGAACCCGGAGCTGGTGATCTGCACGCTCGACGACGGCGCCGAGATCCGCATGGAGTTCACGGTCGCCACCGGCAAGGGCTACGTCCCGGCCGAGCGCAACCGTCCCGAGGACGCGCCGATCGGCCTGATCCCGGTGGACTCGCTGTTCTCCCCGGTCACCAAGGTCAGCTACCGCGTCGAGACCACCCGTGAGGGCCAGGATCTCGACAAGGACAAGCTGACCATGACGATCGAGACCAACGGCGCCGTGGGCCCGGAGGACGCGCTGGCCTACGCCGCGCGGATCATCCAGGACCAGCTGCAGGTCTTCGTGAACTTCGAGGATCCGCGCAAGGAAGAGGCCGCCCCGCTGGCGCCGCAGCTGCCCTTCAACCCGGCGCTGCTCAAGAAGGTCGACGAGCTGGAGCTGTCGGTCCGTTCGGCGAACTGCCTGAAGAACGACAACATCGTCTACATCGGCGACTTGATCCAGAAGTCCGAGGGCGAGATGCTGCGGACCCCGAACTTCGGCCGCAAGTCGCTCAACGAGATCAAGGAAGTGCTGGCCGGCATGGGCCTGCACCTCGGCATGGATATCCCCGGCTGGCCGCCGGAGAACATCGAAGATCTCGCCAAGCGCTTCGAAGAGCACTACTGAGGCGAAGCCGCCTCGGGCCGAATTTTGCGGCACTGGTCGGCGCCCCCTGTTTGGTCGATCCAGATCCGGGACTTCGCGGACACGACGCGAAGTCCCAAAAAATCCCGCCGCGGGGTTATGCGGAATGAATGGCCCCGCTGTTGGGGCGCCCGGCCGTACCGTGGCACGGCGGCCGTGAAGAGAAGGAAGCCAGAACCATGCGTCACGGGTATCGCGGCCGCCGCTTCAACCGCACCGCGGAGCACCGCAAGGCGATGTTCGCCAACATGTCGGTCGCTCTGCTGAAGCACGAGCAGATCGTCACCACCCTGCCGAAGGCCAAGGACCTGCGTCCCGTGGTCGAGAAGCTCGTCACCCTCGGCCGGATCGACAGCGTCCACACCCGCCGTCTCGCCATGGCGCAGCTGCGCGATGACGACATGGTCAAGAAGCTCTTCGCCGTGATCGGCCCGCGCTACGCCGGTCGTCCGGGCGGCTACCTCCGCATCATGAAGGCCGGCTTCCGCAAGGGCGACAACGCCCCGCTCGCCGTTATCGAGTTCGTCGAGCGCGACGTCGACGCCCGCGGCAAGGATTCCGGCCAGATCGAGGTCGCCGAGGCGGCCTGAGCCCAGGCTCAACCGATCGCGTTTGAATGAAGCCGCCCCCGGGTCGTCCGGGGCGGCTTTTTCATGCGCAGATGTGGACAAAAAAGAACCCACCGGCTCACGCCGGCGGGTCTGAAGCAGGGTCCACGTTTCGGATCGCTTCGGGAGCTCTCCCTGACGGTCAGCGCTAGGCTGACCGGGAACTCGACCGCGCCGCGGTTCCCAAAACCCCTATCCCTGCTGATTCCTGTTGGGCGGATCGTCCTGATCCGGGTCGGCCTCGCGCTGGCTGCCTGGGAAGATACCGTGATTGCTCATGGTCCACCTCCAGTTCGTAACCCGGAGCAGCGAGGCTCCGTAGAGCGTCAATGAGCCGGCAACGGGGCGGTTCCCATCCGCCCCGTTATTTCGAGCGCAGCGAAGCAAGCCAGGGCGGCGCGCGCTCCCAAAACGTAGCGGATCACTGGGTTGCTTCGCTGCGCTCGCAATGACGATTTAGGTCACGCCCGCCCCATCCAGCAGCGCCGAGACCCGGCTCGCCAAGTCGGCCGAGCGGAACGGCTTGGCCAGCACCGGCAAGTCGTCTGGGATCTGCATTGCCTCGGCGTGGCCGGTGAGGATCAGCACCGGCAGGCTGGGGTCGCGGTCGCGGATCTCGGCGGCGAGTTCGATGCCGCTCATGCCGGGCATGGCGAGGTCGGCGACGATCAGGTCGAAGCGGCCGGGCGCGAACGAGCGGAGCGCGGCCTCGCCGTCGCCGGCCTCCGTGGCGTCGTGGCCGAAGCCCGCGAGGAACGAGGCGGTGACGTGCCGGACCTGCGGGTCGTCGTCGACCACCAGGATCCGCGCCGGACGGGCCGCCACAGGCGCCTCGCCGGCGGCGCGGGCCGTCTCCTCGGGCGCCTCGGCGGCGAACGGGAGGGCGAGCTCGACCCGCGTACCCCGGCCGACCTCGCTCTCGATGGCGAGCCGGCCCTTCGATTGCTGGGCGAGGCCGAACACCATGGCGAGCCCCAGGCCCGTGCCCTGGCCGACAGCCTTGGTGGTGAAGAACGGCTCGCAGACCCGGCGCAGGATCTCGTCCGGGATGCCGGTGCCCTCGTCGGTGACGCTGATCCCGAGATAGGAGCCGTCGGCGATCTCGGGATCGCCGGCGATATCGAGGCGCCGGGTGGCAACGGTGATCGTGCCGCCATCCGGCATCGCATCGCGGGCGTTGATGCACAGGTTGAGCACGGCCAGTTCGAGCTGGTCCGGATCGACCTGGACGGCGGCCAGGTCGTCGCCCAGCTCGGTCCGGACGGTGACCAGGCCGCCGAGGCTGCGGCCGAACAGGTCGCTCATCCCGGCGATCAGGGCGTTGACGTCGGTGGCGCGAGCCTGGAGGTCGTGGGCGCGGCTGAAGCTCAGCAGGCGCTTGGTCAGGGAGGCGCCGCGCTCGGCCGCGCCGCGGGCGTTCTCGATCAGGCGCTGCACCCGCGGCTGGTCGGCGACCTTCGGGGCCGCGAGTTCCAGGCTGCCGAGGATCGCGGTCAGCAGGTTGTTGAAATCGTGCGCGATGCCGCCGGCCAGGGTGCCGAGCGCCTGCATCTTGTCCGACTGGCGCAGCCGCGCCTCCAGGGTTCGCTGCTCGGTGACGTCCCGCTCGATCACCGCGAGGTGGCTGACCGCGCCGCCGGCATCGCGGATCGGCACCCGGGTCACGTGGCTCCACAGCTCGGCCCCGGTCGGGCCCTCGCTGATCAGGCTCTCGGCCACTTTGCCGGAGCGAATCGCGGCAGCATCCGCCTCGGCCACCGCGCCACCCAGCACGCCCAGGAGGTCGCCCTCGCGCTGCCCGAGGCAGCCGAAGACGTCCCGGCCGAGCAGGGTCGCCTTGCGGGCGTTGAGGCGGACGAACCGGCCGTCCGCGTCCTTGAAGCTGATCGCGTCCTGGGCGTGGTCGAGCAGCCCGCGCAGCAGCGCCCGCTCGGTGGCGAGGTCGCGGCCCAGGCGGTGGCGCTCGAAGGCCTGGCGGACCGTGGAACGCAGCAGGCTTGCGTCCCAGGGCTTGGTGACGTAGCCGACGATGCCGCCGCGGTTGAGGGCGGCGATCACCGCGGTGATGTCGGCGTAGCCGGTGAGCAGGATCGCCTGGGCGTCGTGGAAGGCCCGGGCCTCGGCCAGCAGCGCATCGCCGGTGAGGCCGGGCATGCGCTGGTCCGAGAGAACGACGGCGATGTCGGGCTCGGCGTGCAGGATCTCGAGCGCCTCGTTCGGATTCGAGGTGCTCAATACCCGGTAGGAATCCTCGAACAGGTCCTCCAGGGCGATCAGGATGTCCGGCTCGTCGTCGACGGCCAGGATCGTCCCGCCGGGACCGTCGGATCCGGTCCCGTTTCCGTGCTGAGAATGCGTGTCCGTCACCGACCGGTGTCCAAAGCGGCGGAGATTCCTCGACCTGACGTGCCGTCACTCATGCGCTGGCCGCCTGCCGCGGAATCCCGATCACGAAGCAGGCTCCGCCTCCCGGCGCCGTCTCCACGGTGAGCGAGCCGCTATGCGCCTGAACGACGCTGTAGGCAATCGCAAGCCCCAGGCCGGTGCCGGAGCCCACGGGCTTTGTCGTGAAGAACGGCTCGAAGATTTTTTCACGCAGATCGTCCGGGATGCCGGGACCCGTATCGCTGATGCGAATCTCGTCGACCTCCGGGCTCGAGACGGTATCGATCCGGATGGTGCCGCCCTCCGGCATGGCATCGGCAGCGTTGCCGAGGATGTTCATCACCACTTGGTTCAGCAGCGCCGGGGTGCAGTGGATCTCGGGCCGGCCGACGAAGCTGCGCTCAACGGCGATCCGGCCGCCGAGCTTGTGCTGGATCAGCGCCAGCACGGTCTCGATCGCCTCGGGCACGTTGACGAGCGCGCGCTCGCCCTCGTCGAGGCGCGAGAACTTGCGCAGGTTCAGCACGAGGTCCTGGATCCGGGTCAGGCCCATCCGCATCGAGCCGACCCGCTGGCGGGCCTTGTCGAGGGCACGGGAGGCCGCTTCCGGGGCCGCGTCGGGCAGCTCGGCGAGCAGGCGCTCCACCGTCCCCTGGTGGGCCAGGATGAAGGCCAGGGGGTTGTTGATCTCGTGGGCGATGCCGGCGACCAGCTCGCCGAGCGAGGCCATCTTGGCGGCCTGGACCAGCTTGGCCTGCGCGTCGGTGATCTTGCGGTTGGCGTCGGCGAGGTCGCGATTGGCCCGCTCGAGGGCGTCGGCGAGACGGGCGCGGGCCTCAGAGGCCTCGGCCTCAGCGCGGGCGCGCTCCACCGCCCGCTCGCGCTCGCCGAACTGGCCGGCGATGCGGCGGTCGTCCTCCTCCAGCAGGCGACGGCGGACGAAGCCGCGGACCCGCAGGGCCAGCACCTCGGCATCGGTCTTGGAAACCACGTCGTCGGCGCCGGCCGCGAAAGCCTCGACCAGAAAGTCCTTGGCCGGGTCGCTGCCGGCGATGCCGACGAGGTGGAAGCCGGCGCCGGCCGCCTGGCCGGAGCGGCGCTGGCTGATCGCCCGGCATAGGGTCAGGCCGTCATAGGCGTGGCCGAGCAGGTCCACGGTCACGCAGTCGAACGCATCCTCGCCGACCCCGTCGAGGGCCTCGAGCGCCGCCTCCGGCCCGTCGGCGGTGGCGACGTGGTGGCCCTCCTGCCCGAGCAGGCCGGCCAGGAAGGTCCGGTAGGTCAGGCTGCCGTCGATCACCAGGATCCGCCCGCGCCGGAACGCGGCGGCGCCCGGCCCCTCACCCTCGGCGGAAGGCCGGCGCTCGCGCAGCAGGGCGCGGATGCGCAGGATCATCAGGTCGCGGTCGGCGGATTTCGGCAGGTAGGCGTCGGCGCCGCTCTCCAGGCCCTTCCGCTCGCCACCGCCGCCGCCGGTGAGCATCAGCACCGGCAGGGCGCGGGTGCGCAGGGACAGGCGCATCTGGCGGATCAGCTCGTCGCCATCCATCCCGGGCAGGTGGTAATCGGCCACGACGAGATCGGGCTGGGCGCGGTTGAGATGGTCGAGGGCGGCCTCGGCCGAGGGGCAGCGCTCCACCGCGAAGCCGTGCGATTCCAAGAGGAGTCGCAGCTCCAGGGCCTGCGTCTCCGAATCCTCCACCAGCAGGATCCGGGCGGGCCCGTCTTGGGCGCCGGCCTCGCTCCGGCTCACGGCCGCACCCCGGGATCGGCCAGGCGCAGGATGTGGTCGCCGATCCGGTCGAGGGGCAGGATCGCCCGGGCGGCGCCGAGCCGCACCGCCGCGGCCGGCATGCCGTAGACCACCGCGGTGCTCTCGTGCTCGGCCACGGTCTGGGCGCCGGCCCGGTGCATGTCGGCGAGACCGACCGCCCCGTCCTCGCCCATGCCGGTGAGCAGCACGCCGATCCCAGAGGCGCCGACCTGGCGGGCGAGCGAGCGGAACAGCACCGTGGCGGCCGGGCGCTGGCCGGAGACGGGCTCGGACGCGACCACCCGCATCACCCGGCCGGAGCCGATCTCAAGGTGGCGGTCGCCGGGCGCCACGTAGACGCGCCCGGGCTCCGCCCGCTCTCCGTCCCGGGCCAGCGAGACCGGCAGGGCGACGACGCTGTCGAGCCAGTTCGCGAAGCCCTCCATGAAGGCCGCGCCCATGTGCTGCACCACCAGCACCGGCAGCGGAAAGTTCTTTGGGAGTGCGCCGATCACCCGGGCGAGCGCCGGCGGCCCGCCCGTGGACGCGCCGATCGCCAGCAGGCTCGGCGCCTGCCCGGCGACGTCGGCCGGCGCGGCGAAGTCGGCCAGGCTGGTCCGGCCGGCCCATTCGGTGCCGATCGGCCGCCGCCGGATCACCGGGACCTGGGCCATGATCCGCAGCTGGGTGCAGATCTGGTCGGCCACGGCCTCGTAGCCGGCATGGGTGGTGGCCACGGGCTTCTCGACCACCGAGAGGGCGCCGGCCCGCAGGGCGTTCATGGAGATCCGGAGCGAGGAATCCTCGACCGAGTCGGCGACCACGACGATCGGGGTCGGGTGCTCGGCCATGATCCGGCGGGTGGTCTCCAGGCCGTCGATGCCGGGCAGGCGGATATCCATAGAGATCACGTCGGGCCGCGCCGCCTGTAGGCCCGCCAGCGCCTCCTCGCCGGAAGCCACGGCGGCCACCAGCTCCAGCCGGGGATCGCGCGAGACGATGTAGCGCAGCAGTTCCCGCACCACGAGGCTGTCCTCGACCAGCATGACCCGGACGGGCGTCATAGCAGCTGTCCGATCGTGTCGAGCAGCTGGCGCTGGTCGAATTTCTGCTTGGTCAGGTAGGCGTCGGCCCCGAGGTCGAGCCCCCGGGACACGTCGGCGGCATCCCCGCGCGAGGTCATCAGGATCGTCGGCAGCCGGGCGAATCGGGGGTCGGCACGGAGCGCCTTCAGCAGGCCGAAACCGTCGAGGCGCGGCATCTCCACGTCGGCCAGCACGAGGTTCACGGGCTCGATCTCGGCGCGCAGCCGGTCGAGGGCGTCCTGACCGTCGACGCAGACGACCACGCGGTAGCCGGCGGCTTCCAAGATGCCCTTCTCCAAGGTCCGGGTGGTGATCGAATCGTCGACGACGAGGATCGTCGCCCGCGCGGCGGCGCGGGGCGCGGTCGTCGAACGTGGAGCCTGCGCCATCGTTCCGGCGGGAAGCCCGGCCGATGACGCCGCGGCCCGGGCGGCGAGCCCTTCGGGGTCCAGGACCAGCACCGGCACATCGCCGGGCAGCACTGCGGTGCCGACGATCAGGCCGGGATCGGCCCCGAAGGACGGAGCGGGCAGGACCAGCAGTGCGCGGACATCGTGCAGGCGGTCGACCCCGAGCGCCAAGCGGCCGCCGCCCGCCCGGAGCAGAACCGCGGTCAGAGTGGCGCTGTCCTGACCGGCAGCGTCCGGCGCCAATCCCAAAATCTCGGCGAGATAGGTGACCGGGTGGCTCGTCGCCGCCTCGCCGTCGCCGAGCCGCAGCATCGTGCGGCCCAGGGCCATGGGCAATCCCGCCCGGTCGAGGCGCAGCAGGCGCTCCACC
Source organism: Methylobacterium sp. J-077 (assembly GCF_022829365.1). Classification (GTDB taxonomy): domain Bacteria; phylum Pseudomonadota; class Alphaproteobacteria; order Rhizobiales; family Beijerinckiaceae; genus Methylobacterium. Next base: position 1,590 of record NZ_JAKSYJ010000068.1, on the reverse strand, counting down.
GCGCCGCCCGGCAGGGCGTAGGTGCGGCCGCCCGCCTCGACCAGCAGCAGGCTGCGCCGGGCCGCCGAGAGCGGCAGGTTGAAGACGAGGGCGGTGCCGGCGGGCTCGCGAGGTTCGAGGCGGACGCTGCCGAGCAGCTGGCGGGCGGCATCGGCGGCCACCGACAGGCCGTAGCCGCGCCCCGACAGGGTATCCACCGCCTCCGCGGTGGAGAAGCCGGGCTCGAACACGAGCCGCAGCAGGGTCTCGGGAGCGGCCTCCTCCCCGGGGGCGAGCAGCCCGCGGGCGCGGGCGGTGGCGTCGATGCGGGGCAGGTCCGGCCCCGGCCCGTCATCGTACACGGAGACCTGGAGGCGCGCGCCGCGCACGGCGACCGCGAGCCCGAGCGCCAACGCCTCGGGCTTGCCGGCGGCGCGACGGATCTCCGGGCTCTGCCAGCCGTGGCTCAGGGCGTTGCGCAGGGCGTGCAGCAGCGGGTCCTTCAGGGCCTGGAGCAGGCCGCGCTCCACCGGCAGGTCGAGGCCGCGCAAGTCGAGATCGACGTCGCGTCCCTGTTCCCGGGCGGTCTCGCGGATCGAGCGGGCGAGGGGGCCGAGCACGGTCTCGGCCGGCACAAGAGCGAGGCGCTCCGCCTCGGCCCGCACCCTGAATGCCGCGCCCTCGACCGCGCTGGTCGCCGCGGCCTGACGCCGGGACAGCTCCGCGGCCTCCCGGGCGAAGCCGCCGAGACGCGCCGCCAGCGCCCGCAATTCCGGCCGATCCGCATCGGATTTCGTGGCCAAAGCCTCGGCGCCGGCGCGCAGGTCCCGGGCGAGCCGGGCGAGGCGCGCCAGGCCGTCGGCCGCAGGGGCCTGGGCCGCCAGGGTGCTGGTCAGGTCGTGGCTCGCCCGGGCCAGGGCCTCCACGGCCTCCCCGGGCACGCGCAGGATCGCGGTGCCGGATTCGGCGGGCTCAGGGGGCGAGGCCGGGGCAGGGGGCTCGGCCTTCGGGGCAACCGAGGCGGCGGCAGGCGCGGGCGCGGGCTTCGGTTCCGACGGCGCGGCGGGCGTCGGCGCGGCCTCAGGGGCTTCGCCTGGCAGGCCGAGGCACTGGCCCAGGGCCGACAGGGCGTCGGCCGGCATGTCCGGCCCGGCGCCGTCCTGCAGACCCGCGACGTAGGTCTCGATCCGGTCGAGGGCGAGGTGGACGGCGTTGGCCGCCGCCCGGTCCAGGGGCCGCGCGCCGGTGCGGACCTGCTCGAACAGAGTCTCCAGGCGGTGGGCGACCGCCTCCACGGGCGGCAGGTCGACGGCGCGGGCGGCGCCCTTCAGGCTGTGGGCGCGGCGGAACACGTCGGTCCAGTCCGGGGTCGCGCTGCCGAGCGCAGCCCGGATCGCCGTGACGTGCTCGCGGTGCTCGACCTCGAAGGCCGCGAGCAGGAGCTGGCGGATATCGGCGGGCAAGGCGGCGCCCGCCCTCAGTGCCGGTAGCGTTCGGCCAGGGCCATGAGCGCCTGGGCGAGGTCGGTGAGGTTGGCGGACGCCGCCTCGACCTGGCGGGTGCCGGCCGCGGTCTGCTGGCTGGCCTGGCGGATGTTCTGCAGCGCCCCCA
>NZ_JAKSYJ010000061.1 GCF_022829365.1 Methylobacterium sp. J-077 | reverse complement strand
CGGGGGCGGAGCGCGATAAGGGCCTCCGCTTGCTTCACTGCCGCAGCGATGGGATCGACCACCGGTACGGGAATCCGATCCGCGACCCGCGGCGCGAGCCCGGCAAGTGGTGCCCCGGCGAGGATGACGACATCGGCCTGGTCCTCGGCAACGGCCCTGCAGGCCAAGTCGACGAGCAGCCCTTCCTTCTCGTCCTGCACAGCGCAGACATCCCGGAACGGGCTGTCGAGCATGCGGATCCCGGCGCAGCGCTCCGTCAGGCCATGGGATGCGACGCATTCCGCGTACCAGGGTCCCAGCGCCGTGGCGAAGCTGACGACGGAAAAGCGTTGACCATGAGGCCAAGGTGAGGTCGGCCTGCACGGCTTCCAAGGCCGGTGCAGCTGCGGCGCCACGGTCCTCCAGGCTTTTTCCCGTCAGGCGTCATCGGGTCGGCTATCCCCTGAAGGAGAGTTCAGATGCCCCCTCTCGCCCCTCTCGCCCCTCACGCCCACGATCGCTAAATCGACGGGGCCCATGCCCCGCGCTCACACGATGTACGTCACGAGGGGGACGGGGAACCGTGCGAATTTGCCCCAAGCGGTCGGTTATCCGCGATGGCGGTTTAGGACCTAGTTCAACCCCGTGTCTGACCGCTCTCGGGCCGGAAATCCGTTCATGCCTGTGATTAGGCGTGGAATAAGGACCCCGTTCTCGGGGTGATCGGCGTCCAAACGGGACCCCCAGGACAAGTCATCCACAATGCCTTCCGGCTCGAACGGGAGGCTTGCGCGGGATGTTGGTCGTGGAGACGGTCGCAAAG
>NZ_JAKSYJ010000059.1 GCF_022829365.1 Methylobacterium sp. J-077 | reverse complement strand
GAACGCAGAAAACCCGGTCCGCGTTGGGCGGGCCGGGTTCGTGAAGGATCGCATAGTCGAAAGAGATTTGGTTGCGGGGACAGGATTTGAACCTGTGACCTTCAGGTTATGAGCCTGACGAGCTACCGGGCTGCTCCACCCCGCGCCAAGGTTGTTCGGCTGGTCCGGGCTGGCGTTGCGCGTTGTGGCGCGGTCCGGGGCCGTAGCG
>NZ_JAKSYJ010000056.1 GCF_022829365.1 Methylobacterium sp. J-077 | reverse complement strand
ATGGTCGGCATCGTCCAGCCCCCCGCGTGGGGCCATCCTGGCATCGTGCTGAGCGTCTGCAATGAGTCGGGACCGGGTGCAACGACGGTGTCCGCTTCCGCCAACTATCGCCCAAAAGCGGACCGTCGCGAAACCACCCATTCCGGTCATTCGCCACCGCTAAATCGGAGAGGCCGAAAACAGACACTCTCAAATTCTGAAAAGAGCCTCCACCGAACGGTCGTGGGCGTCGGATTTCGTCTTTGCGGGGAAGAGGTCCCCGCCGCCCCTCACGCCACCGCCCCCAGCCCCGGCAGGATCGTCTCCGGCGGCCCGGAGGCGACGAGGCGGCCCGCCTCCAGCACGTGGACCGCGTCGGCGCCCTCCAGGGTGGAGAGCCGGTGGGCGATCAGGATCAGGGTGCGTCGGCCCGAGAGCGCCCGCAGGGCGCGCATCACCGCGGCTTGCGTCTCGTCGTCGAGCGCCGAGGTCGCCTCGTCGAACACGATCACGTCCGGGTCGTGGTAGAGCGCCCGGGCGATGCCGATGCGCTGGCGCTGGCCGCCGGAAAGCCGCGCCCCGCGCTCGCCGACGCGCTCGCCGTAGCCCCGGGGCAGGGCGGCCACGAAATCGTGGGCGCCGGCGAGCCGGGCCGCGCGCTCGACGGCGGCGAGGTCCGGCGCGTCGAGGCCCAGCGCGATGTTCTCGGCGACCGTGCCGTCCACAAGAAAGACCTCCTGCGGGACGTAGCCGATGCGGTTCTGCCAGGCGGGGAGGGTGCTTGCGTCGAGCACCCGCCCGTCCACCATGATCCGGCCCGTGCCCGGGGTGAGCACTCCCAGCAGCAGGCCGGCCAGGGTCGACTTGCCCGCGCCGGTGCGGCCGGCGAGCCCCACCGTGGTGTTGACCGGGATGGTCAGGTCGATGTCGGCCAGCGCCGGCCGGCCGGTGCCGTAAGCGAAGCCGATCCCTTCCAGCCGGATTTCTTGGGCGAAGGGCAGGCGCTCGCCGGTGCGGCGGATGGGGCTGCGCTCGTCGGCGAGTTCCTCGACGATCACCCGCACCACCGGGCTGTAGAACCGCATCAGCGAGACGGAGGTAAAAATGTTCTGGAAGGCCGGCAGCATCCGGTAGCCCGCGAAGGCGAACAGGCCCAGCAACGGCAGGATCCCGGCGACGTCGAGCCCCTGAGCCAGGGCGAACAGCACGACCACGATCACCCCGCCGAAGGCCAGGGCCTCGATGACGAAGCGCGGCATCTGGCCGGTGAGCAGGCTCGCCGCCGTGGCGACCGCGTAGGCCCGGGCCGGGGCGTCGAACCGGCCGGCGAAGGTCTCGGCCCGGCCGTAGAGCTTCAGTTCCGTGAGCGCCCCGAAGGTCTCCTGCACGATCCGGAACCGGGCCTCGTTGTCGGCCACCGAGCGGCCGCCGAGCCGGGCGAGCCGGGCCCGCATGATCAGGTAGATCCCGACATAGAGGCCGCCGAAGCCGCCCCCGAGGATCAGGGCGAGCTGCGGCGCGTAGGCCAGCAGGAACGCGATCACGGCGAGCGCCGAGGTCGCCCGGGAGGCCAGCACGGTGGCCGGGGTCAGCACGCCGACCACCAGCCGGTCGGTCTCGGACAGGACGTTCTTGGCGAGTTCGGCGCTGTTGGCCTGGGCGAAGAACAGCCGCTCCCGGTCGAGGTAGCGGAACAGCAGCCGCCGGCTGAAGCCGTAGCCGGCCAGATGCGTGAACAGCAGCTGCGCGTAGGTCAGCCCGGCATTGACCACCGCGGTGGTCAGGATCGCCAGCAGCGCCGCCCCGCCGGTCACCAGCAGGAAGCTGCGCGCGTCGGTCAACCCGAGGGCGTCGCGCGCCTGGGCCAGGTACGGCACCCGGGTGGCCGCCGAGGGGTCGCCGACCAGGGTCAGGAACGGGATCACTGCGGCGACGCCGACCACCTCCAGCAGGGCCGCGACCGCGAGGCCCAGCGCGATCAGCGCCAGCCGCCGCCGATCGCGTGCACGCATGATGCGGACGAGATCGATCAGCGCGCGCATGGTTTCGGACGGATCGGTGGGAGGGCTCGCATGGCCGGGCCGGGCTTAGAGGGCTCGGCGCCGGAGGGGAAGGTGGCCGGGGGCGGTTGGGTGGTTCGAGACCACAGACCTCCTATCACCCCCCTTATCCTGAAACCGTTTGAATCAGTCGTTCGGCCGCTCCTCGACGCGCGATGCGCCGACGGCTGGCGCAGCCACGCACGGGCCCGCGCATAAGGATGCGGCGCGGGTCCCCTCTCCTTTGCGGGAGAGGGACAGGGTGAGGGGTGCGACTTCTCCGCAAAAGCTTGATCCCTCACCCCAACCCTCTCCCGCTCGGGAGAGGGGGCCTGTCGCGCTCCGTCCGCGACCTCAAACCGACATGGACCGTCAGTCGAGCTTCTTCAGCGAGCCCAGATCCACGTCGCCGTTCTGGCTGGAGAAGGTCAGCGACTTGGTGCTGCCGTCCGATTGCGAGACGCCGCCGATCCGGTGGTCGCCGCTGTCGTAGGTCGAGACCTGGCCGTCGCGCTCGATCACGAGCCGGTGCTTGTCCGGGAAGAACGCGTATTTCATCCCGTTCTGGGAGCCGCTGGTCGAGGGGTCGCCCAGGTCCTTCGGCCAGAACGGCTCCATGCCCTTCATCGGCTTCATCGGTTCCATGGGCTTCATGGGTTCCATCGGCTTCATCGGTTCCACGGTGCGCCTCCTGTCCGGGTGAGTGACAGGAGGACGCGGCAGGGCCGAAACGGTTGCATCACCCCGTCAGAGCCGGGCGCCCGGGACCGGCCGCTCGCGGACCTGGCCGTCGAAGCCGACATGGAGCTGGTGCTCGCGCCCGTCGCGGTCCTTGGCCGCCACTTCGAGATGGCGCGGGCCGCGGCCGGTCACCCGCACGTCGCCGTAGCCGGCGGCCTGGACGGCGGCGGTCAGGGCCGGCACGTCCGGGGTCGGCCCGAGGCCGAGCCTGTCCTTGGCCCAGTCGAGGCTGCCGGTCGGCGGGCCGCCGGCGGGGCCGATCACCACCTTGCGGCCGTCGCCGTGGGTCAGCACGCTGGCATGCAGGAACCCGGTCTCGAACCGGCCCTGCACGGTCACGGCCTCGCCCTTGGCGACGAGATTGCCGCCCTCGCCGGCGGGACCGGTCTCGACCAGCGCCCGGCCGGTCGGGTCTTGGACGACGAACTTGTTGCCGAAAATCTCGGCGACCTCGCCCTTGATGGCGGTTGCGCTCGACGGGGCCAGCGCCTGGATCGCCACCGGATCGACCGGGGTCGGCTGGAAGGCGTTGCCCTGCGCCAGGGACAGGCCGGCGGCGCCCAGCGCCAGGGGCGCGGCGATCGCGGCCACGACCCAGGTCCGCGCAGGGATTCTTTTGGCTGTCTTGGTGGCGGGGGCCGGCTCGCGGATCTCCCGGGCGGTGCCGTCGATGGTTTTCTTGTCGTCGCTCATCCGTGTCGTCCTCTTGAAGGTTCGGGACCCGATCGGTCCGTGGCCCTTCGTAAGGCGCCCCCGCAAATCCGGTCTGAACCGCCCGGTTCAGCCCCGGTTAAAGCCGCCCGCCTATGGCCGAGACGCGCGGGCGATCAAGGACTTGGCAGCGCCGGCCGATCCGGGAGGCCGGATCGATGGGCAGCGTGAGAAGACGGCCCTAACTTCCCGCGGCGTTGTGATTTCCGGCGGCCGAGGCACGGGGAGGGCGGAGTTTTGAAGATCCTGCTGGTGGAGGACGACGCGGCGCTCGCCGACGCGCTGGCCAAGGTCCTGCGCGCGGAGAACTTCGTCCTCGACCGGGCCGCCACCGGCGAGGACGCGCAGCATCTCGGCGAGACCGAGGGCTACGACGCGGTGGTGCTCGATCTCGGCCTGCCCAAGGGCGACGGCGTCTCGGTGCTGCGGGCCTGGCGGGCGGCCGGGCGGACCCTGCCGGTGCTGGTGCTCACCGCCCGGGACGGCTGGAGCGACAAGGTCGCGGCCTTCAAGGCCGGGGCGGACGATTACCTGGTCAAGCCGGTGCGGGTGGAGGAGCTGGTGATCCGCCTGCGCGTCCTGGTGCGCCGCTCACAGGGCGGCGGCGCCAGCCGGATCGCCTGCGGCCCCCTGAGCTTCGACACCGGCCTCGGCGCCTTCGAGCACGAGGGCCTGCCGCTCAAGCTCACCGGCCTCGAATGGCGGGTCCTGTCCTGCCTGATGCTGAACCGCGACGCGGTGGTGCCCCGCCCGCACCTGATCGAGCGGGTCTACGAGGGCGACGCGGATGTCGATTCGAATTCCGTGGAAGTGATCATCACCCGCCTGCGCCGGAAGATCGCCCCGGCCCGGATCGAGAGCGTGCGCGGCCACGGCTACCGCCTGCACGCGGATCCGGCCTGATGCCGCCGCCGAAGAAACGCCCCTCGCCGCCGCACCGATCCCTGCGGACCCGCCTGTTGGCGGCGGCCCTTGCGCTGGTGCTGGTGGCGCTGGTGGTGGCCGGGCTCGCCATCGGGGTGATCCTGCACCGGTTCGTCCGGGGGCAGATCGAGGGGCATCTCGACGCCCAGATCGTCGCCCTGCGGGCCGGGCTGGAAGCAGGGCTGCTGTCCCAGACCCTCGACGCGCCGCCCTTCGACCGGGACGGGCCGGGCTGGGCCTGGGAGGTGCGCCGCGGGTCCGAGACCTTCTGCTCGGGCTCCCTGCGGGGCGGCCACATCACCATCACCGAGCCGGGTCCCGATGACGAACCCGATCGCCCGCACCCTGCGGACGGCGCTGGGCCGCACGGGGAGCGGTTGATCCTGCGCGTGCTGACCGTGCCGGGCACGCCTCCCGCCACGATCGTCGCGGCGGCGCCCCGGGCCGCCCTGTACGGGCCGTTGCGCGAGGCCCTGACCAGCCTGGCCCTGGCCCTCGGGGTGCTCGGCCTCTGCCTGATCGCCGGGCTGGCGCTGCAGGTGCGCCTCGGGCTGGCGCCGTTGCGGCGCCTGCGGGCCGACCTCGCTTCGGTGCGGGCCGGACGCCGGGACCGGGTGCCGGAGGACCAGCCCGCCGAGATCAAGCCGCTGGTGGCGGAACTCAACGCGCTGCTCGACCAGAACGCCCAGAACCTGGAGCGGGCCCGCGGCCACGTCGCCAACCTCGCGCACGCGCTCAAGACGCCCCTGGCGACCCTGTCGATGGCCCTGGCGGAGCCCGCCCGCGACCCGGGCGGGGCGCTGCGCCTGCAGGTCGACGACATGGACCGGCGGGTGCGCCACCACCTGCGCCGGGCTCGCGCCGCAGCGCTCGCCGGCTCGGCCCGGGGGCGCACACCCCTGGCGCCCCGGGTCTCGGACCTGCGCGACGCGCTGGTGCGCCTCTACGCCGAGAAGGGCGTGGCGATCGATTGCGCCGTACCGGACGACCTCTCGGTGCCCTGCGAGGGCCAGGATCTCGACGAGATGCTCGGCAACTTGGTCGACAATGCCTGCCGCTGGTGCCGCACCCGGGTCCGGGTCGCGGCTTCCAGCCAGGCGAGCGGAATCGCGGTGCGGGTCGAGGATGATGGGCCCGGCCTCGACGGCGCGGCCGCCGAAGCGGTCATGACCCGCGGGCGCCGCCTCGACGAGGGCGTGCCGGGCCACGGCTTCGGGCTGCCGATCACCCTCGAACTCGCCGAGCTCTACGGCGGCGGGTTGACCCTCGGGCGCTCGGAGCTGGGGGGGTTGAAGGCAGAGCTGACCCTGCCGGCGTGAGGCCGGTCAGGCCAGCGCCGCCCGCAAAATCGGCCGGATGCGCGGGTCGGTGCAGTGGGCGACGTTGAAGCGCATGTAGCCGTTCCAATCGTCGGACAGGCTGAAGGCCGTGCCCGGCGCCAGGACCATGCCCTGCGCCAGGGCCCGGCGCGCCACCTCGGCGCCGTCGCGCCCGTCCGGCAGGCGCATCCACAGGAAGAACCCGCCCCGGGGCTGCGCCCAGGGTTCCAGGCCGCAGGCGCCGAGCTCGGCGGAGGCCTGGACCATCGCGCCGGCGAGCCGCCGCTTGGTCTCGGCGAGGTGGCGGCGATAGCAGCCCTCGGTGATCAGGCTGTGCACCAAAGCCGCCGTGACGTGGCCGTTGCCGAGGCTGAGCGCGAGCTTCAGATCGACCAGGGGCTCGACCCAGTCGGCCCGAAGCGCGATCCAGCCGCAGCGCGCCGCCGCCGACAGGGTTTTGGAGAAGCTGCCGATCTGGATCACCCGCTCCAGCCCGTCGAACCCCGCGAGCCGGGGGGCCGGCTCGGGCTCCAAGTCGCCAAAAATCTCGTCCTCGACGATCAGGGTGTCGTGCGCCTCGCACAGCTTCAGCAGCCTATGGGCGATGGCCGGGGCGAGGCTCGCGCCGGTCGGGTTCTGGAGCGCCGCGTTGGTCAGGTAGAAGCGCGGCCGGTGCCGTTCGAGCAGGGTGCCGAGGGCTCGCAGGTCCGGCCCCTCCGGGGTCAGCGGCACGCCGACCACCGAGACCCTTTGCGCCCGCAGCAGCGCCAGGAAGTTGAAGTAGCAGGGATCGTCCACCAGCACGGTGTCGCCGGGCTGGAGCAGGAACCGGCAGACCAGGTCGAGGGCCTGGGTCGCGGATTCCACCAGCACGATCTGGTCCGGCTCGGCGCCGACACCCTTCTCGGCGATCTTGCGGGCGATCTGGATCCGCAGGGGCTCGTAGCCGAGCGGCCGGTCGTAATTGGTCATCTCGGCCAGATCCGCCCGCGCCACCCGGCGCAGGCCGCGCCGGATCGCCTCGTGCGGCATCCAGGAATCCGGCAGCCAGCCCGCCCCGGGCTTGAGCTGGTCCGCGCCGGCCTGTTGCGCCTGGCGGGTGATCCAGAGCGGGTCGACGATCCGGTCAAGCCGGGGCCCCATCGCCTGGAGCGAGAGCGGCCGGGTCTTGCCGGCGACGTAGAAGCCCGAGCCCGGCCGCGCCACCAGGGTGCCCTCGGCGGCCAACCGGTCATAGGCCTCCACCACGGTCGATTTCGACACGCCCATGGATTCCGCGAAGGCCCGCACCGACGGGATCCGGATTCCGGGCACGAGGTGGCGCGCCGCGATCCGCTCGCGGATCTCGCCGGCCACGGTCTCGACGCGCGTCCCGGCGGCTTTGGGCACGACCTGCATCCGTACTGCCTTTCTGACCGGACAATTCTTCCAAATCGTACCGAACTGTTCCTGTCGCCGCCAGTCCCACGGGGACAAGATCGCCGGGTTCCGGACAGACGGAGGATCGAATCATGGACCAGTGCCTCCCCGAGACCGCCCATGCCGCAGGCCGCCCGTCCTGGCTCGCCCGGTCCGTCCGGGCGATCGCCGAGGCCGCCGCGGAGGTGCGGGCCGGCCTGTCGCGCGCGGCGATGAACCGGCGCGTCCTGCACCGGCTCTCGACCCTGTCCGAGCGAGAGTTGAAGGATATCGGCCTGACTCCGCAGGACGTCGCGGACGCGGCCGTGCCGGGACGGCACGATGCCATCGACCTGCTGGTGAGGCGGCGCGATTCGCGTCGCCGGACGCGGGGCGTGGGCGGCTGGCCCTCGGCCTGAAGCCGCCCCCCGCTGTGCCGCAGCCATCGACTTGCACAAGCCCACGCCGCCGCCAATCTCAGACGATGTCGGTCGGCTTCTCGTACCTGCCGCGACAAGAGGATCCCGGAGCCGCGCTTCGGGATCTCGACGATGTTGCCGTGCTTGTCCCGGTCGTGACCGATGACGGCGATACGTTTCCCGCCGGTTCCGAAGCGACCATCGTCGGGGTCTGGAAGGGCGGCGAAGCCTTCGTCGTCGAGTTCCCGGAGCCGGCGGGTGCCCTCGCCACGGTGCTGCCGATCGATCTGAGACTCACTGGCCGCCACGCGCCGTGCAGGCCTGCCGGCACTCCTCGGCCTGCGCATCCAGGGCGAGAAGATCGTCGGCTACCTGCTCGATCCGGCTCATCCGAAAGGCGGCTCGAAGGCGAAGTTCCTACTCCACTTCGGCTTCTCGGCGGCCCAACCGGACATCCTCGCGGAGGCCCTGGTGTAGCATTACGTGTCGGCGCCCGAGGCGCGCATCATCTGCGAAGGCCCGTTTCCGGGCGTCGACGGACGAGAGCCCTGGATCCGCTCCGTCTGGCTCGTCGAAGAGGACTTTTACGGCCGTCTCCTCACCGTCGTCCCGTTGCCAACGCGGCGCAACACAGCACCATAATTTCTGGACGGGCCTGATACGCCATGACAGGCACAACGGCACAGGACATGCCGAAAGCCCCGATATGATCGGGCCGACGGGCAGAATTCAATGCGCAGATTAAGGTAAGTGGCGCGGGCGACGGGACTCGAACCCGCGACCTCCGGCGTGACAGGCCGGCACTCTAACCAACTGAGCTACGCCCGCACGGCGTGGTCGCCTCGAAGGGGCGTTTCGCCCGGCGACGGGGCGGGGTGTATGGGCCGCGCCGGGGCCTGTCAAGCGTGTCCGTGACGGTTTTGCGCGAGGCCCGGCCGAAGGGCCTGCGCGCTTGCGTCGTGTTGCAGGGCCGCCGCGTGCTCCCACATCCCAACACAAGACAGGCCGTGCAGTTTGTGCGACGCGGCAAGCCATTGTCACGGGTCGGCGGCTCGACTAAGCCTCCGGCCGCGCGCATCCTGGCATAAGAACAATTCCACGGGCGAATCCGGTTCGGCGGCGCACCGCGGGTTCCCACGTCGATACGAGACGCTCTCGCGAGGCCCTGGCATGACCGGATTGTTGGCGGACTACCTTCCGCTCATCGTGTTCATCGGCGTGGCTCTGTTCATCGCCACCGCCCTGCTGGTCGTGCCCTTCCTGGTCGCCTTCAAGAGCCCGGATCCCGAGAAGCTCTCGGCCTACGAGTGCGGCTTCAATGCCTTCGACGATGCCCGCATGAAGTTCGACGTGCGGTTCTACCTCGTGGCGATCCTGTTCATCATCTTCGACCTCGAGGTCGCGTTCCTGTTCCCGTGGGCGATCACCTTCGGAGACCTTGGCTGGTTCGGCTTCTGGTCGATGATCGTCTTCCTGGGCGTGCTGACGGTCGGTTTCGTCTACGAGTGGCGCAAGGGCGCCCTCGAGTGGGATTGATTCGCGACAGCCGCCTGCCCGCACCGCATTCCGAGTCGCCGATGGCCCTGATCACCGACACGACCCACAGCCTGTCCCGCGCCCCCGCGGTCGCGCCCCAGCCGAAAGGGATCATCGATCCCAACACCGGCCGGCCGATCGGCGCCGACGATCCGACCTTCCTGTCGATCAGCGACGAGCTGGCCGACCGGGGCTTCCTGCTCACCACCACGGACGAGCTGATCAACTGGGCCCGCACCGGCTCGCTGATGTGGATGACCTTCGGGCTCGCCTGCTGCGCCGTCGAGATGATGCAGATGTCGATGCCGCGCTACGATTGCGAGCGCTTCGGCTTCGCCCCCCGCGGCTCGCCACGCCAGTCGGACGTGATGATCGTCGCCGGCACCCTGACCAACAAGATGGCCCCGGCCCTGCGCAAGGTCTACGACCAGATGCCGGAGCCGCGCTACGTGATCTCGATGGGCTCCTGCGCCAACGGCGGCGGCTACTACCACTATTCCTATTCGGTGGTGCGCGGCTGCGACCGGGTGGTGCCGGTGGACATCTACGTGCCCGGCTGCCCGCCCACCGCCGAGGCTTTGCTCTACGGCGTGCTGCTTCTCCAGAAGAAGATCCGCCGCACCGGCACGATCGAGCGCTGAGGAGCGGCCATGACCAACGGCATCTCGATCCTGTCGCACACGCAGCCGGAGAGCGGCGCGGCCGCCCTCACGGCGATGGCCGAGCGCGTCACCGGCGCCCTCGGGCCGGCGGTGGTGTCGCACGCCATCGCGTTCGGCGAGCTGACCCTGGTGGTCCAGGCCTCCGACATCGTCTACGCGCTGACCTACCTGCGCGACGACCCGGCCTGCGCGTTCCGCAGCTTCATCGACATCTGCGGCGCGGACTACCCACAGCGCGAGAAGCGCTTCGACGTGGTCTACCACCTGCTCTCGCTGCGCCACAACGCGCGCATCAGGGTGAAGGTGCAGACCGACGAGGTGACGCCGGTCCCCTCGGCGATCGAGGTGTTCCCGGCCGCCAACTGGTACGAGCGCGAGACCTACGACCTCTACGGAATCCTGTTCTCGGGCCATCCGGACTTGCGCCGCCTGCTCACCGATTACGGGTTCGAGGGGCACCCCCTGCGCAAGGATTTCCCGCTCACCGGCTTCGTCGAGGTCCGGTACGACCAGGACGAGGCGCGGGTGGTCTACGAGCCCGTCCAGCTCACCCAAGAATTCCGCAACTTCGACTTCCTGTCTCCGTGGGAAGGCACCGACTACGTGCTGCCCGGGGACGAGAAGAAGACGTCGGCCTGAACCGCGGAGACTGTCAGTGACAGAGCACAACATCCGCAACTTCGCGATCAATTTCGGCCCGCAGCACCCGGCGGCGCACGGCGTGCTGCGCCTCGTGCTGGAGCTGGACGGCGAGGTGGTCGAGCGGGTCGATCCGCATATCGGGCTGCTGCACCGCGGCACCGAGAAGCTGATCGAGCACAAGACCTACCTGCAGGCGACGCCCTATTTCGACCGGCTCGACTACGTGTCGCCGATGAACCAGGAGCACGCCTTCTGCCTGGCGATCGAGAAGCTCGCGGGCATCGAGGTGCCGCGCCGCGCGCAGCTGATCCGCGTGCTGTTCTGCGAGATCGGCCGGCTCCTGTCGCACCTGCTCAACGTCACCACGCAGGCGATGGATGTCGGCGCCCTCACGCCCCCGCTCTGGGGCTTCGAGGAGCGCGAGAAGCTGATGATCTTCTACGAGCGTGCTTCGGGCGCTCGGCTGCACGCCAACTACTTCCGGCCCGGCGGCGTCCACCAGGACCTGCCGCCCAAGCTCGTCGACGACATCGAGGCGTTCTGCGACCCGTTCCTGCAGGTGGTGCAGGATCTCGACGACCTCGTCATGGCCAACCGCATCTTCAAGCAGCGCAACGTCGACATCGGCATCGTGTCGGTGGACGAGTGCATGGAGTGGGGCTTCTCCGGCGTCATGCTGCGCGGATCGGGCATCCCGTGGGACCTGCGCAAGGCGCAGCCCTACGAGTGCTACGAGGAGATGGAGTTCGACATCCCGGTCGGCCGGAACGGCGATACCTACGATCGGCAGGTGATCCGCATGGAGGAGATGCGGGAATCGGCCAAGATCATGAAGCAGTGCTGCGCCAAGCTGCGCGAGCCGGCCGGGCAGGGCCCGATCGCCGCCATCGACGGCAAGTTCGCGCCGCCGCCGCGCCGCGAGATGAAGCGCTCGATGGAGGCGCTGATCCACCACTTCAAGCTCTACACCGAGGGCTTCCACGTGCCGGAGGGCGAGGTCTACGCCGCCGTGGAAGCGCCCAAGGGCGAGTTCGGCGTCTATCTCGTGTCCGACGGGACCAACAAGCCGTATCGCTGCAAGATCCGCGCGCCGGGCTTCGCGCATCTTCAGGCGATGGATTGGATGTGCCGGGGGCACCTTCTGGCCGACGTGTCCTGTGTGCTCGGCACCCTCGACATCGTGTTCGGCGAAGTGGATCGGTAAGACAGACGCGATGGCCAACCGCAGACTCGCCCCCGCCTCCGAGCAGCCCCAAAACTTCGCGTTCTCCCCCGAGAACGCCGCCTGGGCGAAGACCCAGATCGCCAAGTACCCGGAGGGCCGCCAGGCCTCCGCGGTGATCTCCCTGCTCTGGAAGGCGCAGGAGCAGAACGGCGGCTGGCTGCCGCGGGCGGCCATCGAGGCGGTGGCGGCCGAGCTCGGCATGCCCAACATCCGCGTGCTGGAGGTGGCCACCTTCTACACGATGTTCGCCCTGGAGCCGGTGGGTCGCTTCTGGATCCAGGTCTGCGGCACGGTGCCGTGCGATTCCTGCGGCGCGCGCGGGCTGAAAGAGATGCTGGAGGCGCGGCTCGGACCGCCCGGCCACGTCTCGGCGGACGGCAATTTCTCATGGCTCGAGGTCGAGTGCCTGGGTGCGTGCTGCAACGCCCCGATGGTGCAGATCAACCAGGACTATTACGAGGATCTCACGCCCGAATCGCTCGGCACGCTGATGGACGACCTCGCGGCGGGACGGCCGGTCAAGGTCGGCTCGCAGACCGGGCGCCAGGCTTCCGAGCCGCAGGGCGGCCCCGACACCCTCACCGACCCGACCCTGTTCGACGGCTCGCGGGTCGGGGCGTGGCGCAAGCGCTTCGAGGATACCGCGAAGCCCGAGGAGCAGGCCGCCAAGACCGGCGAGGCGGCCTCCGCGACGCAGCAGGCCGCCGAGACTCCGAAGCCCGCCAAGCCCGATGCCGGACGCCCGGTGGAGCGGACGGTGAGCGATGCCCCGGCCCAGCGCGCGGCCGAGGGCGAGACGCCGGTGAAGCCCGAGGATCGCGCGGACGCGGCCGAGCGCGGCCGCTCCACCGCCAAGCACGGCGCCGCCCGCCCAGGCGACGCGGACGTGCTCGACTCGCCGGCCAAGCGCGTCGCCGAAGGCGAGCCGGCCGCGGGCGAGCAGGGCCATGAGGCCATGCCGGACCGTGACGTGGTCCCGCAACAGCCCGAGGCGTCCGGCGCCAGCGAGGGCGAAGTGGCGGCGGAGGCTGAAGAGGCTCGCGTCGCCGGGGCGCTCGCGGCGCTGCCGAAGGATGCGAGCCCCGAACAGAAGGCCGATGCGGTCGGCAAGCGCCCGCCGGGCCTGGATGCGGCCCGCGCCGGGCAGCCGGACGATCTCACCCGGATCAAGGGTATCGGCCCGGGCAACAGCCAGCGCCTGAACGGGCTCGGCATCTACCATGTCGACCAGATCGCCGCCTGGACCCGCGACGAGATCACCTGGGTCGGCACCTACCTCGCGTTCCCCGGTCGCATCGACCGGGAGAACTGGGTCGGGCAGGCCAAGGCGCTGTCGGGCACCGGAGCGTGACGCCATGACTCCGGTGACGAACGAGCTGATCTACGAAGTGCTGCAGGCGGTGCAGGCGCGCCTCAGCAACATGGACGAGGGTCTGCGCGCGGTGCGCGGCGAGTTGAAGGGCGTGCGCGGCAACCAGCAGGCGCAGCAGCTGCAGATGAACGCCGTGCAGACCGATATCGGCAACCTCTACGAAGCGTTCGGCGCCCTCGACTCGCGGCTCGCCCGGATCGAGCGCCGCCTCGACATCACCGACGCTCCGGTCAGCTGAGGGACGAAGCACATGCTGTCGGATCAGGATCGCATCTTCACCAACCTCTACGGCCTGCATTCGCCGGGTCTGGAGGCTGCCAAGCAACGGGGCGCCTGGGACGGGACCAAGTTCCTCCTGGAGCAGGGCCGCGACTGGATCATCGAGGAGATGAAGGCGTCGGGCCTGCGCGGCCGCGGCGGCGCGGGCTTCCCCACCGGCCTGAAATGGTCGTTCATGCCCAAGAAGTCGGACGGGCGCCCGCACTACCTCGTGGTCAATGCCGACGAGTCGGAGCCGGGCACCTGCAAGGACCGGGAGATCATGCGGCACGACCCGCATCTCCTGATCGAGGGGTGCATGCTGGCCTGCTTCGCCATGGGCGCGCATGCCTGCTACATCTACATCCGTGGCGAGTACGTCGCCGAGAAGCACGCGCTCCAGAAGGCCGTGGACGAGGCCTACGAGGCCCGTCTCGTCGGCCAGTCGAACGTGCACGACTTTCCGTTCGACATCTACGTCCACCACGGCGCCGGCGCCTATATCTGCGGCGAGGAGACGGCGCTGATCGAGAGCCTCGAGGGCAAGAAGGGGATGCCCCGGCTCAAGCCGCCGTTCCCGGCCAACATGGGCCTCTACGGCTGCCCGACGACGGTCAACAACGTCGAGTCGATCGCGGTGGCCGGCACGATCCTGCGCCGGGGCGGCGCCTGGTTCGCGGGCCTGGGCGGCAAGAACAACACCGGCACCAAGCTGTTCTGCGTCTCGGGGCACGTCAACAAGCCGTGCAACGTCGAGGCGGAGCTGGGCATCACCTTCCGCGAGCTGGTCGACCGGCATTGCGGCGGCATGCGCGGCGGCTGGGACAACCTGCTCTGCTCGATCCCGGGCGGCTCGTCGGTGCCGCTGGTGCCGGCCGACCAGATCATCGACGCCAAGATGGATTTCGACACCCTGCGCGGCCTGGGTTCCGGCCTCGGCACGGCGGCGGTGATCGTGCTCGACCGGTCCACCGACATCGTCGCGGCGATCACCCGCATTTCGTACTTCTACAAGCATGAGTCGTGCGGCCAGTGCACGCCCTGCCGCGAGGGCACCGGCTGGATGTGGCGGGTGATGCAGCGCATGACCGAGGGCCGGGCGCAGAAGCGCGAGATCGACATGCTGTTCGAGGTCACCAAGCAGATCGAGGGTCACACGATCTGCGCGCTGGGCGACGCGGCGGCCTGGCCGATCCAGGGCCTGATCAAGCATTTCCGCCCCGAGATCGAGAAGCGGATCGACCGCTACACGGCCAACCCGCATTCCGACGCCATCCCGATGGCCGCGGAGTGACGGGATGGCGGACCAGCCCGACAACCTGCTGCTCGTCTACTTGCGTCGGATCGACGAGAAGGTGGATCGGCTGGCGGACGATGTCCGCGAGCTGAAGACGCGCATGACCGCCGTGGAAGAGCACCTCGCCAAGGTCGATCTGTCGATTGCCGGCGTGAATCGGCGCATCGACAGGGTCGAGGCGCGCCTCGAACGCATCGAGCGGCGCCTCGATCTCGCCGACGCCCCGCACTGAGATGGCACCGATGACAAAAATCCTCGTCGACGGCACCGAGGTCGAGGTTCCGGCCGAATACACGCTGCTCCAGGCCTGCGAGGCCGCGGGGGCCGAGATCCCGCGCTTCTGCTTCCACGAGCGCCTGTCGATCGCCGGCAATTGCCGGATGTGCCTGGTCGAACTGAAGGGCGCGCCCAAGCCGGTGGCGAGCTGCGCCTACGCGGTCAAGGATTGCCGCCCCGGCCCGAACGGCGAGCCGCCGGAGGTGCTGACCCGCTCCGGCCTGACCAAGAAGGCCCGGGAAGGGGTGATGGAGTTCCTCCTCATCAACCACCCGCTCGATTGCCCGATCTGCGACCAGGGCGGCCATTGCGACCTCCAGGACCAGGCGATGGCCTACGGGGTCGATTCGACCCGCTACCAGGAGAACAAGCGCGCGGTCGAGGAGAAGCATATCGGCCCGCTGGTGCGGACCGCGATGAACCGCTGCATCCACTGCACCCGCTGCGTGCGCTTCCTGGCGGAGGTGGCGGGCGTGCCCGACCTCGGCGCCATCGGCCGCGGCGAGGACATGGAGATCACCAGCTACCTCGAGCAGTCGATGGCCTCGGAACTGCAGGGCAACGTCGCCGACCTGTGCCCGGTCGGCGCCCTGGTGCACCGGCCGCAGAGCTACAACGTCCGCCCCTGGGAGCTGAACAAGACCGAATCGGTCGACGTGATGGACGCGGTCGGCTCAGCGATCCGCATCGACACCCGCGGCCGCGAGGTCATGCAGATCGAGCCGCGGGTCAGCGAGGAGATCAACGAGGAGTGGATCTCGGACAAGACCCGCTACCACGTCGATGGCTTGCGGATGCAGCGCCTCGACCGTCCGTACCTGCGCGAGAACGGAAGGCTGCGGGCCGCCTCCTGGGGCGAGGCGTTCCAGGCCATCGCCGCCAAGGTGAAGGCCACCGATCCGAAGCGCATCGGCGCGGTTGTCGGCGACCTCGCGGGCGTCGAGGAGATCTTTGCCCTGCGCGAGCTGATGCGCGCGCTCGGCACGCCCAACCTCGATTGCCGCCAGGCCGAGACCGGGCTCGATCCGGCCCTCGGCCGCGCCTCCTACCTGTTCAATCCGACGATTCCCGGCATCGAGGCCGCCGACGCGATCCTGATCGTCGGCGCCAACCCGCGCACCGAGGCCTCGCTGCTGAACGTCCGGATCCGCAAGCGCTGGCGCATGGGCCCGCTCGCGGTTGGGGTGATCGGCGAGCCGGTCGACCTGACCTATCCGAGCCACTACATCGGCGCGGGACCCGACTCGCTCTCCGGCCTCGCCCGCGGCGAGCACAGTTTCCTCGAGACCCTCAAGGAAGCGAAGGCGCCGCTGGTCATCGTCGGCGCCAATGCCGAGCCCGGCATCCTGGCGGCGGCGGCCACGCTCGCCAAGGCAATCGGCGCGGTCACGCCGGAGTGGAACGGCTTCGGCGTTCTGCACACGGCCGCGGCCCGGGTCGGCGCCCTCGATCTCGGCTTCGTCCCGGGGGAGGGCGGCCTCGGCTTCCCGGCCATGCTGGCCTCCGGCGGCGTCGACGTGGTGTTCAACCTCGGCGCCGACGAGCGCGACGTGGCGCCCGGTGCCTTCGTGATCTACCAGGGCACCCACGGCGACCGGGGAGCATCCCGGGCGGACGTGATCCTGCCGGGCGCGGCCTATACCGAGAAGTCGGCGACCTGGGTGAACACGGAAGGCCGGGTCCAGATGGGCAACCGCGCCGGCTTCCCGCCGGGGGATGCCCGTGAGGATTGGGCGATCCTGCGCGCCCTGTCGGACGTGCTGGGCCAGCGCCTGCCGTTCGATTCGCTCACCGCGCTCCGCCGGGCGCTCTACGCCGCCCACCCGCATCTCGCGGCGGTCGGCACCGTGGAGACCGGCGACGTCGCGGCGGCCGTGGACCGGCTCGCCGGCCTCGGCGGCGCGACCGGCGGCCCCGCCTTCGCCTCCCCGGTGACCGACTTCTACCTCACCAACCCGATCGCCCGCGCCTCGCGGGTGCTCGCCGAGTGCTCGCGGCTGGCCCGCGAGCGCGCCGCCGAGCCGCAGCCGCTCGCGGCGGCAGAGTAGGGACCCGACGATGACGCCGCTCGAAATCCTCGGGACCGTACTCCTGATCGTGCTGAAGAGCTTCGTGCTGCTCGCAGCGCTGCTCGTCTTCATCGCCTACGCGCTGCTCGCCGACCGCAAGATCTGGGCGGCGGTGCAGCTCCGGCGCGGCCCCAACGTGGTCGGGCCGTTCGGGCTGTTCCAGTCCTTCGCCGATCTTCTGAAGTTCGTGCTGAAGGAGCCGGTGATCCCGGCGGGCGCCAACAAGGCGATCTACCTGCTGGCGCCGCTGGTCTTCGCGATGCTGGCCCTGTCGAGCTGGGCGGTGATCCCGCTGGCCGACGGCTGGGCGATCGCCGACATCAATGTCGGCATCACCTACATCTTCGCGATCTCGTCGCTCGGCGTCTACGGCGTCATCATGGGCGGCTGGGCCTCGAACTCGAAATACGCCTTCCTGGGGGCGCTGCGCTCGGCCGCGCAGATGATCTCCTACGAGGTCTCGCTCGGCTTCGTGATCATCTGCGTGCTGCTCTGCGCCGGCTCGCTGAACCTCTCGCGCATCGTGATGGCGCAGGACACCAGCCTCGGCCTGTTCGGCTGGTACTGGCTGTGGCTGTTCCCAATGTTCGTGGTGTTCTTCATCTCGGCGCTGGCCGAGACCAACCGCCCGCCCTTCGACCTGCCGGAGGCCGAGTCGGAGCTGGTGGCCGGCTACATGGTGGAATACTCGTCGACCCCCTATCTGCTGTTCATGCTCGGCGAGTACGTCGCCATCATGAGCATGTGCGCGCTCGGCACCGTGCTGTTCCTGGGCGGCTGGCTGTCGCCGATCCCGTTCGCGCCGTTCACCTGGGTGCCGGGCGTGATCTGGTTCATCCTGAAGGCCAGCTTCCTGTTCTTCCTGTTCGCGATGGTGAAATCCATCGTGCCGCGCTACCGCTACGACCAGCTCATGCGCCTCGGCTGGAAGGTTTTCCTGCCGATCTCGCTGGTCTCGGTCGTCGTCGTCGCCTTCGTGCTCAAGCTGACCGGCCTCGCGCCGGGCGCCTGAGCCCACCCGCCGAATCGGAGATCCGGGCCATGAAGCTCGATCAGGTCGCAAAGAGCCTGCTGCTGAAGGAATTCGTGTCGGGGATGATCCTCGGCATGCGCTACTTCTTCAAGCCGAAGGCGACGATCAACTATCCCTTCGAGATGGGCCATCGCGGCCCGCGCTTCCGGGGGGAGCATGCCCTGCGCCGCTATCCCAACGGCGAGGAGCGCTGCATCGCCTGCAAGCTCTGCGAGGCGATCTGCCCGGCCCAGGCGATCACCATCGAGGCGGGACCGCGCCGAAACGACGGCACCCGCCGCACCACCCGCTACGACATCGACATGGTGAAGTGCATCTATTGCGGGATGTGCCAGGAGGCTTGCCCGGTGGACGCCATCGTCGAGGGGCCGAACTTCGAGTTCTCGGTCGAGACCCGCGAGGAGCTGCTCTACGACAAGCAGAAGCTTCTTCTGAACGGCGACCGCTGGGAGCGCGAGATCGCGCGCAACATCGCGATGGATGCGCCGTATCGCTAAGCTCATGACGGCGGCGCTGTTGTGCCCCCGCCGACCGGGTTCTATAGACGGGCCGCCCGCTGCGGCCCGTTTCCACGCAAGGCAGAAGGGGCCGCTCCGGCGGCCGATCCCGACGAGCGCATGACCGCAGCAGCCGCCTTCTTCTACCTGTTCGCGAGCGTCACGGTCGCGTCGGGCTTCATGGTGATCGCCTCGCGCAATCCCGTCGCCTCGGTGCTGTTCCTGATTCTCGCCTTCGTGAACGCCGCCGGGCTGTTCGTCCTGATGGGCGCCGAGTTCCTGGCGATGATCCTGGTCGTCGTCTATGTCGGCGCGGTCGCGGTCCTGTTCCTGTTCGTCGTGATGATGCTCGACGTGGATTTCGCCGAGCTGCGCCAGGGCTTCCAGCAATACCTGCCCATCGGCGGCCTGATCGGGGCGATCTTCCTGGTCGAGCTGCTGCTGGTGGTGGGCTCCTGGACCATCGATCCGGGCCTGGTGCAGGCGCCGCTCGGCAACGTCGCGGCGGCCGAGAACCTCACCAACGCCCAGGCGCTGGGCCGGGTGCTCTACACGGACTACGCTTACTTCTTTCAGCTCGCGGGCCTGATCCTGCTGGTGGCGATGATCGGCGCGATCGTGCTGACGCTCCGCGACCGCCCGGGCGTCAAGCGCCAGGACATCGCGGTCCAGAACGCCCGCACCCAGAAGATGGCGGTCGAGACCCGCAAGGTGCCCTCCCGCCAGGGCGTCGAGGTCTGATGCAAGATTTGATGCTGGGCGGAGGTTTCGAACGATGATCGGCCTGAGCCACTACCTCACCGTCGCGGCGATCCTGTTCACGCTCGGCGTGCTCGGGATCTTCATCAACCGCAAGAACATCATCGTCATCCTGATGTCGATCGAGCTGATCCTGCTCGCGGTCAACATCAATCTGGTCGCCTTCTCGACGCAGCTGAACGACATCACCGGACAGGTCTTCGCCCTGTTCGTGCTGACCGTCGCGGCCGCCGAATCGGCGATCGGCCTCGCCATCCTCGTGGTCTTCTTCCGCAACCGCGGCACCATCGCGGTCGAGGACGTGAGCATGATGAAGGGCTAGGGCGCCCTTCATCACGCGACCCGAGTTCGCGGCCTCCGAGTTCACGGGCCCCGAGTGACAATCCGGACGGCCGCCCCGCGGTCGGCCCGGAGGACGGACTGCAAGAGAGCGATGTATCACGCGATCGTCTTCTTCCCGCTGATCGGCTTCCTGATCGCCGGCCTGTTCGGCCGCTACATCGGGGCCCGGGCCTGCGAGTACATCACCACGGCGTTCCTGGCCTTCACGGCCCTGCTCGCCTGGGGCGTGTTCCTCGAAGGCGGCCACGCCGAACGGGTGCAGGTCGCGTCCTGGTTCGCGGCTGGCGACCTCCAGGTCGACTGGGCCTTCAAGATCGATGCGCTGACCCGGGTGATGCTCGTGGTCGTCACGACGGTCTCGACCCTCGTCCACCTCTACTCGGTCGGCTACATGCACGAGGATCCGCACCGGCCGCGGTTCTTCGCCTACCTGTCGCTGTTCACCTTCGCCATGCTGATGCTGGTGACGGCCGACAACCTCGTGCAGATGTTCTTCGGCTGGGAAGGGGTGGGCCTCGCCTCCTACCTGCTGATCGGCTTCTGGTACGAGAAGCCCTCGGCCAACGCCGCCGCCATGAAGGCCTTCATCGTCAACCGCGTCGGCGATTTCGGCTTCTCGCTGGGCATTTTCCTGGTCTTCGTGCTGACCGGCTCGGTGGCCTTCGACGCGATCTTCTCCAAGGTCGATACGCTCAAGACCTTGAGCTTCCATTTCATCGGCTATGACTGGAACGCCCTGACGCTGGCCTGCCTGCTGCTGTTCATGGGCGCCATGGGCAAGTCGGCGCAGTTCCTGCTGCACACGTGGCTGCCGGACGCCATGGAGGGCCCGACCCCGGTCTCGGCGCTGATCCACGCCGCCACCATGGTCACTGCCGGCGTGTTCATGGTTGCCCGGCTGTCGCCGCTGTTCGAGGAGGCGCCGAACGCGCTGATCGTCGTCACGGTGATCGGCGGCATCACGGCCTTCTTCGCCGCCACGATCGGGCTGGTGCAGAACGACATCAAGCGGGTGATCGCCTACTCGACCTGCTCGCAGCTGGGCTACATGTTCGTGGCGCTCGGCGTCGGGGCCTACTCGGCCGGGGTGTTCCACCTGTTCACCCACGCCTTCTTCAAGGCGCTGCTGTTCCTCGGGGCCGGCTCGGTCATCCACGCGATGCACCACGAGCAGGACATGCGGAACATGGGCGGCCTGCGCTCCCACATCCCGTTCACCTGCGCCATGATGGCGATCGGCTCCCTCGCGCTGATCGGCTTCCCGTACACGGCCGGCTACTATTCCAAGGACGCGATCATCGAGGCCGCCTACGCCTCGACCCGGCCCGGGCACACGCTCGCCTTCCTGTGCACCGTCGTGGCGGCGTTCTTCACTTCGTTCTATTCCTGGCGCCTGTTCTTTATGACCTTCGAGGGTCCGGCCCGCTGGGGCATCCACGCGGCGCACGACCACCCGGCGGCCCCGGCGGTCGTTCACTCCGCCATGGCCCATGAGGCGGACGGCGCCCCGGGCCATACCGAGGGTGCGGCCCACGACGACCACGGCCACGACGTCGAGCCGGCCCATAAGAGCGATCTCGTCGCCGACGACCATCACGGAGACGATCACGGTCACGGCCATCACGGCGATCACACGCCCCACGAGAGCCCGCTGGTGATGACGATCCCGCTGGCGGTGCTGGCCTTCGGGGCGCTGTTTGCCGGGATCATCTTCCACGACCGCTTCATCGGGTCCGGGATGGACGCGTTCTGGGGCCATGCCCTGGCGCACGGCCCCGAGAACCACATCATGCACGAGATCCACGAGGTCCCGGCGCTGGTCTCTTATTCGCCGCTGATCATGCTGATCCTCGGCTTCGTGCTGGCGTTCTGGATGTATATCCGCCGGCCGGAACTGCCGGGGGCGCTCGCCGCCCAGCAGCCGTCGCTGTACCGGTTCCTGCTCAACAAGTGGTACTTCGACGAGCTCTACGACCGGATCTTCGTGCGTCCGGCCAAGGATTTCGGCCTGTTCCTGTGGAAGCAGGGCGACGGCAAGATCATCGACGGGCTCGGCCCCAACGGCATCGCGGCCCGGGTCGTCGACGTCACCCGCGGGGTGGTCCGCCTGCAGACGGGCTACGTCTACCACTACGCCTTCGTCATGCTCATCGGCGTGGCCGGCCTGATCAGCTGGTACCTGATGGCCGGCCTGCCCAAGGGTGCTCACTGACATGCTCGGCCTCGGCATCCTCTCCGGCCTGCTGATCGTCCCGCTCTGCGGGGCGGCGTTCATCCTCACCCTCAAGGGCGATGACGCCTCGGTCGCGCGCAACAGCCGCTGGGCGGCGCTCGCCACCACCATCGTCACCTTCGCGCTCTCGCTGGTGGCCTGGGGCCGCTACGACGCGGCATCGGCGAGCTTCCAGCTGGTCGAGAGCCATCCGTGGCTCGCGGAGACGATCCGGTTCAAGCTCGGCGTCGACGGCTTCTCGATGCCGCTCGTGCTGCTGACCACCTTCCTGATGCCGTTCTGCATCGGCGCGTCGTGGACCTCGATCCATGTCCGCGTGAAGGAATACTTCGTCGCGTTCCTGGTCCTCGAGACGACGATGATCGGCGTGTTCGAGTCGCTGGACCTGCTGCTGTTCTACCTGTTCTTCGAGGCCGGCCTGATCCCGATGTTCCTGATCATCGGGATCTGGGGCGGGCAGCGCCGGATCTATGCCAGCTTCAAGTTCTTCCTCTACACCCTGCTCGGCTCGGTGCTGATGCTGCTCGCCGTGATGGCGATGTACTGGCAGGCCGGCACCACCGACATCCCGACCCTGCTGCAGTACCGCTTCCCGGTGCACATGCAGACCTGGCTGTGGCTGGCCTTCTTCGCCTCCTTCGCGGTGAAGATGCCGATGTGGCCGGTCCATACCTGGCTGCCCGACGCCCACGTCGAGGCGCCCACCGCGGGCTCGGTGGTCCTGGCCGGCATCCTGCTGAAGATGGGCGGCTACGGCTTCATCCGGATCTCCCTGCCGATGCTGCCGGTGGCGAGCCAGGATTTCGCCCCCCTGGTCTTCGCCCTCTCGGTGATCGCGATCATCTTCACCTCGCTCACCGCGATGATGCAGACCGACATCAAGAAGCTGATCGCCTACTCGTCGGTGGCCCATATGGGCTTCGTGACGCTCGGCCTGTTCACCCTGAACGAGCAGGGCATCCAGGGCGCGCTGTTCCTGATGATCTCGCACGGCATCGTGGCCGGCGCGCTGTTCCTCTGCGTCGGCGTGGTCTACGACCGGATGCACACCCGCGAGATCGCCGCCTATGGCGGCCTGGTGAAGCGGATGCCGCTCTACGCGGTGGCCATGATGGTGTTCACCATGGCCAATGTCGGCCTGCCCGGCACCTCCGGCTTCGTCGGCGAGTTCCTGTCGATGCTCGGCGCCTTCAAGGCGAACCCGAACGTCGCGTTCTTCTCGACCTTCGGCATCATCCTGTCGGCGGCCTACGCCCTGTGGCTCTACGCCCGGGTGATCTACGGGAAGCTCGAGAAGCCGAACCTCCAGGGCATCCTCGACCTCGACACCCGGGAGAAGATCATTCTGGCGCCTCTGGTCGCGCTGACGATCTATTACGGCGTCCATCCGGCCCCGGTGCTGGACGTGTTCGCGCCCTCGACCGACGCGCTGATGGCCAGCATGAAGGCCGCCCTCTCGAACACCCAGACGGCCGCGGCCGCGCTGCCGATCCCGCGCTGAGGCGGACACCATGCCCACCGTCCACTCCGTCCTGCCCTCGCTGGCGCCGCTCCTGCCCGAGCTGATCCTCGGCATCGGCGTCCTGGTCCTGATCCTCTACGGCGCCTGGCGCGGCGACCGCTCCGCCGAGACGGTGAGCGTCGGCGCCCTGGTGCTCCTGCTGGTGGCCCTGTTCGTGGTCCTGTCGCAGCCGACCTCGGGGCGGGTGACCACCCTGTCGGGGGCGTTCGTCTCGGACGCGTTCTCCAAGGTGATGAAGTCGCTGGTGCTGCTCGGCTCGGCGGCCACGATCCTGCTGGCGCACGACTTCTTCAAGCGCGAGCGGATCGACCGGTTCGAGTTTCCGGTGCTGATCGTGCTCTGCACCATCGGCATGATGGTGATGGTCTCGGCCAACGACCTGATCGCGCTCTATCTGGGCCTGGAGCTGCAATCGCTCGCCGCCTACGTGATCGCGGCGTTCCACCGGGACAACGCCAAGTCGACCGAGGCCGGCCTCAAGTATTTCGTCCTCGGCGCGCTGTCCTCCGGGATGCTGCTCTACGGCGCCTCCCTGGTCTACGGCTTCACCGGCACGGTCTCGTTCCCCGGCATCGTCTCGGCGCTCAACGAGAATGCCGGGCTCGGCATCGTGCTGGGCATCGTGTTCCTGGCCGCGGGCGTCTGCTTCAAGATGTCGGCGGTGCCGTTCCACATGTGGACGCCCGACGTCTACGAGGGCTCGCCGACCCCGGTGACCGCGTTCTTCGCCACCGCGCCCAAGATGGCGGCCGTCGCCATGACGGTGCGGGTGTTCATCGGCGCCATGCCGGACGTGACCGCGATCTGGCAGCAGATCTTCATCTTCGTCGCCGTGGTCTCGATGGCGCTCGGCTCGTTCGCGGCCATCGGCCAGCGCTCGATCAAGCGCCTGATGGCCTACTCGTCGATCGCCAATATCGGCTATGCGCTGATCGGGCTCGCCTGCGGCTCCGAGGAGGGGATCAGCGGGCTCGTGACCTACATGATCATCTACCTGGCGATGACGCTGGGCACCTTCGCGATCATCCTGTCGCTGCGCCGCCGGGAGGTGATGTTCGAGTCGATCGAGGACCTGTCGGGCCTGTCGCGGACCCATCCCTGGCTGGCCTTCTGCCTCGCCGCGATGATGTTCTCGCTGGCCGGCATCCCGCCGCTCGCCGGGTTCTTCGCCAAGTTCTACGTCTTCGCCGCCGCCATCAAGGCGGGCCTCGTGACGCTCGCGGTGATCGGCGTGGTGACCAGCGTGGTCGGTGCCTACTACTACCTGCGCCTGGTCAAGATCATGTATTTCGACGAGCCGAAGGAGCCCTACGAGGCGATGGCGCCGGGCCTGCGCGTGGTGCTCGCCCTGTCGAGCGTCGTCGTGGTGCTGTTCTTCCTGCTCCCCGGACCGCTGGTCGGCGTCGCCGGCCGGGCGGCCCGCTCGCTGTTCTAGGTCCGGCACGGCCTCCGGCCCTCCTGATGCACATGCCGAACGATCAGAAAAGACCGTCTTGAGCTACCGTCTCGGGCCCGAGGCGCGCGCCCAGGGCCACCGCCTGCACGTTCACGACACGCTGGGCTCGACCAACACCGAGGCCATGGCCCAGGCCCGGGCCGGCGAGATCGGTCCGCTCTGGGTGGTGACGCATCGGCAGGAGGCGGGCCGCGGCCGGCGGGGGAACGCCTGGGCGTCGCTGCCGGGCAATCTGGCCGCCAGCGTGCTCTGGCCGGTGGCCGGGGTGGCACCGGGTCATCTCGCCGAGCTCGGCTTCGTCGCCGGGCTCGGCCTGATCGAGGCGCTGGAGGCGGCCTGCGGCACCCTGCCGGATACCCGAACCGGCAGCGGCGCCCGATCTCTGCGATTGAAATGGCCGAACGACGTGCTGCTGGGCGACGGCAAGCTGGCCGGCCTCTTGCTGGAGGCGGAGACGCTGCCGGGCGGCCGCAGGGCGGCGGTGATCGGCTTCGGCGTCAACGTCGCGGCGGCCCCAGACGGCCTCGGCGCGACGAGCTTGTCCGCGACGGGTTACGCGGGCGGCGCCGAAGCGCTACTGGAACATCTCTCGGACCGGATGGCCGTGCGGGCACGCGCCTGGGACCGGGGACGGAATTTCGCTGACCTGCGCGAGGATTGGCTCGCGCGGGCCGCGGGTCTTGGGTCGGAGATCGCGGTGCGCAGCGGCGGGCACATCCTGCGGGGCGTGTTCGAGACCATCGACGAGGGGGGGCGGCTCGTGATCCTCGCCCCCGACGGAAAACGGCATACCGTGACGGCGGGCGAGGTGCATTTCGGAACGGCCGCGACGGCGGCATGATGTTGGACGACGACAGATGGTGATGGGACAGGAGGAGCTGGTCTTCCTGCCGCTCGGCGGCGTGGGCGAGATCGGGATGAATGCGGCCCTCTACGGGTTCGGTCCGGAGAAGGGCCGGAAGTGGATCATGGTCGATTGCGGCATGGGCTTCGCCGGCGAGGAGCAGATGCCGGGGATCGACCTGATGTTCCCCGACCTCTCCTTCATCGAGGAGAAGCGCAAGGACCTGCTGGGGATCTTCATCACCCACGCGCACGAGGACCATATCGGGGCGATCTCGGAGCTGTGGCCGCGCCTCAAGGTGCCGGTCTACGCGACCCGCTTCGCCAAGAACCTGCTGGAGACCCGCCGCCTCTCCGAGCCCGGCGCCCCGAAGGTCGATCTGCGCGAGGTCAAGCCCGGCCGCCGGGTGACCGTCGGCCCGTTCGAGCTCGAATACGTGCCGGTCTCGCACTCGATCCCCGAGTCGAACGCCATCGCGATCCGCACGGCCGCGGGCCTCGTGGTCCATACCGGCGACTGGAAGATCGATCCGACGCCGGTGGCCGGCGAGGTCACCTCGCCCGAGGCGTTCACGGCGCTCGGCGACGAGGGCATCCTGGCGCTGGTCTGCGACTCGACCAACGTGGTGCGCGAGGGCTTCTCGCCGAGCGAGAGGGAGGTCGCCGCCACCCTCAAGACCCTGATCGCGGATTCGCCCCACCGGGTCGCGGTCACCACTTTCGCGTCCAATGTCGCCCGCATCCGCGCGGTAGCCGAGGCGGCTGTCGCCTGCGGCCGTGAGATCGTGGCGGTCGGCCGGGCCATGGACCGGGTGATCGATGTGGCGCGCGAATGCGGCTACCTCGACGGCCTGCCCGAGTTCCGCCGCTCGGATTCCTGGAAGAACCTGCCGCGCGAACGGGTCGTGGCCCTGCTCACCGGCTCGCAGGGCGAGCCGCGGGCGGCGCTCGCCCGGGTCTCCCGCCGGGACCACCCAGATATCAGCCTGGCCGCCGGCGACCGGGTGATCTTCTCCTCGCGGGCCATCCCCGGCAACGAGCGCGATGTCGGGTCGATCATCAACGACCTGGTCGAGCAGGGCGTCGAGGTGATCACCGACCGGACCGAGCTGGTCCACGTCTCCGGCCACCCCCGCCGGGACGAGATGGTCGAGATGTACAAGTGGACCCGGCCGGGCACGTCGATCCCGGTCCACGGCGAGGCGCTGCACCTCGACGAGCATGCCCGGTTCGCCCGGGCTCAGGGCGTCCAGAACGTGGTCAAGGCCCGTAACGGCAGCCTCGTCCGCCTGAGCCCCGGTACCCCCGCGGTGATCGATCACGTGAAGGCCGGCCGCCTGTTCAAGGACGGCAACGTCCTGATCGACGAGAAGGATCGGGCGATCCCCGAGCGGCGCAAGCTCATGCAGGCCGGGCTGGTCTCGGTGGCGATCGCCATCGACGAGGACGGTGTCGTGCTGGGCGATCCGGCGGTGGATATCATCGGCCTGCCCAACCGCGGCCGCTCCGGCGAGCCGCTGATCGAGACGGTGGTCGATGCGGTCTCGCGCACCCTGTCGGGGCTGTCGCGGGGCAAGCTCAAGGACTCGGAGGGCGTCGAGAAGACGGTCGATCGGGCCGTGCGCACCGCCGTCAACGAGGTCTGGGGCAAGAAGCCCGCCTGCCACGTGCAGGTGGTGGAAGTCTAAAATCTCATCCCAAAAGGCGGTTCTCGGCTTTCGGGAAACGATGACGCGCAACCAAAGACCGAGCGCATCGTCCGGGTTCTGATATCCAGAACGACGCGCTAGGATAGAGCAACGAGACGACGGAGCACGGCAGGTCCCACCCAATTCCCTCATCCTGAGGTGCCCGGCGATCAAAGATTGCCGGGCCTCGAAGGAGCCCTCCGGCCCGCCGTGCGATCCCTGGAGGGCTCCTTCGAGGCTGCTGCGCAGCGCCTCAGGATGAGGTCGGCATGAGGGAGACGCGGGGCCTGCCGATCGGAGCGTCAACGGGAGGAACCAAACATGATCGGGCGGCTCAATCACGTGGCCATCGCCGTGCAGGATCTCGACGCCGCCTGCGCCGTGTATCGCGACACCCTGGGCGCGACGATCACCCCTCCGCTGCCGCAGCCCGAGCACGGGGTCACGGTGGTGTTCGTCGAATTGCCGAACAGCAAGATCGAGCTGATGGCGCCGCTCGGCGAGGGCTCGCCGATCGAGGCGTTCGTGGCCCGTAACCCGGGCGGGGGCGTCCACCACGTCTGCTACGAGGTCGACGATATCCTGGCCGCCCGCGACCGGCTGAAGGCGCAGGGCGCCCGGGTGCTCGGCACCGGCGAGCCGCGCATCGGCGCCCACGGCAAGCCGGTCCTGTTCCTGCATCCCAAGGATTTCCTCGGCACCCTGGTCGAGTTGGAGCAGGTGTGAGCCGGATCATGACCGTGCTGACCCGCTCGACCCCGGCGACCCTGGCCGCCGTGATCGTGCTGGTGGCCGCCTTCGTGGCGGTCGGGGTGAGTCAGTTCAAGCTCACGATCGGCGGATCGATCGCCCTCTACTTCGTGGTGTGGTGGACGCTGCTCTTCGCGGTTCTGCCCCTGCGCAATCAGCCCGAGACCCGGCCCGGGCACGTGGTCCCGGGGCAGGATCCGGGCGCCCCGGTCTCACCGCGGCTGCGCGAGAAGGCGATCTGGACGACGCTGGTCGCCGGCGCCGCCTTTCTGGTCGCGCTGGCGGTATTCCCGCTGACCGGGCTGTAGGGCGTCAGCCCGAACGGACGACGGTCCTCGCACATTTCAGGACGAAGCGTTGTCCCCTCTCCCCGCAAGCGGGGCGAGGGCATGTCCGCACGTACGCCGCCGCAAAGGCGTGAGCCGCCGCGTGAGAGATCCCAGAACCGAACGGTGCGCCTGTCGGCCCACGCGGAAGACGGCCCGATCGCGCAAATCCTGCGTCTCTTCCCTTGACAATGTTCCTATTTTGTGCTCATTAGCCGTCACCTGTCCTTCGGTGCTTCGGGAGCGATCCCGGGGCGCTCCTCGGGGGTCCGTTCGGTGGCTGACCGGCGGGCTCGGAGGACGG